>NZ_FOPI01000016.1:19596-55041 GCF_900113455.1 Ligilactobacillus ruminis DSM 20403 = NBRC 102161 | reverse complement strand
GCAGCATACTGTTCAATGGATTTCAATAATTATCTGACAGAGAATAAATGTGTTCACAGCATGTCTCATCCCGGGCATCCATGGGAGAATTCACCTATGGAACGCTGGTGGAACGATTTCAAGCACATCTGGATGGATCATCATCCGCGGCCTGCCAACCTTGAAGAGCTTGAAACATTAGTTCAGGGAGCAATAGACTATTTCAACAGGAAACGTGCCTATGCGTCAAAAAACGGCCTGACCGCAGAACAGTTCTGCAATCAAGCCGTATCTTGTTAGTTAAAATTTTATATTTGAACTGTATACTTGACAGGACATAGTACAGGTTGCAGGTCGACCGATTTTGTCCGGCATTTTTTAAAATACAGAGCCGCGCATCGCCTGCTTGATTATTGAGACGGGACGGGATTACGGGAAAAAGTCCGTTTTATGAGATTTGCCCGTAAAAATCATCCCTGGATTACGGGCAAAGTTGGTTTCGTCCTAAAAAGCTTGACGGCGGGAATTGACGCCTGATATTATTTGCTTTGATAATGTAAATATATGAGGGGTTAACATGGCAAAACCAAAAACCAAAGCAGAACTGATCGAAGCGGCAACGACCAATTATGAAAATTTGCTCAAGATGATCGCAAACAGAACGGAAGAAGAAAAAGCAGGGAATATGATTTTTCGGGCGACGACAAGAAAAAAGAAGCACACTGGCAAAGGGGCAGGAATCTGTGCGACGTTTTGATTCATCTTTATGAATGTCAGCATCTTCTTTTGAACTGGCTGAAGAACCACGATGATGACAAGAGCAGGTCGTTTTGCCGGAGGGATACAATTGGCGGACATACGGAGCAATGAACGTTGCATTCTGGGAGAAGAACCGGGACGTTTCAGAAGAAGAGGCGCTGCGAAGACTTGAAGAATCTCATCATCAGGTGATGCAGGCGCTTGAGATTTTTTCTGACGAAGAGCTGTTTACGAAAAGCTTTTACCCGTGGGTCGGCGGGTGTTTCATCAGCAACACCGCCAGCCATTACGCATGGGCAATCAAGAAGATGAAGGCGCACAAGAAAAATTGCCGGCACTGAATTTGACAAAATAAGGCAAGTCGGGGTGAACCCGGCTTTTTTGTGTTAAAATAAACAATGGAATTTTATACGCAAAGGAAAATATCAATGAAATTTAAACCACCAGTTTCAAAAAATCAAGAATTGACAGCAACCGTGACCGACTTGACCTATCAAGGAATGGGCGTCGTCAAGGTTGACGGGTACACGCTGTTTTGCGATGATGCTTTGCCAGGCGAAGAAATCAGGCTGCACGTGCTCAAGGTCGGCAAAAATTACGGTTATGCCAAGGTGATCGAGCGGTTGACGACGAGCAAGGATCGCGTCGAATCACAAGGTAGGGCATATTCGCAGGCGGGCATTGCGCCGCTTCAGCATTTGGCCTATCCTGCTCAGCTCAAGTTCAAACAAAAGCAGATTCAGGATCTTTTGAAGAAAGCTCATCTGGACGACATCGAAGTTGCAGAAACGATCGGGATGAAGGATCCGTTCCATTATCGCAACAAGGCCCAGGTTCCCGTGCGCGGAACGAAGGGTGATTTGAAGACCGGATTCTTCAAGCGAGGCAGTCACAACTTCCTTCCGCTTGAGAATTTCCTGATTCAAGACGAGCGCATCGACGAGATTTTGAAGGAAGTCATAAAGGTTTTGAACGCTTACGAGCTTGAACCTTATGACGAAGAGCGCCATTCCGGCATGATTCGCCACCTGATGGTCAGAATCGGTCACTATTCGCGCGAAGCAATGGTTGTCATCGTCACGAAGAACGGCCGTCTCCCGCATGATCGAGAAATTGCCGAAAAAATCGTTGCCGCTTGTCCGGACGTCGTCAGCGTCATGCAAAACGTCAACCGTGACAGAACCAACGTTATTTTGGGTCAAAAGACCAAGCTGCTTTTTGGCAGGAATCATATCAAGGACACGCTGAACGGCCTCGAATTCGAGATTTCCGCGCAGTCGTTCTACCAAGTCAACCCGGTTCAGACGGAAAAGCTTTATCAGACCGCAATCAGGTTCGCCAACCTGACCGGAGAAGAAACCGCGATCGATGCCTACTGTGGAATCGGGACGATTTCTTTGTCCCTTGCTGAAAAATGCAGAGCCGTCTACGGAGTCGAAATCGTTGAAGCAGCCATTGAAGATGCCAAGCGCAACGCCGAGCTCAACGAGCTTGACAACCTCAGATTTGAGGTCGGCAATGCCGAAGACTGGATGGCCAAGTGGAAAGAAAAAGGAATCAGACCAAACGTCATCATGGTCGATCCGCCGCGCAAAGGTTTGACTGAAAGCTTAATCGAAAGCGCAACGGGGATGAATCCGGACAGAATCGTCTACGTCAGCTGCAACCCTGCCACGCTTGTGCGCGACATTCAAAGCTTGATGGAAAAGGGCTACCATGTCGAGGGCAGGATTCAGCCGGTCGACCAGTTCCCGCAAACGGCGCATGTGGAGAGCGTTACTTTGCTTCAGCGCGACGCTAGTCGTGGTGAAGCTTAGAAACGCTCCATGCGATAGCCACCCAAGAGAGAGGAGCGAGGCGACGATCGATTGGAAAGTGGCGAACCGCTGAGACGGTAGTCTTGATGTCAAGAAAAGATAAATAAGTGCCAGAAAGTGGCGTATTTCCGGGCTTTTTGCGAGGTGATCATCATTAGAGGAGCCTTGCGAAAAGCTCGGTTTTCTTTTATGGAAACATATCTACTGCAAAATGTGTGTCAGGTTGTGACCTCGGATTAGATAACGCAAATTGAGTTAGTGGATTAGATGTCAGGCATTTTGGGATGATTTTTGAAAAATGAAAAAGGGTGACAACCAATCCGGCAACTCGACCATTTTGGGTGTTTGCAGGCAGTGGATTAGATGTTAAGAGAGGTTATACAAATCGGAATTTGGAGGAAAGTATAATGAGTATAGTTGTTAATATATATTATTCCGGCGAAAATGGTTCTGCGCGACAATTTGCAAAGGAGATGATTTCAAGCGGTACTGTTGATGCAATTAGAAATGAAGCGGGGAACATTAGATATGATTATTTTTTCCCTCTGGGAGATGAGGAAACTGTGCTACTGATTGACAGTTGGGAAAATCAAGAGAGCATTGACTTTCACCATCAATCACCCATGATGAATAAGATTGCGGAGTTAAGAGATAAATATAATCTTCACATGAAAGTAGAGCGATATCGGTCAGAAGATACGATTCCTGACACTGATCAAAAATATATAAGAAATTGACAACTTCCAGTTTGTAGGGATGACATGAAAAATAAAGTTTAAGGAACAGAGTTTCACTTAAGAAGAATTGCACCGGCAGCAGGGGAAAATCAAAGAAGCATATGAGAAATATGAAGTGGAAGCGGTATGTATTGTAAACCGCAAGAAGCATCCGGATGGAGGCTATTATAAGGATTATTTTTATTAAGCCTGCAAACACAGAAAGCTTGTGGACGGACACCGCCCTGATGATGGGCCTTTCGCGCATTCTCTACAGCTGTTACGGCGACAGAATCAAGCTTGATTCGGATATGAAATGCAGTGCCGCAGCCTGTGTTCTTTCCTATGTCTGCATCGCAATTCCGTCATCAACCTTGGCATCGTCTGCACGAATGCGGGAATCGGAAACATCGGCTATGCCGGATCGTTCTTCAGCGTGGCGGCCCTCATCATCAGCTTCTTCTTTCTCTCGGCGTCCGTGCCTGGTGAAAATGCAGAGCATTGAACAAAATGATGGAAGATCATCCACAAGTGTGTTTTACTGTCTGTGGATTTAAGTTCAGTTGAGCAATATTTTCATGATTTCCAGCATTTCATGTTAGAATGAAGCTGAACAGACAAGAATCAGAAGGGAATGATCTGTAATGAATCTGACTAATGTCAACTCACCGATTAAGCTTGAAAACGGCGTTGAGATTCCGTGCGTCGGCTATGGTACGTTCCGAACCGATCCGGCAGTGACTGCCAGGGCTGTGCAGGATGCAGTCGAGGCCGGCTACCGTCATATCGATACGGCCAGGATTTATGAAAATGAAGAAGGCGTAGGAGAGGGAATCAGGGTATCCGGCGTGCCGCGCGAGAAGCTGTTCGTTACAAGCAAGCTTTGGAACACTGACAGAGGATACGAGGAGACGAAGGCGGCCTTTCAGGCAAGTCTTGAACGTCTCGGGCTTGACTATCTCGACCTGTATCTGATTCACTGGCCGGCAAATGAGAAGCAGTTCGGTGACCGTGCGGCACAGATCAATGCCGATTCGTGGCGTGCGATGGAGGAGATGTATGAGGCTGGAAGGATTCGTGCCATCGGCCTCAGCAACTTCATGCCGCATCACGTGGAAAAGCTGATGGAAACGGCCAGAATCAGGCCGATGGTGGATCAGATTGAGGTTCACCCGGGCTGGCCGCACACCGATGAGATCATAAAGCTTCAGGACATGGGCATTCTGGTTGAGGCCTGGGGTCCGCTTGGCGGCCAGGGGTCAGTTGTCTTGCAGAACCCGACGATGAAGAAAATTGCGGAAGCCCATGGCAAGTCAACGGCTCAGGTGTCCCTGCGCTGGATCATTCAGCAGGGTGTGCTACCTCTGCCTAAATCCGTACACGTTGAGAGAATCAGGCAGAACATGGACCTGTTTGACTTCGAGCTTTCAGACGACGAGATGAAGGAGATTTCATCGCTGTCCGGTCTTGGCGGTCAGTGTGCCGATCCGGATGACGTTGACTTCTAGGAATTTTTGAAATGCAGTAACACTGAACAAAATGACGGAAGATCATCCATCCGGGTGATCTTCCGCCTTTTTGTCAATGCAAAGATTCCGACCGTCACCATCGATTGCCTTCATCTCTCATCAGAGCTACAATGAACAGGAAAGCAAACAGGAAAAATGACAATGACGATTGAATACAGGCCGACAGGGGACTTTACCGAAGAAGACCTCAGGCGGCTCTTCCTTTCAGTGGGCTGGGAGTCGGGAAGATACCCCAAAAGGCTCGTGACTGCGATGCGCAACTCAACGCACGTCATTTCGGCCTGGATGGAGACCGGCTGATCGGCCTGTTGCGTGCCCTTGACGACGGAGCTGCCACCGCATTCCTGCACTACGTTCTGGTTGACCAGAAGTACCAGGGCAGACACATCGGCGACGAACTCATGAATCGAATCATGAAAAACTTCACCGACCTTCTCCATGTCAAGGTCATCCCGTCCGATCCGAGGACCATCACGTTCTACGAGCGTTACGGATTCCGCCAGTACGACAACTGCCCGGCAATGGTGAAGAAGAACATGCAGAATAAGGACTGATCAATGGATGCCGGGATATGCCTGTCAGCGGAAAGGACAGGAAAAGTGTTACAATGAAAATGCAGAGACGAAAATGCAGCTTGCAGCAAGCTGCACCAGAGCCGGAAGGCAGGACGGGTTGTCCGTTCTTTGAGCATCATTCTTTAAGGGGGAATTTATAATGAGCGATAAAACAGAGATTACTTTTATGCAGACAAGATTGATCCGGCTTGCTTCAGAAGAGTGGCATCTACCTGTTGAGCAGATTATCCGTCTGTTTAAGGAGGCCGATGTTCTTGGATATATAGAAAAATGTTATGGTATTTTTCATTGTGAAGGTGACGAAGCCGTTCTTGAAGATATTAAGGAATTCATGAAAGAAAAGGGGACGGAAATCATTGTCTGAGTCAGAAGATGGATTTGTTCTTTATCACGGCAGCTATTGTGAAGTCAGAGAGCCGGATCTTGCCAGATGTGCAAAGAGAAAAGATTTTGGTCAGGGATTTTATTTGACCACATCGAAAGAACAGGCAGAAAGTTTTTTGAGAACTTCAATCGTCAAGGCAATTGCAACCGGAAAAATTGAAGAAGGGCAGAATTTTGGCTATGTTTCAACTTTTGAGTTCCAACCTGTTGGAAAACTTGAAATGCATGTTTTTAAAAATGCGGATGTGGATTGGTTACATTGTATCGCCGCTCATCGAAAGAAAAAACTGTTTGTTGATGTTGAACGTGAAATGGCAAAATATGATATCATTGCAGGAAAGATTGCAGACGATGCGACAAATGCAACTCTTACGGCATATCTTGCAGGGGCCTTTGGGACAGCCGGTGATCAGGAAGCAGACGATTTTTGCATTAAACGGTTGCTGCCGAATAAATTAAAAGATCAATATTGCTTCAAAACCGAAGCAGCTATTGAGTGTCTGAAATTTGTGAGAGGCGAGAAGATATGGCTGAAGTAACAATTCCAAAGGAAAAAATGAATTATACAATCGACCTTCTTATCACTATGGTGACAGAAGAAATCGCAGAAGAGACCGGCAAGGACAGAAAAGATGCATTGATGGATTTTCTGTGTTCCAGGACAGGCAAGGCACTGTATGATGAAAAAACAAAGCTGTGGTGCAATGGACCCGCATATATAGCTGAACTGTATATGGAGGAGCTGAAGAATTCCTGATATGCGTGAAGATCCCTATAATTGTCAGATAAAATTGTCTGATGGTTGTGGGGAATTTTTTACTATCTTTTCCGCTGTCCCACCATTGCAATTTTCTCTCACCGGTACTACACTTAACAAAACAGCAACAACTGCATTGAGAGGTTTTTTGCATGAAAAGATCATTTTCTTTTTCCGACATCAATCGTCTGATTGATGATTACCGGAAGGCGGAGCAGAGGCAGAGGGAGATTTCCGAAGTCGGGGAGTACGAAAGCGAGGTCAGGAAGGCAGCGGTCAGGTATGTGGATTCAGAGGCGATGGCGATGATGGAGGACATTGCCGTCGAGGAGCTCAATCGTGACAAGAAGGGCATCAGAGTCAAGGCTCTTCGTGACCATGGCTACAACAACTATGCGGACATCCTGACGGCCAGGGATTATGATCTGTCAGCCGTCCGCGGCATCAGTGAGGACACCGCATACAAGATCATGAAGTGCGTTGAAGATGTGTACGGTCAGGCAAAGGAATCAGTCAGGCTCAAGCTCAACGCAGATGACAGAAGCGTAAGCGCTACCCGCATCGTGACCGCTCTTTCCAGATATCATGAGGCCTGCAAGCTCGCAAGTGACTGTGAGGGTCTTGACGATAAGTACAAGGAGTCCATCTCGCGTGACATGGACGACATCAAGCCTGCAACGGGGCTTTTCCGCTGGCTGTTTTCATCCGGGACGAGGAAGCAGAGGGCAGAGGACGCATATCAGTCACTTACCGAAACCATTCAAGGCGAATACGGTCTTCAGCTTGGAAAACTCTCGGACCGCCGCAGAAATCTGAAGTTTTATTCAGAAAGCGACGCATGGGATGATTTCCAAAAGCAGCCTGTCAAGTACAACAACACCGTGGAGAAGCTGGTTCCCGGCCTGCTTGGCAATGGGGACTCGATGTACGGCCTGCCGAAGGAACTCGCAGGAAAGATTCAGGACGAGGACTTCTTCCCGGACGGACTGCGCTGCGAACTGCGACGCTATCAGGAACTCGGCGTCAAGTACATACTTCATCAGGGCAGGGTTCTTCTCGGTGACGAGATGGGCCTTGGCAAGACCGTTCAGGCGATTGCGTCGATGGTCTCTTTGAGAAATACAGGGTCCACCCACTTCGTAGTGGTCTGCCCGGCCAGTGTCATGATCAACTGGTGCAGGGAAATTGAGAGGTTCAGTCTTCTCAGCGTCATCAAGGTCCACGGCACGACGAAGCAGGCGGCAATCAGGGAATGGATGGACAAGGGTGGCGTTGCCGTCACTACATACGAAACGACGTCTGCCTTCAGTCTTCCGGATGACTTCAGATTCGGCATGCTTGTCGTCGATGAGGCCCATTACATAAAGAATCCGTCCGCCAAGCGTTCCGTGAGCGTGAGGAAGCTTTCTGAACACGCAGACAGGATGCTCTTCATGACGGGCACCCCGATTGAGAACAACGTTGACGAGATGATCCGCCTCATCTCCATTCTTCAGCCGAAGATTGCAAGGAAGGTTTCAAATATCAAGGCCTTGTCATTTGCGTCGCAGTTTCGGGAAAAGATTGCGCCTATCTATTATCGAAGGAAGCGCGAAGACGTCTTGACCGAACTTCCCGAGCTGGTCGAAAGCAGGGAATGGTGCCGCCTTGGCAAGGTTGAGCGCGAAGCGTACGAACAGGCGGTTCTGAAGAAGAGCTACAATGACGCAAGGCGTGTCTCATGGAGCGTTGACGACCTCAAATATTCCAGCAAGGCCGGACGGATGATGGAAATCATTGCCGACGCCAAGGCTGACGGAAGAAAGGTCATCGTCTTCTCCTATTTCCGCGACACAATCAGCAAGATATCAGCGATGCTCGGCAGCCAGTGCACCGAGCCGATCAACGGTTCCGTTACGCCGGCAAAGCGTCAGGAAATCATCGACGGCTTCGACAAGGCTCCCGCCGGTCAGGTTCTTGTCTCCCAGATTGTCGCCGGCGGCACAGGTCTCAACATTCAGTCCGCCAGCGTCGTGATCATCTGCGAACCCCAGCTGAAGCCTTCCATCGAGAGCCAGGCCATCTCCCGCGCCTACCGTATGGGCCAGGCCAGAAACGTCCTTGTCTACAGGCTTCTCGCGTCCAACACCGTCGACGAGCGTGTCACGGACCTGCTCGAGGAAAAGCAGACCGTGTTTGATGCCTTCGCGGACAAGTCCGTCGCCGCCCAGAAGGTCGAAGTCGACAAGAAGACCTTTGGCAACATCATTCAGGAGGAAATCGACAGAATCAACGGGGAAAGAAGCGGCAAGGTCAAGGCCTAGGATGGAAAATGCAGTACTTTGATGGCATCACCTGCGGGTAGATGCAAATTCCAGGCTCTGCTTTTTAGCATGGCGGAAATTAAAAGTTTTGATGAACTTTTTGAAAAAACACGATAGGGGTGGTTGGCGGGGGGTGGTAGATGTGCTAGAGTAATATGGAGTATAGCGTTTCTTGATGATAAACCAGTAATATATTCTAAAATTGGAAGGAAGATGTAAATGATGAGCACTCACTCACTCACTCACTCACTCACTCACTCACTCACTCACTCACTCACTCACTCACTCACTCACTCACTCACTCACTCACTCACTCACTCACTCACGTTGATTATTTAGGTCAACGCTTATTTGTCAAGTATTTTTTTAAGGATTCACTAACGAATTGTGTTGGTGGATCCTTTTTGACTATGAAAGGTGGTGTTGGACATGAAAAGTACAATGAGTCAGTATTGCCCAACACTGCATTTATAAATGAACTTAAAAGTAAATTGCCTGAGTTCTTTAATGACAATGATCAGTTTTACATATACACAAGATATTTAATGACTTACACCAATGTTAGGATGGAAAAAGTATATGTCAATTACTGATTATGAAGATAAAATTAAGAAAATAGTTGAAAAGGAAGATCACGGGCAATTCATATATGATTTTCTGTCTGTATACGAGAAAATCTCAAAAGCGACAATTACTAAATTACGTAAGGGCAGCAACAATTTATCTAAGGTTCCTGGAGAGGTCTATTTGAAAAACAAGTTGTTTTTCAAGGAAACAAAAGGTCGGGTGATGCAGACTTATTCGGATCTGGAAGACAGGATTGACGAGATTAAATCAAAGCCAAGGTATATTGTCGTTACTGATTACAAGCAATTGCTTGCCAAAGATATCAAGACTGGAGATACCTTGGATATAAAATTCATGGAACTGCCCCGTTATTTTGATTTCTTTCTTGCCTGGAACGGAATAGAGAAGGCGGATTTTGAAAGAGAGAACCCTGCAGATCTGAAGGCCGCAGAACGATTTGCCAAGTTCTTTGATGTTATTTCAAGTGATAATGGAGATGTTGACAGACATGGACTGAATCTTTTCCTGATTAGATTTCTGTTCTGTCTGTTTGCGGAAGATACTGGAATTTTCAAGCAGGATTTGTTCACTGACTTTCTGAAGAAAATTACGTCACCTGATGGTTCTGACATGAATGACAGACTTTCAGAATTGTTCTCATTCATGGATAAGAAGGAAAGATCAGGTGATGAACCAGCTTGGTTGAGCGATTTTCCATACGTTAACGGTCAACTTTTTACAGAACCGCATATGCATATTGAATTCAGTGCCAAGTCACGAAAGCTGATGATTGATGCCGGTGAATTGATAGGCTGGTCCAAGGTTAATCCTGATATTCTTGGGTCAATGCTTCAGGCAGTTGCATCTGAGGACAGGAGAAGTCATTTTGGGATGCACTATACCAGTGTCCCCAACATAATGAAGGTTATTAAACCATTGTTTCTTGACAATCTTCGTGAAGATTTCGAAAGGGCCAGGGGAAACGAGGATAAGCTTACTAAGCTTTATGAGAGGATTGGCAACATCAAGTTCATGGATCCGGCATGTGGATCGGGGAATTTCCTTGTAATTGCCTACAAGGAATTACGTCAGTTGGAAATTGACATCATCAGGGAACTCAATGGAATGAGAATTGCCACTATGTACATTCCATCAGTTACATTAAATCAGTTTTACGGTATCGAAATTGATGATTTTGCGTGCGATGTCACAAGACTGTCACTGTGGATTGCAGAACATCAGATGAACAGGAGACTTGAAGAGGAAGTTCATAATGCAGTTCGTCCGACACTGCCACTTCAAAAGGCAGGGGCGATTGTTTGCGGGAACTCGCTGAGGCTTGACTGGGAAGAGATTCTTCCTCATGGCAGGGATGATGAGGTTTATTTGTTTGGCAATCCACCATATCTTGGTGCCAGAAAGCAAAGCAAGGACCAAAAGGATGATATTAAGTCAGTATGCGGGAATATGAAGGGATTTAATTCCCTGGATTATATAGCAGGATGGTTTGTCAAAGGAGCAAGATATATCAGAAGTAGCAATGCAAGATATGCATTCGTTACTACGAATTCAATAAATCAGGGGGAACAGGTATCTATCTTGTGGTCTGAACTTTACAGGAAAAACAGTGATATTATATTTGCATATCAATCGTTCAAATGGGGAAATAATGCGAAGAATAATGCCCAGGTTACTGTAAGCATTGTCGGTGTAGCTGATGAAGAGTATTTTTCAGGCGATAAGTTTTTATTTTTCAACGATTCACAGAAGAAAGTTGAAAATATCAACCCTTATCTGTCTGAAGGGGAGAATGTCATTGTTGAATTGCAGAAGAAACGAAATGATTTCCTTCCAGCAATGAACTTTGGAAGTATGCCTAATGATGGGGGAAACTTGCTGTTTGATGCGCAAGAATACGAGTCTTTAAGTGAGAGTACTAAGAAATATTGCAGAAAATACATGGGGTCAAGTGAATTTATAAATGGCATTTCAAGGTATTGCCTCTGACTCTATGAAGTTGATCATGCAGATTATTCAGAAAATGTTGAGATTGAGGATTTAGTGGATAAGGTTAAAAAATACAGGTTGGGTAGAAAACGTAAGGAAACTATAAAGCTGGCGGATGTTCCAGAGTTGTTTGGAGAAATACGCTATCCGTCGGAATATTCTGGAAATGACAATTCTAAGTATTCAATCATTGTACCGCGTGTATCCTCGGAAAACAGATTATATGTACCTATGGGCATAGTGGATTCAAGTGTCATAATTTCCGATTCGGCAATGGCAATCTATGATTCTCCAATCTGGCTGTTGGGATTGCTGGAGTCACGCATGCATATGACATGGCTCAGAGCAGTTGGAGGACGTTTAAAGACAGATTATAGATATTCGGCAGGTTTGGTTTACAATACGTTCCCGGTTCCGGAAATTTCAAGTCGTCGGATAAAAGAGATTGAAAACCTGACTGTGGATATTCTTGATATACGTGCTGAGGAGGGGGGAACATTGGCAGAATTATATGGAACGCCCCTGGCAAAGAACAATCCCAAGCCCATGAATGAAAGGCTTCTCAAGGCACACCGTGAATTGGATCAGGTTGTTGACCGTGTTTACAGGCAGTCCGGCTTCAAGGATGACAGTGAAAGGCTGTCATATTTGCTGAAAATGTACAGCAATGAAACTAAAATCAAGGACAGGTAGGATTAGTACTTAGCTGATGGGTATCCTATTTAGTTTTTGATGGTTGTTGGATCTTCAGCTAATCGGCAGAAATGACGTTGATTGATTTGGAGAATGTATATGAAAGGAAGATAATGGCAATGATTGATAAAGATGTTGTTTCGGTTGAATACCATAGAACTGGGAATAGTACCAATACTGACAGACTCGGCATGCGTGACATGCAGGCAAGAGTATATGAGAAGAGGAATTCGAAGTATCTTCTTGTCAAGGCTCCTCCGGCATCCGGAAAGTCTCGGGCTCTGATGTTCGTTGCATTGGACAAGCTTGCCAATCAGGGAATCAAGAAGGTTATCGTTGCTGTTCCCGAACGTTCTATCGGCCGTTCTTTCAGGGATACTGACCTGACCAGTTTCGGCTTTTATGAAGACTGGAAAATCGATCCGCATTACGATTTGACGTCAGGCGGTGAAAAGAGCAATGTCATCCGCTTTGTGGAATTTCTAAATAATCCGGATGCCAGAATCCTTATCTGCACGCATGCAACGTTAAGATTTGCATATGAGGAAGTTGCGGATGATGCCAAATTTGATGACACGTTGATTGCCATTGATGAATTCCATCACGTTTCTGCGAATGACAATTCCGTTTTGGGAAATGCCTTGAAGAACATCATGCACAATTCAACAGCACATATTCTGGCGATGACCGGTTCTTATTTCCGTGGGGATTCACAGCCAATCCTGACCATGCAGGATGAACTTTTATTCGATAAGGTTAACTACTCCTACTATGAGCAGCTTGATGGATACAAGTACCTGAAGTCGTTTGGAATTGATTATAAATTTTATCAGGGTACATATCTGGATGCTTTGGATAAGGCAATTGATACCGATAAGAAGACAATCATACACATTCCAAATGTTAATTCTTCGGAATCAACCAAGGATAAGTATGAGGAGGTTGGGCATATCGAGGATGCCATCGGTGAATTCATGGAGAAGGATCCGGAAACGGGAATCGATTATATAAAGCGCAATGGTGACGGCAAGGTGTTGAAGGTTGCCGATCTTGTTACTGAAGAAGGACGTGAGAAAGTTCAGGAATATCTGCGCAATATGAATTCTGCTGATGACCTTGATATCATAATTGCTCTTGGAATGGCAAAGGAAGGATTTGACTGGCCGTGGGCAGAATATGCATTGACAATCGGATATCGTGGTTCGCTTACGGAAATAGTGCAGATTATCGGCAGGGTGACTCGTGACAGTGACAACAAGACTCATGCTCAGTTTACCAATTTGATTGCCAAGCCTGATGTAGATGATGATGACGTTACAGTTGCCGTTAATACAATTCTCAAGGCAGTCACGGCTTCATTGCTGATGGAGCAGGTAATGGCTCCTGAATTGAAATTGAAGAGCGGTGGAAACGGGACAAGGAAAAAAGGACCTTCTGCTATAGTTGACGGCACCGAAAATGAGGGGCCTTCTATTTCTGTAAAAGGATTGCGTGAACCATCGACACAGCGTACAAGAGATATTATTGAGAACGATCTTCCTGATTTGAAGGCTGCCATTTTGCAGGATAGCGATGTGCAGAAGGCCATTGTTGCAAATGTCAAACCGGAAATAATCAACAGGGATTTGATTCCTAAGGTGATTTTACAGCAGAATCCAGACTTGGATGATGAAGAGCTTGAAGATGTACGTCAATATGTAGTTGCCGAAATGAACTTGAAACAGGCGAAAAAAGAAGAGACAAGTGATGGATCTGGAAACGGCAAGCAATTCATAAGACTGGCAGATAAGTTCATCAATGTTGATGATCTTGACATTAATTTAATAGATTCAATTAACCCGTTCCAGCGTGCATATGAAATCATGTCAAGCAATATTGACAGCAAGGCATTTCGCCGGATTCAGCAGTCGATAGATGCAACCAAGTCGGAATTCTCAGAGGAGGAACTTTACGTTATTTATCCCAAGATTAAGGAGTGGGTATTGGCGAATCACAGGAAGCCAGGCAAGGATTCAAATGATGAAATTGAAGTCAGGTATGCTTATGCACTGGCGAAGCTTAGAGACTTGAAAGCACGGAAGAAGGCTCAAAATGGAAATTAAGGAATATCGAAGCATTGATGACATTCTGAATGATCCGGATTTAGATGATTTAATAGAACCTGTTGAAGAAAGTAAGAAACGGGTATCTGTAAATTATGATGTTAAGTCTTTACAGGAAATAGAGGAATGGGTCAGAAAAAACAATCGTATGCCGCAGAACAGCAGGAATGATCTCAAGGAGCGTAGCATGTATCACAAGCTGCTAGGACTGAAAAGGAAGGGCAACGAGCTTAAGGAGTACGATTCTCTGGGATTGCTGGTTGAAGAGGAATACACTGCTTATGACAAGTTGAAGGACGAAATCAAGAAGGATGTTAACGGGGGGGGCTTCAATTCGCTGGATGATGTTCTGAATGATGACTCTGTGTTGTTCGAAGATTTGGACGATGTTGATTCCGAGGAGATTAATTTTTTCAATACAACAAAGGTAACTCGCAAGCAAAGGAATGGTTCAGGCGCAAATGTCAAGAGAAATCAAGTGGACGATTTTTCGGAATACAAGAAGATGTTCAAGCAGGTTCAAAGGGAGCTTGCCAGCGGCTTGAGGAAGTTCATTCCCTTCAAGAACTATAACATAGTTCTTCATCATTATTATCTGTTGAAGAACCAGTTGATATACATTGAATCCTTTGGAGAAGATGTTCAAAAATATGATAGAAACAGAAAATATGACGACAGACGGGTACATGTTGTCTACGAGAACGGAACTGAGAATAATGTTTGGTATCATGGGCTGGGTGCTTCTCTGTATGGACGTGGAAAAGCCATTAGTGACATTGAAACCGGTGAGGTGAATTTAACGGGAGATGATTACAGGACCGGATATATTTATGTTCTGAAATCCTTGAGCGAAGATCCTCAGATAGCAAATATAAAATCACTTTATAAGATTGGTTTTACAAAAAACAGTGTCCGGCAACGTATTGCAAATGCTGAGAATGAATCCACATATCTTTATGCACCTGTTAAGGTCGTAGAGCAGTTTCAGGTAATCAATCTTGATCCTGGAAAACTGGAAACAACGATTCATCATGTGCTTGAAGATTATAAACTTGATATAAGTATCAAAGCTCCTAATGGAAAGGTGATAACACCCAGGGAATGGTTTGTAATTGACTTGCCTAAAGTCGAGGAAATAGTGAATGCTATTGTGACCAAATTGCAAAGTGAACAGTAGAAATAGATTGAGCTTTATGAGTTTACCGCTAAATTAATGCCATAATATGAATGGAAGCTAAAAGAACATTTAGATATTGATACTATCGTCCCCTCAAAAAAGCATCCCCACCCGGGATGCTTTTTCATTTTCCCATTCTTTACCCCGACTTGTTCAAATCCGCAAAAAAAGCCCCCGGCATGAACACCGGAGACTATTTGGCGGGTCATCGAGCGTAGACTTGTACGCTCACCTTGTCCCACCGGTAAGGCTAATATTATGCTAACACATTTTCTGTATAATTAAAAGCTTTTTTCAGCAAAATCATAGGGGCTGGTCACTGAGCTTGCCATTCTTCCTTACTCATTATCGTCCCAATCCTCCCCCAGCTCCCTCAGTTGCTCAGTTACCTTGTCTAGCCTTGCCTGAAGTTCGTCACGTCTGCTCCTGTAGCCGGCAAGGGCGGCCTTGATCTCGGCGATTCTTCCGGGAAGGCGGGAGGCAATGCCCTCGATGTAGTAGTCGTAGTAGGAGAGGACGGTTTCGTCGGAGATTACGGGATGAGACGAATTGCCGCTCAGGGCGTCGGTGTGGCTTCTGTATTCTTCTTCTGGCGTCGGAGGTGCGGGGGAGGCCGGCTTTTCAGGTTTCTTCGGCGGATCGGCGACGAAGACGGAGAAGAACTTGATCAGGCAGCCGATAATCAGCAGGGTGACGAAGAAGATGAACAGTACGGTCAGCAATGTTTCAATTGAGCAATTGAATACGAATGCCATGAAGATGAATGCAGTGATGAAGACGAAGGCCGCCGTAAAAAGCGTCAGGCAGCCGCCTTCATAGCCGGCCGCAAACCAGATCAGGGGTAAAAGTCCCGCCATAATCAGGAAGTCGCCGAATCTTTCGGTGGCTTCACTGCTGATGGGAGTTGCCATGAATTCTGCCAGGCGCTCCCTGAATGACTTGTTTTCTTCGCGCTTTCTTGCTTCCAGTTCTTCCTGCAGGGCCTTATTCTGCGCCTTCCTTCGCTCTTTTTCTTCCTTTCTGCGCAGTTCCGGCAGGTGTCTTTTCAGGTCGTATTCCTCGAAGGCGTGCTCGAATGAGCGGAAGTCCCTGAGAAATTCCTCGTGCGAGTAGAAGTACGGCATTCTGACGCTGAAGCGGGTGTAGCCGTCTATGTACAGTCTGAAGGTGAAGTCCTCGTCGTGCATCCCTTGGTAGTCCGGCATGCTGTCGTCGTCAATCATCTTCTGGAACACGTCCTGCCAGTTGAAGTGGAGACCGTCGAAGTTACCGTAGCCGGTGAAGGTGTAGTTTTTCCGGCCGTATTCGTCCAGGGCGAGGTACGGCTGAACCCTGGCCAGGTTGTCTTCTCCTTCTTCAAGGAGTTGGGTGAAGTTTCTGATGAAGCTTTTCTGTTCGTCGATTCTTTTTTCAAGCTTTCTCCTCTTCTTCTTCAGCAGCGATATTTCTGCTTCGCTTGTCATTTCGGTCACTTCCCGGGTGAATTTATCTGATGTCATTGTAGCACTGAATGGAGGTCAGGGGAACCATTCAGGGACCGGAGCCCCTGCATTTCCGGAAATGGGGAAAACGGGCGCGGACGGAATGGTAATCGGAGGGGGCAGGGAGATGGTATACCGGTGGTATTGAATGTGGGGTGAGAAAATGGAACCGAGAATTCTCGATGCGATTCAGAGGCTGAATAATCCGGCGCTGGACTGGTTCATGTGCTTCATCACGGGCTTTGGCAACTTCGGAGTGTTCTGGCTGCTGGTCGCGGTGGTGCTGATGGTGATTCCGAGGACGAGGAGAATCGGGGTGACGGTCTTCATCGGGTTGCCGTTGTGTGGCTGCTGTGCGGCGTCCTATCAGCGCCGTCTGCGCAGATTCGTGTATGCATATGGCGTCAAGGGAGGAAGCGTTTTGCCGATGAAACTTATTAAGTCATAAAAAGAACAAATAAAACACATATTACAAGCTACCAAGAGATAAAAATGATATATATTTATAAAATATATTAAAAAAGAGCTGCTAAAGGATTGCGATTTTAAATGGTTATTTGCGCTTTTAAGAATTGTGGGGGGGATTACCAGTGAGAGTTGACATGAGCGAGGTTGCGGAGACCTTGAATCATCTGAAGAAGCAATCGGAGAAATTGCCGGAAGGTACGACGATTCGGTGGAAAGGCTTGGAAGCTATGCTGTAGTGGAAGAAAGGAAGATGATTCAGGCCGCGGAGAACAAGGTGAAGGACGACAGGTCATATCGAAAATGACGTTTGCAATTATGTCGATGAATGGCGAATCAGCAAATGTAGTTCAAAGGGGTGAAATTTGGAGGAAATATAGCGAAGGGAAGGAAACTCAGGCAAAGGCACGGGAAGTTCCATGGACTGAAAGCTGACATTCTGCTGTAAAGGACCGTATCCGGAATCGTGCCGGACCGGTCTTTTTGTGTATGTCAGAGATAACAGCTGATTCAAAGCTCTGCATTTTACAGTTGACCTCAAAAATGAAATCGCATACAATGAAGGACGGCGGGGTAGAAGATGCCCTGCGAAATCTCCTTAGGAGGAATTAACATGACTGATACAATGGAAGAAGTACTTGAAATGAGGCGCATGTGCAAGAAGAACGACGATGCGCGCGATGCCGGACTGCCACGCGAAGTTCCCGGCGTAAGGAGAATCGATGACCTGAGCTACGGCCCTGACCCGAAGTGGCGCCTGCTTGACCTGTACCTGCCGGAGAACGTGGAAGGCAAGATTCCCGTCATCATCAACGTTCATGGCGGCGGCTACTGCTACGGAACGAAGGAGACATACCAGTTCTACGGACTGAACCTGGCTGCGCACGGCTTTGCCTTCGTCAACCCGAACTACCGCCTCGCTCCGGAAGTGGTGTTCCCGGGCGAACTTGACGACGTCGACCGCTACATGCACTGGGTCAGCGACCACGCTGACGAGTACGGCCTCGACAGGAACAATGTCTTCATCGCCGGCGATTCGGCCGGCGGTCAGATGGCAGAGCAGTACATCGCAATTCTGACCAACCCCGAATACCGCAGCATGTTCGGTTACGAGCCCGTTGACTTGAAATTCAGAGCCGCTGCCCTGAACAGCGGTGCGTTCTTCCTCTTGGACCCCGGCATGATTGCCGGCACGCTGAATGCATACTTCCCGAAGGACATTGTTGAGAAGGACAGAAGGAGAATTTCAGCCGAGGACTACATCACGGAAGACTTCCTGCCCTGCTACCTCTCAACGGCCAATGAGGACTTCATCCACGACCAGACCATCAAGCTTGACGGCTTTCTGACCGCCCGCGGCGTTGAGCACGTCTGCAGGTCATACGGCGACAAGGACAACCCTCAGCCGCACGTCTTCCTGATGAACCAGAAGGACGAAACCGCAAGGCAATGCAATGAGGACGAGGTGGAATTCTTCAGAAAGCATATGGGATAAGGTGTAACCCAGTTATGTAAGGTGTGAAGCCGAGCGGTTAGTCCCAAAGCACCAGGACTGCTTGAACGCCGGCAGGCTTGACCTGCCAAGTGAGAGTTTTTTAGGTGGAATGGTCAGACGGACGACCACTGCAGGGGAAGCGAGTATGTAATTGCCGCCTTACCGTTGACTTTCAGTCATGAATCGCCGGGGGTGCCTTGCGTGTCTGCAGGGTGCTTTTTTTATTGGCGTAAATGAGATCTGATTGAATCAGACAGAAAGGAGGGGCTTTCATGCTGCTTTATTCAACAGTTCTTGAAACGAGAGACATTGCGGAGGATGACTTAATCAGGCTCGTCATCCGCTGCAATCAGGAGAATCCGTATCCGGAAAACGTCATCCGCAACCTGAAGTGGAACGGGGAGAGGAACGTCCGTTACGGAGAGAAGAAGGCCGCAAACGGTGCGGTCTGGGACACGGACTATGTGATGGACTTTGCGGCAAACCGGATTTCGGTCCAGCTCGAGCGCAGCTACACGGAGGGTGCGTCGCTTGACAACCAGTGCTTCACGACGCCGCACTTCATCTCGATGCTGATAAGTTCCGGATACCTTGCCGACGACAACGGGCTGCCTGTGTTGAATGCAGAGCTGGAAACCTCAAAGGAAAATGCCGCAACTCTTGTGTCTGCAGTCACATTTGAACAGAGCTACCGGCTACCGGTGGTGTACATTTCAAAAAGAGACGGTAAGAAGCTGCCGTTTGACGTCAGGATGCTCTGCAGCAGGCTGAAGGGCAATGCGCACGTCATCGTGGCCAGAAACAGGAAGTTCTCGAAGAAAGACGTCGGAGAAGTACGGCTGCGTCCTTGAGCGCAACGGGGATGCGGGAGTGTATTTTCCAAACGGAACGCACATGAGAATTCCGGCGGGAAGGAAGACTGACGAGAGGATTGCGACGGAAGTGCTGAAGTACATGGCGCTGCAGAAGCTGCCGGAGCTTTGCACGTGGCAGGACGTGGCGAATGCGCTGATGCTTGAGCGGATCGGCGAGCAGAAGGAGGAAGTCAGGAAGGCACTGCTTGAAAAGGAGAAGGCCGAAGGAGAAATCAGGGAGTACTTCGACGAGTTAGATGCGGACAACGAGAAGTTGAAGCTGAGAATAGAGGAACTAATGCAGAGAAACACCAGACTTGAGGCGGAAGTCAACGGACTGCGCACAAGACTCAGCAGCAGCGGTCAGGTGCCGGTTCTGTTCGGCGGAAAGGAGACCGACCTTTATCCGGGCGAAATCAGCGAGATGGTCCTTGACGCCGGAGCGACGGGCTCGAGCGGACCCGTGGCGAAGGGCACCGCGCCGACGTCTACGGCGACATCCTGCAGTCCAACGGCTATGCGAACCTGCGCAGGAAGCGGCAGGCGGAGGTCAAGCGGATCTTCACCGGCGACGGCAAGCACTACAAGCTTGCCTATTACGGTGACCCCCGCTACGTCCGGGCGATCTCGAAGACCGGAAGCGACCGGCGCGAAGGCGCAAACATCGCGGCAGACATTAATGCGACGATGATGTAGAAGGGAATTTTCTGAAGACCCCCTCCAGCGTGACCTTGGCAAAGATAATGAATAACGTTCGTGTTTTACTTGGCTTGCCGGACCTTCGTGGCGTATGCGGGTAGATGCAAATTTCAGGCTTTGCTTTTCAGCATCATGGAAATTAAAAGTTTTGATGAACTTTTTGAAAAAACACGATATGGTGGTTGCTGGTTCTGGCAGATGTGCTAGAATAATATGAAATATAGCGTTTCTTGATGATAAACTCAATCTATTAATGTATACGAACCTATGTATACCGGCTTAATTTAGTTGGAAGAAACTCTTTTTTTACCCTAAAGGGGCATCCTCGCCCCTTTAGGGTAAAGTTTTTTGCAAAACAAGTGTCTTGTCACCTGTAAACGACAGTGTTATAATGGGCGAGAATATAACAACAGCTTGATTGACATAGAGCTGCGCAATGGCGGAAATCTATGTCAGCAGAGAATAACAGAGGTACGTGCAATGACAATCAGTGAAGAGATAGAACAGTTAAAGAAAGAAAAAGATGCCGTAATTCTGGCACATTATTATGTGAGACCGGAAGTACAGGAGATTGCAGATTATGTAGGAGATTCTTTCTACTTAAGCAAAGTTGCAGTTGGACTGAAAGAGAAAACAATCGTATTTTGTGGTGTTTCATTTATGGGTGAGAGTGCGAAAATCCTTAATCCTGAGAAGACAGTGCTTATGCCGGATATGGCAGCAGATTGTCCAATGGCACATATGGCATCAGCAGATACAATCGAGAAAATTCGTTCTGAGTATGATGACCTTGCTGTTGTCTGCTACATCAATTCAACAGCAGAACTGAAAAGACATTCTGATGTCTGTGTAACTTCATCCAATGCAGTAAAAATCGTAAAATCACTCCCAAATAAGAACATTTTCTTTATCCCGGATCGTAACCTTGCACATTACATCGCAGGATTGGTACCGGAAAAGAACTTTATATATAATGAAGGATTCTGTGTTGTGCACGAACATATGGAGCTTGAAGAAATCAAAGCAGCGAAAGAAGCACATCCGGAAGCAGAGGTTCTTTCACATCCGGAATGTCCGGCAAAAGTTTTGGAACTCTCTGATTTTGTCGGAAGTACTTCAGAAATTATTGCTCAGGCAGGAAAATCAGATGCGAAAGAATTCATCATCTGTACAGAAAGCGGAGTTCTGTATGAACTTCAGAAGAGAAACCCTGAAAAGAAATTCTACTTTACAAAGACAACTCCGATTTGCAAAGATATGAAGAAAGTTACGCTTGAAAAAGTACTTCATGTATTAAAGACGGGTGAGAATGAAGTGTTCGTAGATGATAAGCTTCGTGAAGAATCCAAGAAGCCGTTGGAGAGAATGTTGGAGTTGGCTAAGTAAACAGAGGTCAGATAGGATTGACGGCAATCGAAAATCACAGAAAATGTGAATCAAAGCGACAGACGCTGTCGGAATGGAGATATTTATTATGAAAATGGAAGCAGATACAGTCATTGTCGGAACAGGTGTCGGAGGACTTTTCAGCGCACTTTGCCTTCCAAGAGATCAGAAGATCATTATGATTACAAAGTCAGATTTAGAGAGCAGTGATTCATTCCTGGCTCAGGGAGGAATCTGTATGCTGCACGACAAGGATGACTATGATAGTTACTTTGAAGATACAATGAAAGCGGGACATTATGAAAACAGAAAAGAATCTGTTGATATTATGATTCGCAGTTCAAGAGAAATTATCCAAGACCTGATCGATTACGGAGTGGATTTCCAGAAACAAGATACAGATGATCATGAAAATAAAGCTGCAGGTAAAGATGGAAATGCAGAGATTCAGGATATTTATGCATTTACTCGCGAGGGGGCACATTCTCGGCCAAGAATTTTGTTCCATGCAGATATTACCGGGAAAGAAATTACAAGTAAACTTCTCGCACAGGTAAAACATCTTTCAAATGTAACACTGCTTGAATATACAACGATGACAGATATTATTGTAGAAAATGAGGAATGTAAAGGAATTCTTGTGCAGGATAAAGAAGGAAATGAATTCGAGATCCATGCAGAGAATACGATCTGGGCGAGCGGTGGAATCGGTGGACGTTATAAACATTCGACAAACTTCCCGCATTTGACAGGAGATGCACTTGCAATTTCTGAAAAACACGGAATTCGTCTGGAACATCTGGACTATGTACAGATTCATCCGACAACGTTGTATTCAAAGAAACCAGGCAGACGTTTCTTGATTTCCGAGTCTGTTCGAGGAGAAGGTGCAGTTCTTCTCAACAGCAAGAAAGAACGTTTTGTAAATGAACTTCTTCCGCGAGATGTTGTGACAAAGGCAATCAGAGAAGAGATGGAAAAGGAAGGCACGGATCATGTCTGGTTGTCCATGGAGAAGCTTGGAAAAGAAACAATCATGGGTCATTTCCCGAATATTTATCAGCATTGCCTGGAAGAAGGATATGATGTGACAAAAGAATGTATTCCGGTTGTTCCGGCACAGCATTATTTCATGGGAGGAGTCTGGGTTGATTCAGACAGCAAAACATCCATGGAACATTTATATGCAGTAGGAGAGACAAGCTGCAACGGCGTGCATGGTGCGAACCGTCTGGCAAGCAACTCGCTTCTGGAGAGTCTTGTATTTGCAAAACGTGCAGCAAATAAGATTTCCGGAGCAGAGAATGAAGTAAAAGTGCGTGAAATGTAAACATAGTTATGGTAAAAAAGATAAAAGCAGGAGAAAGATGATGAACGATATTACAATGACGCTTCAGGCAGATCATTTGATCCTTGAAGCGCTCAAAGAAGATATTTCAAGCGAAGACGTAACAACAAATTCCGTTATGAAGGATTACGTGAAAGGTGAAGTAGAACTGATCTGTAAGCAGGACGGAGTGATTGCTGGACTGGAAGTATACCGCAGAGTATTCGAACTGTTAGATGCAGATACAAAGACAGAACTGTACTGCAAAGACGGAGATGAAGTAAAAAACGGGCAACTGATGGGAAAAGTAACGGGAGATATTCGCGTACTTCTTTCCGGTGAGCGCGTAGCATTGAACTACCTTCAGAGAATGAGCGGAATCGCAACGTATACGCATTCTGTTGCAGGACTTCTTGAAGGAAGCAAAACAAAACTTCTTGATACAAGAAAGACAACGCCAAACATGAGAATCTTTGAGAAATATGCAGTTCGTGTTGGTGGTGGTTACAACCATAGATATAATCTTTCCGACGGAGTGCTCCTGAAAGATAACCATATCGGAGCAGCAGGAGGCGTAAAGAAAGCTGTTGAGATGGCAAAAGACTATGCCCCATTTGTAAGAAAAATCGAAGTTGAAGTTGAGAATCTTGAAATGGTAAAAGAAGCAGTAGAAGCCGGTGCAGACATCATCATGCTTGATAATATGTCAACAGAAGAGATGCAGGAAGCAATCAAGATCATTGACGGAAGAGCCGAGGTAGAATGTTCCGGAAATGTAACAAAAGAAAATATCGGACGCCTGACAGCTCTTGGTGTTGATTATATTTCCAGCGGTGCCTTGACACATTCTGCACCGATACTTGATATCTCTATGAAAAATCTTCACGCTGTAGAGTAAATGTGACGATAAAATAACAATTACAAGTAGAGATTTCAATTTAGAAAGGAAGCGGCATGATGACAGGACCAGAGAGAAGAACTGACATTATAAATCAGATAAAGACAAGCTCAGTGCCGGTACCGGGAAAGGCACTGGCTGCGCATTTTGGAGTAAGCCGTCAGGTAATCGTGCAGGATATTGCGCTCATTCGTGCCGCAGGACACGATATTATCTCTACGAACAGAGGATATATTTTGCACGAATCACATTTAGTGGAAAGAACCTTCAAAGTGAAGCACACCGATGAACAGATCAAGGACGAGCTTTACGCAATCGTAGATCTCGGCGGAAGAGTTCGTAACGTGATGGTGAATCACAGAGTCTACGGACATATTGAGGCCACACTAAATATCAATTCCAGACGAAGAGCAGCAGAATTCATTGATGATATCAGAAGCGGAAAATCAACTCCATTGAAAAATATCACATCCGATTATCATTATCATGTGGTAGAAGCAGATAGTGAAAATACATTGGATATGATCGAAGAAGCGCTGAAAAAGAAAGGTTTCTTGCTGGAACAAGAAGAGTGGGAGAAGGAGCTTTTTCAAAATAGAGATTTATCGTAGAGATTCTTTTTCGAGTTCGGAAGAAATCATACTAATGAAAACAAAGTAAGAAAATATTTTCTGGGAAAATCAAAGCATGATTTTAAAATAAATCTTCTTATCATCGGGCGGAAGGTGATGGGGAGATTTTTATTTGCGTTATTCTTAAAATGTGAAGTGCATATGAGTTTAAAAGTAACTTGAAGCTAAGACGTCAATTTTTTATTGACTTTGACGAAAAGAATGAAAAAATATATAATTCAATTCATGAATTATATTAAGTATTTTAGTTGACAATTTTACTAACATTAAATATTTGGAGGATATATTAATGGCAAAGAAAGAAGTGAATACCGACCTGTGGGTTGCATCTCAGCTCAAAGAGTGTGGTATTTCTTATGATGCGCAGGGAAGCAATGTAAAAGAACTTGACGAAACTTTAAAAACAGCATCGAAGCGCGGAACTGGTAAGGCTGGTTATCCCGAGTATGTGTCTGTCGTAGATGATTATGTGATTGTCATCTAGGACAAGGCCGACCTTGATAAACAGGAGAAGTTGATAAAGGAAGGTATTATTGATGTTGATGTCAAGGCAGTGACGGATTATGCGGTTAACGGGGCATATTTCTATGCGAAGCACATCGCTCAAAACAGTTCGTTTAAGAAGGTATTTGCTGTTGGCGTATCTGGCAACGAGAAACATCATGAGATTACACCGCTATACGTTGATGACCGCGAGGGATATAAGGAACTACCGAACCTTGAATCGTTCGTGTCATTCTCGCCTAATAACATTCGAGAGTATTACACGCGTTATGTTCTGGAGGAAGAGACCGATGTTGAGAAGACTACGGAGCAGATTCTAAAGGACGCGGCCGAGCTACACGAGTACCTGCGCACGTATGGGACGCTGAAGGACCAAGACAAGCCGCTTGTCGTTGCAGGTATTCTGCTTGCGCTTGATGAAATTGAGTATGGCGGTTTAAGTATCAACAGCCTGACCGGTGACCAGACGCCGGGAATGCGCGATGGCGACAAGCTGATGAATGCTATCAAGGGACGTCTGACGCGTTCGAACGTTGGCCCGGATGCGAAGAAGGACAAGCTGCTGTCAGAGTTCTCCATCATCCAGACAAGTTTCCGTTTGAACGAGAAGAACGATACGCTCGGAAAGACGCCGTTCAAGTACTATACGGAGTTCTTGAACGAGAAGGTGTTCAAGAACATCAAATACCAGAAGACGAGCGAGGACTTCATCGGTCGTTTTTACGGCGAATTCATGAGTTATTCCGGTGGCGACGGTCAGACGCTCGGCATCATTTTGACGCCCCGTCACATCTGCGATTTGATGTGCGAGCTGGTGGATGTTCAGCCGAACGATACCGTACTCGACCCGACGTGCGGAACGGCAGGATTTCTGATTTCTGCGATGCATCGCATGCTGTCTATGGCCGATTCTGACCAGCAGCGCAAGAATATCAAAAAGAAGCAACTTCACGGGTTCGAGCTTCAGAGCAATATGTTCGCCGTGGTATGCGCAAACATGATTCTGCGCCGTGACGGTAACAGTAAACTTGAGTGCTGCGATTTCCTCGCAAAAAATCCGGCGAAAGTGCAGCTGAAAGGTGCGACAGTCGGTCTCATGAATCCGCCATACTCGCAGGGCACGCAAGCAGCCCCCGAGCAGTATGAGCTTTCGTTCATTGAGCACCTGCTGGATTCCCTGACAGTCGGAGCACGTTCCGCAGTCATTGTTCCGCAGTCCTCCATGACTGGCAAATCGAAAGCTGAGAAAGCGTTCAAGAAGAACATTATGAAGAATTACACGCTGGAAGGCGTCATCACGTGCAACACGGATACGTTCTACGGCGTGGGAACGAACCCGGTTATTGCTGTGTTTACGGCTCATGAGCCGCACGATGCTGATAAGATGTGCAAATTCATCGACTTCCGTGATGATGGGTACGAGGTGCGCGCACATGTCGGTCTTGTCGAGGGTGATTCTGCAAAGGATAAGAAGCAGCACCTGTTGGACGTTTGGAATGGACGCGCTGAAGCACCGTCGAAGTTCTGCGTTGAGTCTACGGTGAAACCCGAGGATGAGTGGCTGCACAGTTTCTACTACTTCAACGATGAGATACCGACCGATTCCGACTTCGAGAAGGCCATCGGTGACTACCTGACATTCGAGTTCTCGATGGTCATGCAGAATCGCGAGTACCTGTTCGAAGAAGGGGGGGCTGATGATGAAGAAACTGAGTGAGAATACGTGGAATGCATTTAGTGTTGATTCATTGTTCCCTGTGATTGAAGCAACCAAAGGAAAGACAACAGCAGGTTTGGTTGACGGCGATAGGCTTCCTTATATTGCGGCAGCGAAATCTATAATAGGTTGTAAAATATGTTCTGCTGAAGCTAACGGAGAATGGGCTTCTGATGGGAATGGAATGGTCTTTGTACAGATTGGAGATGGTGCCGCTGGGCTTGCGCATTATGTGCCAATATCTTTTATTGGTATGTCTGGGAAAACTTCAGTTGGGTATTCCGAATGTCTTAACGTTTACAACGGATTGTTTATAGAGCGATGTCTTTCATCAAATAAAGCGTTTTTTTCTCATGGCCATAGCTGGACTGGCAAGAGATTGGCAAAGACAAAGGTCATGCTCCCTGTTGACAATGACGGTGAGCCTGGCTATGCGTATATGGCGGAGTATGCACAGCAGAAGCGTGATGCGATGCTTGCTAAATATCGTGCCTATGTCGAAGCGCGCATTGCGGAACTGGGCGAATACGTTGAGATTCCGAAGCTGGATGAAAAAGAATGGAAAGAGTATGCACTTGAGAAGCTATTTTCTGTTAGTGCAGGTAAGCGCTTGACAAATGCAGATAAGATTGATGGTAATAGGCCGTTTATCGGTGCAACTGACAATAGCAATGGCATCACAGGGTTTGTTGGCAACAGCAACTCATCTTGTGACAAGAATATACTGGGTGTGAACTATAACGGTGCACCTTGCATTGCTTTTTATCACCCATATGAATGTATTTTTACGGATGATGTAAAACGTCTTCATCTACTTCACCATGAAGATAACGAATACGTACTGTTGTTCTTCAAGACAATTGTTATGCAACAACGAACCAAGTATAGCTATGGCTATAAGTTCAAGGAAAAACGCATGCTCAGGCAAAAGCTAATGATTCCTATTGACGATGACGGCAAGCCTGATTACGAATACATGGAGCAATACGCCAAGAACATGATGCTCAGGAAGTACGAGCAGTATCTAACATTTCTGAGAGGGAAGGAGTAAAAATCATGAATGGGTTGAGCCTTATCCAAGAAGCTGCACTTGCCTATGCATGGATGAATCAAGATTCAAACACAAGGGATTTTACAAACCTTGGAATTTCAGAGGCATTCATTGCCTTGAAAAATCAAAGGATGATTGAGATGCAGACAGACTGGGAGCATAGCCTTGTTATGTTCCAGTCAATGCTTCCGGCAGGTTCGGAACACTACGATAAAGCACGAAAAGCTAGAAGATGGTTCAAACCAGTAAGTGATGAAGCCGATGGTCTGATGATGTATCTCGCTGTGCAAGATGAAGAAAAAAGGAAGTCCGAAGATAGACATGCATTCGTGTCAGTTGATTTTGACAAGGATACGTACTATTCAGAACTTTCACGGTGTGGGTTGCTGAATGTACAATGGGCAGATGATTCGCCATATTTGGTCACAGTGACGGATGAAGGACGCATATATGCCAATGGATGGTTCCAAGAACGAATGGATGAAAGAATTCAGAGTATAAGTGTTGCGCCAGTCATAAATAACAACGTTTCTGCAAAGGCAAATGCAGAAGCAGAGATAGGGGATGTGACCATAGGCGCAACAGTGGGGGCGCTTCTCGATCTCGATATAGAGCAGAAGTTGAAGGACGATGCCCAAGAGGCTGTAAAAAATCTTGAAAAAGCGGCGAAAGACAAAAACAAGGAGAAGTTTGCTGAAAAGCTAGAGAAGGTGGCATCTATCGCCAAGAGTTCGGCGGAAATCGCAAGCATTGTACTTCCGTTTGTTCAGATAGCCATCAAGTCACTGATTGGTTAGCCATAGTTAAGTGAAAAACTCAAACATAAACACAGGAAACAAAGAAGAAAAAGAGTTCCTATTGCTATACCCGTGTGAGTACGGGGACGCAGGTTGACGCTTTTTCGTTGGATGAGCAGTGAGATTCACTTTTATTGTGCGGACACCGAGCTGATATATCCGCCTATTTCGGACGAAGGTTGTAGTGAGAAGTAAATTGAGGGATGCACCAAGTTCAAGCGGATGCTCAGGTAAATCAAGGATGGATCGTATGTCGATTACGTCATGTCTTCAAACGGTTCTGGTTCAGAATCATCGTTGCCACTGAGGGCATTAGGATGATATGGACGGTCTAGACATGACGAGCATCATGGGCTGTTGATACCGCAAAGTGATATATAAGAAACACATGCTCAGCAAGTGGGCAAATTACAGCGAGTAGGAGATATGCAAAAAATACATCGAGAGCGTTGAGATATTATCCGACACAAGGAAGGACAAACTAGTGGTGAAGCTGATTTTCTTCAAGTTTCCCTTCGATGATTATGGCGAACCTGATTGCGACTATATGAAGCAGTATGTCAAGAATATGATTATGCAAAAGTACAAGCAGTATCTGGAATTTTTCGATAATCGTGAGGAGGTAAAATAGGTAATGTGTGATAAATCATTTACGTGGATATCGTTGCCGACAGAAAATTATATGTTGCTTCTCGGTAAGTCATTATCCGTTTTTAGTTCAAACAATGGATTTATAATTGAAAACATTCTGCACACTGACAATTCCTATTCGTGGGATGAATTGACTGACAAAGAATCGGGACGGCTGATCGCTGACGTGGATAAGACGATTACGAAAAAAGCTGGTCCGAATATTGCAAAGAAGTTCGGTAAAATAGTAGAGATGAGGAACCGTATTATTCATGGGTTTCGTATTACATCAACTGATGGTGAACAAATTCTTGCGACCAAGGAACGTGGCACAGGTAGACAGTTTTATATTACGGAGGAGTATATGCGTCAATTTATCATTTTGAACTGTGAGTTGTCGGATATGTTGCATAAATATCGAGGATATTGATTGCTGCACCTAATATTTAGACGAACTTTTGAATAAGGATGGTATGGAGAAAAAACAAAATAAGAAGTTGTTCGGATATGTTCCTAATCTTAACGGCATTGTAGGTCGTTGGTTGCTACTCGTTGGACGATGTGATGTTTGAAATGTAGGTTATTAGACATCAATTTTTGAAGCACAAAACTTTGCGTTGGTCGTTAGGATTATAGAGAAAAAGCTCGTCGGTCAGATTGTATTTCCGATTTTGTGGCCTTTGAAGAATATTCTTGTGTATTTATTATCGTCAGATGGTTTAATTTCCGATATAACCATATTGAAGGTTCAAGGATCAACTGTCAATTGCACTGCAATTTGGTCTTACGAACCTCTGCATTGCTTTAATAATATCCTCTCTCAATATACTCACTCCTAAAATTATCAATAAAGGGAGTATACAAAAAATGTGAGCAATTCGACAATTTTAAACCGACGATTTCCTACATTTTACAACCGCTCTCTACAACATCCTACCGAACGTAAAACATAAAAAGAATGCTCCAACAACAAATATCCATCTTGTTGCTGGGGCATTTTATAATATTTGAGCGTATCGATTTTCAAGTGTTGTATTTAAAATATTTTCCACATTTAATCATATAGCCTACCGACTCACTGAGAAAAAATTTACCTATCAGGTAAATTTTGTTTTTGACAGATAGACGTTCCTGTGCTATAGTAAATTTACCTAACAGGTAAATTCATAAAGCAGGTGATGCTTTGGAAATTACGTACAGAAATAAGAAACTCGAAAAGGTTTGTACGAATGCAAAATTTGCGAAGAAAGAGTATGGCAATGAAATGGCTGATAAAATACATCAGCGCATAGATCAAATATCAGCTTCTGATACGGTAGAGATGATGGTGCAATTTCACATTGGACGATGCCATTCCTTGACTTCAAACAGGAAGGGACAGTATGCCATGGATTTGGTTCATCCGAATAGACTGGTCTTTGAAAAACAAGGAAATGAAATTCAGATTGCCAATATTTTAGAAATAGTTGATTATCATTGAATTGATGAAACATGGTGAGGAGGTAGTCGTTACTATGGTGAGGAGTCGTAGCTATATTGCAACGCCACCTGGAGCAACAATCAAAGAACAATTAAATGACAGAGGAATGAGTCAAAAGGAGTTTGCGGTCAGAATGGACATGTCGGAAAAACATATCAGCAGGCTTATAAATGGCGAAGTGGCACTTACTCCTGAAACTGCATTGAAGTTGGAAATGGTTTTAGGAATTCCGGCAAAGTTCTGGAATAATCTTGAGGCGATATACCGTGAGAAGATCGTTAAGGCAGAAGATGAAAATGCAAAAGATGCAGATGCTGAAATAGCCAGGAATTTCCCTTACAGTGAAATGGCAAAATTAGGCTGGGTTCCTGAAACCAGAAAAGTTAGTGAGAAAGTATCTTATCTTAGGAAATATTTTGGTGTCGTAAGTCTTGCGTTGCTTGAAAACAAACAGATTACAAGAATTGCATGCAGGAGACTTGCAATTACGGAAAAAAGCGATTTGACCTTGATGGCATGGGCTCAAGAAGCAAAGATAGAAGCATGTCATGTTCAGACTTCCCCAATCAATATAAAGAAGCTGATTTCAGAGATGCCTGAGATACGAAAGATGACTTTGCTTAAACCGAAAGAATTTTGTCCGCTGTTACGGAGTGTTTTGAACGAGTGTGGGATAGCCCTGGTGTTTCTTCCGCATCTAAAAGGATCCTTCTTGCACGGTGCTACTTTTTGGGATGGTAAAAAGATTGTTGTCGGAATGACGGCAAGAGGGAAGGATGCTGACAAATTTTGGTTCAGCTTATTCCATGAATTGGCGCATATTGTTCTTGGTCATATAGGTCAGCCGAACGGAACGACTGAAGATGACGAGAAAAAAGCTGATATGTGGGCCAGAGACATTCTTATACCGAACGATGATTTTGAAAGATTTAAGAACGGGAATGATTATTCAGAGAAAAGCGTGCTCCAATTTGCTCAAAAGCAAGGAATTGCTCCAGGGATTGTCGTCGGAAGGATGCAGGTTGAAGGTATTATAAGATTCAATATGTTGAATAATTTGAAGGAAAAATATGTAATAGCTTGATGCTGTCAGAAGAACTAGTCAACTCCCGATTTGTGCAAATTATTTCTTCTTCCAGGCACTGATTGAGCTGGCGCTTTATTTGGCAAAATCTCTTTTGCTTACGGGCGAATCATCAAAAATGGGCCTTTGGCCGTAATCCTTACTTGGCGCAATGATTGCTCATTCGATGCGCATCACTGCATTTGGCAAAAGAGTCTCACATATGAAAAAATGCCGGACAAAGTCATTCGCAAGTTGAACGTTTTGCCAAGCAATCATCTTCAAGAATGTCAGAAATTTTGAGCTCGTCAAGCGAATCATAGAATTGATTCAGTCCGTGTTCATTATCATGACTTCCATTCAAGTTGAAAATCAGATATGATCTTGTAAAATGCAGTGCAGAAAATGTTGATTGAAGCTCTGCATTTTTCAATGGACTAAAACTTAAATTGAATATATAATATAAACGTTTTCGACGGTAAAGAGCAGGAAAGATGGATAGCGAAATTTTAAAAATCTGTTTGGAATGCAGAAAATAAAAGAAAGAAGAAAAAGCATTGGAAATTGAAATCTTAAATCTGATTCAACATTTGAGAACGCCTTTTTTAGACGAGGCGATGCGATTTGTCACAAGCCTTGGAAATTTTTCGATAGCATGGGTAATGCTTGCGCTGGTTTTGATTTTGATTCCCAAAACAAGAAAGATCGGCTTGGCGGTAATGGTGGCCGTGATTTTGGATTCGGTTTTGTGCAACGTTATTTTGAAAAATATTTTTCTAAGGCCAAGACCATGCGATGTGAATACTGCGATCAACCTGTTGATTCCAAGGCCTTTAGGGTATTCTTTTCCTTCGGGACATACGTCGGCATCTTTTGCGGCGGTGTCCGCACTCTATTTTTCGGGTGAGAATAAAATTTGGAAGGCAGCGCTTGCATTGGCAATTTTGATCGCATTTTCGCGGATGTATCTTTACGTTCATTATCCGACCGATGTTCTGGGAGGAATTTTGGTCGGCATCTTTTGCGGGTATGTCGGAAAAATCTGCGTGGAGAGAATTTTGGGTCAAACGTCCAAATTTTGATAAGGATTTTTCATAAAACGGGAATTTTGTAAAATTTGCAAAATGCGAAATAAACATACGTAATCTTAGAAGCTCGAGACTAGGCATAATTAAACGGGGCGTTTGCTTGATGCGGGGTCATTAAGAAGCGAACATAACAGGGAAAATGCTTATGCTGCAAAAAAGGAGCAATCAATTATAAACGTGAGCACGCATAAAAATTTTAGCCGGTTTGGAGGAAGGTTCAAGTTTTTGGGTCAGGGATTCCTGGCCTTTTTTTGCTGATAAATGCAGTAAATTCGGTTTTGCAATTTATTTCAAAGTAGGATATGCTTGTGCCAGGGATGGTGATCAAAATGGCAGAATTCAAATATGAAATCATTGAACATCTTGGCGTTGTTTCCAAAAGTCCAAAGGGGTGGACAAAGGAACTGAACAAAATTTCATGGAACGGTGGCACTCCCAAATACGACATTCGCGATTGGGCACCTGAACATGCGAAGATGGGCAAGGGCATAACCTTGTCTGATGATGAGCTGGAGAAGCTGAAACAGCTTCTGCAAAAGCTATGACTAAAACTAAAAACCCGGATGAGAATTGCAATTTTCATCCGGGTTTTTGCGTATGCGTATCCCCTGCTATATGGAAATAAGCCAAAAATTCTGTTTTTATGTCCATGTATCAAAACGTCAAAAAAGAGGATATTATATGTAACCGAGGATTGCTTTCCGTGGAAAAATTTCAGAAATCGTCATTTTGCCCTCGACTCCTTTTTGTACGCAAAAAAATGGATGATTCGCAATAAATCGCAAATCATCCGAGTTTTCAATCTGAGGCATCGTTTTTTCTCAGCCTCTTTTTTCTCAGAGGTTATTTATCAATGCTGATAATCTTTCTGCATATCAGCGACTTTTTGAATCAATTCCTGGCGCTTTTCGTCATCGTTTCTGAGCGTATAGGATACGCCGTAAGTGACGATTTTGCCGGAATAATCGAGTCCCGTCAATTTAGCGGTTAATTCTAACGATGCGGACATCAGTAGCCGAGTTTTTCCTTCAGCCTTTCAACGAAGAGGTAAGCTGCGGGACAGTAGAGCGTGTTTTGAATCGTCAAATGGTTGATCTGATAGATCTTTTTGCGATCCGTGTGCGGAAACTCGCGACATGCCTTGGGACGAATCGGGTAAATCGTGCAAAGGTTGTCTGAGCCGAGAAACGGACACGGCATGCATTTGAAAACTTTGTCGCCGTCCTCGTCGACGCGAAGGTATGCATCTTCAAAATGACCGAGGTGCATTCTGAAAGCCTTGGCGATTCTTTCAATATCCGCCTCGGTGAACAACGGCCCCAGATCTTTGCAGCAGTTGGCGCATTTCGTGCAGTCAACGACGTCAAAAATTTCCTGGTGCGTTTCTTTGACGATTTTATCGAGGTGCTTAGGTTTCTTCTTTCGCAAAGTCGCAAGAAATTTTTCGTGCTCCTGATGTTTTTGTTGTGCAAGGTCATGATAGTATTTTATATCAACCATGCCGTCTTTTGTTTTGATTGTTTCAAAATCTTCTTTTGACATTGTCTTGGCCTTTCTTGTTTTAGTCAACAATTTCAATTATAGCACCAGGGTCAACTTTTTGCGGACGTTGTCTGATGAAAAATGCAGAGCTTTGAGGCTGCGTGCACTGTATTTTGCAAAACTGTCTTCGTCTTGGCAAAGCACCGCTATGCATATTGTGATTAGCATGGGAATCAGTTTAATCGGCCTGGCGGCATCCGAAGATTCGATTACGGAACTGCTTGAAATGTAGCAAGACTACCTGATTGATCAGGCAAAAGTCAAAAAGTCGTTCAAGCAGGGAAGACCTTGAGCAAAGACGTCGTCAAACTTTCTGATGCTATTCATATTAAGAACTCAGAAAGGATTTCTGACCAGTTGTGTTTTGAAATCAACCAACTATCGCAGACCCAGTGAAACTATTATCTGCTTTACAACGTGCTTGCGGAAAAAGGCGTGCGCATTTTTGAATGGAAGCCTGGTTTTTGCACGCCAAAATGAGCGTGGCAGACGATCGCCTGGCGACGTGCGGAACGATTAATCTTGATTACCGCAGCTTGTATCATCATTTTGAAAATGGATGTTTTATGACGGACGTGCCGGCCGTTCTTTCGATTAAGGAAGATTTTGACGAAACGTTCAAGCAGTGTCGCGAAGTTACTGAAAAGTACAGCGTCAAGTGGAGCGCGCCTCATCGCCTGAGTCGAATGATCATGCGTTTGTTTGCGCAATTGTTATAGTTATGAAAAGGCTTTTCCTGTATTTTCGGCGTGCGGGGAAAATCTTTGTTATTTGAAAAATGCAGTATCCGCATCACGCTGACGGCGGTCGGGTTGAGCAGATTCGCAGCTGTTTGGCAAGCCCGCGATTCGCAACGCTGGATTTGGCAAAAGTTTCAATTACGGGCAAAACGTGGAAAACTGGGATTTGCCCGTAAAATGAGACGGGCGGTTACGGGCAAAACGTGAAAAACAGGGATTTGCCCGTAAAAC
>NZ_FOPI01000016.1:0-19341 GCF_900113455.1 Ligilactobacillus ruminis DSM 20403 = NBRC 102161 | reverse complement strand
GATTTGCCCGTAAAACAAGACGGGCGGTTACGGGCAAAACGTGGAAAACTGGGATTTGCCCGTAAAATGAGCTTGCAGACAAAACGGACTTCGGCAATCATTGCGCCTGTTTTTGGCGCAGGGACGTTTTCTTTGAGATTCGCGGTTTTCAGCATTTTGATGAGACTTACCAAAAAAGATGATGATTGTCGGATAACGTTCGTATTTTGCTTGACTTGGCTGACCTTTGTAGCGTATCATGAATTCTATGCGTAATTTCTGGAATTCGAGGTAAAAATATGACAACAAAGAAAAAGTGGCACGTAATGCCAGCAGTCGTCGCAACGACGATCATGAGCTTTTGCGGCGTTTTGATCGAAACGTCGATGAACGTGACTTTTCCGACGCTCATGAAGCAGTTCGGAATCGATGCAGGACTGATTCAATGGGTGACGACTGCCAATCTGCTGACGGTTGCCATCAGCATTCCGTTGTCAGCCTATTTGATTCGAAACGTTTCCGAAAAAAATCTGTTTGTCAGTTCAAATCTTTTTTTTCTGCTTGGCGTGATTTTGGATTCGATTGCGGGAAATTTCGAACTGTTGTTAGCCGGTCGCATCCTTCAGGGAATCGGCACCGGACTTGCCTTGCCGCTTGCGATGCACATTATTTTGGAGCACGTTCCGTTGGAAAAACGCGGTTTCATGGTCGGCGTGGCCACGATGACGACCTGCTTTGCGCCGGTAATCGGTCCGACCTATGGCGGAATTATTCTGCATCATTTTGACTGGAACAAGATTTTCCTGTTTCTCGTGCCGATTCTTGCGATTTCTTTTGTCGTCGGAATCATGTCGATTCCTCAGCGAAGAATTGAAACAAAGACCGGTTTCAATTTTGGCGGATACTTCTTTTTGGCATTGGGTTTGGCGCTTTTGCTGGTTGCCATCGAGCGTTTTTCGCTTTGGCTGCTTTTGCTCAGCATCATGGCGCTTTTGATGTTTTATTTTTCCAACAAAAAGAAGCGTCTCATCAGTCTGAACGTCTTTTCCAATCATCGCTTCGTCTGGTTCATGTATGGTGCTTTGGTCACGCAGGCCATCGCGCTTGGCATCTCATTCATTTTCCCGAATTATCTTCAGATTGGGTTGCATCAAAATACCGTCACGGCAGGGCTGTTCATGCTTCCGGGCGCAACGTTCGTGGCTTTTCTCGCACCGGTTTCCGGTCGATTGATGGATGAATTAGGTTATTTCAAACCGATTGTCTTCGGACTGACGCTTGCATCTTTGGGGTTGGCTTTTTTGGCCTTTGTCTTGCCAAATGCAGGGGTGAAACTGCTTTTGTGCGGCGACGTTGCCACAAAGATCGGCATGGGGCTTGCGGCAAGCAGTCTGGTTGCGACAAGTCTCAGTCAATTGGAACGCGAAGAATCAATCGACGGCAACAGCGTTTTGAATACTTTGCAGCAGTTTTCCGGAGCACTTTCGACAACTGTCGTTTCCGTCATCTTCGGCTGGGCTCAAAAAACGATGTCAAACGGCAGCATGGTCGGCAGTCGCATTTCGATCGTGCTTATTTTGGCGATAACCTTGATTGCATTGGGCTTGGTGCTGAAATTAAAGTTTGAAGCGAGAAGTTAATCGATGTCTGCGCACTGTATGTTTAAATGTCTGGCCGGAAACCCCGTGACTCTGGTGCCCTGTCAAGCTTTGCAGGCAGCTTTTTCATATAAATGAACAAATTGCAAAACAGGACTTTTGAACCCCGGTGTTCTCAGAAGTCCTGTTTTTTATCGGCAACATGAAAGGATTTGCCTGGCGAAAACCAATCTTAATGCATTCTTATAGGCGTTTTGACGTAACTTGAGTTATTATTTACTTAGAAGCTTTTCGAAAGGAAGTTTATGGATGGAAGATGCTAGATACGGTGGCTTGACTCAAAAAGAAGTCAAAGAACGAATCAACGCCGGAAAAACCAATCAGTCGGACGCTTCGACCGGACTGACCGTCAAGCAGATCATTTTGAGCAATACTTTGACGTATTTCAACTTGATCTTCCTGGTGATCACGGTGCTTTTGTGCATCGTCGGATCGTTTCGCAATCTGACCTTTTTGCCGATTATTTTGTGGAACATCATCATCGGAATCATTCAGGAATGGCGCGCAAAAAAAACACTTGACAAAATGAACCTGCTGAATGCTCCGCATGCAATCGTCGTGCGTGATGGAAAAGAAAGCAAGGTCAAGTCTGAAGAACTGGTGCAGGACGATGTCGTGCTTCTTTCGGCCGGCGAGCAGATTTGTGCGGATGCGACGGTGCTTGAAGGAAACGTTCAGGTCAACGAATCGCTTTTGACGGGCGAGTCGGATGAAATTGACAAGAAAAAAGGAGATACGCTTCTTTCCGGCAGTTTCGTCGTTTCGGGAAGGTGCTATGCGCGCCTGGACAAGGTCGGAAACGAGTCCTACATATCAAAATTAACGTCGGAAGCCAAAACGATTGACGGTTATGAACAGTCTGAGATGGTACGTTCGATCAATGAAATCATCAAGTGGGTCGGAATCGTCATTATTCCGATCGGGGTCATTTTGTTTTACCAAAGCTTCTTTTTAAACGGCGTCACGTTTCAAAAGAGCATTACGTCAATGGTTGCGGCCGTTTTAGGGATGATTCCCGAAGGACTGTATCTTTTGACGACGGTTGCCTTGGCCTTGAGCACGATGAGGCTTTCGAAACGCAAGGTTTTGCTGCATGACATGAAAAGCATCGAAACGTTGGCTCGCGTTGACGTTTTGTGCGTCGACAAGACCGGAACAATTACTGAACCTGAGATGAAAGTCAAGAAAGTCGTCTTTGAAGAAGAAGACGTCACTGAAAGGCTGACGGACTACGTGCTTGCCTCAAAGGACAACAATGCGACGATGCAGGCGCTGCAGTCGTTTATCCCGGAAGATGCAGAGCAAAAACATGCTGCTCTAAAGGTTGTTCCGTTTACGTCTTCGACAAAGTATGGCGGAATAATTTTCAATGATGCAACGTACTTGTTAGGGGCACCGGAGTTCATCATGCGCTCTGAATTTGAAAAAATCGAAGATAAAATTTTGCCGTATACGGATAAGGGGTACCGTGCGCTTTTGTTTGCGAAGTATGACGGCACTGAGCTTGAACATGGCCTTTCGGGCAGCGTTGAGCCGTTGGCCTATGTGATTTTTGAGAATCCGATTCGTCAAAACGCCAAGCAGACGTTTCAATATTTTAAAAAACAAAAAGTTGCGATCAAGGTCATTTCGGGCGACAATCCGAAAACCGTTTCCGAAATTTCCGAACAGGCCGGAATCGATGGGGCCAGAAATTACGTCGATGCTTCGACTTTGACAACCGACGCGCAAGTTGAAGAGGCGCTTGAGACAAAAACGGTCTTCGGACGCGTGACTCCGAAGCAAAAGCAGGCTTTCGTATCCGCTCTGCAAAAAAACGGGCATACCGTCGCGATGACGGGCGACGGCGTCAACGATATTTTAGCGATGAAGGATGCGGATTGCAGCGTTGCGATGGCATCCGGCAGCGAGGCAACCGCACAAGTTGCGCAGGTCGTCCTGCTTGATTCCGATTTCGTGAACATGCCAAACGTCGTGCTTGAAGGAAGACAAGTCGTCAATAACATCCAGCGGTCGGCAAGCCTGTTTTTGGTCAAGAATATTTTCTCGCTGCTGATGGCGGTCTTTTCGGCTGTTTTGATGTTTACGTACCCGCTTGAGCCTTCGCAGATTTCCTTGGTGACGGGATTTACGATCGGCGTTCCCGGCTTTTTGCTGGCACTTGAGCCGACCAAAGACCGAATCAAGGGGCATTTTTTGACGAACGTGTTCATCAAGGCTTTTCCGGCCGGATTGACCGATATGGTTTCGGTTGCTGCGCTTGTGGTCTGCGGCAAGATTTTCGGCATTTCCGATGATGAGATTTCGACGATGGCGACTCTGCTTTTGGGTGCGATCGGGCTGATCGTTTTGGTTCGGATCAGTCGGCCGTTCAATAAGAAAAAGTGGGCAATTCTATGGCTCAACGTTGCGGGTCTGGTCTTTTGCTTCTTGTTTTTGAAGCATCTTTTTGCAATCAGTCCGCTGTCAAGGGCCGATTTTTTGATGGTCGTCGTCTTCATGTTTGCGGCCGATTCGATTTTAAGGCATCTGACGCATGCAACGGAGCGCATTGCCAGAAAAATTCGCAGGAAGAGGCAGGATTTACCAAGGCATTTTGGCAAGAAGGGGTAGTTTATTTTGGAAATAGTTCAAGCAACAAAAAATGATTTGTCAGAGCTCTGCATTTTTTATGAAAAGGTTTGCGAGCAGCAAAAAGTTGACAAATATTCGCCTGGCTGGCACTGGGGGCAATATCCGTGTCGTGACGATCTCGAGTATGCGATCGCAAATCGGCTGTTTCTGCTCGGACGCATCGATGGAAAAATAGCAGCAGCGGGAATTTTGTCAGACGGCGACGATGATGCATACAATCATGCGGACTGGAAGGAAACAAAAGATGTCTGCGTGCTGCATCTGTTTGCCGTTTCGCCGGAATTCAGGGGGCAGGGCATCGCTTCTTCGATGCTTTCTGTGATAAAATCCAGGGCAAGAAAAGCGATTCACCTCGACGTGATCGAAGGCAACGATTCCGCCGGAAAATTATATCGCAAGAACGGCTTTGCGCTTGTCAAGCAAACCGAACTTTTTTACGATGACATCGGTGAAAAGGGCGCAGAACTTTATGAATGGGTTTCGCCGAAAAAAGCAGTCGAAACGAACAGGCTTTATCTGCGCAGGCTGGACGAGCATGATGCAATGAGAATCTATGAAACGTGGGCAAATGATCCTGAAGTCACGCGTTATCTGACTTGGGACGCTCACGAAAGCGTCGACGTGACCAAGAAGATCATTGCGGAATGGATGCGTGCCTACGAGGATGAGAAGTGCCATCGATACGGCATCTGCCTTAAGGAAACCGACGGATTGATCGGCATGATCGATGTCGTCGGTTATGAAGACGAGGTGCCGGTCATCGGATACGTTTTGGGAAGAAGATACTGGGGCAAAGGCTATATGACGGAAGCCTTCAAAGGGTTTAGCGATTATTTGCTTGAAGAAGGCTTTCCTGAAATCAGGATTAAAGCAGAAGAGCAAAACCTGGCAAGCAACCGCGTCATCATGAAGTGCGGCTTTGATTTCGTCGGCAAGAAGACAATGCTGGTCAAGGGAAGAGATGTTATCATCAATAAATATCGCAAGAAAGCTTGAGAAAAAAGTTCCCGTTTCCATCTTGAATTAAAGAAAATGCCGAACCAGGCGGTCGACAGTTTGATCACGCAGATGTTTTTTGACAATGAAAGTTTTTATCGTTTCAGAGAATGCTGCGAGCTGGCGGACATCAATACGCCGATCGTTGCCGGCATACATCTGTACACGATGAATGATGCCGAAACTGCCAAGTACATTTGGCAGGCAACGAGAAGTCTGTTTGAAAACGGCAGAAGGGTTCATCAGGTCTGAGTCTGCAACGTGCTGTTCATGAAACGCTTAAGAATGTGGCTGCGTCTTTTGAGACAAATTGCATAATAGTTGACGGAGACGTCTTCGTCAACGATCGGAACGGCTGTCTTGTTTTTGAGCAGATGGCCGTTTTTGACGTTGTCGTCACGCAAAAAGAGATAACCGTTTTGTCCGTCTTTTGATTGCGATCGACGAGACGGCTGATTATTTGCTGCATTTTACAGTACCATTAAAGCAAAGTGTTGACAAGATTAGAAAAAGGGTATAAACTTCAGTCAATAATATAAAACAAAACGTTGACGAGAAGAGTAGGCGGACTCGGATTCCAAAGAGAGCCTTTGGCTGGTGAAAGAAGGCGGGTCAGACAAGCTGAAGATGAGCTCTGAGTTTAACTGCGAGTGAAAGCTCAAGGTTCGTGAGGATACGATATAATCCCAGGCATGACGGTGCCGGAGAAGGCTGCGGATGATGCAGCGAAGATGGGTGGTACCACGCTAGGATGCGTCCCTGTGAAAGATGTTCTTTCACGGGGGCGTTTTTGTTTTAGATACAAGGGGGTAGGCAAGATGCCGATTAAAATACAACATGATCTTCCGGCGCGCGAGATCTTGAATCAGGAAAATATTTTCGTAATGGACGAAACGCGTGCGATTCATCAGGACATTCGACCGATCAAAATTGCAATCGTGAACCTGATGCCTTTGAAGGAGGCTACTGAACTGCAGCTTTTGAGGGCTTTGTCGAACACGCCGCTGCAAGTCGACGTTTCTTTCGTGTCGCTTGAAACGCATGAATCGACGCATACGGCACTCAGCCACTTGAACAGGTTTTACGAGCCTTTTTCCGAGATTTCCGCCAAGAATTTCGACGGCCTGATTATTACGGGAGCACCCGTTGAGCAGTTGGAATTTGAGGAAGTCGACTATTTTGACGAACTTTGCAAAATCATGGAATGGTCAAAAAAACACGTCACTTCGACGCTGCACCTTTGTTGGGGCGCTCAGGCAGGTCTGTACTATCATTACGGGATCAAGAAGCACCTGTTGAAAGAAAAACGTTTCGGTATTTATCAGCACCGGCTGTTGAATCGCAAAGTTCCGCTCGTTCGTGGTTTTGACGACGTTTTCTTTGCGCCTCATTCGCGTCATGCTGAAGTCGACAAACAGGATGTCTTGAAACATCCTGAGCTTTCCGTTTTGGCAGAGTCAAAAGAAGCAGGAATCTACCTTGTGATTGCAAATGACGGGCATCAGGTCTTTGTGATGGGCCATCCCGAATACGATCGCTATACTTTGCAAAGGGAATATTTGAGAGACAAGGAAAAAGGCCTGCCGATTGAGCCGCCTTTAAATTATTATCCGGATGACGACGACACCAAAGAACCCTTATTGACCTGGAGATCGCACGCCAATATCTTGTATTCCAACTGGCTGAATTATTACGTCTATCAGACGACGCCGTATGAGTTCATTCAGACGACAAAATAGGAATTCAGCGCTGCCTTTTAGTCAGGCTGCTCCAGTCGGCAAAAGCTGCAACGAACAAGACGTTGTAGGATATGTCCCACAAATGATGATCGATTGCGGATTCAATCACGATCAGTGCTAAAATGACTAACAGCGGAACGTATTTTGTCGAAAATCCGCGGATGATGAGAAATGCCGTCAGCATGATCATCAAAATCGTGAAGACGATGCCGAACATGGTCCACATGCGAACGATTGACGAGTCGATGAAAAAGTACCGTTCACCGGGTTTCAGCATGAGTCCGTTGCCGTTTTGAGGGATGAAACGCCCAAAAAGAGGCGGAACCTGGCATTGTTTCATGGCAACGTTGCCGTAGAACAAGCGGCTTGACAAAAAGCGGTCGAGCGTTTCCCAGAAACGGCTTGGCATATAGTAGACGTGAGTTATCCAAAGATCAAACAGAGCATATCCGCCGATAATGATGCCAAAGAAGCCGGGTCCGGAAGCCGTGATGAACGCTTTAATCTTATCATAAAATGCAGTGCACAAAAGCAGCAGAATCATTAAAATCAAGTCAAGCCGCGCATCAGTGAGAGCAAACGTCAGAAAAGCAATCAATGAAAGACGAATCAGGCATTTTTTGTCGCACTTAAAATCTCGCAGCAAAACATAAGCCATCATCAAGGAAAAGACATGCGCCGCAAAATCGGTCGGAGTCGCAATTCCCATGCTGAAACGACGGAACGGGATGCCAAAATACGTTCTTGCCTGTGCCATATTAGGAATTATGCGAAACAAAGCGCCAAAAAGCGAAAGGCACGTCAAAAGCAGACCAGTGAAAAAGAAACATTTCAGAATCTTCTTCCAATCGACACCGACTGCACCGAAGATGAAAACGGCCATGAAAAAAGGCGCCATTGCCTGCGCACGATGGCAGATGAAATAGAGCACGGCAAGCGTCAAGAAAATGCCTGTTTTGGTTTTTTTCGTCGAGTCGTCCAAAAAGAAGATTTTTCCGAGTACGCCGAGAACCGAAAGCTGGTAGATGCGATATGTCAAAGCCATCAATCGATCCACGCCAAAAACATGCGTCAGAGTCGTTCCTTCAATGAAGGCAGCTGCCGAGAAAATCGCAAACATTATTAAATAAGCCGTTTCCGGAACATGTTTTGCGCGTAATTTTTTTATCATTTATAACTCCTGAATTTAGTAACTGTTTACATTATACACTAATTCAAACGACATATGGGAGACAAAACTTTTTTTGCGCATTTGCAATGGTAAAATACTCGTATATCCAAATTGGAAAGAAGCTGTTGAATGAGAAATGACGAGAAATTAGGAACGGCTCCGTTGGGCAGGCTGATGCTTTCATTGGCGCTGCCAACGGTTTTGACACAACTGATCAACGTATTGTACAATATCGTCGATCTAATCTACATCGGACATATGCAGGCGATGGTAATCTGGCTTTGACGGGCGTGGGGGTTATCATCACTTTGATTGCCGCGTTCAGTGCATTTGCCGGAGCAGGCGGGGCACAGCTTGCAACGGTCATCTCGCAGTTTGTCAGCGCAGTCTGGATCGTCTCGTTTTTGAAGTCGAAAAGAAGCGTACTGTACTTGAAACTTGTCAGGCCGGACAAGTCTTTGATCCTTAAAATCGCTGCTTGGGGCATTGCACCGTTCGTCATGCAGAGCACGGAAAGCTTGGTGACGATCACTTTCAATACCGGCCTTCAGCATTACGGCGGCGACCTTTACGTCGGTTCGATGTCGATTCTGATGAGCATCATGCAATTGATCGTCATTCCGGTCAACGGCATTACTCAAGGCGTCCAGCCGATCATCAGCTACAACTACGGCGCAGGAAACAGGATGCGCGTGAAAGAAACGGTGATTCGCCTGGTTTCCGTGTGCTTGCTGGGAACGCTCATCTTGGCTGGCGTTGCGATTTTTTGCCCGGGCATTTATGCTTCAATGTTTACGAACGATGCCGAACTTGTTGCTTTGACATGCCGAATCATGCCGATTTTTTTCTTGGGCATTGCGATTTTCGGGATTCAGGCGGCTTGTCAAGCGACGTTTCTCGCATTGGGCCAGGCGAAGGTTTCGCTTTTTATCGCCACGCTGCGGAAAATCATCCTGCTGATTCCGTTGGCACTCATCTTGCCAAAATTTTCAGGCGTGAAAGGCATCTACATTGCAGAACCGGTTTCTGACGTTATTTCAGTAATCGTGACATCCGTTTTGTGCGTCATTACGTTGAAACGGATTTTTAGCGAAATGGAGGATAAATCATGATCAGGAAAGCAATCAACACAAACGAAGACGTTTTGATGCTGCAAAAGCTGGCAAAAAAGACTTTCTATGATACTTTTGCCTACGAAAACAGTGAAGAAGACATGAAGGAATATCTTGAGACCGCCTATGATTTTGACGTGCTCAAATCAGAAATAGAGTGTGAGACGTCGGATTATTACTTCTATCTTGACGGCAATGACGCCGTCGGATTCGTCAAGGTCAACTGGGCTGATTCTCAAACCGAACCCGATTATCCGGATGCGTTGGAGATACAAAGAATTTATTCTTTGAAAGAATATCACGGTCACGGTATCGGCGCGGCTTTGATGGAGCATGCCATTTCCGTTGCGCGCGAACTCAAACGCCCCATGATGTGGCTCGGAGTCGAAGAGCAAAACAAGCGCGCCTATCGCTTTTATACGAAATATGGGTTTAAAAAGGTCGGTACCCACGTTTTCATGCTCGGAGAAGATGAGCAGCATGACAGCGTTTTGGTCAAGAATCTTGAAGATTGAAAGAAAAGCGTCAAACGGCGCTTGTTTTTTTGTCGTAAAATGCAGAGCTCGGACGGAATTTCGTCGCCTGGTTGTTCAGCGTGGCGGGTATTTACGGGCAAATCGCTGGAAAATGCCTGTTTGTCCGTAAAATGAGTTTTGTTTACGGACAAACCATCAAAAACGGCTGCTTTGTCCGGAAATCTTGATGAGATCATGAGCAAAATTCAAGCGCAATTCAATCGACTTTGTCAGAAACTTCAATTCGGATCAAAAATAAGCGGCAGAAAAGGGAATAATGAAAAAGCAGCCAGGTTCAATGACCCGACTGCTTTTTTCTTCATTATTAATCAAAATCAACGTCTTCGCTCTGTGTTCGATCCTTCAAGCGCAGCGAAACGATAAAGCCGATCAGCGCCAAAGCCAAAGTGAAGCAAAAACCGTAGCGAACGCCGTGTTCAAACCGAAGCGCTTCGCTTGAGGATGCAGAAGCAGCCTGACCCATCGCAAGAAAGCTCGTCGCAAGAGCCGTTGCAATTGCGCCGATGATCTGCTGCAGCGTGTTCATGATCGTTGAACCGTCGGCAGATTCCGGACCGGCCAGCGCATTCAAAGCATGCGTCTGGGATGGCGACATCGCAAGCGGACAGCCGATCATCAAAACGACGTGAGCAGCGATGACATAGGCAAGAGACGACTTTGCGTCTGCAAAACAGAACATCAAAACGCCGATCAGGGCAATGACGAAGCCCAAGCGAGCAAGCAGCTTGGCCCCCATGCGGTCATACATTCTCCCGGCAAATGCAGAGACCAAGGCATTGACGATGCCGCCCGGCAGCATGATGAGCCCGGTCATCGCAACCGGCAGCATCATGGCATTTTGAATGAACTGGGGCATGAGATACATCGCGGACAAAATGATGCCGAAATCAATCATGACGAGGATGGCGCCGGTCCGGAAGGCAGGCTTGGCGAAGACTCTGAGGTTCAGGACTGGTTCATCAAGCTTCAGTTGACGTCCTGCATAAAGGACGAGTACGATGATGCCGACGGCAAGAAGACCGAGCACCCTTGGCGAAGTCCAACCAGCTTCTGATGCGAGACTTGTTCCTGCAACAATGGAACTGAAGCCGATGACGGATCCCAGCACTGACGGCAAGTCAATCTTAGGACGGGTGATGCGGCTGACGTTCTTCAGACCGATGAAGGCAAAAAGAAGTCCGACAAGTAAAATGATTGCAAACATGAAGAAGACGGCACGCCATGAGAGGGCTCCGAGGACGATGCCCGTGACGGTCGGTCCGATTGCCGGTGCAAACATGATGACAAGTGCGTTGATGCCCATCGCAAGTCCCAGCTTCTTCGGCGGGAAGATCAGCATCGCAACCGTGAACATCAGCGGAAGAATCAGTCCGGTGCCGATTCCCTGAATCATCCGTCCGAACAAAAGCATGCCAAAGCTGTTTGCAAAGCCGGAAATCAATGCCCCGACCGTAAAGTCAGCCAAAGCGAAGATGATGATCTGACGGGTTGAAAACCACTTTGAAATCAGACTTGAAAACGGCAGCACAATGCCGATCATCAGCATGTACCCTGTCACGAGCCACTGCAGCGTGCCGGTTCCGACTGAAAAGACCCTGCCAAGCGTCGGCAGTGCAATGTTCAGGGAAGTTTCGCTGAGCATTCCGACGAACGCACCAATCAGCATGGATGACATGGCAAGCCATGGACGGTCAACTTCAACAATTGCAGTGTTCATACGCATTTCTGAATTTTCCAAAAAAATCTCTCCTCTCAATGTGCAGTCGATTTTCGCTTAAGCAAAGATCGGGAGACTTGTCCACCGTCGCATTACTGCGACCTGACTGTCACAATTTCCGTAAAAATACAACATTGATTATCCTAGCACACTGAAAGTGGATGACGTAAGTTAAAAAACGGTTAGAATTTTTCTGAAATGCAGAGCTTTGAAAGGAATTTTTCAGAAAAAACGCAAGATCGCAATGATTAAAAAAGCATGGACTGCAAACGAAGCTCTGCATTTTCATTACGCAAGCACTTGACCTAAAGTCAGCTTGAGGTTTTATAATTGAGTCATCAAAACATGAAAGCGAGCTGACTCTGATGAAAACAGCATATTATGAACAAGCAGGCCAAATGAGCGTTGTCGATCTGGACAAGCCCAAGATTCAAAAAGCAGACGATGCGATTATTCGCGTCGTTCGATCGTGCGTTTGCGGCTCCGACCTGTGGGCATATTCCGCCGGCGACAGCAAGCAAAAGCACTCGATCAACGACGGACACGAAGCAATCGGCATCGTGGAAGAAGTCGGAGAAAGCGTGACGACTGTCAAGCCTGGCGATTTCGTCATCGTGCCGTTCACGCACGGCTGCGGGCACTGTCCCGCATGTCTGGCAGGCTTTGACGGCGTTTGCGTCGATCATGACGATAATTTCAGCAAGGGCGCCCAGGCTCAGTACCTGCGCTTCCAGCACGCTGATTGGGCTTTGGTCAAAGTGCCCGGTTCTCCTGACGACTACAGCGAAGGGATGCTCAAATCCCTGCTGACGCTGGCCGACGTCATGGCAACCGGCTACCACGCTGCTAAAACCGCACACGTCAAACCAGGCGACAAGGTCGTCGTCGTCGGTGACGGAGCCGTCGGTCAATGTGCGGTGATTGCCGCCAAGATGCTCGGAGCTTCGCAGATCATCATCATGAGCCGTCACGAAGACCGCCAGAAGATGGCGCTCGAATCGGGCGCAACCGACGTCGTTGCTGAACGCGGAACGGAAGGCATCGAAAAGGTCCTCAAACTGACGGGCGGCTACGGTGCCGATGCCGTCCTCGAATGCGTCGGTGCCCAGGGCTCGACCGACCAGGCATTCGGCGTCGTTCGTCCCGGCGGCTTCATCGGCCGCGTCGGACTTCCGCATGGCGCCAAGATGGATCCGGCAGAAACGTTCTACCGAAACGTCACGCTTGCCGGTGGTCCTGCTTCGGTGACGACCTATGACAAGGAAGTCTTGCTGAAGGCGGTCCTTGACGGTCATATCAATCCGGGCAAGGTCTTCACGAACAGCTATACGCTGGATGAAATCAATCAGGCATACAAGGACATGGCGGACAGAAAGACGATCAAGTCCTACCTCATCATGGACTAGGACAGGCGAGGCTGCGTTTTGCGGCCTCGTTTTTTTGAATGTGTGGATTCGAGTGGTTATGAGCCGTAAGCTAAGCTTCTGTCTGGTGTCGGCGGGGCTTCATATTAGCAGTGTGAGGAAAGTCAAAATTCCAGTTTTGGTGGGCAACGCGCGTAATTTCCATCAACCATGGAGATCGACCACCAAAAAACAAGCCTCCAGGTTACAGACACCGTGACATGACTTCCACACAGTCATGCGCCGCATTGAAATCTCACTTCCCACAGGCTATAATCAAATGTGTAATCGTTTTCCTTCAACCAGCGGCTTTCAGAAACAAGAAAGCCGCATGTCAGACAACGGGAGGAAGGAGGTGACGCCGATGCCGGAAATCACTGACGAACAGTACAGGTACCTTTCCCGTGCCGTCTACTTCGTAGGCAAGTTTCCTCATCAGTACAGGAAGGGCAGAATGGTCACGATTCATGGCAGAAAGTATGTGGTGGAAGACGTCGAAAGCAATAAGAAAAACGGACTTCAGGCGCTGGCAGTGACGCCAAGGGACGCCCCGGACGAACTTGTCATCGCCTATGGCGGAACGGACCCCGCAGACATCAGGGATGCGCTGACCGACATCGAGTTCATCGCCCTCGGCAGGGAGCACAGCCCCCTTGATGACGGCCGGGACCGGCTCAGGGAGGTCATTGCGAAAAATCCCCGCGTACAGGAACTCATCTCAAGGCTCGGCCTTGACGGAACTGCACTTCTTGCTGCCAGGGAATCCGGAGACTCCCAGGCCGTTTCTGCGCTGAAATTCGCGCACCGAGCCGCCGGCGGACGCACGTTCACGACGACCGGACACTCCCTCGGAGCGTCTCTTGCCATCTACGTTGCCGTCAAGTTACGGATGTCCTCCACCTGCTTCAACGGACCGGACATCAGCACCATCCTGTCCGCAGAAGAATGCGCCTGCATCAGAAGCCACCCCTACGAGTTCAGAAACTACCACAACCCCGGCGACATCATCGGCAACGTCACTCCCGACCGTCTCGACTGCGCAATCACCGCCGCGGGACAGCGCACATCCCTTGACATTCTCGCCTGTCACAGCCTGAGAAGCTGGCACTTCAGCGAATCCGGCTCCGTCACATCAGAGGACGGCAGGCCGCTCCTTAGCGAAGAAGAACTTTCCTTCTGCCGGAAAATGCAGAGCGGAGACCCGGCCTGCAGAACATTTGCCTCGTTCGTTTCCGCCGCTTCCGACAAGGCAGTGAGCGAGGTGCGCGCATCTTCCGAACGTGAGCGCGGACAACTTGTCTCCTGCTGCATACGCCGTGGCGTCAGCCTGTGTTCCTTCATGAACGAACAGGAAGTGAGGAAATTTCTTCTGGAGGAGCTGGAGTTTCCCGGAACTTCCCGCGGGTTTCCGCGGCCGTATGAACTTCAGGACCGGATCATCCTCCGTGGACTGGCCGGACAACTCAAAGCGGAGCTGACCCAGTTGACGGAACAGACCGGATCCCGCATCAGAAGAGAGGCGGCGGGGGTGTTGAGGGATGCAGAAGAAAGCAGGAATATGTATGAGCAGGAACAAGTGGACCGACATGATCATTGAACTCCAGAGCCTGGCACAGGCCGGACTCACCTCCGGCAGAGACGACTTCGACCTTGAACGCTACGCAAGGATCCGCGACATTGCCGCCGAAGTCGACAGAGTCATCGCCGTTGCACGACTGGGAAAGTCACAACACTACCCACTACGCATACGGTGTCTGCAAGATCTTCACCCTCTGCCACGTCACCGGCGGAAGCTCCGAGAAAAACATCGAGACCACCGGCTTTGACTGGTTTTCAGAAGCCCCCTCTTGCCGTTGCCAAGAATAGCGAAGAGCAGGTGCGCATGTGCTTTGAGGCATACAGGGCAGGGGATGAGGGGAAGGTGAGGTTTGACTGATGTGCATTGTTTTTTTGGTTGCAATGTGTGCTATACTTGAGGTCAAGAACTTGTGTTGTGGAGGGGAAAGTAATGGAAACTGTATTTGTGCCAATTGACGCCAGAACAGACCCAAGGTATCTCTATGTAAGGAACAATCCTCTGTATAAGGACTTCTTTGAAGGATTCTTTGATTATCAGACCGATTTGTCATTTAAGGCCGGCAAAGTCAGTAAGTCAAGCGGGAAGGCTCAGTCTTACCGCAACCATTTGATGAAGATAATTGTTTTTTATAAGGAAGTTTACGGATCATATCCAACTAGCTTGGAATCAGAGAAAACCGCTGCAGGAATTGAAGCTTTTTTCAGAATGAATGATTTTGTCAAGCTTAACAGAGAAAAGAAGAATTTTTACAGCGCTACAATTAACGGCTATCTTGATTATCTTGACCAGTTAAAGATTGTTAATGCTGGCGAGATAAAAGAATCCCCATCTGAACGCTACAAGATAAAATTGCTTAAGAAGCCCGTGAGAAAAAGTCCTGTTCAAACGACAATTCTCCAGTATCCACGCAATCCTCATGAAATGCTTGCAGCCAAGCATAGGAGCGGATGGAAATGTTGTTATGACAGCAGTCATGAAACATTCATCTCTGAAAATGATCATAAAAACTTTGTTGAGGGTCATCATTTAATTCCCATGCAGCATCAATGTGACTTTGAGTACACAATTGATTTTGCAGATAACATTATCCCGCTCTGTCCCACTTGCCATCGGCGCATTCATTTTGCTATCAAGCAGGACAGAAACAGGATGCTTGAGAAATTTTACTTTGAACGTATCGATGACATCAAGGTTCATGGAATTGATATTTCGATTGATGAGTTGGAATCGTATTATGTATAAGAAAAGCAGGTTGCGGTGCGGTCTGCTTTTATATTTGAAGTTAGCTGTAACTTATAGTAAAGTTCATTTGAAAATAATTCATGCAATAGTTTGTTAATTCAGGAAGACGTGTATTGATGCGGAAGGTTATGTTATAATATTTGTAGCTGCTACATGTTAATTTGCTTTTTTGGTGAAAAAACAAGATTATTTGCATAGCTGCTATTATATTTTATGAGGTGATTCAATGAAGAGAAATTATGATAAATTTGAAGCTGCTATAAATTTTAATCCAACAAAAAGAAGTCAGACAATGACTATTCAAGATTTGAATAAACGTATTGAGGAAGGGGGATTGACCGTTCCTTTATATCAAAGAGGTTTAAGTTGGAATGATGATAAAGCAATTGCCCTATTTAATTATCAGCTTTTTGGTAAAGCTCCAGTTGCGCCTATTTCGTTGAATGAGATAGGTACGCATGATGAAGTTCCCCAATTAAATTTTATCAGTAGGGAGCAGATTGATGGTGAGAATCAAGGAAAGTTGTCTGTAGTTGATGGACAACAAAGGTTAACAACGAATTATAAGGCTTATTCTAACGATAGTAGTTTCGAAAAAATAGCATTGGATTTATCGCAATCAAAATTCAGAAAAAGGAAAAAATATGATAGAAATCAAGTTCCGGTTGGTATTTTGTTCAACAAAGATCAAAAGGTATTACAAGATTACGTATATGGAGAATGGTCCTCTAATGATGCAACGGAACTGTTTCCTATTTTGATTGGTATTAGATCTAAAATATTAAATTACAGTTATACAATCCATATTGCTGATAACATGACAGAGGACGAGCAAATTGAATGGTTTGAGGTTCTTAATAATGCAGGTAGTAAGGTATCTTTGATAGAATTGTCTTTATCAAAACTCAAAACACATGATTTTGACATTTATAGTGAGTTTATTACACCTTATAAAAATATGGTCAAAAGGTATGATTTTGAAGAGTTATTCACTCCTTTCTCATCAAATGTTTCATATCCAATTGCTAGTCTGAATCCCGCAATAGAGCGTCTGTTTAAAGATGGAAATCATAGTAAAAATTATGCACCAATACCATCGGATACGAAGGAGAGGCAGTTGTTGAAGCTAAGCAAGGAGGACTTGAATAGAATCTCATGTTTAACGTTAGAGAATTTGAAAAAGGCATTGGATTTTATTACTAATAATAATCTTAAAGAATATGCCAATAAGATGCAGTATGTGATGTATTTGACTGGATATTACATTCTTGCTAATGGAATTCAAGAGAATAATCTTGTTGATTGGGTTAAAGATACTAAGTTCGAAAACCTTTCCAACGGGCAGCGACGAGAGGTTTATATGAATTTAATTAATAATATTTTTTAGTTAATTCTATATCAACGGGAGGCACGCATGTGGGCACGGGATGTATGGCTCCATCTTTCCAGGAAGATTGTGCTTGCGGACCGGTATCATATTTTCACTACGGATGAGAAGCTGAATATGTTCGAGTTCTTCTGCAGGGAATATGCCAGGCTTGTCAGGCGGTATATTGACAATCGGGAGGATGCTGAGAGCATGAATGCGGAAGTGGTTTCCGTCGATCTCATCAATTTGATGGACGAGAATGAATCAAACGGCATGTTTGCTCCCGTGCATGATGAGTCTGTCGTGGACAGTGTTCATGACCAGCTTCATCCGGAGGAAAAGCTGTGGAAGTCGTACTGGTTCAGCATCTTTTCAATCAGGACGGGTGAAAGCTGGATGGTGAACGGAATTGACGAGTTCATCAGCAATGGGATTCTGAAGCCGATGCTTTCAAGTGACAGTTATGAAGAATATGCGAGAATCTACAACAGGGTCCTTCTTACCGAGTATACGTCCGATGAAATGAGGGAAGCCGTTGAAAATGGTGATGCTGGCAGCTATGTTGACAAGCTGGATGAGTTCTTCATGGAACTGGACAGGCTTACGCAGATGCAGTGGCTTAATTCGCTGGGAGATGGCGAGTTCCATGTATATTCGTTCTGCTGATTCAAATTTGAATATTGACAAAAGGGCGTGGAGAATCAGATTCTCTGCGCCCTTTTTATGTTGTCCTTAGAGGGAGTGAAAGCTAATGATATCGTGCATACATACAGTTAAGCTCAATCATTTGGAGCCTAATAGTACTTGAGAAAAGTACTGACTGAAATTACCAGTTCAGTAAATTGTCAAGGGCGGATTTAAATTGTCGTTTTATGGCGGTTTAAAAATGTATGATTTGGGCGGTTTAAGAACTGACCGATGTTAAACGGTATGACTTTCCCTTGATCTTAATCACGTGTGAGTGATAGACAAGGCGGTCTAAAATGGCTTCTGCGGTTGCCGTGCTATTAAGGACGGTTCCCCAACTTGATAATGGAACATTGGTCGTTATGATCGTTGATTTGCGTTCATAACGGCCATTTATTAGTTGAAACAGCATCTTGGATTCATTCGCCGATATCGGCAAATACCCAAGTTCATCAATGATTAACAGATCATACCTTTCGTATTGACGCATTACTCGTTCCAGATGCTGCTTTTCTTGAGCTGACTTCAATCTGAGAATTAATTCGTGACAGTTTATGAATAATGTTCGCACGCCTTGCCGGCATGCTTCGATGCCAATTCCGATGGACAGGTGTGTTTTGCCCACGCCAGGACTGCCAATTAAAGATAATGTTCCCTTAATTATCCAGAAATGACATGGTCGCAAACTCGTCGATTTGCTGCCGATTAACCAAAGGCTGAAATTGATAATTAAAATCACTGAGCCGTTTGACAATCGGGAAACGAGCCCGCTTTATTCTTCGCTTTAAGCTTTCTTGTCGCTGATAGGCAATCTCCTTATCCGTTAACTCTAATAGTGCCTCGCTGAAGCTGATTTGACTGTCATTGACTTGCTGCCGATAATCCGCAATTGATTCGGCCATATTATTTAAATTCAGCTTCGTTAAATTGTCGATTAGTCTTTGATATTGATTCATTTTATTCCCCTATCTGATCATAAATGCTGAGATTATTAAGCATATACTGATCGATTTCTTCATCCGTTTTGTCTTCCATCAAATCACTTTTAAGAATGGCATGTTTATCACGAGGATCGTAATTAAACTGTTTATTTGTTAAATCGTGTTTCTTGATTTCAGATCCTTGATAGAAGATACGAATAGATTTACCATCAGTATCCGGTTTGATTTCAACCTCTTTTCCGATATAATTAGGGGAGACAGAGTATTGATGGTTTTGAAATCTAATCATTGAGTCTTGCGATACTTTTCTGGTTTGGACGCTGTCGAAGTATCTTGTGAGATCGTAATTGAGAGGCCGGAAATGCTCTTTTTCTTTTGTCCATAATTCAACCGGCTTCCGGTTATTGCTTTGTGACTTCTCGTGATTTAGGCGTTTGGCTAATCGATTAACGATATCATTCAGGTCATTAATGGTACAGAACTCTCCATCGTAAGGCTTCAGTCGTCCCATCGTTCTTGCCAATGCTTCAACGCAGCCTTTGGTCTGCGGCCTAAATGGCCGACAAGCGATTGGATGA
>NZ_FOPI01000035.1 GCF_900113455.1 Ligilactobacillus ruminis DSM 20403 = NBRC 102161 | reverse complement strand
TGGGTTCCGTTCTGTTGGAAAGAAACGATGTCGTTAGCTCCAAGAAAGCCATATTCAGTCCGGCAACTTACGCAAAAATGATCAAGTCTAAGACGGTTGCTGAACTAAAAGAATTGGCAGAGGAACAACAAAAACTAAGAGCTGCGTAAGGTGTATCACTCTTTCCGAAGCTGTCAAGGGAACCTCTTCGAGGTGCGCAGATGGCGCACCCTTGACAGCTCCTTCAAGAGTGATAATGGACAGACATGGATGCATTCGCATCCCCTGCACAACTTGTGCCTGGGAAAAAATATTTTACACACAAATTAGGACTTGACTTTTCTTTTAGAGATAATATGCTAAAATATCATTTGTAACTTTAATTGGTATATGAAAGCGGGGCTTTTTAATGGAAGGGCTTAAAAAATTTGCCTGGGGTATGGCATTGATTACGCCATTTTGGTTAATATTAGGTGGATGCGTGCTTCTTTTGAATTTGTTATGATGAATAAAATAAGCAATGAATGTAGCATCAAATATTGCTAAGTGCTAAAAAAGTTGACCTGTCGCGATTGACAGGCCTTTTTTGTTTTTTCTCAGCATATGCATCGAATGTATAAATACTTTTTTGTAGAATGTAGTTTACTATTTTTTAAAAAGAATATTCATTAAAATAATGTACAAAAAATATTTTTAAAATTAAAATGAAAGTGTAATTTTAAAAGAAAGATGGCTTGATGTGTAATTGGTATAGGTGAAGATGCTGAAAAAAACTATTTCTCAAATTGCAAATCATCCTGTTTTTTGCGTATGCATGACAATCGCCTTCCATGATGGAAATAACCCGAAGCAAAACGTATCGGTAATTTTGACTGATGGCTTTGCGTGCTGACTGAATGAGCACTGTATTTTGAAAAATCACTGCCGTTTACGGACATATCGAGAAAAATGGAGTTTTTGTCCGTGGAACGACCTGCTCGAAAAATGTCGATTACGGACAAAATGGGCAAAAACGGCCGCTTGTCCGTAGAATTTCAGACGTTTTGTCCGTAAATCCGGATTAAATTTTAGCTGAATGGTTGAACAACATCATTTTAAAGAAAGATAGTTTTTTTATGCAAAAAATCAAAGAAACGCCTTGGAAAGTCAATCAAAAGCAGACTGCCTTTGTTCGACTTTTCATTTAATTCGAGCAAGAAACGGGACTTTTTTCCCAGTCTTTTCGTTGGGACAAATCAAGTGAACAATTTCGTGAAAAACGATACGCAATTTTAAGCGTTGGCTGAAATTTTGAGCAAAATAAATCCACATGTGCGCACTTGAAAGCGGCTCATGTGGAGCTATCTTTATCCAATTATAATTGAACTTTCCCGTTGCAGTGCTCTCGAGTCAGCATGATTGAAACGGTCGAGCTCCACGCATGCGCGCTTCGCTCAATTATTTTGCAGCCTTGTCAGCTTCTTCGCGTTCCTTCAAGAATGACAAAACAGCTTGGTGTTGTGCACGACGCTTTTTGATATTCTTTTGGTTTACGGGGCGGCGATCGTTAGCAACGCCTACGTGTACGTTTTGTGACATGTTTTTCACTCCTTTCATCATTCATGCATTTATCCATTGTAGCCGAAAATGACGAAGAATGCAAGTTTTTCTGAATTTAACCGCCATAACCAAGGCTTTGGGCGACCAAAACAATCAACGGCAGCGTGAAAATCGTGCAAAGCGTTGAAAGACAAAGGTAGCTTGTCGGAACTTCCGCATCAAAATTGTTCAGCAATGAAAATAAAACAACAACGGCAGGAACCGGACAGGAAGCCATGATAAGAATCGCCCAGGCAGCCTGACCGGAAATCGGCACGCTAAGCAAAATAAACAGGCAGATCAGCGGAATCAGGATGTTTCTGGCAAAAGTTCCGAACACGACCGTCTTGAGATTTTTTTTGCTTGAAAAAGAAATTGCGCCGAGATTTGTTCCGACGACGACCATGCTGAGCGGGGTGTTGACCGAAACAAGCGACTTGATTGGCGTCAAAACGAGTTCGGGCAGTTTGATGCCTGAAACGAAGATGACAAAACCGATAAATGCGGCAATGACGTTGGGATTTTTCAAAGCATCCAAGAATCTGAGACGCAAGGAACGCTTGCGTTCGATTGAAAACAAAGCAACGCCGTGCGTCCACATGAAAAAGTTGCAAACAACAAGGTAAGGCACTGAAAAAAAGACCGCGCTTTCGCCAAGAATGGCAGAAACGAGCGGGATGCCCATAAACCCTGCATTTGAATAGGCCGAACCATAAAGCAGCACTGAGCGCGTTTCCTGGTCTTTGAAAAATTTTTTGTTGATTATCAGGTGAGAAACGATGATGCTGATGATATAGACCAGCGTGACTGCCATGATTGCCTGAAAGAATTCAATCAGCCGTTTCATGGAAAAGCCGACGAGATACGCATTGACGATCAGGCACGGCGAAATTATGTACAACAGGAAATTGGTCAGATCCTTAGCCGTTTCTTTATGAATCATGCCAAGTCTGCCGGTTAAAAAGCCAAGCAGCATCAAGAGGAACATGATCACGATTTGTTTTGCGGAAACTATGAAAGTCATATGAAATACACTCCCTTACATTACATTATGAAGCCTTTGCTTTCAGAAAATCAAGCATTGATGATATAATCTAATTGACGAAAAGGGGAGGACGCTAGAGAGATGAGTATTTTAGAAGTTGAGGGACTGTCGATGTCGTTTGACGACAAGCAGCTTTATAAGGATGCCTCGTTCAGACTGAATAAGGAAGATCACATGGGAATCATTGGTCAAAACGGTGCCGGCAAATCCACCTTGATCAAAATTCTGACGGGTTCCAGGCTGCCTGACGAGGGCCGGATCAAATGGCAGAGGGGCGTCAGAATCGGCTATCTCGACCAGTATGCCGAGTCGGCGCACGACCTGACGATCGGAGCTTTTTTGCAAAGTGCTTTCAATGAGCTGTTTGAAGTTCAGGAAAGACAAACGAGGTATTATGAAGAATATGCCGAAAAAATAGACGATTCTCTGCTTGAAAAGGCCGGACGATGTCAGGAAATTCTTGAAGCAAATGACTTTTACGGGATTCAGACGAAAATCGATCAGGTCATGAGCGGACTTGGAATCGATGCGTTGGGAAGCAATCGGCAAGTCAGCGAATGTTCCGGCGGACAGCGTTCAAAAATCATTTTGGCCAAACTCCTGCTTGAAAAGCCGGATGTCCTGCTGCTTGACGAACCGACGAACTACCTTGATACGGAGCATATAGAGTGGCTGATCGATTATCTGAATGGTTTTGAAGGATGTTTCATGGTCATTTCGCACGACTATGATTTTTTAGAGAGAATCACCAATACGATCGTCGACGTTGCATTTGGCAAGATCACAAAATACACTGGCAGCTTCAGGAAAGCAATCAAGCAAAAAGAAGAAAAAAAGGCCGTGCAGCTCAAAGCCTATGAGAAACAGCGACGCCAGATCGAAAAGGACGAGGCCTATATCAGAAAGAACAAGGCCGGAACGCGGTCGACGATGGCCAAATCGCGCCAGAAACGTTTGGATAAGCTTGAACGAATCACCCCTCCGTCCGACAATCTGCAGGCACATTTCAAATTCCCGTATATTGAGCTTTTGTCAGCATCGACCCTGACCGTCAGCGGACTTTCGGTCGGATATGAGACACCGTTGCTTTCTCCTGTGACGTTTTCGATGAGTCACGGGCAAAAAGTTGTTCTGAAAGGCTTTAACGGTGTCGGCAAATCCACTCTGATCAAGTCGATTCTGGGAATCATTCCGAGTTTTTCCGGATCCGTTCACTTTGTCGATTCCTGCATCGTCAATTATTTCGATCAGAATCTCGAATGGGACGATCCGACGAAAACACCGCTCCAAACGCTGCAGGACATTTACCCGAGACTTGAACCGAAAACAATCAGGCAGCGCCTTGCCCGTGCCGGAATAAATGCCTCGAATACGATGAAGCCGATGAATCTCTTGAGCGGCGGCGAGCAGACGAAGGTCAAGCTCTGCATCATGGAATTAAAGCCAAGCAACTTTCTGATTTTGGATGAACCGACGAATCACCTCGATGACGAAACGAAAAACGCTTTGCGGGATGCTCTGATCAGTTATCCCGGCAACGTTTTGCTGGTTACGCACGAAGCATCGTTTTACGACGGCTGGACAGACAGAATCTTTGATGTCGAGCAGATTCGCCTCAACAAGTAAAGGTTCGGTGCATCCGTGTTCTTGACATTCGCTGATTCGACACGTATATTTGAATTGTACGCAATTGTAAAGGGGTTGCAACCTTAAAATGAAAAAGAAGAATATCATCTACTGGGCCGTTGCGCTCGTTTTGGTTCTGGTGACGGCATACAGCACGATTCATGTCCACAACGCAAGACAGGTGAATGACGTCAAGATGCAGTCCGAATCACGAAAACAAGCCGAAGAAGATGCACAGCAAAAGCGCCTTTTGGCCGATCAAAAGAAACGTCTGATCAAACCGGCATCCTGGGACAAGCCGACTTTAAGCGGCGGTTATCCTGATATCAGCAAATATGCCCATGCCAAAAAGAAGGAAGAACGTATCTGGATCGAGGTCAACTTGCGCAAGCAGCGTGTTTATATCAGAAGAGGGCCGTACACGCTCTATACGATGTACGCATCCGTTGGTAAAAATTACAAGAAAACCAAAGCTTATCAGTGCACGCCGATCGGACATTTCAAAATTGAAAAGCGGCGCGGGGTTTCGTATTATGATCCAACGCGCGGTTATGGTGCCAGATATTGGACGGCATTCAAGGATGACGGACTCTATCGGTTTGAATCGGTTCCTTTTGACGAAAACGGCAAGGTAATCAAAGCAGAAGCCGAAAAACTTGGGCAAAAGGTAACTAAAAAGCATAACATCAAAGCCTATGGCTCAATTCGCCTGTCGGTTCCGGATGCTCAGTGGATCGAAGAAAACATCCCGGCAAAAACGCGCGTCGTGATTGATTCGCAAGATGACAAGCGGGATGCATGGGAATATCTCAAAGTAGACTAAATCAAGGGCAGGTTAGAAAACCAGGCCTCGAACTAAAACCCGGATGATTTGCATTAATTGTAAAGCTCATCCGGGTTTTTGCGTATGCGGGACAAATTCCCCGTTATGATGGGAATAAGCAAAAATTTACGGGCAAATCTCAAGAATCACCGTTTTGCCCGTAACGTGTGACTGGCTTTTACGGGCAAATTTAAGAAATCGACGTTTTGCCCGTAACGGGGATCTGCATTTTACGGGCAAATCTCAAAAATCGCTGTTTTGCCCGTAACGTGTGACTGGCTTTTACGGGCAAATTTAAGAAATCGACGTTTTGCCCGTAACGGGGATCTGCATTTTACGGGCAGATTTGGAAAAACGAGGATTTTCCCGTAATCATGGCTTGTGTACTGATTTAGCAGACGATGCGCAGCACTGCGTTTGATAGCGCTGTAAAAAAATGTTACTATACTATTGTGATTAATGCTAGAAAGGGTTTTAGAAATGATATTTTTAGCTATATTATTTGCATTATCAATTTTGGTTATTGAATATACAATTGCACAAAAATTTCTCGAAAAAGATGCCTCGATTCTGGTTTATGCCGGCGGAATCGTTGTCGTTTTATTCATTGCAATCATTGATGGATTGTTGTTTACGATGGGACTGACTAAAAAAGTCGACGTTACGGCAACCTATCTTGGTCTTTGTCTGCCAAGCGGTCTTTTGCTTCTGGCCTTTGCCAGGATGCTTTTTGGCGTCATCAAGAAGATGGCGCAAGAAAACCCGAAGAAAATCATCGAAATCGGCAATGAAAAGAAGCCGCGCATGCTGCCGACGAATATCTGGGGCGTTTCCATGGCGGCGATTTTTTACGGATTCTTTGCGACCGCGGCCGGAATCTGCATGTTTTTGGCCGTTGCCTTGAAGTTCAATGGCGGAATATCATCACTTGCCGGTGCCGTCGCAGCTTTGATTGCGGTTTTGCTGATCAATTCGCAGTATCCGAAAAGACTGCGTTCCGAACTGATCGAAGGCAACGTTATTTCTGAAGATACGCAGACTTATCAAGGAGAAGAACGAAGAAACGGCTCGATCAGCGCCAGGGACAAGGGCGATATTTTGTGCTATGGCGGCGTGCTGTTGGCGTTTTTGATCTATTGCTTTTCAAGAAACACGACGATTGCTGCGGTAGTGCTCTTTTTGGGCGTGATGGCCAGTCTGCCGTATTATCGAAAGGATACGAAAGAAAGAAAAAATCGTTTATAGTAACGTGATTCTCGCTCGTTTTCGGGCGAGTTTTTTTATGCATGAAAATGCAGTGCAGTTGGCTGCGTTTGTGTCATGAAGTCTCAAATTGCAAATCTGATCCGGCTTTTTTTTCGTATGCATGACAATTGCTTGCTATGACGGAAATAACAAAAAATAGTCTGGCGGTAAATTTGACTGAAAGCTTGACGCACTGATTTAGCGCGTGCTGCATTTGGCAAAATGACTGCCGTTTACGGACAAATCATCAAAAATTGCACTTTGACCGTAAATCCGAATGAAATCTTGCTTGAAACAGTTGTGCATTACTGCTGCTAAAAATAGTTTTTATGTATTAAAAATGCCGGACAAAAGCAGTCGCAAATCGACCGCCATCGTTCGGCAAGTGATAACAGGGACTTTTTCCAGTCTTCTGTGATTATTTGTTGTTGATGACGACTTTCGTTCCGACTGGCAGATTATTGTAAAGCCAGATCGCATCGGGAACGGAAAGTCTGATGCAGCCGTGGGATGCGGGCTGTTTGCCAAGCTTTTTGCACTCTTCGACGTCATACTCGCCTTGGATGTTCGTCGGGACGGTGTGGAAAAGATACTCACCATGGTTGAGCCATGAAATGTAGTATCTGGCGCCTTCGTTGAGGTTGTTGTTGAAGAAGCTTTTTCCGCGCTCGTTTTCGATGTAATACGTGCCCGTCGGAGTGTAGCTGACCTGCTTGCCGTCAACATCGTGGTACTTTCCGCCCGATGAATACATGGTATAGATAGTTTTGTCACCGTCTTTTAAAAGCGTTCGGTTTGATCTGAGTCGGACTTCGATCCATAGGTTTTCGACCTTGTTTAAATCGGGATAATCGACCGTCTCGGACGATTTTTGCCAATCAATCGGAGTACGCATGACTGATTTTTCAGTTGTGGAGCTGCTTTTGATTTTTGAAGTCGAACTGCTTTTCCTTTTGACGAACAAGTTTTGATGAGAAGAACTTGTCGATTTCTTTTTTAACGAAGCTTTGGATTCGAGTTTTTGCAGGTTTGCATCGTCTAAGTGCTGAACATAGGCAATGCCTGTTGCCCCAATGACAAGAACCAGTGCAAGAAATGCGAAAAAATTCCTGTTTGAGTTCTTGCCATGCTTTGGGAGTTGTTTGTTATTCATGCTGAATGCTTCCTTTGTTCCATATAATCTCCAAAATCAATCATACATAATTTTGAAGGGAGAGTGCAATAAATAATTGAAAAATTATAAAATATTTGCTAATTTTTAGAAATGGCGTAAACTGTAAAATGTAGAAAATATTGAGGTGATTCAAATGATGGAACAGGCATGCACGACGATCTTGGTCGGCAAGAAGGCAACAATTGACGGTTCGACCATGATTGCGCGCAATGACGATACGTTTTTGCCGCTTACCCCGCAGCGCTTTGAAATGCAACAGGCATATTCTGGCAAAAAAGAAATTTGGAAATCAAACAAGAACGGCTTTCAGGCCCCGTTGCCTGAGAACGGTTATAAAACGACGATGACGCCGAATGCCGACGTGGACAAGTGCGGCGTGTTCGGCGAAAGCTCGATCAATGAAAAAAACGTTGCGATGTCTGCAACTGAATCAGTCTACGGAAACGAGCATGCATTGGCATATGATCCGTGGGTCAAGGACGGCTTGGCTGAAGACTCGCTCCAAAACATGGTGGCTCCGTACATCAACTCCGCAAGAGAAGGCGTCGAATATCTTGGACGTTTGATTAAAAAGTACGGTTCTCCTGAGGGAAACGGAGTCCTGTTTTCTGACAGAGACGATGTTTGGTACATGGAAATCGTCACCGGACATCATTGGGCAGCAACGAGAATTCCGGACGATTCTTATGCGATAGCCGCAAACCAAGTGGCACAGGATTTCATCGATTTTGACGATCCGAAAAACTACATGTGGTCTGATGGTCTGCAGGAATTCGTAGAAGAGCATCACTTGAATCCGCATCCTGAAACGTTCAATTTCAGAAAAATTTTTGGCACCGACAACGAAAAAGATCGCCATTACAACACGCCGCGTGTTTGGTATGGTCAAAAATGCTTTACGCCTGACGTTTTGCAGGATCCGCAGTCAAGCGACCTGCCGTTTATCTGCAAGGCCAATCGTCTGCTTTCGGTTGAAGATTTGGAATACGTGCTTGCATCGCATTATAATGAAACGAAGTATGATCCGCTGGGACACGGTTCGGATGAGGATAAATTAAAGTTCAGACCGATTTCGCTCAACAGAACGCAAAATTCTCACGTTCTTCAGATCAGAAACGACGTGCCGGAAGAAGTTTCCGCACTCATGTGGATCTGCTTTGGCATCCCGTCGTTTACACCGTATGTGCCGTTCTTTACAAATGCAGAGGATACGGACGACAGCTACAGTCAAACGCCGCTTGAGTATGACATCAACAGCGCATACTGGATGTATCGCACGTTATCAATGCTGGCGGAATCTCACTATAGCAAATTTGTCCAGGAATGTCGCGATTATTTGACTCAGGCAAGAGAACAGCAGCACCGCTTGGTAGAAGAAACGATTCAGGATGCCAGAAATTACTCCGGAGCTGAACTCACTGCATTTTTAACGAAGAGAAATCACGAAATGGTTGCCGACATGAAGGCACGCACGATGAGTCAAATCGGCAATTTCATTACTGAAGGCTTGACGCTTTCCAAATTGACATTTAATATGGATATTAATCTTTGATGTTATTAGGAAGTGAAGTCATGCAGATTAAAGTCAAGGACTTTATTGAAAAAATTGAAAATCAGGCTTATCGGCACGAAACGATTTTGGCCGATAAGGATAAGGAAGAAGACGTGCTCCAAAACGTCGATCAAGCGGTTTTCCCGCTGATTGACAAGATGGTTGATGCGATCAGCAAAGAAGAGCTTGCCGAAACGGAATTGGTGATCGGAGATGGTGAAGATCGCATCAGCATCATGCTTGAGACCGGAATTATCAACTTGCCGTTTGAAAATATCAAGCGCGTGGACAATTTCTTCGATGATCTTGAAGCAGAAGTGCCTGTCATCGTGTATTTTATCGCAAAGGGACGTTTGCTAAACGAGTCCGACTTCAAGATCATGCGCGTCTCTCCTGCTTCCGAGTTCATCAAAGACCACGGCCAAAAAACGGTGGCTTTGGCCGCAAGCGACGCATTGAATCGGATTCTTGCCAATCGTGAATCCGCAAAAGAGGAATAGGCATGTATACGATAAATGATCTTATTTTGCTGTTTTTTATCTATTCGTTCGTTGGTTGGCTTTGGGAAACGGTATATTGTTCAAGTAAAGAAGGTCATTTTGTCTATCGCGGCTTTTTGTTTGGACCGTATTGCCCGGTATACGGCTTTGCAGTCAGTTCGGTGCTTCTTTTTACGCAGAAATTTGCTGACGATTTTGTGCTGCTGTTTTTGGTCGGCACTGTTGTTTCAACCGTGTTCGAGTATCTTGCCGGTGCTTTTTTGGAAAACATCTTTCATCTCAAGCTTTGGGACTATTCTAAATATCCCGGCAACGTCAAAGGACGCATTGCCCCGTTCATCTCATTGTTTTGGGGCATCAGCACGGTTGTTTTGACTGCCTTCGTTCAGCCGCACGTTATGAGCTTCGTTGATTTTCTGGAGGCTAAGATGGGCATGCTCGCTGATTTGTTCGTAATCGTCGTCATGGGCAGCGATGCGGCAATTACTATTTTCAATATGCAAAAATTCAGAGCCCATGCCCTCGTGCTTGAGCAAATGATTCAGATTGAGCGCCTGCGTTTGAAAAATGAAGCTGAGCGCATCATTGAAGAACGCCCATACTTCAAACTTGCCAGTTTTGAAAGCAAGAGTTTGGCCATTCAAAATTATATTGAAAAATGGCACGAAACGATTTTGCATCGACTCGATGCTTCATTTAATTTCAATGAGCGCCGTATGCTCAAAAGCTTCCCTAAGATGAAACTTCTGGAAGCACCGAACCTGGATGAAATCAGAGAAAAACTTTTGAAAAAATAACCCGTTTGATTGCGGGATGATCAAGCAAAAACGCAGAACTTTTGGGAAAATTTGAATGCTCCAAAAGTTCTGTTTTTGCGTTTGCGGATGAGAATTTGGGGGATTTTTGTGATTAGCTTAAATGGCTGCCGCGGATTACGGGCAAAACTTCGATTCTTGAGATTTGCCCGTAAAATGCAGATCCCCGTTACGGGCAAAACTTCGATTTCTTAAATTTGCCCGTAAAATGCAGATTCTCGTTACGGGCAAAACGTTGATTTCTGAGATTTGCCCGTAAAATGCAGCTCCCCGTTACGGGCAAAATGTTGATTTTTTAAATCTGCCCGTAAAATCCAGTCACCCGTTACGGGCAAAACGGTGATTCTTGAGATTTGCCCGTAAAATGCAGCACTCCGTTACGGGCAAAACTTCGATTTCTGGGATTTGCCCGTAAAATGCAGCACTCCGTTACGGGCAAAATGTCGATTTTTTAAATCTGCCCGTAAAATCCAGTCACCCGTTACGGGCAAAACGGTGATTCTTGAGATTTGCCCGTAAAAGCCAGTCACCCGTTACGGGCAAAATGGCGATTCTTGTGATATGCCCGTAAAATGCAGCCCCCCGTTACGGGCAAAATGTCGATTTCTGGGATATGCCCGTAAAATGCAGCCCCCCCGTTACGGGCAAAACTTCGATTTCTTAAATTTGCCCGTAAAATGCAGATTCTCGTTACGGGCAAAACGTTGATTTCTGGGATATGGCCGTAATCGAAAGGATGACGGCAGGAGTTTGCTTAGTCAAAAGGATTGATGGGTCCGAATGCGGCTGACGACACTGGATTTTTCAAGGAAAAAGAGCCAATGAAGAATCGTAGACAAAATTTCCGCTGTTTCACCAATTTTTGTCTACCGTCACGTTGAGCGCCTTCGAAAGTAGAAAAAATCTCAAAAAATGAAAAAATGTTCTACCGCGTGCAACCAAATCACGTCGCGTACCTCCGAAAGTCGATCAAACCGGAGCATTTGCTAACCGCCGCTCCCCCTCAGAAGTCCCTCACTGCCAAGAGACTTCAAGCTCTGCATTTTGCCGGAAGATTCTTACGGATTAAGAATTGTAGAATGGAAAATTAGAAAAGGTGTTGACAAATTTCATAAATAATTGTAGTATCTAAGACAACAGTATAATGACGTTGAAGAGAAGAGTAGGTATGGTGAGTACTTCTACAGAGAACTTCCTGGAGTTGAGAAGGAAGGTCGGAAAGCCATGCTGAAGATGAACTCCGAGTTAGATCGTCGGTGCAAGCTTGCGGTCCGCAGAAATGCGATAAAGTTTAAGGCTATGTCAGTAGTCAGTGAGGTCTGGATCGAAAGGTTCGGACAAATTAAGGTGGTACCGCGAGTTTTCGTCCTTTTTTCGGATGAGAGCTTTTTTTTTACGATTTTTTAGGAAGTGGTAACGGAATGATTGAATTTAAGAATATCTCAAAGACGTTTGAAACAGATGACGGACCCGTGCGAGCGGTTCAAAACGTCAACTTAAAAATTAATGACGGCGAAGTTTTCGGAATTGTCGGTTTTTCAGGCGCCGGGAAGAGTACCTTGGTCAGAATGCTGAATGGACTTGAAACGCCAACTTCAGGCGAAGTCATCATCAACGGTAAAAAGATTAACGGACTCAAGGGAGCCGAACTTCGCGAGCAGCGCAAAAAAATCGGCACGATTTTTCAACATTTCAATTTGTTGTGGTCGCGAACCGTTCTGCAAAACATCGAATTTCCGTTGGAACTTGCGGGCGTCGATAAAAAAACGCGCGAAAAGAAGGCTAAGCATTTGGCAGAAGTCGTTGGATTGGGCGAGCGCATTCATGCTTATCCCGCACAGCTTTCCGGAGGTCAAAAGCAGCGCGTCGGAATTGCCAGGGCATTGGCGAATGATCCCGATATTTTGATTTCTGACGAAGCAACGAGCGCCCTTGATCCGCAAACAACGGACGAAGTGCTTGATCTGCTTGAAAGGATCAACGAGAAACTCAACTTGACTATCGTGATCATCACGCATGAAATGCACGTCATTCGTAAACTTGCCGACACGGTTGCCGTGATGGAAAACGGACAGGTAATCGAAGAAGGACCGGTTGCAGAAGTCTTTACGCATCCGAAGGAAGATTTGACGAAACGCTTCGTAAATGCGGAGGTTGACGCAAACCAGACCAAGGATACGCAAAGCGTTGTCAAAGATCTGCTTGAGCGCTACCCGAACGGGCAGTTGATTCAGCTCAGATTTCACGGCGGCCAGGTGGAAACGCCGGTTGTCGGGAGCGTCATCAGGCAGTTCCCGGGACTTGAACTGAGCATTTTGGAAGGATCGATTCATCAGCTGGCCGATTCCAATTCGACGATCGGGACACTGTTCATTCAGCTTTTGGGGACAAAAGAAGACATTGACGGAGCGATTCGGCTGTTCCATGAATTGCGCGTAGAAACGAAGGTGATTGATCATGAATAACAACGGTTTGGCATCATATTTTCAATTTAAGAACGTCAATTGGCCTAATCTTTGGTCTGCAGCGTTTGAAACGATTTGGATGACGATTGTTTCGATTCTGATCGTTGCGGTTTTCGGACTTTTGCTTGGACTGCTGCTGTATGAAACTTCAGGTTCAAACAGCAAGGCCGTCAAGGCGCTGAACTGGGTCGTTGCCTTGTTCGTCAACGTGTTTCGGTCGATCCCGTTCATTATCCTGATCGTGCTGCTTTTGCCCGTAACACAGGTGCTTGTCGGTGCAATTACCGGAGCAAAGGCAGCAATTCCGTCGCTTGTTTTCTCAGCTGCGCCGTTTTACGCCAGACTGGTCGAAATCGCATTTCACGAAGTCGACGGCGGAGTGCTTGAAGCAGCCGAATCAATGGGGGCCACCAAATGGCAGCTCGTTTTTAAAGTGCTGATTCCGGAAAGTCTGCCGGCGCTTGTTTCGGGAATTACCGTCACGGCGATTTCCTTGATCGGGTATACCGCAATGGCCGGTGCAATCGGTGCCGGTGGTCTCGGGCAGTTGGCATACACGGACGGTTTTCAGTCCTACAACAACGCAATTACGCTGACGGCAACGGTCGTTATCGTCATTATCGTGTTTGCTTTCCAGTATCTTGGCGATTTTGCCGTTAAACGAATTGATAAACGTTAATAAAAATCTTATGAGGTGAGAAATTATGAAAAAACTTGCAGGTATTTTGACTACGACAATCGCAGCAGCAGCTCTTTTTCTTGGTGCAAATACAGTAGCGAACGCCGATACGACGATTACTGTCGGTGCTTCGGCAGCACCGCACGCTGAAATCTTGCGTCACGTTCAGCCAAAATTGAAAAAAGAAGGCATCAACCTTAAAATCAAGGTTTTCGATGATTACATCATGCCAAACAAGGCGCTTGCAAACGGTGAAATCGATGCCAATTACTTCCAGCATATTCCGTTTTTGAAAGACTGGAACAAAAAGAATCACGGTACTTTGGTCGATGCCGGCAACATCCACTTGGAACCGATCGGTGTTTACTCCAAGAAGTACAAGAGTCTGAAGAAACTGCCAAAGAATGCCAAGGTCTACGTTTCAAGCAACGTTTCCGATTACGGTCGCGTTCTCAAACTGTTCAAGGATGCCGGCCTGATCACGCTTAAGAAGGGTACGAAACTTGAAACGGCAACGTTCAATGACATCAAGAAGAATAAGAGAAACATCACGTTCAAGCATACGTTTGAAGCAAAATTGATGCCTAAGCTTTACGAATCAAACGAAGCCGACGCAACGGTCATCAACTCCAACTATGCCGTTCAAGCAGGCCTCAAGCCAGCCAAAGACGCAATTGCGCTTGAAAAGAAGTCTTCGCCGTATGCAAATCTGATTGCCGTTCAAAAGGGCGACCAAAAGAAGCCTGCAATCAAGAAGCTTGTCAAGGTCTTGAAGTCCAAGTCGACTCAAAAGTGGATCAACAACAAGTATAATGGTGCAGTTCTTCCTGTCGGCAACAAAAAATAACTTTTAAAAAGAAAGTCTCTGCTGTTTTTTTGAATCATGCAGGGGCTTTTTGCTTAAGCAACTTTTATATATCAACTCTTCTAAAATATGATAAGATATTAATAGAGATAAATTAACTAAAGAAATGAGGAATGTGATATATGTCTAATGGTCAGGCGTTAACCAATCTGATCATAATTCTCGTTGTTTTTTATTTTGCTGCATTTTTCGTTGCGGCAGAATTTGCAATTGTTTCAGTCCGCAAGAGTGCGCTCGAAAGTGCGCTTGAAGCCGGTGAAGGGAACAGGCGCAAGCTAAAGCTCGCACTCAACATGGTGTCGAATATGAACGAGTATCTTTCCACAACGCAGGTTGGTGTCACGACAACTGGGATTATTTTGGGGTGGCTCGGCGCCGATACGCTGGCTACGCTGTTGACCGATCTGCTTGGCTTCATGCCTCTGAACAAGACGAGCATCGTGGCAATCAGTGCCGTTTTGGGCGTTGTTATTTTGACGTACCTTGAAGTCGTCATTACTGAAATCGTGCCGAAAAACATCAGCATCGACATGCCGATGAAGGTCATGATGTTTATTGTGACGCCGCTGCACTATTTTCACGTCGTCTTTTACCCGTTCGTATGGCTTTTGAATGTTTCGGCATCAGGAATCGTCAAGCTTGTCGGACTGAAGCCGGCAGGAGAAGAAGAAGACGTTTTGTCGCAAAATGAAATTCTTAATATTTCGAAAAATGCAGTGCACGGCGGCGCAATCGACAAGGACGATTTCGTTTATATGCAGCGCGCATTTGATTTCAATGACAAAGTTGCCAAGGATATCATGATTGACCGCACGAGCCTTGAAGTCGTCGACGTGACCGACACGGTTCGCGGCGTAATCAACAAATATCTGCAAAAGAAGTTTACGCGTTTTCCGGTGGTTGCCAACAACGATAAGGACAAGATTTTAGGCTATGTCTACATTTACGACATGATTCGTCAGGCTCAGGTTGATGACTCCGTTCGGGTAAGCAAGGTCATGCGGACGATTATTACGGTGCCTGAAGTGACGCCGATTCAAAAACTGCTGCAGAGCATGGTCCAAAAGCAAACGCCGATCGTGGTTGTTTTGGATGAGTATGGCGGCACGAGCGGAATCGTGACGGATCGCGATATCTATGAAGAACTTTTTGGAACCGTCAAGGATGAGGCCGACGATGTTTCGCTTGAAGACATTATCGACAACGGAGACGGAACTTACAAAGTTTCAGGCAAAACGACTCTTTACGATTTTGAGCGCTACTTCAAGTTCCGCGATAAGGATTTCCAGGAGTCGGAAAGCGTCACGATTGCAGGTTATTTGCTTGAAAATTACAAGATTAAGCTCGGTTTGGTCATTACGATCGGCCAGTTTGACATTAAAATCACTGAATTTAATCGCAATTATATCGAATGGTTGGAAGTTTCGCATCATCAAGAAGAAAAAGATTAAGCAAAACGGGGCAGTCTGCCCCGTTTTTTTGCAAGGAAGGTGAAATTTTTGGAACGCTTTTTAAATTTGGAAAGCGGCGTTAATTTCCGCGAGCTTGGCGGCTATCAAACGCTTGACGGCCATACGACGAAGTGGCACAAGGCGTTGCGGTGCGGCAGCATGTCTTATTTGAGCACATCCGATCTCAGAAAACTTGCTGAATATGGGCTGAGCTGCGTCGTTGATCTGCGGTCTGAGAGCGAGCGCAATTATGGCCCGGATAAGCTTCCTGAAGGAACCAAACATGTTTTGGCATCGGTCTATCCGCTTGAGCATTCGCTTCTGGAAGACGTTGGTATTGCCAAATACAGTGCGTTGTCCAAAAACGGTCTCGGGTTTGCCGAAGAAACATACGTCAAAATGCTAGTCGATCCGCATGCAAGAGAAGCTTACGGCAAAATGTTTCAAGCACTTGTCGAAAATGATGAAGAAGGAAAAAGCCTGGCCTTTCACTGTGTTGCCGGCAAGGATCGAACCGGAATCGGTGCCTTTTTGTTTTTGGGGCTGCTTGGCGTGAAGAGGCAGACCGTGCTTGAAGATTTTATGCTGACCAACCTGGCTTTTTCAGAAAAAACCGCCAAAGAGCAAAATGCCATTGTGCAAAATGCTCAGGGCGACGAGCTGGCTGAACGGCTCAATTCGTATTTGGGCGTGAGAAAAGAACATTTTTTGATTTTGGAGAAGACGGTTGAGATACTTTCGGGCAGCGTCCGTGATTTTTGTTTCGAATATCTGAACGTCAGCAAAGATGATTATGAAAAAATGCGGTTGAATTATTTGGAATGATTGCATATAACGAATGATTGAGTGTATTTCCAGACAGTTTAAGCCGTTAAAGAGAGTAAATTACGAACTATTCCCAAAGCGAATGATGTAATTTTGATGATAATGCTAAGAATTCACTAAGATTCCTTGCAATCCTTAGAAATTTTTTGTACATTATAAGACAAACAAAAATAACTATATTAAAGGAGAGTTCTTAAAATGTCCAATTGGGATACCAAATTTGTCAAAAAAGGTCTGACCTTTGACGATGTCTTATTAATTCCGGCTGAAAGCCATGTTTTACCAAATGATGTTGACCTCAGCGTTCAACTTGCAGATAATTTGAAGCTCAATATCCCAATCATCAGTGCCGGCATGGATACGGTCACGGAATCGGCCATGGCAATCGCAATGGCGCGTCAGGGCGGTCTTGGCGTTATCCACAAAAATATGTCGATTGAACAGCAGGCTGATGAAGTGCGCAAAGTAAAACGTTCCGAAAGCGGCGTTATCATCGATCCGTTCTACCTTACGCCGGAAAACTCCGTGCTTGAAGCAGACGGTTTGATGCGCAAATACAGAATCAGTGGTGTTCCAATCGTTGAAACTCTCGAAAATCGCAAATTCTGCGGCATTATTACGAACCGCGACATCCGCTTTGTTGAAGATCATACCGTTGAAATCGGCAAGGTCATGACAAAGGAAAACTTGATTACTGCGCCAGAAGGCACTTCATTGGAAAAGGCAGAAGAAATCTTGCAGCAGAACAAGATTGAAAAGCTTCCTTTGGTCAATGCCGAAGGTCAGCTTGTTGGTCTTATCACGATCAAGGATATCGAAAAGGTCGTTGAATTCCCGAATGCCGCCAAAGACAAGCATGGCCGCCTTTTGGCTGCAGCTGCAGTCGGTGTTACGAGCGACACGTTTGAACGTGCGGCCGCATTGCTTGATGCAGGCGCTGATGCGCTCGTAATCGATACGGCACATGGACATTCCGCAGGCGTTTTGCGAAAAATCAAAGAAATCAGAGAACATTTCCCGGATGCGACATTGATTGCCGGAAACGTCGCAACGGCCGAAGCAACTCGCGCTTTGTATGAAGCAGGCGTTGACGTTGTCAAAGTCGGCATCGGACCTGGTTCGATTTGCACGACCCGCATCATCGCGGGCGTTGGCGTTCCGCAGCTTACGGCCATTTACGATGCAGCAAGTGTTGCGCGCGAATATGGCAAGACGATTATTGCCGATGGCGGCATCAAGTACTCCGGCGATATCGTCAAAGCACTTGCAGCCGGTGGCTATGCAGTCATGCTTGGTTCAATGCTGGCCGGCACGGACGAAGCCCCTGGCGAAACGATCATTTATGAAGGACGTCGTTTCAAGACATATCGTGGCATGGGCAGTCTTGGCGCCATGGATTCGACGCATGGTTCAGCAGACCGCTACTTCCAAAGCGGCGTCAACGAAGCAAACAAGCTCGTTCCTGAAGGAATCGAAGGTCGTGTTGCTTACAAGGGCAGCGTAGCCGACATCGTTTACCAAATGGACGGCGGTCTTCGCTCCGGCATGGGCTACGTTGGCGCACCAGATTTGAAGGCTCTTCGCGAAAATGCTCAATTCGTTCAGATTACGGGAGCTGGCTTGCGTGAATCGCACCCGCATGACGTTCAAATCACAAAAGAAGCACCTAACTATTCAGCAAAGGCTTAGCAGCAATTAAAAAATCCTCGTTTTTTTGAAGTGCCCTATAATTGTTAGACAAAGTAGTCTAATGATTGTGGGGTATTTTTTATGGCAAAGTACAGTCCGGAACTGAAAGCGGAAATTATTAGTAAATATAATCAGGGAATGGCAACGAGTATCCAATTAGCTCGAGAATACAACCTCAATTCAAGGGTTGTTCGAAGCTGGATTCAAACATATCGACTTCAAGGTAAAATTCGTCATAGTAGAAATAAGAGAATATTTGACACTGATTTTAAACTGGCTGTGATAGACTATTATCAAACACATGAGGTAACCATAGCTGAAGTTGCTGCCAGGTTTGATCTGCTTCCAGGTCAAGTATCCCATTGGAGGACACTAT
>NZ_FOPI01000010.1:12252-75332 GCF_900113455.1 Ligilactobacillus ruminis DSM 20403 = NBRC 102161 | reverse complement strand
TTGTCCAACAACAGCGCAGAGCGCGCTGTCAAAGAGAGCGTGATGGGGAGAAAAAACTGGCTGTTTTCGTCAACTTTTGAAGGCGCAAGGGCTAATGCCGTTGCGTTGTCGCTGATATATACGGCCAAACTTAATCAGTTGGATCCTGAAAAATACTTGAGAAAAGTATTAACGGAGATTACCAACATTGAGGTATTTGATCCTGAAAGGTTCCGCCAACTTCTCCCATGGAACATCGATCTTACCTCATAAATAAGAAAATAAAAACGATGCATACGCAATAACCTGAGATAATAATACTATCTCGGGCTATTTGTGTACACACCGCTGTTTTAACGACCGCTTACGTTATATATATACATAAAAGGCGACAGACGCCATGCGCCTGCCGCCTTCGCAGCTGCCGTTTCATTCCTTTTTCAACTTACCGTATGAATACTTCAACCAAAGCTTCTGTCTGAACTTGCCAAAGCGCGTATTCAGTCTCAACTCAAATGTCCTCATCAAAATCCCTCCCAGCAAAAACCAGTGACAACAGATTTTGACTCATCAAAAGCAATGTCGTCCTGTCTCCCCCAAAAGCCAGGCAATCAATGCTTTACATCTGAATCATTTGTAGGCCTACAAATATAATAACGAATGGGGGAAGAAAATTTGAACGGGATTGAGAAATAAATATATTACGCAATTAAACAATCTCCATTCACCTTATTCTTAATCTATGTAATTTCATACCTCCACCATTTTGCGATTACCAATCAATCAACTTATCATTGGCAGTCAATTTATCGGTCATATCCTTCTTATTTTCCCAAGAGATAATATTGTCGTCCCAAATTCTCACTACTTTTTGATCAAACATATACTGAATAGACCGCATGATGCGAGACGGTTTGTACATCGATCTATCCGTGACAATTTGCGCACCCGCAGGCATTTCCCATCTGTCAATATTACTTTGAGAAAGAATAGGAAGTTCTCCTTTCTTGGCCTTGGATAAATAACGAGAAAGCATGCAGCGATTTTCAATAACCGAACCAGAATTGATTTTAGATGATTTTAGTAATTTTTTCATGTTTTTGTAAACTATCTTATTGGTCATGTCAGTGGCAAAATATGGGGTCACCTCTCCATCTAAAATATTCAGATAAACGTGATTGTAATAATTTATATCAACAATACACCCATGAACGGTCCCGATACCGCCAATAGAATGCACTTCATCAGAAATAGCCATGATAGCTTCTCGATATGGAGCAAATGCGCCATATACTTTTTGAACGTATTCTGGAAGGTTGTCAAAGTAATAATTGATGTCATGATTGAGCTTATGCCTTTTCCATCCCTCTAAAAGGCACAGACCACTTTTAGTTTTCAAAACAAACATATAGAAACCATTACGTTTCAAAGCATACACATCACCAGGATATCCCTTGCCATTCATCTCTATTCCCTGATATCGATTAAAATCAACATATTGTTTTCTCGTGATTTTCCAAATTCCGTCTGGATAATTTTTAAAGGAATCGAATCTATGAAAATCAGTCATAAAACTTTTAAGAGACCAAGTTTTTTTAAGATACCCAATTTGATTATCAGAAAAAACGGCAAAATTACGTTGCAACAAAAACGTGTTTTGATGAGTGTGACCGCTCACATAAATCCAATTCTCCTTATAATTGTCATCTGACCAATCCCTCATCGGATTATGAGTCAGCACAATTACTCGAAGATTTGCCGCACTTTTAAGAACCTTTTCATATATTGCCTGAAAACGTCTTGAACGTTTAATATCTTCTTTTGGCGAAACAGTATTTCTGTAAAGGCCCATTTTGGCATTGTAAAAAGGATTAAGTCCGGAAAATCCGATTCCTCCAAGCACTAAAAATGCGGCCTCGGAAAATTTTTCACTGAGTTTCTTGATGCTTGTATTAAGAATTGTCTGCTCATCCATTATATCGATATCATTATCTTTGTAAAAAATAAGCAACTCATTTTCTAACAAAATTACCTGACTAGGAATAAATTGACGATAATTGGAAATGATTTTATCAATTTTACGTAAATATTTGTAACTTGAGTTTAACTTAAAATTGTCCCAAATAAACGATGATATCTTCTTAGATAATGACTCGAATCTCATTGGATAAGAATTCCATAATTCATGGTTTCCCAGAATTGCAATAATCCTTCCTCTATTTCCATAAAGCGAAACAAGCTGTTCATAAAACATCTTCTCTAATATGACGCTATCCGCCACATCGCCTCCAATGAGCAAGGTGGCATGGTCATTTTTCGGTACGGATGACAGCATTTCGACAATTTTATCATTAATACGATGGCGTATTTTATTCAGAGGCATTCCTTCAATATCTTCTGGATCATTGACAATCTGATGCTCAAGATGGATGTCAGTTATATAGTAAATCTTCTCAGCGGAATTAGTAGTATTAAACAAACTACTAATTCTATCAGTGTCCGAAACCATCTGTTTAGATTCACGATCAAGTACTGGCATCGCAAGTTCAACCGGCTCATGTTTTTTTATGTCATAATCTGTCCTAAAATTATTTTCAAATTTCTTTTCTAATCCCTCAAAAGTCTTTTTAATAAAAACAATGCTTCCCTTCACCAAAGCATTATGACAGATTTTAAATTCAATAACTGCTAAAATAGCCAAATGATTGGTCTCGATTGCAAATTTCACCAGTTCTTTATCTGGACTAGGCACATACCTTAAATTCATAGGATCCCGTTCAATCATTTCAAGACATAGATTATGAGAAACAAATTTTTTTGGAGCATACTGTAGGCTCTCAGGATAAAGTCGAGCAGATAAAACAACCATCTCTTCTGACATAAATTTATCCGGAACAACTGACAAGACCGGATAATCTTTATAATAAATGCCTTTAGTCGAACGTGAACCATCAGGCAAGAGAACATCTTTGACTGGTGCAGATGTTTCAATTGCTAATTTAACAAGATTGCTTGTTATTAAATGATCAGGAACATATTTGATGGAGTAGCCATTCGAAAGTACAGCCGCCCTGCACAAAGATTTCCCGACTTTTCCTTGAAGATATCGGTCCGGCACAAACGAAAGAGCACAGCCCCCAAAGCCTTTACGTACAGCCATATCGCATATTTCGTAGCCTCTGTCTCCAAGCAATATGCAATCAGGAGCATACTTTAAAGCATCCCCTTCTCCTTGAACCGCCAACATACACATGTCAGCATCCTTATACTGTTCAGGCACGAACTCAAGATTCAATCCGTTATTTTTCACGGCAACCTCGCACACTTCGCGCGTGAGAAACCTTCTTGAAATAACCTCAAGAATTTTATATTCGGGATTGTCAACGATGAATTCATTGACTGCTTTATCCGCCATCTCTTTTGTTTGGACGCGCTTTCCAGCATCTTTCAAATAATAATACCAGTAAAACGGATTATCCTTACCTATTTTGAACAATTTATTTTTTAAATATTGTATCAATTTTGATGAACGAACAAAAAGATTATCTTCCATATTCTTCCACCTTTTCAATCACGCTTTGAAAATGACTATCAAAAATAATCGCATCTATATTAATACAATTATTGACAACCAACATAATCAAAAAAGGAAACATTACCTTCATTGTTTCCATCTTTACAATCAAGCCAAATCACTCACTTTTTGCCTGATTATTTTACCGCTGACCATCATTCGATAACCTTCTCTTTATCCCTGATGAACAAATTCCTGGCGTCCTTTTCAATCTGACAACCTCTTTGATACCACTGTTATTCTTCGTTAAAACGAAGCTGCTTATGAAAGTTTTTTCAAAACAATTCTTATTAAAGAATACCGCGTCTTTGTAAATCTTTAAACGCATTAACTAATGTAGTGTTATCATCGTGTGTTAAGGCACCGATATGCCCTACCCTAAAAACTTCATTTTTCATTTTCCCACCGTTTGTGCAAATCCAAATATCATACTCATCTTTCAAAATGAGAAAAATATCGTATGCATTTGCATTTTTGGGACGAACAGATGTTACACCATTTGCAGGGCTTTCTGAAACCAATTCAAAAGACATATCTTTGATCTTTTCTCTGAAATCCGATGCCTGTGCTTCAACTCTTGCTATTTCAACATCAGCACCACCCATTCTTTCAATCTCCTTTAACCTTTTATTGATTTGAAGAAGTATTCCAACTGCTGGAGTAAAAGGCGTCTGACCACGTTCTTGATTTTTTAATGCATCCCTTATATCAAAATACATAGTTTTTGGCTTAGAATTTTCAACTCTCTTAATTCCTCTAGGAGATAAAACTATCATTGAAATTCCCGGAGGACAAGCTAATACCTTTTGTGAACCAGTTATCATAACATCAGCGTTGCATTCCGTCATGTCAAACGGATCCGCCAAAAAAGAAGAAACACAATCACAAACAAAGAAAATCCCATTCTTTTTGCAAAATTCACCTATCATCAACGTATCATAAAGAACCGCCGTGGAAGTTTCATCAACATTCACAAGAAGACCAGAAAAACCTTGATTATCATATTCATACAGCTTTTCTTTGGTAAGCTTTTTTCCATGTTTTAATTTTAAATCAACATGCGGAATTTCGTGTATATCGCAAAGATCGGCAAAACGTTTCCCAAAGCTTCCCCCATTTATAACAAGGACTTTATCTTCCCTTGAAAAGTGAAAAGCAATTCATAATAACGGCTTCCATGGAACCAGTACTTGAACATGTCATAAAAACGGCTCTTGACCCTTGCGGTGCCTTAGAATACTCAACCATATATCTTTCATTTTCTAACATTATTTTTGAAAATTCAGACGTTCTAAAATAAGGTACCGTACCTGTTCAGATCCAATAGAAAGAACATCTTTTGAGGACATCACTGGCCCAACCGTAAAATTAAGCATACAAACTCTCCCCCTGTTTTAAAATAAAACTTATTTCTATTAATAACAGAAATCTTTAAATTATAGATACTTTTATCATTGCAGTTCGTTTAACTGTTTTTCCAAATCTCTATAAGTCTGTAAAACAGTTTGACCGTCTTTTTCCATATCCGTAAAGACCTCAAACACAATATTCTTTTGATTATCGGAAACAAAATATTCTAGTTTTTCCTTAAATACTTGTTCATCTTGTGCAGAAATATATTCGAACCCTAATGACTCAACCCATCCTTTTGCGGTTTGATTGTGTGCTGCTCCAATATGCAAATCAATGGTTTTCAACTCATTATGTGAAGGAACTATGTGAAATTCAGCACCTCCGCCATTATTTATCAAAAGAACCCGAACATTACTCTTTATGTGCTTGATTCCCATGGCATTCATGGCATAAAAGAAACTTAAATCGCCTATAATTATAAAAGCTAAGTTATCAGAAGCGTATGCTTGTCCTAAAAAAGTAGGAAGACAACCATCAATTCCAAAAGAGTTGACATTGGAGTAAACCCTAATTGATTTATCAAGGTCATAAAATTGCATCAATCGAGTTGCGTTTAAAATACTCAAATGAAGGATGGACCCCTGCGGTATTACGTGTGAAAAATCTCTCACTACTGAAAAATTTGAAAAAGGCAAATTTCTTATCGTTAAATGTTCGTCCAATTTTTTCCACGATTTCAAATATTCATCATCTGAACTGATGACCTTATCTGACAATTGCTGAATAAAATAGTTCAGCGTACATTCAAACAACTTGGTTTGACTTCGAAAACAATCTTTCACTTTGCCATCTTCAGTTATTGACCAATGTTCAAATTTTCTTTCATTTGCTTTAAATAAATCTTTTATTCTTTCTTGAAAATTTGCCCCGTAAGTTATTACTACATCCGGAAGATATTCTTTTATTGAATCCGAACCTAATGCTTTGATTGTCTTTTCTGGATTAACCGAATTTTTTGAATAAAAATTAGTCAAGTTGTCGCTCAAAACAACCGCATTTAATTTATAGATAAAACGATTTAATCTCTCTTTTTCGCGATCATTGAGATCAGTATTTTGTCCTAAAATAAATAATACCTTTTTCCCGCTTAATTCCTTGATTGCTTCAGACCAATTATTCGTTTCATATGAATAATAATCAATATATTTTATCGTATCTTCATCTTGACCTTGTTTTTCCCATAAATCGTTTGTAGATCCTACCAACGGAACATTAATATGAATGGGTCCAGTTCCGTGTTGTCTTAATGCAATAAATGCCTCATTTAAAATTCTCTCGCAATACCAGATATCTTCTTCATCCTTTATCATCGGCAATTCGATATTAGCTTTTGTAATCGAGTCAAAAATGCTCATTTGGTCTATCTTTTGAGTCTCCAATTGATTTAAAACATAAGGAGATCTATCAAACGTAACAGCAATGAGCTGAACTCGAGAATAGAATGCTTCCGTTATGCCCGTGACATAATTTGAAACGGCAGTTCCACTTGTGCATGCGATTACCACTGGTTCGTCTGATTGCTGTGCAAGTCCCATACCAAAAAAAGCCGCATTTCTTTCATCTACAACAGAAAAGCACTCAAACCATTCATCATTTTCTACGGAACTGACAAACGGTATATTCCTTGTTCCTGAAGAAAGAACCAATTTATGAATGTCATGCTTTTTCAAAAATTTAATCAAAATATCGTTGCTAACATATGTCACTTGCTATTCCTCCAATAATTCTAATTCATTTTTTAAAAACAAAAGAGACTTTTCTTTAGCCTTTTCTATTCTCTTATGAACTGTATCATAATCAATATTATGGTTAAATTTTTCTTTACCTGTAACTAACATACGATTCTTTAATCCAAACAGTTCCAAAATTTCATTTATCTTTATGTTGCATTGTTCACGCGAAAAAACAACAAAAGGTTTCTTGTATTGGACAGCGAAAATTATTCCGTGAAAAGAGTTAGTAACAACATATTCTGCATATTTTACTAAAGATAAAAATTCCTCTACTCCTGCTTCATAAAACATTCTGTGTCCCTTTTCGGCATTAGTCACTCTTAAACTTATCTCCACTATTTTCCAACCGTTTTTCCTCGCCATATCCTCAACGTATTCTTCCATTAACGGAGAATATCTTCTAGAATAATAAAGCAAGTATTTATCTTTCTCCAATCTTTTATCAACTGCAATATCATCATATTCTTCACTTGTATGCAAAAGCGTTGGATCAACTACTCTTTCTACCGGAACATTTACTTGACTCTTTACGTAAGGAATCATCATATTCTCTCTCAATCCGATTGAAAGAAAATTTTTCAATCTGTTGTTGAGGATTTCACAATTGTCTTCTGACAAAATAGAATCTCCAAAACTTGCTGCATATGCTACAGAATGTTTTTGCATACACTCATAGTTTGCGTAATATCCGTCATCAAAGCCAAATTCATCCATACAAAAAATCGTATCACTGCCACATACAAAACCAGTTAAATTTTCATTTTTAGCTATATCATTAAAATTAGCAGATACATACTTCTCTTGTGTTCTATAAAATCTATTAGTATAAAAATCATTGAATTTATAATAATTATTACGAATAGCCGGCATTGTCAATTCGCACATTTTTTTTGATTCTTCATCCTTATCCCACATATTTTTATAGGGATTCAAAGGATCCATATCTCTTAAAATATCCGGACAATAATCAACCAATACTGGTTGATAGCCAAGAAATTTTATCGTCTGCTGCAATGCCCATGACTGAAGGGCTGATCCGTAATTAGTGAAATTTCCGTATATGTTATACGATACTATGCCTATTTTTTTCAATATTTCTCCTCCAACATATCTTGAAGCATAATATGTAATCATTAAGCTTAAACAAGTAGATACGCACAATTTTTATATATCACAAATAATGAATATTGAAATAAGTTTTACATCATTTCCTATATTCTTATAATTCCTTTGCGATTATAAAATTCTTCGTATATCTGACTTATTTCTTCCAAAACATCATTTCCAGTATAACTAAGTGTCCTTCTGTGATTTATCGCACGTAAAAAATTAACGAGTTCATACTTGAATCCTTCTCCTTCAAGTTCATAAAAAAAGCGCTTATTCTTATTTTGATCTTCATATCGAATTTCAAAATAATCTGTCTTCCACCAAGGTGCAGGAACATAAATATAACCCTTGGTTCCAGAAATAATCATTTCACCTTCCGACTTGACACCTTTTCCTATCTTGGCAGTCGCAACAGCATCTTTATAAATAAAGTCCATTTTTGTAAAAAGATCAAAATAGCTATCAATCTTTTTGGAAATGATTGTTTTATTAACATAATTCGTTCCCAAAACTTGAAAAATAGGCATTAGCGCCGTTGCTCCCCATGCATCCATCGCACTCCAAATATTATTTTCGGAGTAATTTGACAATTTTGAAGATTCGCTAAGACTCGTACAGGTAGTCTCAACAGACAAAACTTTGCCGATTTCACCACTTTTTACCATTAAAATCAAACGATAATATGCCGTTGAATAGGCCGTCTTAATCCCAGACATCAGCACGCAATCATTTTTCTTAGCTATTTCCAACAATTCGTGCTGTTGCCTTCTTCCGATTGTCATCGGCAAATCGCACAATACGTGTTTTCCCCGTTCTAACGCATATTTGATTTGTTCATACCTGTCCTTCACATCAGATTCGATAAAAACGGCATCAACTTTTTCAATCAACTCTTCGAAAGAATAATTATCCAATTTATTCAAGCGCCTGTCGCACCCTGAGTCGCTGGTACCGACAATATCGATTCCGTTTATAGAACCCGCTTCATTTGCAACCTTCCACAAACGCTTCGCCTTGCCGACCAAGCCTAACTTAAGGTGATTATTTTTTGATCGTATTTTGGTACTGGATATTCCCTTGGTCCTTTCCAAGTAGATAACCTTGCAAAATTCAGACAAATAATCGAATTTTCCTTGCCAGTCAGAACCGATTGCAAAAATATCAATGCCGAAACGATTGATGTCATCAATCTTTTGCCCCTCATATTCTTCAATAATGATCTGATCCGCCAAACCTGTTTCTTTTACACCTTCTACCCGTTCCATCATTGATTGCTGAACGTTGATTTTGCCTCTGCGAGAATCAAAGTCATCGCTTGTGACGCCGACAATCAAATAATCCCCAAGTTCTTTGGCTCTTTTCAAGATGTTTAAATGACCTTGATGAAGCATGTCAAACGTTCCATACGTTATTACTTTTTTCAAAAAAACACCCTCTTGTAAATCGATCACTGATCAAATATGTCTCCAAAAGATATTTCACTAGCATGGTTATGAGGATATCGTTCTTCTTCAGGTGGCATTTGCATATAGTCTTTGCCGTATGAAATGATCAACTGTTCTTTAAAATATTTTGTAGCTAAAAATCTATGTCCCTCAAATTCTAGCTCACATAAATCATCATATAATTTGTTGGGATACCCGAAAAACGCATTACCATCAATCCCCCATGTATAGACTCTTGACAGTTCCGTATCCTTTGCATTGTATTTCTTTTGAATTCTGTCCAGCCTGTCAAACAACCTGTCTTTAGGAATCAGATCCATCATTCTGTAAAACAACCTTTTAAACCAACTATATGAAGTATATTTAAATATTTTCGAATTGAGTGCATTTCTGATAACATAAAGTTCAAACTTATTCAATATCCTTTCCATTGTTCCATCGGGAATATTGTCAAATATGAACAAGTCCATAAAAATACCACCATGTTGTTTTATGTTCCTCTGACCAGTTCTCTCAAATACGGTATTCTCTCTCCTTAATTTGCTATACCCGAACAAATAATAAGGATCGGTTCGATGCTCTTGTAAAAAGAATCTTGAAGTATCCAAGTCCTTTTTGCATGCTTCAAAAAATTTCTCATACTCATCTCGCTTAAAAACAACGTCGCAATCATCATCCCATGGGATAAAACCACCGTTTCTTACAGCTCCTAAAAGCGTTCCGCACATGATTGAATAATTGATATTATTTTTTCGACAAATTCGGTCAACTTCAATCAGCATCTCCAATTCAACTTTCTGTAATTTTTCCAATACGTCTTTGGTAATTTCAAAATTTTCCGTCATCAGTTTTCATCCTCTTGACACATTTTTTCTAGTATATAGTTGTTTATTTTGGATCCGCTATTCTCTAAATCAAGATGTTTTCCATATTTCAATTCATCATTGCTAGCGATAATGTCAACAATATTCTCAAGGGAATAATCAGGTTCACTGACAACGTTGTTTTCTTTTAGCTCATTTAAAATATTTTCTGCACTACACTTAGAAACAAAATTTGTTAATCTGGGAGCATCTTCCAAAACAATCTTTCCAGTATATTTATAAAGCTCAGTCAAACTTGACGTCTTGTAACCATAGCACATATCAGACCAAAACACTGAATAATGCATGCTCGCATTAGTATCAAGCACCCCGTAACTGCTATTTATAAATTCACTCATTATCTCATCGTATTCATCCACCAAATAGGGCAACATAGATACTAAAGACTGCCTCATCAAAGGATGCGGTCTCCAAATAACAAAAGCTTTCTCGCTGTTCTCTTTAAAAAAGGCCAATGTCTCTTTAACTTTATCAAATGTCTTGGATTTAAAAATTTCATCTAACGTTGTATTATATAAAACGTTAACTCGTAATCTTGCTACTTTGCCATTCCATTCATATGGCAGTTTGACATTATTCAATGAAACGACTTTATCTACTTCAGGACTCCCAAGATTAATAAGCTTATTCTCCATAATATTTCGGATTTCTATCGTTTCCAATCCAAGCTCCTTGGCATATTCCGGAAATGACTCTATGCACCTTCTTACCGCATCATCTGAACTCTGTACGGTATAGTCTGCGTAATACATTGCTGATTTAAACGATGTCGAAGATACGCCGTCAACCCACTTGTAATATGGAATATATACAAGCTTTTCACAATATTTCTTCAGATTCCAGGAATAATATCTGCTTTCAACACGTGTAACAAGATTAGTATCATCATAAGGATTGTGAATGTAAATAATATCCGGCCGGTCATTCTCCAAGTCATATTCTTCATCATTGACAACCGGGACATATTCAGGGAATTCTTCACGCTCATTAACCCTTTTTGCGGGATTCCTGTTGCTGTCCAATTCATAATATGTAATCGGAACGACAACTGCCTCACAACGTTTATCCTTGTCCGCAGCCATCCAGACACTTTCCAGGGAATCCCACATTGAAGCTTTATAAGGCATAAAAACAACCTTATAAATAACACTCTTAGAAATCAATTCTTTTAATCTCTTCGAAATTTCCGCAGCATCTCCAAGATTGATCTTGCTTACCGACTCTTTAAACTTGTCCAATAATTCAAGATATTCTTTGTTCTCAACGCCGTCTGCGCATTCTTCCAAAACAGCCAGATTATCGCTGCACAACTTGTTGATTTTTGCTGAAATGTAACTGCTTCCTTTGAAATTTTGAAACATCTTCAAGCTGGATAATATATCGTCCACGCATTTTAGCAATTTTTCCGATGTTTTCTTTCTCATATACAAAAGCCCTCCCTGATCTGCGTTTAAATCAAACCGCGTCCTTGCATGTCTTTAAATGCATCAATAAGTTTGTCGTTATCTTTAAACGTTAAGCACCCAATATGTCCAACACGAAAGACTTTTTCTGAAAGTTCACCGCCATTTGGGCAAACCCAGATTCCGTATTCATTCTTAAGTCGTTTGAAAATCTCGTACGCTGAAACATTTAAAGGATGGAGCGGAGTAACCGCATTTGAAAGTGATTTTGAAGTAATTTCAAAAGGCAAAGATTCGATTTTTTCTCTAAAATCTTTTGCAATTGCCGCCGTATGAATAATTTCCTGATCCACGCCGCCGTTTTTTTCGATTTGCTTTAATCTATCATTAATTTGCAATAAAATTCCAACCGCAGGAGTAAAGGGTGTTTGTCCCCGTTCACCATTTTTAAGAGCTGATTTTAAATCAAAATACATGCTTTCAACTTCTTTTGAGTAAACACGTTCTACAGCTTTTGGACTTAAAACAATCATTGACACTCCAGGAGGGCATGCGAGGGCTTTTTGTGATCCAGTTATCATGACTTGAACATTTAGTTTATCCATGTCAAATTCGTCGCATAGAAACGAGCTGATTGAATCAACGACTAAAAACAAGTTGTTTCGTTTGCAAAAATCACTGATAACACCAATGTCGTACAATACTCCCTTTGATGTTTCATCCAAATTGACCAAAAATCCGGTAAAACCTTTGTTATCAAAATTTGAAAGCTGTTCTTCCGTTACGCTGTACCCTTCTTTCGGAATGACAGTTTCATAAGGAATATGATGAACCTCGCACAATTGAACGAAACGATGACCAAAGCTTCCCCCATCAACGATCAACACTTTATCATGCCCATCAAAAACATTCATCACTGCCGCTTCCATTGCAGCGGTTCCTGAACCAGTAATGAAAACCGTCCGTGAATCGGTTGGCGCTTTAGCAAATTTACTCATTAGTTTTTCGTTCTCAAACATAACTTCTGAAAATTCTGATGTTCTAAAATATGGAATTTGCTGTCCGCCTATTTCCAAAATTTCTTTGCTACTCATTACCGGACCAACTGTAAAATTAATCAAAAGAAAACACCTCCTGAATACCGTTACTTCATTTTAATTTTGGCAGCCTTAATCGCAAAATCATATATCTTCTTGCCATCAGTCAGCTTTATCACGTTTTTCTCTTCATTTTTGTGATATTTCATGGAAAAATCAATCAGATTACCCAATCCGTAGTCTTTTTCTCTGATTACCTGACAATTAGAAACATTTGCTTTCAGAACTTCTTCGTCATATATTCCGTCAGACTCAAAATTAGTCTTCTCACCGATTTCAAGCATGATGGTCGGCTTTTTTGTGACTCGATAAAGTTCAATCATGCTGCCATATTTTCCCATGAAAGCATCAGACCATGCAATTGCTGTATGCATGTCGTTCGTGTCGTCAAAGATACAATTGTCAAGATTTTTGCAACAATCGACCAACTTAACATATGTCGGAATCAACTCCGGACACATCTTTCTGAGCGTAGGCTTAATAAACGGATGAGGACGCCAAATCAATGCAATATCATCACGTTTTTCAAAGAAATCAATAACGTCTCCAATTTTATCCAACGTCTTCTCTCTTTGTTTAAGCAATATTTCAAGGGTTGTATCCAACAAAATTGTGAACTTTTTATTGTCCGATTCATCAAATATTTTTTCTTTCCAATCATCCCTCAACGGATATTCAGATTTTTCCAGACTCCTTATTTTGTCATATTTAGGATTGCCCAACACTACAAACTTATTGCCGTTGTCATAAAAAGCAATCAAATCATTGAGATCATCGTCAGATTTTTTGTAATCGCTCAAAATTTGCTCAAATTGTTTTTTATACCATTCCGACTGCATTATCACATAATCTGAATAAAACTCAGCTCCACCCATGGTGACCATAACTTTCTTATCTTCCGTATAAGATACGTAATACGGCACGTAAATCACGACTCGATCTTTGCACACCAATTTGTTTGTATAATATTTTGGATGAATGCTTGTTACCCGATTATTTCCATCATACGGATTATGGATAAAAATAACATCTGGATCTATTTCATCAACCTGATTGTCTTGCCATGAAATGATTCCTATATCATCCGGATACGATCCCGATTCATCATGAATTTCAGTAAAATTGCCTTCTTGATCTTTATCATAGTATGGAATAGGCATCACATAGGCTTCACAATTTTCGTCTTCTTTGGCTGCTTCAAAGATACTTGCAAAAGAATCCCACATGGAATACTTATATGGCAAAAACAAAACGCGATAAATTTCGTTTTCCTCTTGAATTTGCTGAAAAAATACGTCAAGCGCTTTTTTGATTAAGTCCGCATCATACTCCGGTGAATTAATCAATTTCTTGTATTCTCCCAATGCTTCATCTTCTTCAAACGAACAATCGGATATGTCAATCTCATCAACCAATTTATTACATTCACGCAAAATTTTATCAAACAAATACTTGCTTGAGCCTCTGAATTTTTCCAAAGTTTCGTTGTATTCAACCAGTTTATCAACTGTTTTGAGTATTTTCTGCTTAACTTTTGCTCTCATAACTATTCATCACTCTGTTTATACAAAATCTGCCAGTCTCCCACAACTTTTCTCGGCTCATAATCGCTGAGCGGCATTTCCTCTGCCGTATGAATTGCCAGGGAACCGCCATCTTTTAAACGTTCAAGCAGCTTGAGCAACAACATTAAATCAAGCAATTTATCGTTGGTCTTTTCCATCACGATATAATCAAAGCGAGCATTCGGGAAACATTTGTCAAAGTCTTTATCCCAATCAGAAATGAATCGACTCTTTTTGGAAATTGTCCCAAGATCGCGCTCATAGGCTTCTTCTTCATTGAGACTATAGATATTTGTCCGAAGATTTTTTGATTCTTCTCTGACACGATCTTGAATCGCTAACAGATTGATTCCGAAGCTGCTGTTGATTCCTAAAATATCGACTCTTTTTTCCTTATTTTTAAAATCAAGTCCAGACAGCAAATCTTGATCAACATCTTGTTCAAGCATCGGGTTGATTCCCATGATTCGCTCAAATTGCTTGATTCCTTCCAAAACGATGTCTTCGTCCTTTTCTTTATGAACTCTGTATGCCAAAGCATCCCCAGCCTCATACAGAATTTTACCGTTTCTTCGACCAATCAAAGACATTGCCTTGCTTGAAAATTCCGTATATCGTTTTGCCATAAACGGGAAATATGCTCCAAGCATCGTCGGCATCAAGATTTCGCTTGATGGGGCTAAAACAACGTCCGTGTTCAATTCTGATTTTTGATGCCACAGATACTCATTGCTTTCGGTATCATCAAGTTTGTCTTCTTCAACGAATGCAGGACAGACGGCACCGATTTTTTTATCCGATGTCAAGCATTTCATCATGTTGGAAACTGCCGTTTTCGACAAAACGTTTTCTGTCGTCAAAAACAAGACGTCTTTGCCTTCAACCAGCTGATATATTACGCTTGGGGCATTTGTTTGATACTTATAGTTAATGACCTTGACATTCTTATCCGCAAGTCCATCGAAATACTTTGCAACTTTTTCCCCTGCACCGTCATTGAACAAAACGTATTCGCATCTCAATTCTTCAGGAACTGCTGCATTTAAGGATTTTAGGCATTTTTCAACTTGTTCGACCTCGGTATTTGCCATCACTGCAACAGACAAATCATAACGATAGCGACCTTTATTCGTTTCTGGTGCAGGATAAAACTCTTTCATCTGATTGTTGTAATATTCAAACATTGCGTCAGGATCAGGGAAGCATCCGCCCCAAAACAACAAATCAACGTATGTTTCACCGATTTCAGGAATCAGTTCATTTTTGATTATTCCGAGTTTTCTCTTTTTTTCGCTGATTTCACCAAGTTTTTCCAACGTGTCCAAAGCGTTGTCAACTAACAGATTACATTTTAGTGCTGGTTCTTCGACAACCAAACCGGTGACGTTTCCCTTGATTCCGATCAACAGTGCCTGCATCGTTTTAACGAAATCATCTAACCTTTCGTTATCATTTAAAACCATCGAATAAAGCTCGTAAGCTGCTTCGTTCAATGTCTCGATGCTTTCTAACAGTTTTTTCCCCATCTCTTTGTCTTTGATCATTTGATTTCCTCCGTACCATCAGTTTGCGTTAAATATATTGTCTGATAAAATTGTTAATTTTCTAATCCCTGTTTATGTAAAACTCTTAACCATTTTATGTAAATTAAATCATTAAGAATTCAAACATAATCTAAACAAAAGACGGAAGAAAAAAATCTTCCGCCCTTCTCTTATTTAGTAATCTGCTTCCAAGCATCGAGCAGCTCGTTCAACATCGTCAACGCAATTTCAAGATGATTTTTGTCTTTATGAATGTTAGCCTGAATCAATTCCTGCTCAACAACATCATATGTTGAAATCAGCTGTTGCGGAATGTCACCTTCAATTTCTTTATTAACGCTGAACTTTAATTCATCCACAATGTCTTGCGCATGAACGATTTCATTGTTTGCTGCTTCGATTTTTTTATCCTCGATTGCCATCTCAGCTTTCTTGATGCTTTTAATCGCACCCTCAATCAGCATTTCGATCAGCTTATTAGGAGAAGCACTCATCACCTGATTTCTCAGATAATCATTTTTATGACTAGCGTAAGGATTTGTCATCTCTTCCTCCTTGTTTAATAGTAAAGTTCAATTCTTGAAGAAAGTTCTTTATCGTCAACGTAACCTTTTGCCAACTGTTCTGCTTGAGTCAATCTTCCGATTTCACGCGATACGTCAACTTTTTGATCTTCAGTCCAAATCATTAATTCCTGATATTTGGCATTAATTTTGTCAACTAATTGAGCTTCGTCGGAACTTAATGCAGAAAAATCAAGCGCTTCTCTTCTCTCAAGAAGTTTTGCATTCTTTTGAATAACATCTTCAATTGAAGAAAGCTTTTTGTCGCATTCTTCAAGATTGTCAAGGACTGCTTGAAGAAAAGCCATCGTTTCTTTTTTATCCGCCATAAATCAACACCCTCTGACTGACTAACTATTTCTTGATGAGTTTTGAGACTGGAAGTAAGAAAATTGCGACTGCAAGTTTCCGATTGCTGCATCCAGATTGGTAAACATCGTGACGTAGCGTGCACGCTTTGTTGCAATCTGTTCCGTTATTCGTTCAATCTGCTTGTTGTAGTCCTTGATTTCACTTTGATACGATGACTTGCGCAAAGAAATGACGCCTTCGCTGCCTGACTTGGTTGAAGTATACTGATCAATTACTGCTTTGAAATCAGCCGTATAACCTGTCCCTGTCTTTTCTGTGGAATATTTATCAGAAGTATCCTTGAAGAAGAAGTCTTTAACCGAATTAGGATCTTTTGCAAGCTGTGCTTTAAACTTCGTTTCGTCAAGCGATAACGTTCCGTTTCGATCAACGCTCAGTCCAAGCGTTGATGCACTGACGCCATTGACTGACTTACCGCCTAGAACCATGCTTTGCAGCTTCGATTGAAGCGAAATCAAAGTTGAATCCCCGGCCAAAGCACCAGTCGTATTGTCAGATTTGGAAGGATCGCCAACGTCCATCTTCTCGCTAAGAAAACTCATAACGCTGTTATACTGGCTGACGAAATCTTTGACGGCAGATAATTCCTTATCCGTATCATTCGTCAAACCAAGCGTAATCGTTTTAGAGGCATCAGCTTTTTTGAAATTAAGCGTAACACCATCGACAACGTCAGTCGGACTGTTGCTGTTTCTTGTCATGTCAATGCCATCCAGCGTGAACTCTGCACTCTGTCCCTTCGTCCTCTTCACGACATTATCAGCGAATCCTAGCTTGTCCTTGAGGTCACCGCCGATTGTCAATTTCCTGTCACCCATCTCCTCCGATGTGACGACAAGCTGGTTGTTGACAATCGTAGCCTTGAGCCCGGCACTCTTTGTTCCTTCCTTGTCTGAAGGATCCTTGGCATTATTGATGGCATTTGCGATGTCTTTTAAAGAATCCGTAGCTTTAATATCTAATTCAATCGTCTTAGATTCGCTTCCGTCGGCTGACGCATTCGTAATCGTCAGCTTGCCGCTATAACCTAACGCATCTTTAGTCGAAATTTTAGTCGTCCCGTCTGCCTTTGAAACAACGTCGCCCGTAATTTTACTTGCAGTTGCAAGCTGCTTAACAACAAGGTCGTATGAACCTTCCATTGAATCTGAAGTTCCTGAAATAGTTGCTATCGTATCATCGCTTGAAGTGACCTTTTTCGTTTGATAAGTAGCTTCATCCTGCAAAACATCAAGCTTGCTTGTTAAATTGCTTAAACGCGTACTGATGTCGGTCCATGCTTGAGACTTGGTATTAATCTTGTCAATCTTGTTTTGAATAACGGTCTTTCTGAGTTCGTCTGATTGAAGCAATTGATCAATTGTATCAGAAGTAATCCCGGTATATTGACCCATATAGCTTGAAGAACTGATGGATCCTGCCGTTGTAGAAGTCGTAATGCTGCTCATGATATTCACTATCCTTTCTTATCTATTGCAATTCCCATTTCATCCCAAATTCTGCCGATCATGTCAAGCATCTTTTTGGAAGGAATTTCCTTGATGACTTTTTTAGTTGTCTTATCTACCATTTCAACGTAAATTCGATGCGTTCTTTGATGCATCTTGAATTCCAGATTGATATTTTTATTCGTCAATCTGTCATTCATTTTCTCAAGTTCTTCGCTGATTTGTTCCTTGAACAAGTCCATTTCCTCATCCAGATTCATATCATCAGAACTATCTGACTGAACGTTTTTGGCTTGTTGTTTCTGCTTGGATGTTTCATAGCCGTTCAAATGTTCTTGATCGCGACTGACATTCGTTTTGATTGAATTCTCAGCAGGATTATAGACGTTGGTATTTATTTTTTGAACACGATCAACCCCGGACATTGGTTGAAGCGGCTGAATTCCTTGCGTTCCATCTAAGTTCATATTCTTACCCTCTTTCAACATAACCTGAGCAGTGCTGGACACGACTCCGAATCCTTTTACCACTCTTTTATATCGACAAAACATGAGGGATTTTTAATGCTTGATTTTTTAAATTTTCACAAAAACGCCAAAAAACAAGCGAGGAAAGTTTACATAATTGTGATTTATGACTGACATAATTTTTCAAGCGTTGCCAAGTCAGGATCTTCCGGAGTTATTTGTTTCAATTCATTCAATAAGCCAGCTGCAACTTCATTTTGACCTTGGGAAATCAATGCTACGATCTGTGATTTGACCTGATTGCCAAGTCTTGCCATTTCATTATTTACCGCTACACGCTTTCTTTGCTCGAGTTCAATTGATTGAATTATCCGCTTAATCAAAGATTCGGAATATTTGAAAACTTCAAGAGCTTCCTGAAGATACGTCAAGCATTCTTTCAAATGATTATCTTTCTTAAGTTTCAATGCCTTTCCAAATAAAATGGCAAATCTTACTTCCGATGGCAGCAATTCTGATGCGGAGTCACAAAGTTCGGGCAAATAAATATTGTTAGCGTATTCAAGCATATTTTGGCAATATTTCTCGCTTTCGTCCATAACTTTGGACAAAGCCATTGATTCTTGAAAAATATAACGTTTTCTAAGATTAGCCAACAGATAGTTTCTTTGCACTGTACTTTCCCAAACGGATTCGATCCTTGATGCAAATCCAGGAATTCCATCAAGATGCATCGATTCTTTCGTGACAATTGCACTGACCGATTTTGAAACATCTTCAAATGAAACATTTTCAACATACCTTTGTGGGGAATGTCCGTTTTCAACGCAAATTCTGATAAGATCTTCATTCGGATACTTGAATGTTATTCCATCGCACAATGAGTTCTTCAATTCATCATCTGAAACTTCTTTTCTGGCATGCTGCTTAATCCAAAGAGAGTCGCTTTTGGCATCTATCATCTCAATCATCTGATCAAATTTCTCTTGAGCAGTATCGGATTCAATTCCGATATCGATTCGATCAAGTTGTTTTACAAATTCATCACTTAAGATTCCGTCAGTCACGAAATTTTCACTCAAAAATTCTACAATTGCATTATCTTCCTCATTAATCGCATATTTCAAACTTGAAGCTAAAACATTGCTCCTTTTTTCATCAAAAATATTCCAAGGAACATCCAGAATCATCTTCTTGATTTCTTCATACGCATCCTGACTTTCTTTTGAACAAAGATTAAAATACATCTCGACAGCATCATACATTGTATCCTTGCTGATATCATGGCCAAAGAAATAGGATATTTCTTCCGAATTTCGGTTATTTTTCTCGCAATACTCAACCGCATCAAAGTAAATGTGAATCCATTTGCTTGCTTTTTCAATGCCGATTTCATTTAAATCTCGACTGAGTTCAAATTTAGCTGCTACCCCTCTGAAAAAGGGATTCTTAACATGTTCCAAAAACACATCCACATTAACATCTAGATCAGACCACATTTTTAGACGAGCATATCCACGCATTCTGTAAAGAAAAATTTCGATCCAATCAGTAATATTCCAATCATCAAGCTCACGGCTTTTTAGAGTAGAAATAGCCCTTTCTGAAAATTTAAGCATTTCTTTTTCATCATCACCTGCACCAGCTATTTGTTGAAGCCACAGATGGAAGTTCCCAGGATTTTTTTCAAGCTCTTTATTCATAATTTGCTGATTGCGTTTGGCTTTCTTATTGCTTAGCTTTCCGATATAGCCGACGTGATGCACAAACGTTTCTTTGAGATAATATTCGTTTCTGTAGACAATCCCCTTTAACAGCTCATGAACTGGATCAACGAATTTAGACCCTGGAACTATTGCACTGATTCTTGAGAATTTATTGCTGACATAATCAATTTGGGATGCAGAAGTATAACTATGTTCCATCATTGAAATGCGATCATAATTTTCGTAAAGCTCTGGTTTGGAGAAAAAATCGATCAGCGGACCTGCATCATCAAACCATTCATCATCATCCAGATATATCAGCCACTTTCCACGTGCTTCCTTAAGGCCGGCATTTCTTGCCACCGCAAAGTCGTCACACCATTCAAAATGAACTATCTTATCGGCATATTTTCTTGCAACGTCAATTGATCCGTCTGATTTTTCATCACCTACGGTATCAACAGCAATAAACTCACTTGGAATTTGTTCCAACAATGGTCTGAACGATTCAAAGCACTTTTCAACCGTATCGATTCGGTTCGAAACCAGCATCGAAATCGTTACCAGACATTCTGTCGTATTTACTCTGGAAAAGAACTTTTTCTTAGGTAATTCTTCAACCCATGTCTCCAAACTAATCACCTCTTCTTTTACTGTATCGAAAAAAAGCCGGCATCCTTAAAGGAGGATACCAGCTTTTTCTAAGTTATTTCAAGTTATCTTCAATTTTAGCCTTGAAGCAAGCTCAAAACTGAGTTTGGCATTGCGTTTGCTTGCGCAAGCATTGATGTTGCAGCTTGAGAAAGAATGTTGCTCTTCGTGAACGTCATCATTTCTTCAGCCATGTCAACGTCACGGATACGTGAGTTGGCATCTGCCAAGTTTTCGTTCGTTGCCGTCAGGTTGTTGATCGTATGTTCCAAACGGTTTTGAACGGCACCAAGATCGGCACGTTGATCTGAAACAGTTGCGATAGCTTTATCAATCTTGCTGATCATGCCACCTGCCATACGAACATTTGTAGCATCGGCATTGATTTGGAACGTTGCATCTGTCGATCCAAGCAACGTCGTACCATCCATCGCACCAATTGTAACCGTCAACGTTTGATTTTCATTTGCACCAATTTGGAATGTGAATGCATTGTTTGCTTTACCCAACAAGTTCTTCGTGTTGAATTCAGTTGTATTAGCAATACGAGTAAGTTCTTGATGAAGAGCCTTTAATTCCTTGTTGATGGAACCACGATCTGTTGCTGTCAACGTATCGTTTGCGCCTTGAACTACCAAATCACGCATACGTCCAAGAATGCTGTGAGTTTCGTTCAAAGCACCTTCGGCTGTTTGTACCAAAGAGATGCCGTCTTGGGCATTGCGCTTTGCCTGTGTCAAACCACCGATTTGTGACTTCATCTTTTCTGAAATTGCCAAACCTGCAGCGTCATCGCCGGCCTTGTTGATACGCAAACCTGATGAAAGTTTTGCCAATGAGTTTGATTTTGCGGTATTTGCAGCTGTCAAACGGCTGTATGTGTTCATAGCTGCGACGTTTGTGTTAATACGCATGTTAAATTCCTCCATTTCTTTTGTATCATTAACTGATTACATGATTATATATCGTCAGCATCTCAGATCTTTTAAGCTGTTTCTTAAAATTTTTCGCAAAAAAAAAAAAAAACGCCGTCCAAAACGGACGGCAGCTTTAGCGTAATCAGTTAATAACATTCATGCCTGATCAAAACGAAGCTTCACGCTTGAACCGACGTCTGAACCAGCGCATGATTAAAGAGGATTCTTTCATAAGCATCTTATATTCGAAAGATGAGGCGTTCGGATTTTCAATCCCGGATTCGCGGAGCAGATCCAAGACAACAGGTTGGCTGTCGCCAGCAGTCAAAACAATGTCCAGACGACTGAGACGCTTTTCTTCATCGTATTCTTCGACCAAGCGATAATTGAAGTTTTCCTTATTATCTGCAATTACGGAGAAGAAAGCAGCATCTTCCCGTTCCGCTCCGAAGATTGAAACGGCTGGCTGCGAGATGAAGTAATAACGCCCGAAGCATAAATCGCATGCTTGCGCCAGAACGCTCTCCTTAACTTTTGTACCCGTTTTCATACCTTTGACCTCATTTCCTTTTGATGATTATCGAGCAGAGACCCCCATCGCTGCTCATCTAATATTTTACATAACTTAATTAAAAAATTCCAGTATTTTTTCACATTTCATTCTATTTTTTATCAAATATTTCACAAGCCATCCGTCTGATGTTGTTGCGCGCACGATAAACTTTGGTGTGCGTCTGTTTCAGATGCCGCGAAATCTCCATTTCGGTGTATCCTTTCAATTTATATTCAAGATATTCGCGTTCAAAATCGTTGCATCTTCTGAACAGTTCGCTTAACTGATCCCTGATGGTGACCAGTGTTTCAGCATCAACGTCATTGTCAGGAAGCTTGGCAAAATAATCATTGGACGTTTCATCGACGACATCCGTTCTGTGTTCTTCTTCACGCTTCTTTCTTCTCAATTCGTCTAAAATCCCCCATTTTATCTTTTGATACAAATATGCGTTAATCCTGTTTTCTTCTGCGTCAGGATCCCTGTTCATTAATTCGACGTAGCCTTTGACGAACAAAATCATCCCCAACACGACGTAATCATCATAACTGCTTGAATACCTGCTTATGCCGAAGCGCTTGATGATTCCGTAAATCATCCCTTCATGATTTTTTTCTTTCATATATTCGACTGCTTCTTCTTCATGTTCTCCCATAAACATCCCCCGTTTTTCAAGATAGTTGTTATTTTAAGGGACTCTTTGATCTGAATAAACCTGTAATCTCATTTTGGCGCATTTTTTTAAACAAGCTGTTTTTAACCGAAAACGGTTGTCATTCGTGTTAAAAAGAGGCCTTTAGTTCACTTTGTTTGAAACGCGCCAAAAACTAATATTACATTTATGTTAAAATAAAGAAAAAACTTGATTTAATTTAAATTACATTTTAAACTGAACTTGTTCTTTTCCAAAAGAACGCCAAAATTTAACTGTTACTGGGGGAATTATATGAACAAAAAACAGGAATCAAACTGCGCTTGTTGTCAGGTAGTTGATTTTTCAAAAGACGGCTTCAAGCATTTGATGCGACATGCCGTGTTTGAAAGAGAAGCAAAGATCGATATTTGCAAAACCAATCTGATTCTGAACTTCAGGCCAAACGAGGATGAATACCCTGAATTTGCCAGGATCAATGCCATGCTCGTTGAAGCTGACCGCGTGATCGTTACTCAAAAACAGACCAAGCGCCTGATCAACGAATTGATCGAAGCGCAAGGAATCGGGCTTTTCGTCGACCGTGCCTGCCTTGGGCTTAAGCAAAAAAAGCGCATCGCTCCTTTGAGCTACGTGTGGGGGGAAATTGAGCTTATGCCGCTTGGCGGAACGTATCGTCATTCAACGAACTGGATCATGCTGAACAAGGTCAAACTAGACCTGCGTTCCGGTGAAAAAACGATGGCCGTCACGTTTTGCGACAGTCAAACATGCTATCTCTTGCCAACGTCACCGAAAATGTACTTTGAAAACAAGAAAAACTGCAGATATATCTATGAAAAAGAACACCAGGTCATCGGTGAAGTTTTGAACGCGTTTAATTTGAACAAAACGATTGAAATCTATGAGAAATTTTGCCAAACGGAATTTAACGAAGATGATACTCCGATTGCCGCGCTCAAGCAAAGCGCACGCAAGCTTTTGACGGATTCGATTTTAAAAATGCTTTTTAATGAAGAAGAAATCACTGAGATACTGTTTGCTGACGTCATGAACGGAATCAGCAGCAGGTACGATAAGCTTAATTCGTAGAAATGAAAAAAACTTGGAACTCGTTTGAGTCCCAAGTTTTTTCTTACATATAATCAAGTACCGTCGTCTGCATGATCTTCGTGCCCATCGCAAGCGTTGACTTGTAAGCAAGCATCTGGTTTTGATATTCCATGTACTTTTGCGCAATATCAATGTCCTGGCGCGTCGACAACGTGTTCTTCAGCGTTATCTTCTCGCTGTCATTGCGATCTTTGGCCGCATCGATCCGTTTTTCGATAGCCCCGATGCGAGTATTGTAGTTGACGATGTTGTTCTTGAACACGTCGACTTCGCCGAGCTTCTTCGACAAGTCTGCAATTGCTGCTTCGTCATGCTTGTCAAAGTCGGCAACGAGTTCGTTAAAGAACGTTCCCAAATCTTTTCCGGCACCTTGGGCGTTCATGACCGAATTGCCGTTAGTCAGCAGGTTAATCGAAACGCCGTTGGAAATTTCACGCGCAAGATTGGTTTCATCACCGTTATACTTCAAGCCGTTGACTTCGCCGTTTGCATCCTTAGTAATTTCAAACGGCGGTTCCGTCGTCTTCGATCCGCCAAAGATGTAGCGACCGTCGTAATTAGTGTTCATTGCGTCGACGACCGTGCCGATCTCCTGCTGAAGCTCAGATCTGTATGCCTTAAATTCGGCATCGGTCAAAGTCCCCGAGTTGTTGACGGCAACGATAATGTTGCGGATGTTGTTCATCGACCTCTCAACCAGCTGCAAAGCACCGTCCTGAGTCGTCGTCCAGTCCTTGGCATCGCTGATCGTCGTTGCGTATGAACTGTTTTGTGAAATAGACACGTTCAAGTCAAGAATCTTCGAAACAAGCAACGGATTGTCGGAAGCCTTGTTGACTTCCTTCAGACTTGCCAGCTGATTCATCGTACTTTGAACCTTGTTTGTTGTTGTTGCCAGATTATTCAAGAAATCGGCATTAACCATGTTAGTCGAAATTCGCATCTAAATCACACCCCCGTCTTGTTGACAAGTGTATCGAGCATTTCTGCAATTACGCTCAGCACTCTGGTATTTGCCTGGAAGCCTTGTTGGAACTTGATCACGTCGGACATTTCTTCGTTGATGTTGACGCCTGACATTGATTCATTCTTGTTTTCCAGGTTGTTCAGGACAACCTTCTGTGCAGCAGCCATGTTGTCTGCCTTTTGCTTTGAGATCCCGTTTTTCGTCACGATATTGTTGAACGTTTCGGCAAACGTCTGACCGTCCTGGCTTTCTTTAAATTTCATCGTTGATTCGTTGTAAGCATCAAGATCGGCATCCCTGACCGGTGTCTTGAACTTCGTCTTCATTGCCCAGGAAACGGCCAACGCTCTGGAGCCGTCGCCGGCACTGCCCGTGCCGTCAAGCGCCTTTCCGGCCGGAATCTTTGAAGGATCCTTCGCAATAGCATCGTTGACCTTGAAGTCAAGCGCATATCTTGAAGGATCATTTCCCAACGTGAAGAATCCGTCAAGCTTGTTTTGTCCGCCGGTCATGACCATGTTGGTGACCTTGCCGATTTTTGCGATGAAGTCGTTCAATTCATCCATGTGTTCAAGGATTTCCTTGGCAGATTCCTGATAGCCGCCCATGTCGCCTTCTGACGTCTTGATTTCGGAATAAGCCGTGTTGCCAACATCATCTTTCTTCGTCAGCATGACCGTGCCGACTTCGGCCTGACGACCCAAAGCAACGTTTGCCTTTGATGAATCGCCACGATCGGAAACGAGCGCATTGCCGTTGGCATCAGTTCCGACAATGACGCTGAGAGTGTTGTGCGTTTCATTCTTGAAGTCAAGAATCGTTTGACCGTCAACGGAAAGCGTCGTGCGTCCGTATTCGTCAAATTCGGTATTGATGTTGACGAGACCGGAAATATCCTTCAACAGAGTATCGCGCTGATCAAGCAAATCGTTTGGCGTTTCGCCACGAGACGTCAACGTGAACACTTTCTTGTTGATGTCTGCCAATTGATCAATCTTTTCATTGAAATCAAGCACTGATTTTTGCAGATTCGAAATCGAATCCTTGTGCAGCTGATTAATCTGCGTTGCCATTTGGTGAATCGAATCAGCAAACGAGTTGGCATTTTCAACGACCAAAGTCTTGGAAGTCCCAAGTTCAGGGTTTTCTGCCAATTTTTGCCAACTGTCGGTCAAAGTGTTGAGTGCCTTGATCACGCCGTCGTCTGACGGTTCATGCAAAATATCTTCCAACTGACCGAGCGTGTCTGATTTTTGCGTATTGTAAGTATATTTAGAATTTGCTTCACGAATCTGAGAACGAACGAAATCGTCAACCACGCGTTCCACGCCGGTAACGTTAACGCCCGTTCCGATTGTTCCGGTTCCCGCAATCACGTATGGAGGCTTCGTCGTCATGTGGACACGTTGTCTTGAATAGCCATCCGTATTCGTGTTCGCAATATTATGTGCAGTTGTCTGAAGGGCAACCTGATTGGCAGTGATGCCGCTCGTGGCCGTGCCCAATGTGCCAAATAAACCTGACATGTTTTCTCCTCCTCTTAAGCCTGCTGATCAACCAGAGACACCGAACTTTCCCTTGGCATCTGATTGTACTTCGAATACGTTCCGCTTGGCTGTTTCAGATTGGCTTGAATCGCATCCATCAATGTCTTTTGAAAAGCAATTGCTTGATTCGTCAGCATCAGGTTGACTGATTGCAATTCCTGAATCTCATCAATCATTGCTTTTGTTTTATCAGAAACGGGACCGTCATAGTTTTCAAAAATCGGAATGAACTTCTCTTTTTGAGAAACCGTTTCGGTCACCTTTTCACCGTCATTTTTAATCAGATAGCGCTTTTCGCGCTTCAAAACAGCTTTGAATCTCGTTAAATTGCGTTGAAATTCGGCCTCGTTCATGTTTATGCCCTCTCTTCATCGACGGCATCAAGCATTTTATCAGCAATCTTTTCAGCTGATACTTGGTATGAGCCGTCGTTAATAGCGGCCTTCAAACGCGCAACCTTGTCGGTATCGATGCCTGAATGAGAAGACTGGACTTCAGCACGGCAAAGAAGCTTCTTTGCCGTGTATGAAAGATTGATCTTGTCATTTGAAGCATTGATTGCTTGACTTTGCTTGGCAACATTCTTAGAACCCTTAACGGTTGGTAAGTTCGTATATTCTGTATAACTTCTTTGGATCTTCATGGAAGTTCGCCTCCTTAAACGATTTTTCTGCTCAATATATTATATCGACAGGTAGAAAAAAAGTTAAACCTCAAAATTCGATTTTTTCAAAATAATGAATTTTTGGGGGAGGCAAAGCGAAATAAAATCCTTAAATAAAAAAGAAGCCGCTGACAGGCTCCTTTTTTATTTAGCGCATGTTATTGATTCTTTGGCTCTGTGACAAAATATTCGTGATGCGAACGCCAAAGTTGTCATTGATGACGACGACTTCGCCTTGAGCGATCAATTTGCCGTTGAGCAAAATATCAAGCGGCTCATCGGTCAGTTTCTCAAGTTCGATAACCGAACCGGTGTTGAAACTGAGAATCTCACGCACGGACTTCTTGCTTGTTCCGAGCACGACGCTCAAGTTAAGCGGAATATCCATCAACAGGTCAAGATTGTCGCCTTCGCCCTGTGCATGACCATCGAGCGTTTGGAACGAAGGCTGACTGACTTCAACAGGCGGCTGCTTCGGTTGCGGTGCCGGCTGTGGTGCCGGCTGAGGCTGAGCTTGCGGGGTCGGAGCAGCAGCCGGTGCCGTTTCAAGCTGCGGTGCGACCGGTGCCTTCTGCTCTTCTGCAGGAACCTCGCGATCGTTAACGACCGTTGCCTTGTCGGCCATCATTGCGGCCGCAATATCGTTGACCATTTTCTTCGTGAAAATCTGCATGATTTCACTTTCAATCAGTCCTTCAACGTCCAGATTGAACGAAATTCGATAGACGATGCTGTCGGGATTGATGCCGTCATAGCTGATGTTGTCCGGTTCTCCCCAAAGTTTGACCGTTGGCGGCAAAATATCGACCTTGCGATTGATCATCGTTGCCATGGAAGTTGAAGCAGAACCAATCATCTGGTTCATGGCTTCGGCAACGGCGCTTAATTCCAGATCCCCGAATTCGGCATCATCTTTGGCATTTCCGGGACCGCCCATCATCAAGTCGGCAATGATCGAAGCATCCCTGACCTGTAAAAGCATCAGGTTCGTCCCGATCACGCCTTCCTTATATTCAACCGTCGTTGCGACCTTAGGCGTTTTGATTCCTTCCATCAAAGAAGCGAATCTGATTTTCGTTACTCTTGGCGTCGTAATCGAAACGCGGTGATTAAGAATCGAAGAAAGTGTCGTTGCCGCCTGCGACATCGAGATGTTGCCGACTTCTCCAATCAGGTCCATTCGAGCCTGTTCGTCCATGCCGGCGATGATCTCATCGTCAACGTCAAGCGCTGCATCTTCCACGGCTTCTTTTTCAATCTCTGCTTCAGATTGTTCTTCCGTCTTTTCTTCTACTTTTTCTTCTTTGCTGTCATCTTCTGCTGCGGCTGAACCGCCATTCATCAATGCATCAATTTCTGCTTGTGATAAACCGTCGCTCATTGATCTTCTTCTCCTTCCATCTTATCCAGTAATTCGATTGCCAACTGTCCATCCTTTTGACCTGGCTTGACATAAAAGAATGGTTCACCTTCAATATAAGTTTCCAGCGGTGAAGTCGTCTTCTTATCCAGTCGAATGACATCCCCTGCTTCCAAGTTCAAGAAGTCCGCAAAACTCATTTGCGCATCGCCAAGTTTCGTCTCGATCACCATCTCGACGTTGTTCAATCCGCGTTTGATTTCAAGTGAATCATCTTCATTGTCGTCTTTGCTGGAATCAAACCAATTACGGATACTTAATTTGTCCAAAATACCTTCAAAGAAGACATATGGAATGCATAAGTTGATGAAAGTGCTGATTTCAAACACCTTGACTGTAAAGGTTACTAACACGACTGGTTCATTTGGCGACATTGCCTGTGAAAGCTGCGGATTCGTATCGATCGTGTCAAACTTCGAATTGAGCTCAACGATATCTTTCCATGACGTCTTGTAAACATTCACAATTTCCTTGAACAGTTCACGCATCAATGCCAAATCAATATCCGAAAACGATTCAAGCGAAGGAATCTTTTCGTCCGGATGCTGCGTCCTGACGTCGAGTCCCCCGCATAAAAGTTCAACCATCAAGCTGCATAACTGGGGATTAATTTCCAACAGCTGCGTACCTTTTAAAGGCTCGGAGTGGAACATCCCAAGCAAGGTCACTCTTGGAATCGAATGCATGAATTCGTCGTAGCTGATTTGTTCGATTGCGGCCAGATCAACGGACACATTCGTCCTGAGCTGAGTTGACAATACATTACCGGTCATCTTGGAAAAGTCCTCGAAGATCATGTGCAAGGTATTGATATATTCTTTTGAAAGGCGCGTTGGGCGTCTGAAGTCGTATTCTCTGACTTTAGGCGCATCGTTTTTTTCCTCTTCGATTGTATCTTCGCTGATCTCACCGGTGTTCATTGCGTTGAGAAGAGCGTCGATTTCTTCTTGCGACAGTACCTGATCCACATGTATCCTTCCTTTTCCGATTTAAATTCCTGATCAAACAACTAACTGCTGACTGTTTTTATGCCTTTGCCGTGTTTTCTTCAAAAATCATTTTTGAAACGTTGACGACATTGGCAACCTTGTCTTCGAACGAAACGACTCCGACGTAAGACGTCTGATCCGACTTCTCAGGCGGAAGCTCGATGTCTTCTTCGTTGATGTCGACGACTTCGCTGACTTCTTCGATCAGAAGTCCTTTTCGCTCTTCTTCATTTTCTTCATTTTTCATAATGAGGATGTTCATGCATTTTTCAGGAGAAGGAATCCCGATCAGCTCGGATAATCCGATTACGGTCATCACGTTGCCACGAAGGTTGATCAACCCCTTGACCCAGTTCGGAGCAAGCGGAACGTATGTAATCGGAACCGTATCGATGATTTCTTCAACCGACTTAGCTGAAATCAGATAATACTCATCGCTCATTTTGAACATGATCATCTGCATAATATCATCTCCAAATTATTAAGAAAGTGCTTTGTCCAAGGCCTGGATAACGCGTTCCGTATCGAACGGCTTAACGATGAAGTCAACGGCACCGGACTTGATTGCATCCATAACCATACCTTGCTGACCCATGGCACTGCACATAACGACTTTGGCGTTGGCATCTGCCTGCTTGATCATCTTCAAAGCTTGAAGTCCGTCAACTTCAGGCATCGTGATGTCCATCGTGACAAGATCCGGCTTTTCAGCTTGATACTTGTCAAAAGCTTCTTGACCGTTTTGTGCTTCGCCGGCTACTTCATAGCCGTTCTTTTCCAAAATGTCCTTCAATTTCATACGCATGAAGACCGCGTCGTCTACGATTAAAATTCTTTTTGCCACTGTAGTTATCTCCTCTCAAATTCCTAATGACTTAAACATTCTGTCAAGCATGCCGACTTCAGGTATCAAAAACAACGATGCATCCAACTTGTCATCCATATACAAGAACTCGTTTCTGATTACCATCACCTGCTCGTCATACTGATCCAACGCCATATATGCGCTTGAAATTACGGCACCGAAATAATCATATGAGGTTGCAGGCAACGAAGTAATCAGCTGGATGTTAAGCATCGTCCCGATTGCCCGAAGAAACGAGTTTGCCACGATGTTCGTCAGTTCGCTTACGGCTGAAGCCTTGACTTCTCTAGAAACTCCTTCGACATCGCTTCCCATCATCAGTCCGGCAAGCTTGTCTGCTGCAACGTCAGAAAGCACGAACAACAATGCTCCTTCAAAATCGCCCACGAATCGGCTTAAAATCGCATGCACTTCGACATCATCGGCTATCACGCGCTTGTATAAATCTCCGTATGACAAAATTTCCACGCTCGGAACCTTCATGTCGATTTTGCTGTTCACCATTTGCGAAATGCTCGTTGCAGCATTTCCGCCGCCGATATTCATGATTTCTTTCAGTCCGTCAAGTTCTAAATCAGTGTATCTCTTATCCATGGCAATGCCCCTTACTGTCGACTGTTGCAAATTGCATTTACGTCAAGAATCAAAGCAATTGAGCCGTTTCCAAGAATCGTTGCGCCCTGATACTTCTTGATCTTTTGAAGCATCGGATCGATCTTTTTGATCACGATTTCTTGCTGTCCGATCATTTTGTCAACCAGCACGCCGTAGTATTGCTTGCCGATCTTGACGATGATCGCATACTTCTTGTCGGATGAAGAAGACGGCACCTGAAGCAGCTTGTCCGTTCTGATGATCGGAATCAAGCCTTCCTGGAACTTGCATACTTCTTGATTGGAGGTTTGCATGATGTCTTTTTCGCGAACCATTACAACTCGTTCAACAACATCTAGCGGAATCGCAAAACTCTCCTTACCAATTTGTACCATTAAAGCTTGAATAATTGATAAAGTTAATGGTAATTTTATGATAAATGTCGTTCCGACATCAACTTTGCTGTCCATTTCGATGGATCCGCCAAGTTCAGCAATCTTTGCCTGAACGGCATCAAGACCAACACCGCGTCCTGAAATGTTCGTAATCTTCTTGGCAGTCGAGAATCCCGGGTGGAAGACAAGCATCTGAATCTCGCGATCGGTCATTCCCGTCGTATCGATGCCCTTCTTTTCAGCACTTGCCTTGATGATTTCAGGTTTCAATCCCTTGCCATCGTCAGACAGCGTGATCAAAACCTTGTTGCCTTCTTGATAAGCTGCAAGGGTAATCGTCCCGACTTCAGGCTTGCCGAGCTTCTTTCTTGTTTCAGGATCTTCAATGCCGTGATCCGCTGAATTCCTTAGCAAGTGAATCAACGGTTCTGAAAGTTCAGAAACGACCGTCTTGTCCAATTCCGTTTCTTCACCGATGATTTCAAGCTTCATTTCCTTGTTCAACTGGTTGGACAAGTCGCGCACCATGCGCGGGAAACGAGAGAAGACGACGCTGACTTGTTGCATGCGGATCTTCAGCACAAGATCCTGCAGTTCTGAAGTCAGTCGTGAAACCTGTTCCAGGGAATCGCGAATCTCGTCGATGCTTTCGCGGTTCGTTGCATCTTCCAGTTGATTGCGGTAGACCACGATTTCTGAAACGAGGTTCAGGAAACGGTCAAGCCTTGTCAGATCGACACGAATCATCTGATTCTTGGCCTTGTGCGCCGTTGCCTGAGTTTTGGCTGCAGGCTTCCCTGCAGCCGGCTTCTTTTCTTCGGCAGGTTTTGCTTCTGCCTTCTTTTCTTCTGTTTCAGACTTTTCTTCGGCTTTTTCTTCTTCAGCAGCGGGTTCCTTGAATTCCTCAACGATATAGCTGTCGATTTCCGTATTTGATTCGATGATATGCTTGACGTCGTCAACGCTGTCCTTGGTCAGATAAATCATTCTGAAATCAGTATCGAAATCTCCGTCTTCAAGCAAGTCAGCTGAAGGTTCCGTCCTGATGATCTCGCCGTCTTTTTCGAGATGTTCCGTAATCAGGAACACGCGCGGACCTTTGAGCATCGTATCCTTGTCGAGACGGATCGCGATCGCATAAACGTTCATCCCATCGGCTTTGGCACCATTGACAACGTCCGTATCGGCATCGTCATAATATTCGAATTTCGTTGACAAGGCTCCTTCGTCATGTTTCTCAACCGGAGCAGGTGATTCGGCTTCGGGTTCGCCTGCGCCCGCAGATGACTCGACGCGGTCAAGCTCGTTCCAAAGATCCGTAATTTGGCTTTCTTCAAGCTCTTTATCGTCGCGCAAATCGTCAACAAGTTCCTGCAACTTGTCCAAGCACTTGAAAACAAGCGAGATATGATCCGTGTTGACCTTCATTTTGCCAGTTTTGAAAAGGTCGAGCATGTCTTCCATTTTATGCGTAAGTTTGGTCATAACGTCATATCCCATCGTTGCGGACATGCCTTTTAAGGTATGTGCAACGCGGAAGATGCTGTTGATCAGGTCAATGTTGTCCGGTTCCTGTTCAAGTTCAAGAATACTGTCATTTAATGTTTGTAAATTATCATCACTTTCTTCAAAGAAGAGATCGCGATAAACACTGTTGTCATCAGCCATGAATTTTTTTCCTCCTTCTCTTCAGCTTATGCCTTTTGATAGATGAATGAAGCAACTTTCTTCAATCCAAACTGTTCGGGATTATTAATCGTTTCCGTTGCACCGGTGAAGAAAATTCCGCCCTTGTTGAGCGCATCAGCAAAATTTTGATAAACTTCGTCACGGGCATCAGGCTTGAAGTAGATTGTCACGTTCCGACACACAATCACGTCGCAGCGACTTTCGTAGCGATCCTTCAGCAAATCGTGTCGTTTGAAAGTAATTTTTTGTTTCAAACCAGGCTTTACTTCGTAATCGCCATCTTCTTTTTTTGAAAAATAATTGCTGATATCTGTTTTTGAAACGTTCTTAAGCTCGTGCAAAGAATATCTTCCGCTTTTCGCCTTGTCCAGGATAACCTTGTCGATATCCGTTGCGACGATCGAACCGTTGATTTTGTTTTTGTCAAGAATCATTGCGAGCGTGTACGGTTCAGCCCCGGTAGAGCAGGCTGCGCTCCAAATCTTTGGTCTTGACGTATTCTTTACCACAATTTTGTTCAAAACGTCTTCGAACTCGTCGAAAATGTCTTTGTTTCTGTAGAATTCAGTCACATTGATTGTCAAATGCTCGATAAACTCTTCGCGAGCCTTGCTGTCTTTTGAAAGAATCTTCGCATATTCTTCCAAAGTCTTGGCTCCCGTCGTCTGCATAATATTTCCGATTCGACGCTGCATTTGACGTTCCTTATATGCTTCCAAACGAATGCCCAAATTATCCTGCACCCATTTGTTGAAAAAATCAAAGTTCATTGCCATCTTGATCACCTAACAATCCGATTTACTTTAGTTGCAATCTCATCTAGTCCGAGGACTTCGTTTACGACGTCTTTTTCAATTGCGGCCCTCGGCATTCCGAAGACGACGCACGTTTCTTTGTTTTGCGCAAAATTATAACCACCGTTTTTAGCAATCTCGACCATTCCGTCAGCACCGTCATGGCCCATGCCGGTCAAGATGACCGCGACCAAATACTTGTGATAAGCCTTAGCTGCGCTTTTGAACAGATAGTCGACTGCAGGTCTGGTTCCGTGAAGCTTTGGTTCCTGATTCAAGTAAATCTTGATGCCGTCCGTCGTCATATGATAGTCGCCAGGAGCCAGATAAACCGTATTCGGCTCGACCATCATTCCATCCTGTGCTTCAACGACGTGCGGTCCGCATTCGGCATCGAGCCTTTCAGCAAATGATTTCGTAAATCCTTTCGGCATGTGCTGAACAATAAAAATCGGAACCTTGGATTTTCTCGGCAAAGCCTTTGCCACAGTCAAAAGCGATCTTGGCCCGCCGGTTGAAGAACCAATCACCAAAGCATGGACTCCGCGGTTGAGTTCCACATCCGTCTTCTTTTCTTTGAGCGCAACTTCCCGACGAAGTTTTTTGTCTCGTTCAATCGTCGGATGAAGACGCTCGTTTTTTTTCATCTGCGAGCCTTTGATCTTTCTTTCCAGATCTCGCGTCCAATCTCTTTCGATTGCAGTCAGGTTAACGGGCTTCGTTACGAAATCCGTTGCACCAAGTTCCAAAGCTTCGATCGTAATTTCCTTGTTGCTCAATGCGCTAAGCATAATAACCGGAGTTGAGTATTTCTGCTTGATTTGTTTTAAGGCTTCGATACCATTCATGATTGGCATTTCAATGTCCATCAGCACAAGATCGATGTCATCGTGGGCTGCCAAGTAATCAACCGCAGCCTTGCCGTTTCTGGCGATATCAGCCGGTTCAACGCCATTCATCTTTTTCAAAAGGTCAGTGATTACTTTGCGCATGAAAGCTGAATCATCAACTATTAATACTCTTATCAACGAGGTATCTTCCCTTCTAAATATAAATCACATCTTGATGCACGATCCTCACCATGCAGGTGAAGTCATCGAGGTCAACAATCATCGTCCTCCCCGAATTTCCTCCTGTATGCGATGCCACGACCGGAATACGCAGTTCCTTTAAAACCTCCATGACGGCTTCGGCATTTCGCTGTCCGATATTGCCGGTTCCTGACGTTGCGGATTTGAAAGAAAACATATTTGCTCCGCCAACGACTTTTGCCTTAAAACGTCCGTTTGGCACCCTTCTTTTTAGCTGCTGATACATCAAGGGAATTGCCGTATCGGCAAATTTGGCCGGATTGACGTCAGACTTGGCAGAAAACGGCTTGCTATCCGGCAGCATGATGTGGCTCAATCCGCCGACTTTGCTTTTTTCATCATAGATGATTGTTCCGATGCAGGAACCAAGCCCGACCGTCATGATGCGATGCGGAGCCTGTCCGATTTTGTAATCGGCAATTCCGACCCTGATATCGTCGCTACTCATTTTCCCCGTCCTCAGAATCACTGGATTTCAAAGCCTGATCAGCTTCCAAATCATCAAGTGACTCCACAAGTCCATCAGCTTCCTTGTTATCGAATAAATAATCAAGTTCAAGTGAAATGACGACGTCGTCTTTCATCTTGAGGAACTTGCCGACATAGCCCCGCTTTAATTTTGCCTTTTCAAGTTCTTTTTCATTATCATTCGTTTCGAGATAAACGATTCCGACAATCTTTTCAACGTAGATTCCAAGCGCTTGTTCTTTCCAGTTGCACAAGATGACCTTGGCCTCTTGCGTCTGTTCCGTAAAATCGTTGAAAAGCTTGCGTCCCAGATCAATAATCGGAAGCATTTGTTCTTCATATTCGTAAACGCCCAAAACATAATCTGCAACTTCCGGAAGCGGAATGAATTTGTTTGTCTCAACAACACGACGAACAATAGTTACAGGCAATCCGAAAAGCTGATCATGACTTTTAAATACTACATATTGTTCCATTTTGCCGCCAATCCCTTTCATCGTTTAGTTTTACAGTTTAAAAGCTTCCTGTTGAAGTTTCTTGATGTCAGCATCTTCTTGCAACTCATCAACGCTCTTTTCAAATTCAGAGATCAGATTGCGCACGTCTTCGAAGCTTGCGGCAACCTGTTGCGTTCCGGCTGAAGTTTGGCTGATTTCTTCTGCGATGTTCATATAAGCATCCGTTACTCGATTCTTGACGTCAACAACGCCTTGAATGCTTGTCTGCATCTCTTTGATACCTTGCGCGAATTCGTAAACGATGTCAGAAATGTCGCGTGAAGCAACCATTGCTTGACCGAGTTCTTCGTTTTGTTCTTCGCCGTTGTCATAAGCAGCGTTCAGATCGCTCGTGATTCTTTCAGACTTGTTTCTGATTTGTTCGATGATTTCACGAATGCTCTTCGTGGAATTGCCTGACTGTTCAGCCAAAGAACGAACTTCTTCGGCAACGATTGCAAAGCCCTTGCCGGCTTCACCCGCTCGTGCAGCTTCAATGGAAGCGTTCAAGGCAAGCAGGTTTGTTTGTTCCGAAATGTCGTTGATCAAAGAAACGATGTTGCCGATGTTTTGGATGTCCTTGTTCATTTCGCCCATTTCCTTGACGAGACGTGCCTGGTTTTCGCGTTCTGCGCTCCATGACTTGGATACGGCACCCATGATTTCAGTGTTGCGCTGATTCGTTTCCTGGGACTTGTCGGCAGATTCTCCGAGACGTCCGATCACGTCATTGATATTTTCAATGTCTGAAGAAAGCGAGTCGATGTCTTCCGTTGCCGTTTGCGCATGCTGTGCCAAAACCTGTGAAGTATCGGAAAGCTTTTCAAGCGTGTCGCCGACGTCTTCTGTTGAGGTTTTGGCCTTGTCGCAAGCAGATGACAGCGTTGCAATCCTCTTTTCGTTCTCCTTCGTATCTTCGCCCCATTGAACGGCAAAGCCTTTGAACGTATTACCGACCGCATGAAGAGCCGTTGCGATTCGACCCATGTCCGTAATGTCGTCTTCTGTATCGGCCAATTCGTCAACGCTTCTCAAATCACCGTTGGCAATTTGTTCCATGTGTTCTTCAATGAACTTCAGGTTCTTGCCGACGCCCGTTTGGCCGGCAATCTTGCCGCCGAAAACGAGATAAACAACTTGCGCAACAATCAAAATAACTGCTAATACCCAGTATGCGACAACGTTTGCCGGCGCGCACAGGAAATATCCGACAATTGCCGCTATGATCGTAACAAATACCGGCACTAGTTTTTGTACAATATTCTTTGTCTTGTTATTCATGATAATTTTCCTTTCAAACTGAAATTAATCCTAATTGACCTCTGTGTAGATTAAGCAAAAAAACCACTTTCACCTCACAAAAACATATTAACCTGACAGCGATCCCATGCTATTCATATCGGTTGATAATGAAGCGATTTTAAGCAAACTACGCGTGTTACTATGCGGAGTTTCTGTGATTTTTAGCCTAAAATATAGAACGATTTATCTGAAATTTGTAATTTTTGTGACTTTTCCTTTAAAATGCAGAGTTTATATTTTGAACTGAATTTAAAATCACTTTGTAACTTCGGTATAATGCTATGATTATTTCAAATATCGGTCAGTCTCTTAACCTTCCGTTCGCGTCTACCATACATACACGTTTTTAGGATCATTCGTTGCCGAATACCCGCCTTTTTTGTCATCCCTGACCAAGTTGCCGTAAGAAAGCTCCAACGTTCGCCGACGCAACGTATTCACCATCGTCGAATCATGCGTCGCAAACACGACCGTCATTCCTTGACGGTTGATCTTGTTAAAAAGCTTCATTATGTCCATCGCCGACCGGTTGTCCAGATTGGCCGTTGCCTCATCTGCGATCAAAACCGGAGGCGAAGTCACGATTGCCCTTGCAATCGCAATTTTCTTCTGTTGTCCGATTGACAACTCATATGTACGATGCTCGCGAAAATTCCACATGCCAACGGTCGTAAATGCATCCAAAATCCGCTTGTCCCATTCTTCTTTTGGAACATCGCACGCACTCAGAACATATTCGACGTTTTCATATGCGCTTCGATTAGGCAAAAACAAATCCTTTTGCCGAATTACGCCGACCTGGCGTCTCAACTTATAGACCTGATTGTTCTTCAATCTCGAAATCTTGACGTTTCCCATTAAGATTTCGCCGGACGTCGGCATTTCTTCACGATTGAACATTTTGAGCAGAGTAGACTTGCCTGCGCCGCTTTTTCCGACGACGTAGACAAATTCCCCTTGTTCAATCTTAAAGGAAACATCTTTTAGACCATAATTTCCGTTGTCATATTTTTTGCTGATATGCGTAAATTTAATCACGAGACATCATTCCCCATTATTATTCCGTAAACTTGTTGATCGTCTGCAGCATTTCGTCCGTCGACTGCAGGGCCTTGCTGTTCATCTGATAAGCGCGCTGGGTGATGATCATTTTAGACATCGTATCGGCAACGTCAACGTTTGACAGTTCGACCAAGCCTTGATTGATCTGACCGAACCCGGCGTTGTTATTTGCCGACGAAATCAAGTTCCCGTCGCAACGGTAAAGATTGTTCCCGATGTCGTTCATATCGATCGAATTTTGCGGACGAAACAGCAGGATGCGCCCGACCCTGACGTTTCCGATCGAAACGTAACCGGATATCGAAATGCTGACCTCGCCGTCTTTCGGCCACTGACTTGAAGGAACGTTTGATTGAACCTCAACCTTCATTCCTTTGCTCGTCACAAGGTTTCCGTCGGCATCGCGTCTGAAGCTGCCGTCTCTTGTCAGGTACAGATTGTTTGCACCGTCCCTGACCCCGAAGTATCCTTCGCCGTCAATTGCCAAATCATAAGTTCCGGCAGTCGATTTGAACACTCCCTGGCTTAAATTTTCGTTGACCTGTTGCACGTTGAGTCCGGCATTGACGGCAACGTTGCCGGCATTTTGCGACAGACCGACCTCGTTTGCGTTGGTTCCGTTGTTCAAAAGTTCCTGAAACGTTGTTCGTTTGTCCTTGTATCCAAGCGTATCGACGTTCGCAAGGTTGTTTGCAACGACGTCCATTTCGCGTTGATAGGCATTAAGCCCCGAACGACTGATGGACAAAATCTGACTCATGTTCATTGTTAAATCCTCCGCTAAATCTTGCCAAGCTCATTTACGGCTTTGCCGAGCGTTTGGTTGGCAGTGCTTAAAACTTTTTGGTTGGCCTCAAATTCACGTGAAGTCTGAATCAGATCCACCATGTTTTGTGCCGTATCCGTATTCGATCCTTCAAGCATACCCTGCACGACTTCGCTTCTGATCTGCGTTCCTGCGGTATTGCTCGTATAGATTGTATTGCCTTGGTTTTGCAAAGCGGACGCATTGTTGAACGAAACGATCATAAAATTCGGATTGGCTTCATTTGCTTGGATCGCCTGGCCGTTTGCCCCAAGAACAGCATATCCTTCCTGAGTTACCAGCTGTCCTTGACGATTTTCGGTAAAGTTGCCGTTTCTCGTATAGCCGATCTGACCGTTGTTCATGCGAACCGTGAAGTAGCCTGCTCCGTTGATTGCAAAATCAGTTTTCAAGTCCGTTTCATGCATCGAACCGGATTGGGTATTCAAATATGAACCGTCTATCTGATTTCCGAACGTGAAATTTCCGACGTTGACTCGTTGTTCATTTTTTAATCCGCCCATGAAGTTGTGCAGCTGAACGTTTTTCAGCGTCGACTGGAACAGTTTCTTTTCTTGATAACCGTTCGTATTTACGTTGGCAATATTTGCAGAAATTGCTTCCTGCCTCTTTTGCAGTACTTCAAAATTGCTTTTCAAGGTATCAATTGATCTGATCATTCCTGATTTGCCTCCTCAATATAGCCTCTGATCTTGGCAATCGCCCGGCCGTGAATCTGTGAAATGCGGGCAATCGAAACATCCAAAATCGCGGCTATTTCTTTTAATGTCGCATCTTCTTCGTAATACAGACTCAAAACGAGCTGTTCACGTTCCGAGAGACGCTTGATTGCTTCAACCAGTTCTTTTTTTCTCTCTTGCTTCATTAATTCCTTCTCTCCGCTCGGAGCCTTGGAATCCCTTAGCGTGTCTTGAACCATGACCGTTTCGTCGTTATTTGAATAAAGCGTGCTTTCAAGCGAAACCGATGAAAGGTATTGAATGCTGTCATAAATGTCGCCCAACTGGGATGAGGTGATTCCCATCTTCTTCATGATTTCCTTGTCGGTCACTTCGCGTTTCATTTCCTGTTCAAGTTCTTGCTTAGCCTGATAGAAGCTGTTGACGTTCCCCATTTTGTAACGAGATATTTTTGAATGGCGTCTGACTTCATCGATGATGGCCCCGCGAATTCTGATGGTCGCATAGTTTTCAAACGGAACTTTCTTTGACGAATCAAACTTCTGCATTGCATCAATCAAACCAATAACGCCGATGTTATACAGATCATCATATTCATATTCAGTATTTTTGATGGAGATGCGGTTGGCAACACGTTCTACCAAGGGCAAGTATTTCAATATTTCTTGTTCTCGATCAACCTCGTACATGAAACGGCACTGCCCCTTTCTTTGATTAATCCGCTGCATCAGATTTCAATGTTCCCGATTGATTCAATTGTAATTTCATTTGGAATTTCATTCAATGAAAGCACTGCAACGTCAGGAAAGTTGAATGCAATCAGTTTTCTGAAGGCCAAACGAATCTTTGGCGACGTCAAAATGACGTAGTTCATGTTTTGTGCCGCCATTTGTTGTGAAATGTCGCCGATTGCGGCCAAAATCTTGTTGACGGAATCAGGCTTCATTACCGGATATGATCCGGTTGCAGTCTTTTGAATGCTTTGCGAAACCATCTCTTCGACTTTCGGATGAATCGTGACCACGTTGATACGATCGTTTTCATCCGCATATTTATTGGCAATCGTTCGCCTGAGTCCTTGACGGACATACTCGGTCAAAACTTCGGTATCTTTCGTAACCGTTCCGTAATCGGCCAAAGTTTCAAGAATCGTGGCCAAGTCGTTAATCGGAACGTTTTCTTCAAGCAGATTTTGAAGAACCTTTTCGACTTCGCCCAAACGCATGATGTCAGGAATCAATTCATCGATGACGACGTTGTTGTTGGCCTTGATGCCTTCAAGAAGCTTTTGCACTTCCTGTCTGCCAAGAAGCTCCGGCGCATGCGCATGAATGATTTCTTTAAGGTGCGTTGCAATGACCGTCAGCGGTTCGATCACCGTGAAGCCTTGCAGATCCGCATTTTCCTTATCCTTTTCATCGATCCAAAGCGCATCGAGCTGAAAGGCCGGTTCCTTGGTCGGAATTCCTTGGAACGGGAAGCTTCCGTCATCAGACTGGCTGATGATCATGTATTTGTCAGGATAGATGTCTCCGTGCCCGACTTCATTGCCGCGAATTTTGATCGAATAATCATTGGCGTTCAGATACAGGTTGTCGCGAATGCGGACTGGGCTGACCAAAATCCCGAGCTCATGAGCCGTTTGCCGTCTGATGGCAGAAATTCTGTTCATCAGACTGTTGTCGATCGTGCTGTCGACCAACGGAATCAAGCCATAGCCGATTTCAATCGACAACGGCTCGACCTGAAACGATGCCACGTCGTCGTCTTCTTCCTGCTCTTCTTTTTTGCGCTGCAATGCAAGAGTCTGTTCTTCTTTGATTCTTTCCTTGATTCTTTGTTCTTCTTTTTGCTTGACCAAAACGTTGGCGGTAAACATTGCCAGTGACAGGACGATGAAAGGCATCTTGGGAAATCCAGGGACGAGCGCCAAAACCAGCAGGATGATCCCGACGACTTTGAAAAGCTGCGGATTTCTCAATGCATCGCTTGCGATATCAGTCCCAAAAGTGCTGTTGTCTTCAGAACGCGTTACGATCACGCCGGTTGCCAGGGAAATCAGAAGCGACGGGACGGAACTTACCAAACCGTCACCGATCGCCAATTTCCCGAACTGGCTGAGCGCATCTGTAATCGACAAATCTCCTTTGGCAGTGAAAATGATGGTTCCGCCTATCAGATTGACCAGAACGATGATGATTCCGGCGATTGCATCACCTTTAACGAACTTTGAAGCACCATCCATCGATCCGTAGAAATCAGCTTCGCGCTGCAGATCCTTGCGACGCTGTCTTGCTTGTTCTTCAGTAATCGCCCCTGAATTCAAGTCAGAGTCGATCGCCATCTGCTTGCCGGGCATCGCATCCAAAGTAAAACGAGCAGAAACTTCGGAGACACGACCTGAACCGTTTGTCACGACGACCAGCTGAACTATCATGATGATCACGAACAAGATAATGCCAACGATGTAATTTTCGCCGGCCACAACATCGGCAAAGGCCTCAATCACGTGTCCGCCGTTTCCCGTCGTCAGGATGGAGCGCGTCGACGACATGTTCAAACCGAGTTTAAACATCGTCGTAATCAGCAAAACAGTCGGAAACGTCGAAAACTCCAAAACTGATTTGGTAAACAACGTAATGAGCAAAATATTAATTGCAATCGTCAAGTTCGTAACGATAAAAATATCAAGCAATGACGTCGGGAGCGGAATGATGATCAATCCGACGATGCCTATGACAAGAAAAGAGATTACAATTTCAGCGGGCGTCAACCCGCCCTTTTTTGCTTTCGCTTTATTGTCCAACTTACTTTCTCCTCCTGATTAAATCTTTCCTTTTGCTTCTTGCTCAAGCTTGTAAACAAGAGCAATGACTTCTGCGATGGCTTCATAAAATTCGACCGGAATAAAATCGCCGGCATCGACTTTAGGATAAAGCGCTCGTGCCAACGGTTTGTTTTCGATGATCGGCACGTTTTGCTTTTTGGCTTCTTCCTTGATTCTCATTGCCACGTCATCGGCCCCTTTGGCCAAAACCTGAGGAACGCCAGCACCTTCCGCATCATATTTGATCGCGATTGCCAAGTGCGTCGGGTTGGCTAAAACAACCGTGGCATCTTTGACCTGCGCGACCGCATTTCGAATCATTTCGCGGTGTTTGGCTTTGCGTTGGGCCTTGACCTGAGGATCGCCTTCCATTTGCTTCATTTCATCTTTGATTTCTTGTTTTGACATCTTCAAGCTCTTCATATGCGTGTAGCGTTGAAACGCATAGTCAAAAACAGAAACAACGACAAGCAGGATGCCGATCTGCGTCGCAAGGTCCTTGCAGATGTTCAGCATGAACAACAAGACCTTGCCCGTTCCGACTTCAGACAGGCTCGTCAGAGTCGGAATCGTTTCAACGTATTTCTTGTAGCAAAGGTATCCGACGATAATCAGCTTGACCAACGACTTGGCCAGATTCTGCAATGCTCTCAGACTGAACATCTGCTTAAGGCCGTTCAGCGGATTGAGTTTTTTGAAATCCGGCTTGATCGGAGTCGCCGTAAAGAGCAGTCCGACTTGAACGATGTTTCCGACGATGCCGATCACGATCGCAATCAGCATGAACGGCCCCGTCATGATAAAAATCATCAAAATTGCCTGAAACGCAATTTTTCCCAAGCTTCCAATCATCTGATCGGGATTTGCCAGCATCTCAAGATAATTGACAAAATAAGGTGAGAAGTGGTTTATGGAAAATTCGCAAAGTGGAACAAATAGCATCGCAAAGACAAACAACGCGACTGCCGCAACGACATCCGGGCTCTTTGCTACCTCACCGCGTTTCCGTGAATCACGAATCCGCTTCGGGGTGGGTTTTTCTGTTTTTCCATCCTTGTCTCCCATATCACTTCTCACCTGCCTCTCCTAAGCGATTGATTTGATAAAGTCGGCCATATTTTGAATCATCTCTGAAAAGTTGCTTGCCAAAAAATCGACCATGTTCGGCAAAACCAGCACACAGACAATAAAACTGACTGTCGTCTTCACGTTCAACGACAGCATCAAAACGTTCAGCTGCGGAATCGAACGCGATAAAATTCCAAGCACGATATCGATTACGAGAATCGAAATAATGATCGGTGCTCCCATGTTGAAGGCCATCTCAAACGTCTTGGCAAACAGCTTGACGATTCCTCCAATCGATTCATCCGTCAAAGTCGGATATCCGAGACTGACGATGTCAAATGATGTCATCAGACCTCTGATCATCTGTCTGTACAACCCGCTGGCAAAAAAGACCATGATTGCAAGCCAATAGTACATTTTGCCAAATTGCGAGGTTGATGCCTGCATCGTTGGATCGTATGCCTGAGCCATGATGAAACCGTCCTGAAAATCAATGAACTGGCCCGTAATCATGACCCCGAAAAAAACCAGTCGGCATAAATATCCCATCGCCAAGCCAAAAATCGTTTCCTTGACTGCCATCAAAATGAAGACGGCCAAGGCAACTTCTTTTTCAAAGGCTGCTGCAAGCGAAAATGCCGACAGAATCAACCCGCCTCCAAGAATCAGCTTGCAAGGATTCGGAAAATTCCTTTCAGAAAGAATCGGGGCAACTGACATGAACGAAAACACGCGGCATGCAATCAAACCTAATATTTGGATCTGCACCATGCTCATGCTTTTCACCTCACAAGTTGCTGATCATTCTGAAAATATGCCGAGTAAATTCAAGCAAAATGTTAATCATGAAATTTCCCGCTATAATCAGCGTGACGAAGATTGCTGCAAGCTTGGGAACAAAACTCAACGTCTGTTCCTGAATCTGCGTTGTTGCCTGAAAAATACTGATGATCAAGCCGACGATCATTGCAACTAAAATGACAGGTGCCGAGACGATCAAAACGCGAATCAACGCGTCACGCATCACATCTGTTACGACTTCAATACTCATTTGCCTGCCCCCTTAATTGAAACTTTGAACGAGCGATTCGACCAAAAGGTACCAACCGTCGACCAAAACAAACAGCAAAATCTTGAACGGAAGCGAAATCATGACCGGGGACAACATGATCATCCCCATCGACATCAGGACGCTAGCCACGACCAGGTCGATGATCATAAACGGTATGAACAGCAAAAAGCCGATGCTGAATGCGGTTTTCAACTCGCTTAAGATAAATGCCGGTGCCATTACCGTAAACGGAATGTCCTTATATGTACGATATTTGATCTTCTTTCGTTCGTTTTTTTGATCCAGATCTTTGAACAGCTTGACGTCTTTTGGGTTGGCCTGCTTATACATGAATTCCTTCATGCGGTTTTCAGACCTGTCGAACACTTCTTGCTGAGTAATCTTGTTTTCATTGTATGGCTGAATCGCATTATGATAAATATCGTTATAGACGGGGCGCATCGTAAACAGCGTCAAGAACAGCGCCAGCCCGATCAGAACCTGATTGGGAGGATTTTGCTGAGTTCCAAGCGATGACCTGACAAACGACAAGACGACGATGATTCGCGTAAACGAAGTCGTCATGATCAAGATCAGCGGAATGATCGACAACAGCGTCATGATGACGAACGTATCGACAATCTTGCTCGATGAGCCCTGATTATTTCCGTTAATCAGCTTATTGACCGTATTCGTCACGTCGCTCGTGCTCACTGCGGCAACGTGGTCAGGCATCCTGACCACGATCAAAAAACAGGCCATCATTCCGAAAAGTACCAGTGCCGCAATTTTGATATTCTTTTTATTGAACTTCATCATTACTTCCTCTTTGCTTTCTCGAAAATTTTTTTGAAGTTTTCAGCCATTTCGAGCTGCCTTTCTTCATTTTGCCTGTTTTCCTGAATCAGCTTTTCTGCTTCTTCCTTTGACAATTCCCTTATGATCTTGTTTTCCTGTTCCGAAAAACTCATCACGTAATATTTATCGATAATCAACACGATTGCCAAAGATGACGATTTCGTGACCGCAATCTTTTTCATGACGCGAAAATTTTCATTCGCCTGACTTGTGAAGCGATTCAGATACTTCAGCGTCAAAACGATCAGCAATAAAACCGCCGCCAATCCGGCAATCATTTTGACCAAGGCCAAAATCCCGTCCATACAACAAAACCTCCAACTAACTGACGCGGACTAAACCGCAGAATTCATTAATTGAGTGTATTTTACATAATGCTTAAAACTCAATCAACAGAATTACATCTAACTTTTTAAGAAGTTTTATTGAACAACCAAATCCGTTACGTAAACCTGAATTGCCAGCGTTTCGCCGAGCTCTTCGTTGATTCCGTCTTTTAATTCGTTCTTCAAAGCCGTTACGCTACCGGAATTGCTCAAAATATCCGTGGCCTTTTTCTTCTTCATGACATTGATAACGGCGTCACGAATCACAGCCATGTTTTTCTTGGCTTCAGCGGCCTTGTCGCCATTTTCGACCAAGATTGAAATCTTCAGGCGCGCATACTGCGTATTGGCCGAATCGTCCGTTGCAAGGTTGACAACGAACTTCGGCACGCTGACCAGTTTTTCGTCATCGGAAATCTTGCCTGTTCCGGCGTTGCGCTTGACGGAAGAACCTGCCTGTTCGGTCTTAGGCGCAAGGAAATGCGTTGCGAGAACCGTACCACCGACACTGCCGCAAATCGTCAAGATCACGATCAAAGGAATCAGGATTCCCCACTTTGGACCTTTTTTAACTTCTGTTTCTTCAATTGCCGCAGGCTTTTTTGTCTTTGCCTTTGGTGCTTCTTTTTTATTATCCATTTTCACCCAACTCTCTATCGTTTTCTGAGGATTTGTAGTCATCCTCCGTTGCATTTGCGTCTAACAATCCGCTAAAAACAAGGCGGCGATATGCAGTGATTTTTTCAACCGCTTCTTTTGCGGTATTTTTGACGACGATCGGCGTCCCGTCCGTCAAAGTAATCACCGTGTCCGGTCGTTCGTCGATTCTGACGATCATGTCCGGATTGAGATAAAATTTTTCGCCGCTCCATGCTGTTAATTCAATCACGCTACCACTCACTTTTTATTCATTTCGCAATTAGTGCTTCAGGTTCAGCAACTCCTGCAACATTTCGTCCGAAGTCGTAATACTGCGCGAGTTTGCCTGGTATGCACGACTTGCGATGATCATTTGCGAGAACTGATCGGCCAAATCGACGTTTGACATTTCCAAAAATCCTGATTCCAAAGTACCGGTACCGCCAAGACCTGGAGTTGCAAAGTTCGGATCGCCCGAGTTGTTCGTGACGGAGAAGTTGTTGCTGCCTGATTTTTGCAAACCGGACGGGTTGTTAAACTTGGCAAGTTCAATCTTGCCCATTGCATAGCGCGTATCACCGTATTTTGCAACGACAAGACCTGAATTATCGATCGTGACTGATTCGAAACGCTGACCGTTGACCGTTTCAGGAATATTGATGTCAGCGAGATTTGAACCCGTAGCGTTCGGATTACCGAAATAGTTTTCACTCTTGAAATTGTTGTCCATAGGGGCAGGGATGTTTCCCTTTGTCGGTTGCCCCTTGACGTGATAACCATTGGAGTTGACTAACAACCCTTGGCTGTCGCGCTTGAAGGCACCGTCACGCGTGTAGTATGTCACGGCATCGGAATCGGCCGTTGCTTCCTTGCGCACGACGAAGTAGCCTTCGCCTCGAATGTAAAGGTCCATGTCCTGACCGGTAGATTCCATGTTGCCACGGCCCGTCATCGTATCAATGGCACCTGTCTGCATCCCAAGTCCGACCTGCTTGCCGTTGACACCGCCAAGGCCCAAGCCGGGCTCTGAGGCTGACGTCGTATTTTGGCTGACCATGTCTTGGAATAAAACACGACCTGCTTTGAAACCGTGCGTATTAACATTTGAAACGTTGTTGGCGATAACGTCCATTTGAGTCTGAAAACCTTTCATGCCGCTAACGCCTGAGTAAAGAGATCTTAACATTTAAAAATTCCTCCTGTTAAATGATTGCATCTTTTTCAGTCGTTCAAAAGATGCAGCAGCTTCCTTTCGGTCCGGCTGCTATTTGATAAACTTGGTACTGTCGATGTTCGTGACAGTCCCGATTTCGTTCATGTCCATCGCCGTAATAATCGTTCTGTTCTGAACGTTTGCGATGAGTCCCATATCTTTGTACAAGAGCAAAGACTCCCGACTTCCTTTTTCTTGAAGCTCAGAGACTGCTTTTGAAATTTGAACATAATCGTCATCCGCAAGATTTAATTTTCTGGCACTCATTCTCTTTTGAGCGTGATTAGAAATTTTCAATTGCGCTTTTTCAAGTTCATTTCCAAAATCTTGCTGATTCCTCTTTTTTTGCGCCTGGATCGTTGCGTGATTTTGATTTTCCAAGCCAACTTGGGAAATGCGCATCATTTATTCACCAACCCCGCTAAGAGAACTCATGTCATAATACTTGCCGTTGACGCTGATCTGAGCAAACCCGTTTTTGAACGAAACGCGTTCGACCTTGCCGGTAAAAGGCTGATTCTTCTCATCAACCATGTCAACCGTTTTGCCGATCAATGAAAATGCCTGTTGCTGTTGTGAAATCATCATTGCCGTCGTAACGGTCTTGTTCAGCTCATTTAAAGTTTCCATCGTTGAAAATTGAGCCATCTGCGAAATGTAGTCAGTCCCGCTTGAACCTGACGATGACGAATCGCCGGAAATCGAAGGATTGCTCATAGCAGTCGAAATAATTTTCAAGAAGTCGTCAATCTTGATCGTCGAGTTGTTGTTCCCGATGTTTTTTAACGTCTGGGAATTAGCCGCACCGGCAACCGCCTTGGAAACGTCGGCCGTTCTCAACGCTTGACTGATGGCCGTATTGTTAACTACTTCTGTCATCTCTTTCTCCTTTCCTATGCCAAAATGCTGATCGTGCTCGTCGGCACTTGTTCTTTTTTGTCCTCGTCTTCCTGCTTTGTCTCAAGAACCGGGGCTTTGCGATAGCCGTTGACCGTTCTCATCTGACGCATGCCGTTTTGATTGAACTGTTGAGATCCGTTTTGATTCGAATTCAGCAGACTGCTCGTATCCTGTTCAAATTGCGGCGCCTTCGTCACGGTTTCAGGCTGATCGGCTTTTTGAAGATTGAAACTTTGCGTTGTGCGCTGCGTCGCGTTGACCTCTGCATTTTTCAAAATCTGCTCAAGCTTGCCTGTAACCGACTGCAGCAGCTGTTTTGCCTGATCGGTTTGAACGTTGAACTTGAGCGAAATGCCCTGCTCGCTGACGTGCATCACGATGCGCACGTTTCCGAGCTTGGCCGGTGTCAGCTGCAACGTGATCGTTTTGAGTCCGCCGTTTGGGGCGACCGACGTCGAAACTTTTTCAACGATCGGCTGAGCGAGTTTTTCAGCTGCTCTCGTTGTCGCAACGTTCATCTTAGCTGAAAATGCAGCCTTCGTATCTGCTGGGGCTGTTTGAATCGCCTGTGCCTGATTGTTGAGCGTTGCAAGCTCGTTCAAATCGACCTTCGCATCGCTTGCTTGAGTCTCAACGTTTTGAACCGTGCCGACCTCTTCGACTTTGACGGTCGATTGAGTCTGTTGCGGCTGATTCGTCGCTTGCTGAACCTGATTTTGACTCGTCTGCTGAGTCTGTGCGACGCTTGTGGTCTGAACCGCTTGCGTTTGCTCCCGAGACGTTTGAACATTGTCTTTTGTTTGAACGTCAACGGTTTGCCCATTCTGTGTCGTTGCAGCGGACGCTTGCTTTTTTTCGTCTGCATTTTCCGACGGCTGCGCTTGAGCTTCGTCAGTTTGAACATCAATCGTGACCGTTTGCTGAATCGTTGCCAACTTTTGATTGGAATCCGATTTCGAAACTTCTGAAACCGTCACTGCATCAGACGGTTGGTTTTCAGTCACTGAAGGCTTCACGTCAGTTTCAGAAATTGCTTTGACTTCTTGTACCTGGACCGGCTGAATCTCAGCCTGAACAGTCGCAGTTTGATCTTTTTCCGTTTGCTTTTCATCAGACTGCTGATCTTTGACCGCAACTTTTTTGTCATCGGCATCTTGCTTGGAATTGTCGGAAACTTTTTTCCCGTCATCTTTTCCGTCATTGTTTTGATCGGCATTTTCTTGATTGACTTTTGCCTGCGTTTTCGACTTGCTCTTGTTGACAAGCTTGCTGAATTCGTTTTTGTCGCTTGCTTTGACTGTTTTTTGCGATGTGATTGAAACGGATTCGACCGTGACTGAACCGACGTTCGGCATTACCTTTTCCATTTTTTCACCTCCCTTCAATTTCATGATTCTTACGCCATTTTATACTTGGGGCGATTGGCCATCTCATCAAGTTGTTTTTGTTCTTCATGATTTGCTTCAAGCTGATAGTCTTCTTTTTGCTTATCGCGCAGCTTTTCCAAGACTTTGCGCTCTTTTTGCGCTTCGACGTATTCGTTCAAAGCTTTTTGATGTTCGGCATGAAGATCTCTCAAACGGCTCTGTGCCGCCATTATTTCATTATCAAGCTCGGCCAGATACCTTCTTTGCACTTGAAGTCTGCCAAGATTGAATTCGCGAACGTCCATCATATCGCGTTTTTCATGACCAAGCTCAACGATTTCCTGTTCGGTCTGATTGATTATCCTTTGAACGTTTGCAAATTTGGCCTTTGCCTGATCTTCCAGCGTCATTCGATACTCCAAAACTCTTTGCAAAGAAAATTGAAATTTCTTCATTTAAAAATGCCCCTCTCCTTTGGCTTGTCAGCCGGACCATTGCCCGCTCGGAACTTCTTCAAACAACCCGTGCAATCTGCTTTCCGTTTCTTCAAAACTCGAATATTCTTCAACGCGCTGCTTCAAAAAATCTTCAATCGGCACGTGCAGCGAGACCGCGTAATCAATCACTGCATTCGACCCTTTCTTGTAGGCCCCAATATCGATCAGATCCTTTGAATCGTTGTAAACGCCCATGTTTTCGCGTAACTCGCCGGCATCTTTCGTATGTTCTTCCGAAACGAGCTCCTTCATCAGACGACTCAGACTGACTTGGACGTCGATTGCCGGATAGTGATTTTGCGAAGCGATTTTTCTTGAAAGAACGATGTGTCCGTCCAAGATACCGCGAACGGCATCGGCAATCGGCTCGTTCATGTCGTCACCTTCGACCAGCACCGTATAAAATGCAGTGATCGAACCTTTCTCAGACATCCCGCTTCGTTCCAAAAGCTTTGGCAATTCAGCAAACACTGACGGCGTATAGCCTTTGGTTGTCGGCGGCTCACCGGTCGAAAGCCCGATTTCGCGCTGTGCCATCGCAAAGCGAGTCACGGAATCCATCATCAACACGACTTTTTTGCCCTGATCCCTGAAATATTCAGCAATTGCAGTTGCCGTATGCGCGCCTTTTAATCTGACAAGCGGCGGCGTATCGGACGTTGCGCAAACCACAACCGATTTGGCGTAGCCTTCTTTTCCCAAATCTTTTTCAATAAATTCCATCACTTCGCGACCACGTTCACCGATCAGTCCGATCACGATCACGTCTGCCTGACAATATCTCGCAATCATCCCAAGCAAAGTACTTTTGCCAACACCCGAGCCGGCAAAGATGCCCATGCGCTGACCTTCGCCAACGGTCAAGAGTCCGTCAATCGTTCTGCCCCCGGTCGGCATGACGTTTGAAATCCGCTTTCTTCTGAAAGGATCCGGTGAATCTTGAATAACGGGATAATCGACCAGCTTGTCGGTATCGATGTCCGAATCGTCAAGTGGTCTGCCCAAGCCGTCAAGCGTGTGACCCAAAAGCTGAGGTCCGACTCTGACCTGCAGAGTCTTGCCTGTCGGTTTGACGACGCACCCTGGTCCGATTCCTTCAAGTTCGTCCAAAGGCATCAAAAGCACCGTTTCTTTAACGAAGCCGACAACCTCTGCCAAAGCGACCTTGTCAGAACCTTTGATGGCCACTTCGCAGATTTCACCGACGAACACGCTGAGTCCTTCAGCCTTAATGACCAATCCGACGACTTCGCTGACTTTGCCATAAGTCGTATAAAATTTGTGATGTTCGGCTTGATATAAGTAATCTTCGGCCGAAAAACTCAAATCAATCATGCTCATTCTGCTCACCCAAACTCTTTAAGAACTTTTCCAAATCTTCTTTGATATCAACCGTGATAAACGACTCGTTTGACTCGATTTTCACCGTGTACGGCTCAAGGCCTTCATCTTCCAACACCGAATAACGCAGATTCGGAACTTCTTTGTGCATTTTGTCCAACCGATCAATCAACGGCTGCTTGTAGCAAGCGTTTGCTCTGACGATAATCATTTCATCAGGTTTTTCCAGTTCAATGAAGACGGGAGCCAAAATGTTGGTAATCGTCGAAGCATCGACATCAAGCTGCTTTTTGATCAGAATCTCCGCTAGCTTGATCGCAAACTTTCGCAAATCTTCTTCTTTTTCTTTGGCGAACTTTTGACAATCTTCATTTGCCTGATTCAAATTGCTTTTTTCCTGCTCGATGACTTTTTGCGCAATCTTCAATCCCGCTTGATAACCATCCTGGTAGCCTGATTGCTGACCGTCGTCATAGCCTTTTTTTTGAGCATCTTCTCTAATTTGTTCAGCCTCTGCATTTGCCTTCGCGATGATCTCTTGTTCCATCTGCTCAAGCTTTTTGCGATGCTCTTCACGTTCTTTGGCAAGTTTTCTTTCCGTCCGACTGATCAGGAGCTGTTCTTCATTTGGCAAATTGTCCTCAGGTTCTTTTTTCTCAACAATCTTCGTGACGATTTCCTTTTCTTCTCCTTTGGTTACGGACGATAATTTGACTATGCTGCCTCTTTTACTTGACCACTGCATCTTGCTCGCCTCTTCCGATGTAAATCTCTCCTGCATCGTCTAAGCGACGGATAACTGCAACGACTTTTTGCTGTGCCTCTTCGACGGACGACAAACGAACCGGTCCCATGTACTCGAGATCTTCTCTGATGTTGTCGGCTGCACGTGTCGACAGGTTCTTGAAAATGAACTCTTTGATATCTTCTGCAGAACCTTTGAGCGCAAGTTCCAAAACGTCGTTAGGCACATCGCGCAAGACCTTTTGCACGTCGCGACCTTCCAACGTGATAATGTCGTCGAACGTGAAGAGGTTGGCCTTGACTTCTGCGCCAAGTTCTGGCTGACGTTTTTCCAAATCGTCGATAATATTCTTTTCCGTGCTGCGACTTGCAGAGTTGAGAATATTGACCAACGCGTTGACGCCGCCGACCTTTTCCGTTTCGGATTCGTCGAAGCTCGTGAACTTGCTTTTCATTACACGTTCGATTGCCTTGATGACCCAAGGCGACGTTGATGAAATCGATCCGATTCGCTCTGCAACTTCTGCTTGAAGCTCTGTCGGAAGCTCCGCCAAAACGCTTGCCGCCTTATCCGGCTGAAGATAGCACATGATCAGCGCGATCGTTTGCGGCTGTTCTTCAAGCAAAAGATTCAGCAGCTGCTTTTCATCAGCCTTGCGCGCGATGTCGAACGGACGCTCGCGCAGCTGAATCTGATTCAAAACATCGATGACTTCTTTTGCTTTTTGCGGTCCCAACGCCTGATTGAGCAAGTTTCTGGCGTATTCAATCCCGCCGTCAAGCACGTATTGACGTGCCTGAGCAGTGTTGACGAATTCGTTCATTACCTCATCGCGTTCTTCGGGAGAAACGTAATCGGTGTTGGCGATTTCGTAACTGACCTGCTGAATCATTGATTCAGGAAGTTGCTTCATGATTTTTGAAGAAGTTTCCGAGCCAAGTGCAATCATTAAGATTGCTGCCCTTTTTATTCCGCTTAATTCTGCCATTTACTCAAAACACCCCAATCTACTGCTTTTTCCCTTTTCCGCCTTCCTTGACCCATGCTGAAATCAAGTCAGCAACGACATCAGGATGCTTCGTAGCGTATTCTTTTGCCCTTTGTTCGGTTGAAACGGCGATTTTACGCTTGGTTTCTGTTTCTTTTCTTTGACGTTCCTGTTCTGCCAAAATTTCCGGATCGAGTTCCTCAGCGCCTTCTTTTGCCTCCTCCTCTTCTTCTCCTTCATCGGTTACGTCAACGTCATAATCATCATCATAGTATTCTTCTTCCTCTTCAGCCAAACGACGGCGGCGACGGATTACGAGGAAAATGATCGTTCCAAGCGTAAGAACGCCTGCTGCAATCAATGCTCCAATCAATACCCAGTTCGTCTTCTTGGCCGGTTTCTTGGCAACCGTCTTCTTCGTCGACTTCGCTCTTGCAAAGTTGACTGCCTGAACGGAAACGGTATCACCGCGCTGCTTGTCGTACCCGAGAGCTCCTTGAATCAGCTTGCGGATGTTTTTGGAATCTCCTGCCGAAAGGTCCCCGTTGATGACGACTGAGCTCGTCATACGGTTGATCGATCCCGGTGCATTGATGATCTTCGTCGTCTCAGTATTCAGCTCGTTGTTGACCGTTCTGTTGTACGAAGCATTGTCATTGTTGGCATCGCCAGTAACGTTATCAACGTTGTCGTTTACCTGACCGGTTTGTGCCTGCTTGATTTCGGCCTGCTTGCCGCTTGCCTGAACGTTTTCGCTTCTGATCTGAGGATTGCTGTAATTCGTAATCTTCTTTTCCACTGCGTCAAAATTCAGATCAACGTTTACGGAGGCCTTGACTTTGCCCTTGCCGACAACCGGTTCGATCAAGCCCGTAATCTTCTTTTCCATCTGTTTTTCATACTGACTCTTGAGTTTCATGTACTTGCTTGTCGCGCTGGAACTGTCGGAATCATCGTCTTCTTCATTTTTATTCAAAATTTTTCCGGTCTGATCGACGACTTTGACGTTCTTTTTGTCAAGTCCCTGAACCGCACCGGTCGTCAAAGCAACGATTCCCTGAACCGCATCCTTCGAAATCGAAGTCCCCTTAAGCGTTAATACGATTGATGCCTTGGCTTTTTTTGAAGTCGAATTGTCAAACACGTTGTCTGATTTTGGAATCGTCAAATTGACTTTTGCCTTGTCAACGTCATCCAAAGCAGCAATCGATTTTTCCAATTCTCCTGTCAAAGCCCTTTGATACATGATTTTGCGATCTTCATCAGTCGTCATCATGTTCGCCGAGTCAAACAGCTCAAACCCTTTTGAACTGCTTGGAAGCTTGTTGTCGACGGCCAGATTGATTCGATACTGATCGACCTTCGTCTTGTCGACCATGATCGTTTTGCCGTCGTCTGCCAGCTTATATTTGATGTTTTGCGAATCAAGATCCTGAGAAATCGTCCCAGCGTCTGCTTCGCTCAAATTTGAAAACAGCACGCTGTATTCAACGCGCGTGTTCATGTAGTAAACCGTGCCGATTATCGCAAAAAGGCTGATGATTCCAAGAACGATGGCAATCTTGACAAGGCGGCTTAATTCACTCCATTTTGCCTTCAAGGCTTCTAAAGCGTCCTTTACTTTATCCACTTGATTTTAACCCCCTGCTACTAACTAAAACTGCATGTTCTTGATATCGTTGTATGCTTCAATCACCTTGTTGCGCACCTGGACTGCGGTTTCCAATGATAATTGAGCTTCCGTCATGTTGATCATGACTTTTCCCAAATCGCTTTCGGTTCCGGAAATCATTCCGTTCGTTCCCTGATCCAGGGTGTTCATGTTGCTGTTCAAGCCTGCAATGGCTTTTTCAAGAACCGATCCAAAAGACTTTGCATCAGTTTTTGATATTTGATTTTGTCCATCAGACAATCCGGTAATCTTGGACAACTGATTCTGATAGTTCCCTAATCCTGAAATTGAATTCATAGCTTATCTCCTAAATTAGTCCTTTGAAATCTCAAGTGCTTTCTTCAAAATGTTCTTGTTTGCTTCAGTTGACGAAACGTTTGCTTCATAAGTACGCATCGCTTGAATCATGTCGACCATTTCATCAGCCATGTTGACGTTTGGCATTTCAACGTATCCGTTTGCGTCAGCATCTGGATTCGTCGGATCATACGTCAATTTGGTCGTATTGTCTTCAGCAATGTTCGTTACCTTGACGCCTGCACTTGTAATCTTGTTCGTTCCTTGAGCCTGGCGAAGATTTTCGGAAAACTCAACCTTTTTTTTCTTATAGGGACCGCCCTCGGCCGTTCTTGTCGTATTAACGTTTGCAATGTTTGTTGATGCCACGTCAAGTTTCATTCTTTCAAGCGAAAGTCCGCTTGCGTTGATCTGAAGTCCGTTAAAAATACTCATAATCTACTCCCCTCAGTGATTAATTACATAATTCATCATTTTATATCGTCCGTTCAGTTGAGAAGTAATCGCACTGTAATACAAACCGTTTTGTGCTTGATTTACCATTTCGGTATCAACGTCAACGTTATTTCCGTTCTTTTGAAATCCAGTATTGCGAGATGTGATGTAAGGACCGCTCGTTCCACCGATTTGCATGTGATTCTTATGAGTTTCCGTCAGATTCAGATTGCCCATCGCTTGACTCAGCTGACTTTCGAAAACGACGCGTTTTGCCTTGTAATTTGGCGTATTGACATTTGCGATATTGTTTGAAATAAGCTCTGAACGCGTTTGCGATACGTCCATTGCCGTTTTTAACAAGTTGTATGTATCCATTTTCTATCCCCTCCTCAATCAGAATACGAAAAAAGCCAAGCAATTGCCTAACGTTGACTGCATCCAGCTTATTCAATTGCAACTAACTGCTTAAACTGACTATTTTCTTACTTTATAGTTAAATTATGACATAGCGATTATAAATTCATTCGTCTATTGCTTGAAATATTACCTAAAATAATTATATTTAAAATTATTTTTTTGTTAATTTAGTGAATTTTGTTCGATTTTTAAAAACAATAATTTCAAAAAAAATCCACACATTTATTATATCGAGACCGATCGCAGCATTTTCATCTCTTTTCGGTTCAATTTAGTTGTGTTGCAAACGTTTCAATATAGGCTTTCTTCACTGTATTTTGCCATAAGCTGCATTTCTCGTTTCTTTCATATTTTTAATGATACGAATAGTTTTTGTTATGCTTGTCCAACAATATTCAAATGAATTGATATTCACTCATCTCAAAAAAACGATTGCTTCAAAAAGCGGCTGGAAAAAACTCTGTCGCAAATTGAAAAAACGGATCAGTTTTGCATACATGACGCTTGCTATGGTGGAAATAACCCGAAATAGCTTGGTACGCTGATTTATCAGGCCCCGCATTTGGCAAAATTACGGACACATCGATGAAAATGAGTTTTCTGTCCGTAAATGTCCTGCTCCAAAAAAGGCGATTACGGACAAAATGGTCAAAAATGGCCGTTTGTCCGTAAATTTGAATGAGATCTTTGATAGATTGGTTGAGCAGCACTGCACTTAAAAAAGCCGGACAAAAGCAATCGCAAATCGACCGCCTTCGTTCGGCATTTCGTTTGATTAACTGTTTATTTTTCGAATTATAATCTCAACGCGACGGTTTTGCGCCTTGCCCTCGTCAGTATCGTTTGAGGCTTTGGGCTTATTTTCGGCATAAGCCTGAACGGAAACGTTGCTTTCGCTGATGGCGCCTTTTGAGACGAAGTAGCGCATCACGGTTACGGCACGAGCGGAACTTAATTCCCAGTTTGATGCGTACTTGCTTCGTTTTGAAACCGGAACGTTGTCGGTATAGCCGGCAACGATGACGGGATTGCTGCTGACCTGCTTAAGATCCGGAACAAGCTTGTCCAACATTTGCTTGACCGCATCGGAAAGATCTGCCGAACCCGAATTGAACAAAATGCTTGAATCAAGATTCAAGTGCACGCCGTCGCTCTCATAGCTGACGGTCGTATTGCCGGCACGTCCGGTATTTTGGATGTCTTGCTTAAGTTTTTCAGCAACTTCTTTTAACTGCTGCCGTTCTTGAACACGCGCCTGCTGTTTGCTGAGACTGTTTTGAACGCGCTGCTCGCTTGCCGCGGCCTGATTTTTGGTCGAGGCGGATGATGCGCCCTTGCCCTTCGCGGCTGTTTCACCCATGTCAATCACGTTGTCAACGGCTGAATCGTTCTTGATCGGGTTAAGCGACATGACTTGACTGAATTCGTTTTTCAAAGCATTGAATTTGTTCGAATCAACGTTGGACATGGCAGAAACAACGATGAACAGACCCAGCAGCAAGGTCAGCATGTCCGAATACGGCAGAAGCCAAGCTTCACTGGCCTCTTCTTCTTTTCGTTCTTTCTTTCTTCTAGCCACGTGCTCCCCTCCTATTCTTCAGAAACTTTGCGCTTTTCTGGCGGAATTTGAGCGTAAAGCTTTTGTTCGATAACTTTTGCGGAATGTCCCGCCTGAATGTCCATGACGCCTTCGATAATCAGCGTCTTAAGCAAAACTTCTTCTTCGTTTTTGGCTTCCAAACGCGTTGCGAACGGAATCATGACCAAATAACCCATGAAGATACCAAAGATCGTCGCAACAAAGGCCGAAGCAATCATCGGTCCTAATTTGTTGATGTCGGAAAGATTGCCCAGGGCACCGATCAGACCGATTGCGGCACCCATAACGCCCAATGTCGGCGACGTTGCACCGGCTGTTTTGAACAAGCCCGACATGCGGTGATGTCTCGTTTCCATCGCATCAACTTCTGATTCCATCAAATCTCTGATCTGTTCTGCCTCGGCCCCGTCAACGACGAGCTCCAGACCTTGTTTCATAAAAGGATCGTCAAGTTCGTTAACAGGTGCTTCAAGAGCAAGCAGTCCTTCGCGACGAGCAATGTTTGAAAGTTCGACCATTTTCTCGATTGTCCCGTTCAAATCAGGCTCTTCATTTGACATCAACACTTTCATGACCTTCGGAAGTCGCTTGATGTCCGCCATCGTATAAGAAGACAAAACAGCAGCAATCATACCGCCAAAGATGATTACGGCAACTTCACCGTTCAAAAGCATCGCTATGCTGGCACCCTTCAAAATCAGGGCCATCACGATACAGATTGCTCCAAGAACAAGCCCTATTATCAAAAATATATCCATTTCGTTCCCTCCGTAACTAACTGCTATATATGTACACATCTGTTATATCGGTAAAATATGTTTAAAATTAAGCCGTCCGATTAAGATGTATAGTTGACCTTTTTGAGAGTAATTCTTGAATATTTATGAAAATGCGAGGGACAGCACTACATTTGACAATGATTTGAAGATGTGGCCGGTTAGTTCGGAAAGTGCAGAGCGCTCGTTGGTGAAAGCAGGACAAAACATCCAATAGTCTACCGCCGCCTCCGAATTCGGACCGCACGGATCCGAAAGTAGACAAAAAACTGGGTGAATGCCTCTTTTTTGTCTACCTGCCCCTCAAAATCCGGATCGCACGGATCCAGAAGCAAAACAAAATCTCCAAAATTTGGAAAAATGTTCTACCGCAAAGGCAAAACTCAAACCACGCTGGAAAAAAGCTCCAACATCCCGGCGAACGCTGCTAAGTCGTAGCCATCAATTGACGCGGCAGCACGCACGATCTGCATTTGACAAAAAAGAGGATCTTCCCCCTCATCTCTTCCGGGAAAAATCCTCATGCTAAATATTACTTGAAAAGTTTCGAATGCTTGGCCAGCTCATCAGCCGTATCGCTCAGTTCGCTAATTGCGACTGCAAGTTCTGACATCGAAGCCGAAACTTCTTCCGCATTTGCGGAAACTTGTTCCGTTCCTGCAGCATTTTCTTCAGACGAAGCTGAAATTTTGTCGAGGCTTTCGCTTACCTTGGTTTCGATTTCGTTTAACGAATCATTGCTGTGCTTGATTCGCTCAGATGTTGAAATAAGCTGCTCGGTATTCTTGTAAACGGCCTCCGTCGACTTGATTGCAGAATCAATCAGTTGCGTCTGGCGCTTGCCGACTTCTTTTGAAATTTCGACTTCATCCGACAAGCGATCCGACTTCTGTTTGATTTCTTCAATGATACCGACAATCTGATTGGTCGACTCCTTGCTTCTGACCGCAAGCTTTCTGATTTCCTGTGCAACGACCGCAAATCCCTTGCCGGAATCACCGGCACTTTCCGCTTCAATGGATGCGTTCAAAGCCAACAGGTTGATCTGGCGCGAAACTTCATTGATTACGCCGATAACCTGCGTGATGTTTTGAATGCTGTCACTCAAATTCTGCATCTCGTTAACGAGGCGTTCCGTTTGTTCTTGCGAGCTGTCCCAGTTGGTGCTTACTTCGGTCATCGTTGCCATGTTTTGCTGATTCAAAGAAGCCGTCTGTGTCGAAACGTTGTCCAACACGTCGACGTCCTTTGCAAGCTCATTGGCAATTCTTGAAAGTTCTTTCATCTGCTCATCGCCATGAACGGTTTCCCGCGCCTGGTTCTCGGTGACGCTTGCCACGTCAGTGATTGTTTGCGACACTTCGTCAACTGCGCTTGCCGTCTGTTCAGAAGTTTCGCGCAGTTTCTCGGCATTTTTAGCCGTCTTGACGGCACTTGATTTCACGCTTTCGGTCAATGCAGAGATTGCATCGATCATTTCGTTGTAAGCAAGCGACATCTCATTTAATTCGCTGCGATCTTTTCTTGGCTCAACTGCCATTTTGGCAACCCTGGCCTGAAGACCGTTTCCAAAATCATCCGTGTTAATACGTTCCAAATAACCGTCCTTGCCGCTATTGAATGCTTCCGTAAAACCGCCGAGCATGATTTTGACTGCCTCGATCACAAACATCGATGCAAGCACAACCAACACGACCATCACGATCGAAACAATCAAAGATGTCGTGGCAAGCTTGCCCAATTCTGCGCTGAGGTCGTTTTGAGGAACAAACGCAAAGGCCCATGCCTGACTGTTTGCACCGCCCTTGTTGTAGTAGATTTCGGAAACTCCCTTGATTCCTGAAACCTTCAAAGTCCCTTTCGTTCCCTTTGCTGCCTTGATTTTCTTGTACACATCGCTTGATGAAATATCCTGGCCCTTCTTGTACATTTCTTTCGTATCGCAAGACTTGGTTCCCATTACGGCCCCTTGCTTTGAAATCATGGCAATCGTCCCTTTTTTACCAACGTTCAAAGGCCCGATGGCAGCTTCGACCTCGTCATATTCGACACGCAATGCCAAAACACCGCGCTGATTGCCGCTGTTTTCAACTGCGCCTGACACGATCGAATAATACTGTCCGGTTGATTCGTCATATTCCGGTTTCGTCCAGTAGACGTTGGACGTGTCGCTCATGGCACCTCGATACCAATCCTGAGTTCTAGGATCGATTTTTTCCGACAAGCTGTTCAATGCGTAAAGCTTTCCGCTTTGCGTTCCGAAATAGACGTTAGAATAAACGTCGTCTCCGGAAAATGAAGTCTTCATCGTATCAAGTATCTTATTTCCCGTGAATTTTCCCTGCGTAAATCCAGAGAGCGAAGTTCCGGCATTGACCTTTGCTTCAGCATCGGATGCGATGTCTGACAACGTTTTTTCCATCACTTGAGCAGCCGTTTCTTTGGAAAGCCGGTTGCGCTCATTCAACAGATGCTTAGTCTGAATATATGATGACGAAAACATCACAACGATCGACAACAATGCTGCGATAATCATAAATAACCCCACAAATCGTCCTAATGATTTGCGATGCTCCTTTTTCTTGCTGCTTTCGACTTTGCCCTTTTTTTTAAACAATGTATGTATGTTTTTTTTCAATTCTCATTCCTCCGCAAGATGCATATATTCTTAACAATCGGATGTTTTACCTAGTTTTAAACAGATAAATAGTATAATTTTCCAAAACATCTTAAAACATCATAAAAATATGATATAATGTTAACTATATGGGGTACAATTTATCAGCTTTACTGTATTTCATTCGGATTTAATCAAAGTTATGAGAAGGATTTTTTGCCATGACCAACAGAGTTACGATCAGGGACGTCGCACGTTACGCTGACGTTTCAATGTCAACCGTTTCGCAGATTTTAAACGGAAAAGCCAACCGTTTTTCGAACGATACGCGCCAAAAAGTACTTTATGCGCGTGATGCTTTGGGCTACGTTCCTGACTTCAATGCGCGAAATTTGATTACTAATTCGGTCAAAACCATCGGCGTGATCGTTCCTGACATTGGCAATCCGTTCTTCAGCACGTTCATCAAAAGCATCGAGTTTTTGGCAATGGAACAAAACTGCATCTCGCTGATTCTGAGCTCAAACGACAATCAGGAACTCGAGCGCAAGCACCTTGAACAACTGATCAATCGCTCAATCGACGGCATCATCATTGCCAGTCCTTCGATTGGACAGACCGAAATTGACAATCAGCTGAAGAAAAACCGCATTCCATATCTTCTGATCGATCAAAATCCGATTGCAGACGGCGATCGCGTCATGACGGACGATTTTAACGGTGCCGAGCTTGCCGTCAATCATCTCGCTCAATTGGGTCATCGCAAAATTGCCATGATTATGGCAAAGAAGCCTTCGGACAACCTCAAGCGAAGGTTTTTAGGGTACAAGCAGGCACTTAATTCAAACGGGCTTGAGTTTGACGAAAAGCTCGTCATTTCGACCGAGATGAGCAAAATCGGCGGGATGAACGCTGCAAACAAGCTGATCAAAACTGATGCCACCGCCGTTTTGACGGTCAACGACGAGGTAGCCATCGGACTTTATCACGGGTTGAATCTTTTAGGCAAAAGCGTTCCGGACGACTACTCGGTCGTCGGCTACGACAACATTGACCTTGACGAATATCTTGCACCGCCTTTGACTTCGATTTCTCAGCCGATTCATGAGCTTGGCGCAACTGTTTTTAAAAAACTCATCGAACGCATCAAGAACCCTGATCTGCCGCAAACCGAGATCATGCTTCCGGTCAAACTGGTTAAGCGCAACAGCACAAAAAAATTATCTTAGAATTTTTAAAAATGCAGAGCACGAGGCAACGACTTGCTTGAAAAATCCGCGCTTTTTTTTGCGCGGATTTTTTCGTCTCATTTTTTGGAAAATTCAGCTAAAGCAAGATGAACGTGCAGCGTGTTGGGGCTTTTTACGGGCAATTCCCTGGTTTCGTCATTTTGCCCGTAACCGC
>NZ_FOPI01000010.1:0-11947 GCF_900113455.1 Ligilactobacillus ruminis DSM 20403 = NBRC 102161 | reverse complement strand
CGCATTGTTTTACGGGCAAATCCCTGGTTTCGTCATTTTGCCCGTAACCGCCCCCATTGTTTTACGGGCAAATTCCTGTTTTCCACGTTTTGCCCGTAACCGCACGCATTTTTTACGGACATAACAACACTGCCATCCACTGCAGCAAAAAGTCCACGCACCCACACAAAAAAAGCCCGGACAAAATGTCCAGACTTCATTTTATATTCAAAAGTACAAAATACGCTCTGCATTTTTATTGATCATCATAATTATCCAGTGAAAAATTCCACGCAATTTTCTTGATCAAGTCAATACTGAGAGGTTTTATCGCCGTTTCAAAAGTTACAAATGGGGTTATCCCACTAAGTATATATTTTCTATACTTTTCAACGCATTTGTTAGCATATTTAGGATTATCAATCATCCCAAAATGTTCCCAATAAACTATACGATTACGATTAAGATCGTAAATCGTATAATCAGGATAGACCTTGCCATATCTTCCAAGATCTAACGGCTTTTCATATTGATTTAAAACATTCGAGTTCTCCAAAACATCGCCTATCATCATCTCCGATTTGGAGCGAACTCTTCTTCCATCGCTTGTCAAAAACACAGGATAACCCAAAGGAAATCCTAGTCCTTCGTACTTCTCATTTCTAATACGCTCAATCAACTGCTCCTTGGTTTCGGTCACAGGACTAATCATCTTTTGAATCCGCGAATCGAAATCATTATAGATATCATCAAAATCTTTATCACTGTCAAATTTCAAAAATGACTTGGTAGCCTTGAGCCTTTTCTCATTAGCCTTCATGCATTTTTCATCATAATTTTTTTGCAATAACGATGCAACTATCTCAGAATCTCTAGCTAGATACGTTTTATTTCCGAAGTCATCCCGAATGTAATACTGCAACTTTCCATGAGAATTAGAAGTGTAGACATGACCATCAGGCGCGCCTCGCGAGTCTTCCCTCCAAAATGGCGGCTAACTGTCGTCTTTTTTCAAATTCTTCCGACATACGACGATGGATTGCATCCATATGATTTCCTCCCTTTTTTTAAAATTACTTAACTTTAACATTTATTTCGATTTTTTTCAATTGTTTTTAATATAAAATACAGTGCACGTACTACCTATATTTTTGGAACAACAACCCGTAACCGCACGCATTGTTTTACGGGCAAATCCCTGTTTTCGTCATTTTGCCCGTAACTGCCCGTCTTGTTTTACGGGCAAATCCCTGTTTTCCACGTTTTGCCCGTAACCGCCCCCATTGTTTTACGGGCAAATTCCTGTTTTCCACGTTTTGCCCGTAACCGCACGCATTGTTTTACGGGCAAATCCCTGTTTTCGTCATTTTGCCCGTAACCTCCCGTCTTGTTTTACGGGCAAATCCCTGTTTTCGATGTTTTGCCCGTAATCCTCACGCTCGCCAATCCAAACATCAGATTGATCAAAATCCCGACGCCATAGACATGCAAAAAACAGGACTTTTTAAATCACGCATAAGAAGTCCTGTTTCTGCATTCTTATTTCGTTACGTATACTGCCTGGTTGCCCATCTGCTTATAGGCGGCAGCAAAATCATTCCAATCGACCTCACGATTTTTATAACCATAAGGATCATTGACATAGATTACTCTCTTGTCTCGATCAAATCCCGTGATGCAAACGCTATGCTCGCTGTAGGTCACGTCGATTTCCCCGTCAGGAGTATCCCAGGACTCAAAATCACTGACCGGAGCAAATGCAGTCGTCGTAATCGTCCAAACCGGATGACCTTCTTCGACCTTATTGACGACAGTATCAAAATTTGAACCTGTCAAATCATAAACGTTATCAGCATATTGTTTTGCAAGATTATAGATGGGCCCATGATAAACGCCAAGTCCAGGGGACGTGCCCCCGGAAACGGAACCGACGAATCCGTCATTAGGGTTACCGTGTTCCCCGTTATCATATTGAAACGGAACCGTTTCAATATTGTCTGCAAGTTCTGACTTGGTAACGCCAATTCCGTTATAATTCAAAACCATCGCCAAGGACGTTACTTCACACCCGTTATAAAGCTTGGGATCGTCCATCTGATCAATCAACGGAACATTCAACACCATGCGTTTTTTATGAACAACCTTTATGGCACTTTCGGCATCTTCTTCGTTAAGCAGTTCTGATGCTTGATCTACAATATTTCCCGGGTTATGTTTACAAATCACCACAACTGCTCCGATTAATAAGATGCCGGCAACCGCTAAAAAGAAAGGTGCCTTGGATCTTTTGCGATAAACTTTACGCCTGCCTTTTTTTCTTGAACCAGAATATTTCCCCCGATTATTACTTCTCCTAGAAGTATTAGGCATAATTTGTCACCTTTCCAAATCAAGAACATTTATCGATTAGTTTTCGTCGTCATGCTTTACAAGCGACATGCCGCCATTTTGTTCAGAATCGTCTTCTTCTGCAGGACCGATGCCAAGCGCTTGCGAGAAGGTCGCATCAACGATTGCAATGACGTTTTTGGCAAAATCCTCATCATCTTCCGCATCAATGTCGACTGCACGCTGATCGTAGTGCGGTCCAACGGTATCTGACAGAAAATCGATCAGCTTATTGTGAACGGCAACGACCAATTCCCAATTGCCCTCATCGTTGTAATCGACCTCTTCCTGACCGTTTTCAAGCTCTTCATTGGTCAAACGCATCATCGCATACATGCCCGCATGCTTTGAGAGCGTGAATAAAGCATCTGACAGCAGCAATGGCAACTTGACATAGTCGCGATAAATATTGTCAATTTCTTTATAAACGTTGTATTGATCATTGATAAAATTCATGAATTGCTGTTCTTCTTTTTCAATATCGTATTTCATTAAAATTTCTCCCTAAAAGTTCATTGTTTCAAAACTCTGCATTTTTCTTCATTATTAAGCAAATACGTAAACGTAAAATAAATATCCTCCTAAGCTCATGCAACACAGGCCGATTACGAACAAGATCAATCTTGTCATCCATGAATCGCGTTCGTGCATCCCGATTGCGCTGACGATCATCAGCAATCCGAAAAAGGCAAAAAGCAGGATAATCAGTATTATTGACAGCCGCACCTCTTCCACCTCAGTTAAAGTATTATCATTCAACAATTATAGCATAAAACGCGTGGCTTGTAATGCTATTCCTGAATGCAAAAAACGCCGCAATGCTTTCAAAAAAGCCGTGCAGCGTTTTAATATTTCGGCCGAAACAATCAGTTAGACTCGACCGTTTTGTTCATTAATCTTCGTTTTTTAGTACCAACCGTTTTGCAACCAGTGCGACTTGGCATTTGCCCATGAACCATAGCGGTTAAGCACGTAGCTGTTGGCAACGCGTTCTTGGTTTTCAGCAGAATAGTCGCCACCCAAGTATGCGCTTGAAAGCTGATACTTGCCATAATAGTTGCCGTTTTGAGCAGTATATGAACCGCCTGATTCGCGTGAAGCAATCCAATCGCGCGCAGCCTGTTCGCTTGATGAAGCAACTGCTTGCTGTGTTGTCTGCATCGTTTGTTGCTGTGATGCTTGTTGCGTCGTTTGAGCGCTTTGTTGCGTCGTTTGAGCGCTTTGTTGCGTTGAAACGGCAGCATCGCCATTATTCGCATTGATCACGAGTTTTTGACCTGGGAAAATCAAATGAATGTTTTGCAACGAATTCAATGATTGAATTGAAGAAACAGTCGTATTATTCTCATCGGCAATTTGAGATAAAGTATCGCCAGCTTTGACCGTAACCGTATCAGCGTTTGCTGCGGCTGCGCCTGCAACGGTAAAACCTGCAGCACATGCGATTGATAAAGCAACTTTGTTAAATTTCATAAATAAATTTCACTCCTGTGTTTTATATCAAACCTATTGCGTCTGTAGTAAGCATTATTCTTACTCTGGTGAAGATCCTCACGCTCGCTTGCCTCACGAGCTAACATGGAACATTATATGGGAGCAATGTAACAATCAAGTACCAGGACAATTACAAGAAAGCGTTTCCTTGAAATTTTTGTTACATTCTGTAATATTTATAATGTGATTTTTTTAAATATATTTACCTTGAAGCCTTGACAGCACTGAATTTTTTAGCTTAAAAATAAATCTATCCTTATACTAAATTACTAACAATCCGTTTCCACGATATTTTTGCGAAATTCCCGAAATTTTTTTTGAAAAAAATAATCCCGGCTTTCTTTTGCTAAAATACAGTAAAGAAACCGAAATTTGTAATATTTTTGAAATATTGTAAAATCCAATTTGAACATTAGTTCGCGTTAAACGTTATTTTTCCTTTGCTTACGCCATTTTCGATAGATGAAAACAACTGAAAATAAGATTACAAATCCTGCCAAAGCCACGATTGCAAGGGTTTTGCTCCCTTCAAAGATTGCGTTTCCGCCAAAAGCATAGATGAAAGACGTCGGAACCATCCCGATTACGATACATGAAATTGCGGTTGAAACAGAAAGTTTCAGATGAACGCTCACATAGTTGACGATAAACGAAGGAAACATCGGCATCATGTATCCTGCGATGATTCCATAAATTTTTTGCTTGTGCTGTTCGATTTCCGCAATGAACTCTTCGAGCTTTTGAGAACGTTTTGGCAGATCGTAGCGCGTAAAAAACAGCCACATGCACAGATTTCCGAGCGAAGTGCCGCAAAGGTTCATCAAAAATCCGATGCACGGTCCGAAACATGCACCGTTGAAAATGCAAACGACAGAACTGGAAAAAAACGGAATTGCATTAGTCGTTATCGTCAGCAATAATAGAAAGAACGCATCTTCTATCCCATGATCGCGAAAAACAGTCTTGAGCAATTGGCGATTGACGTCCGGATTCAAAAAAGCAAGCAACTGACCGATGTAATCATGGAAAACGAACCCAAAGGCTGCAATCAAGATTATCAGGTCGACCAGACAAAGCACATAGATTAATCTTTTGTGTTTCAATTTCCTTCTCATCGCCAAAATAATCACCTGCTTTTGAAAATTTTCTACCTATTAAGTATATCCCAAATCATGCACGGATGAAAATCAAAAGAAGATGACGGGAAAAACTATGCTTCAAATTAAAGGATGAGGCTTGGAAAAAATCTGTCTCAAATCTAAAACCAGGATGATTTGGAATTAATTGCAAATCTGATCCGTTTTTTGTATGCATGACGCCTTATGATGGAAATAACCAAAAATAGTTTGCGGTAAATTTGCCTGATGTCTCAGCGTTGATTTATCAGTCGCTGCATTTGGCAAAATCACTGCCGTTTACGGACACATCGCTGGAAAATGCAGGTTTGTCCGTAAAATGCGTTTTGCTTACGGAAAAACCGGCAAAAAAGGGCACTTTGTCCGTAAATTTGAGTGAGATCTTGTCAAGATTAGTTGAGCAGCACTGCATTTAAAAAAACCGAACAAATTCAGTCGCAACAAGACATCCTTCGTTCGGTATTTCGTTTAATTCAAGCTGGAACCGGGACTTTTTCCCCAGCCTCTTCTTCTGTTCAAAAATTTCTTTTTACAAAAAACACGTTCTTTATTAATAAATCCCTTGCGCTTCCATCGCCTCTGCAACTTTTTTAAAGCCAGCAACGTTTGCGCCAAGCACAAAATCATCTTCGTGACCGTATTCTTTTGCGGCCTGGCTGATGTTTTGATAGATATTTGTCATTATGTCTTTTAATTTTTGATCGACTTCTTCAAACGTCCAGCTGAGTCTTTCAGAATTTTGACTCATCTCAAGTGCTGAAACGGCCACGCCGCCAGCATTTGATGCTTTGCCCGGAACAAAGAGCACGCCTTGTTCTTGCAGATAATTCGTTGCCTCGAGCGTTGTCGGCATGTTGGCACCTTCGCAAACCGCGATGACGCCGTTTGAAACAAGTTTTTTGGCATCGTCCAGGTTGAGCTCGTTTTGCGTTGCGCATGGCAATGCAACGTCTGACTTGACGCTCCAAACGCCTCTTCCTTCATTATATTCAGCATTTGGACGTGCTTTTTTATATTCAGTCAAGCGCACACGCTTGACTTCTTTGACTTCTTTTAAAAGTTCAACGTCGATTCCGTCCGGGTCATAGATCCAGCCCGTTGAATCAGAACACGTTACGACTTTGCCACCAAGCTGTTCGGCTTTTTCGATTGCATAAATCGCAACGTTTCCTGCTCCCGAAACGGTGACCGTTTTGCCTTCGAGGCTCTTTCCATGAGCTTTCAATAGTTCGTCCGTCAAATACAGCAATCCGTATCCGGTCGCTTCCGTTCTGGCCAAAGAGCCGCCAAACGTCAGCCCCTTGCCGGTTAAAACGCCTTCGTATCTGCCGGTCAGACGTTTGTACTGTCCGTACAGATAGCCGATTTCACGACCGCCGGTTCCGATGTCTCCGGCCGGCACGTCGACGTCTGCACCGATATGCTTGTAAAGTTCCGTCATGAATGCTTGGCAAAAGGCCATGATTTCGCGATCGGACTTGCCCTTTGGATCAAAGTCGGATCCGCCTTTGCCTCCGCCGATTGGAAGTCCGGTCAGCGAATTTTTAAAAATTTGTTCAAAACCTAAGAACTTAATGATGCTCAACGTGACCGAAGGGTGTAAGCGAAGCCCGCCCTTATACGGTCCAATCGCATTGTTGAACTGCACGCGGTATGCGTTGTTGACCTGAGTCTGGCCTTTGTCATCGACCCAGGAGACACGGAATAAAATCTGACGGTCCGGCGTCGTCAAACGTTCAAGCAGTGCTTCCTTCCGATAACGCTCTTCATTTTGCTCGATTACCGGGCGCAAGGACTCCAAAACCTCGGTAACGGCCTGATTGAATTCCGGCTGATCCGGATTCTGACTTGCGACTCTGGTTAAAACGTCATCTACATAAGACATTAACATCCATCCTTCCATGTTGTGTGAGGTTTGCTATTCGACGTTTTTTATTGTAAACTAAGAATGTTAATGAAATCAAGTTTCATATCGTCATCTCTTTAATTTTGCAGTATTTATTTTTGTGATTTATTTTTAAATAATCATTTTTTTAGTTTTGCAACTCTTTATTTTCAAGCATCAGGAAACTTTAATCAAACAAATTTGACGATTTTGTCTACAAAAGAAGCAAAAAACCGGATCAGCAAACGACTAATCCGATTCCAATTTTATTTTAATCTTCTTTTTCATTTCGTGCAAACGTCATCATCAAAATCGTTCCTGAAACGGAAATGAAACATCCGACGAGCAGCATCACGTGAAAATTCGTTGCTTCCAAAACGAATCCGCCCAAAAGACTGCCAATCACGCCGCTGACGGTCGTCGTTCCAACCATCAGTGCCTGCCCGGTATAACGATGTTCTTCGTTCATGACTTCGTTCACGTAATAAACTGAAGCGGGCGTGATGATTGCAAATGAAAACATCTGCAACACCATTGAAGCATAGAGTTCGAAGATATTGCCTGCAAAATAAGTCGCAAAAGCCTTGATCGAAAAAACAATCGTCGCAAAAATCATCAGTTTGGCACTTGAAAACTTTCTGGCAATCAGCGAAAAGCCAAACATTGCCGGAAGCTCGCAAACAGCAGCAATCGTAAGCGCCGTTCCCATTTGGGTCGACGTTCCGCCGATTCCCTTCACGACCTGAATCAGGTAAGTGTTGTACATGTTATGGAAAATAAACACCAAAACGGAAGAAAAAAGTACCATCGAGAAACGTTTGTAGTGCATCAAAAAAGAAACGATACCCATCTTTTGCTTGCTGCTTTGAGCCTTATCCCGTTTTTGCTCATCGCAGGCTTTGATGACCGGCATCGAAAAAACCAGGCAAAAGACCGCGAGCAAAAGCAGGATGGCTGAAATCATCGAAACGTTCGCGCCGAATTTGTCGCACATGAATCCCAAAACGGACGACATGACTGCAAACGAAAGCGAGCCCATGCCGCGAGCAATTCCGAAGTCGACGTTGATCCCTGCATTTACATAATAGATGCTGAGCGAATTAAGCAACGGCTGCAAGACCTGCAAAAGCGCATCCGCTATCACGTAAAGCAAAAAAATCAAAACGAACACGTCCGGCAAAAGCAGCAACAAAAGAATTGCCAAAACCATGATACCGATCAGCACTTCGACAAGATAGTGCAGCGTCAGATTTTGAAAGCGATCGGCCAGCCCGCTGATATAAGGCTGCAGCACGAAACCAATCAAGTTGCCGCAAGCAACGATGATGCCGATTTTAGAACTTGTCAATCCCTTGCTCAATAAATAGACCGTCGCAAAAGTATAAAGACCGCAAAAAACCATCCAATATGCAGCTTGCGTCAGGGCATATTGAGCAGTCAGTTTTTTAGCACTGTATTTCATGGTTATAATAAAATCCTTTCAAAAATTAATGAACCAACTACTAGTTTATATTGATTGGTATTAATTTTCCATACTTTTTTATTCAGGAGGAATTTTTTATGAAAAAAAGACTTGTCAAAAATCCGTTTTTTAGGGCCCTCATCTTCCTATTCGCCCTTGAGCTCGTCGCAATCTCAATCAACTTTTTCTATGCACCGATCAATATCGCTGCCGGCGGCGCAACGGGCATGGCCGTCCTGCTCGAAGCAGCCTTTGGGTTCAACCGTTCGCTTTGCGTGCTCGTCATCAATACCCTCATGCTGATTTTGGCCTGGATATTTATCGATTGGAAGACCGTTAAAAAGTTCATCATCGGGAGCTACCTCCTGCCCGTTTTGATTTATGTCACGCCAAGCTTCGAGATTGTTTCGGACAAGCTTTTGGCCGTCATCTTGGGCGGCGTTTTCTCAGCAATCGGCGTGGCTGCGCTGTACCGCATCAATGCGGCCAGCGGTGGGACGACCGTTCCTCCGCTCATCATTGAACGCTACTTCCACGTCAATCCGGCCGTTTCTTTGCTCGTCATCGACATGATCGTGACGCTGTTCAATATTCCCGTTTCAGGCATTGATGCTTTCTTTATGGCCGCTTTTTCATTGTTCGTTTCCCTGTTCGTCATGCGCTACATGGAATCAGGTCTCGATCACAAATATCAGATTCAGGTCATGAGCAACGACAAGCTGCCGGAAATCCGCAAAATGCTTGAGGACGCGGACAATTCACTGACGATTTTTGACGTTCGCGGCGGATACTCACTCAACGACAAAAAGCTGATCATGGCTGTCGTCGACAATGATTCGTATGGCAAACTTTTAAGCAGAATCCACGATATCGACCCGAACGCTTTTATCGTTGCCTCAAACGTCGTCAAGGTCCACGGTGGAACGTTTGGCATCTAGATTAGAAAAGGTCGACGATTTTTTTAAATACAGTGCTGCTCAACCAATTCACTCAAATTTACGGACAAAGTGCCCATTTTTGCCGGTTTTTCCGTAAGCAAAGCGCATTTTACGGACAAACCTGCATTTCCCATCGATTTGTCCGTAAATTTTTGACCTTTATGATGAAGATTTACGGACAAAGCCGGCTGTTTGGAGCATTTGTCGGTAAAATCGGGTCCGAAACGTCTGAATTTTTACGGACAAACGGCTGTTTCTGACCATTTTGTCCGTAATCGACTTTTTTCGAGCAAGCCATTTACGGACAGAAGACCCATTTTACTCGATGTGTCCGTAAACGGCAGTGATTTTGCCAAATGCAGTGCCTGATAAATCAGCGCGCCAAGCTCTCATTCAATTTACCGCCAAACTATTTTTGGTCATTTCCATCATAAGGCGTCATGCATACAAAAAAGCCAAATGATTTGCAATCAATTGCAAATCATTTGGCTTTTCGATTTGATGCATCGTTTTTTAAATTCTATTTTTTGTGCTGCTGATTTTGGACCGCATCATACTGTGCATCCGTTACTGGTTCACACCACTCGTTTGAAGTCTGCTCGCCCGGAACTTCGATTGCCAAATGGCTGAACCAGCTGTCCGAAGCCGCACCATGCCAGTGCTTGACCTCAGCCGGAATATTGATGCAATCGCCCGGTTTCATTTCGATCGCAGGCTTGCCTTCTTCTTGATAATAACCGCGCCCGGCAATGCAAATAATGATTTGACCGCCACCTTTTTTGGCATGATGAATGTGCCAATTGTTGCAGCATCCTGGTTCAAATGTGACGTTGTAGACGCTGACTTGACTCGTCGAAACCGGAACAAGATAGCTTTTGCCGACAAAATACTTTGCAAAACCATCGTTTGGTTCGCCAATCGGGAAAACCATCTCTTTGGCATGTGCTCTCATCGCCGGATCTTCATAAGGAAGATCTCCTTCGCCGTCATTCCAGACTTCCTTAGCCAAGTTGAACACTGCCCAGCCTTTTGGCCAGCCTGCGTAAAATGCAACGTGCGTGATGATTGCGGCAATCTCTTTTTGCGTCACGCCGTGTGCCTTGGCATTTTCAAGGTGGAACTTCAGCGAAGAGTCCGTGATTCCAGAAGACATCAAAGCGACAACCGTGATAATGCTTCTCGTCTTGACGTCGATGTCTTGATTGTTCCAGTTTTCACCAAAAAGAACGTCGTCATTATAATGGGCAAATTCAGGGGCGAATTTGCCAAGTGCGTTTCTGCCTGCTGTTTGAACTATTTTTGACATGATAAAATTCCTCCTGTTACTTGTTTTTTCTAAAGCTCGCCTTTTCTTCTTGAAAATTATTTAGAGCAGTCTTATACTTGAGATTATCATACAACCTAAAGCTAACTTTAAGTCAACATTTTTTTGGAGGATTTTTGCATGTACACTATTGGACAAGTTTCGAAAGCAACCGGTCTGCCCGTTTCAACCTTGCGCTACTATGACAAAGAAGGTCTCTTTCCTCACTTGGAACGAAAAGGATATGTCAGAAAATTCAGCGATACGGAATTGGAAGAAGTCAAAATCATTGAATGCCTCAAAAAATCGGGGCTTGAAATCAAAGATATTCGTCAATTTTTCCAGTGGGTTTCCGAAGGCAGCAGCACCTACAAAAAACGTCGCGAACTTTTCGCTAATCAAAAAAAAGTCATTCAAAAAAAAATCGAATCACTTGAAAAAACAATGGTCATGCTCGAATTCAAGTGCTGGTACTATGACAAGGCTCTTCTAGACGGAAATGAGGATAAATTGCATCAAATGCTGCCGGACAAGCTGCCAGAAGAGATTCAAAAAATCTATGACAAGGCTCATGAGTAATGCCGATTACGGGCAAAACGGCGTTTTCTTGAGATTTGCCCGTAAAATCCAGTCACCCGTTACGGGCAAAACGGCGTTTTCTGGGATTTGCCCGTAAAATCCAGTCACCCGTTACGGGCAAAACGGCATTTCCTGGGATTTGCCCGTAAAATCAAGTCCCCGATTACGGGCAAAACGGCATTTCCTGGGATTTGCCCGTAAAATCCAGTCACCCGTTACGGGCAAAACGGCATTTCCTGGGATTTGCCCGTAAAATCCAGTCACCCGTTACGGGCAAAACGGCATTTCCTGGGATTTGCCCGTAAAATCCAGTCACCCGTTACGGGCAAAACGGCATTTCCTGGGATTTGCCCGTAAAATCCAGTCACCCGTTACGGGCAAAACGGCAATTTTCTGGGATCTGCCCGTAATCGGAAGATCTGCTGCAAATCTAATCAAAGAAAGTGATTCACGAAGCCAATTGCTGCCGTCTGCGCTGCATTTTCCTAAAACTGATTCGACAAAAAAATCCTCGTTCCAAAAATGAAGTGCAATAAAAAAGTTAGACAAAATTAAACAATTAAGCTGTCATGGCATGATTTCGGTATTCTACCGGAGTCATGCCTTTTGTTTTTAAAGAAACCCGTTCGTAATTAAAGAAATGGATGTAGTCTTGAACCATCATTTTAAATGCAGTAATGTCTTCAAATAATGGTAGCCCATCCAGCAACTCAGTTTTCAGTATGTGGAAAAAGCTTTCCACTGGTGCGTTATCCAGACAATGTCCCTTACGAGACATACTTT
>NZ_FOPI01000012.1 GCF_900113455.1 Ligilactobacillus ruminis DSM 20403 = NBRC 102161 | reverse complement strand
CTGTCCCTTGATTCATTCGGATCAGGGATGGCAGTATCAGTTGCCTTACTATACTCAAAGATTGGCTAACCATCACTTTGTTCAAAGTATGTCTCGTAAGGAACATTGTCTGGATAACGCACCAGTGGAAAGCTTTTTCCACATACTGAAAACTGAGTTGCTGGATGGGCTACCATTATTTGAAGACATTACTGCATTTCAAATGATGGTTCAAGACTATATCCATTTCTTTAATTACGAACGGGTTTCTTTAAAAACAAAAGGCATGACTCCGGTAGAATACCGAAATCATGCCATGACAGCTTAATTGTTTAATTTTGTCTAACTTTTTTATTGCACTTCAATAAATCATGGCCTTTTTTAAAAATGAGATAAAAATGCCTTAAATTAAAACTCAATAAAAAATTAAAACGGACCGCTTTGAAAACTTTGCTTCAAAGGGTCCGTTTTAGAAATTCTCTAATCAAAAAAAGATTTTTCCCGCAAAAATCTGCAGAAAAAATCCCATTTTAAACTTTAAAAAATTGATCAGTCTTCCTCGCGCTTCTTCAATCCCATGAACGCAAGAACCCCGGAAAACGCGAGCGTGATCAGACCAAGAACGGTGTAATTCTTGACATCGTCGCCTGTTGCCGGACTTTCCTTGCCGTTTGATCCGGTTGAAGAATTCGACTTGCCGTTTGCTGAAACGTTCGAGCTGCCTGGCTTTGCGCCAACGTCAGGATTGCCTTCAGACTTGCCGCCGTTGTTTGAACCGTTGCCTGCGGTCTGTCCGCTGCCCAGCCGCTTGTTATCGTCCTCAGAACCTTTGCCTGTCTTTTGTTCAGACTTCTTCACGATGACGTTCGTCTTGAGCACTTGGCTTTCGTTGCCGGCATCGTCATATGACTGAAATTCCACGACTGCATCCTTGTCAACCGTAAACGGCCTGTCGTAGTTCTTCCATTCGGCCTCGCCTTCAAATCTGTAACGCAAGTGGTTAAACGTCTGATCCGTGTCTTCTTTGGCGAATCCGAGCGTAACCGTCACTGATTCCTGTGAACCGTCAGTCGAGCTCAACTTGACGGTCGGATCCGAGTAAATTGCGTTGACGACGTTGTTTACGCCGACTTTGGTCGTTTCAGATTCGTTGCCGTAAACGTCAGCATATTTGAATTGATATTCGCCGTTTGTCGCAACGCTGTATTTGCCATCGGAAACTTCGCTCCAAGTGCTGCCATCCGTTGAAACATAAAGCTTTGGAGCCTCATAATTCTTGTCAAAGTCGGCACCTGCTGCGGAAAGCACGACCGTTTGCGCTTTTTTCGACGTGTTCGGCGTTACGACCGGCGCCTTGAGCACGGCTGCGTGATGCGCAAGCGTAAACGAAGCATCCGTCGCATTGCCTGCCGAATCTTTCAAGGAAACGGCAACTTTCTTCGTGCCTTCGACGACCGGATCGATGCTGTATGAAACGTCAGCCGCAGCACGACCCTTGAAGAAGTCTTCATTAAACAGATAGTAGTCCTTGTCGGTAAATGCAGCATCACCGTCAACTTTCAGCAAGTAGCCGCTGAGGTTGTCGTTGATCTTTGCCTTGAGTTCATACGGATTCTTGTTCGTATAAGCGGTCAGGTTGCCTTTTGCATCGGACGTCATATTTTCAAGCTGAAGCGAAGGAGCCGTTCCGTCAACCCAAAGGATGAAGCCGTAATCAACGACCGGTTTGCCTTCGTTTAGTTTAGAGGACTGGACGAAGACCGGCAGAGACTTTGAGCCGTTCGTGATTCCCGTTGCCGTATAGCTGAATGCCAACGTGTTCTTATCATATTGAACGTCTTTTCCTTGAATCTTAAAGACGTCGACCGGATACCTGAGCTTGCCGGTAATCGTCAGTTCGCCTTTTTCGGCATCGTAGCCCGTTGTCGTCTTGCCAACGACCGTCACGCCGCTTTCAAGGTTATCGAAATCAAGCACGCTGCCGTTGTACGTTGTCGAATTAGTCGTCCGCACGTTGAACGTCTTAGTTGAAACGTTGCCGTTTGCAGAAACTGCTGTCAGCGTATAGACGTTGTCGCCGTAGTTCAGATTCAGATCCTGACTGAATTTTCCGCCGACGATCTGAACATCCGTTGCGCCTTCTCCCGTCGACTCGTTCTTCAAGGTTAAAGATTTTGCACCTTCGACTGATCCTGTCAGCTTATACGTGCTTGCCGGAGCCGTCACGGTCTTCGTTGCTTCATCCAAGCCGTCAACCGAAATCTTGGCACAAGAAAGGTCTACCTTAAACTTGACCGAACTCAAAACGTTCTTTCCTTCCCTGTCTTTTGAAGCGGTCAGGACGTTGTCGCCTGTTCTGACTGAAACGCCGGCCTTAAAGTATCCTTCCCCATCGGTTTTGACTTCCTGTCCGTTGATGAAGAACGTTTCATTCGGTTCATACGTTCCCAAAACGTCAAACATCTTCTTTTCGCTGTCAAACCCTTCGGTGTTTTGCGTAATCGTCGTGCCGTTTCCGATGTTGAAATACAGTACGCCTTCAGCATCCTTGACCTGGCTCGTCGCAGAAAAGCCGATATTGCCTGCCTTGTCTTGAGCAGATGCATAAACGTAATTTCGACCGGAAACAAACTCAGACGCTACGCTGTCTTTTGTGACGTACTTATTGGTCTTCTTGTCAAGCATCAAGTCTGTTTTAACAACGTTGTCATTAACGAGCAGAGCCACGTTTTCAACACCGACGCCCTTGCCGTCAGTTGCGGAGAATTCGACTCGTCCGTCTTCTCTGATCTTGAGATCCTTGATTGAAGGCGCAGTATTGTCAATCTTGAACTTGATGTAGCTGACCTGCTTGTCGCCGTCGGTTACCGGAGTCGTCGTGATTTTATATTGATACGTCCCATCAGGAGCGTACTGTTTCTTGCCGTTCTTGTCCTTTAAGGTTCCGTCCCACTTGCCTTCATTATGAGTCGTCCATTTACCTGAAGATGGGTTGTAATAGTCCTTGACGCCGTCATAATCCGTTCCGAGATTATTAACGACTTTTCCGTCCTTGTCAACGATCTGATATTCGGACTTCTTGTAGTTTCTCAGATAATAAAGACTCGGTTCGACGTAATCGTTGATGCCGTCTTCGTTTTCAGGCGAAAATGCTACAGAACCAGTGTCAACGTTGTATTTGCCTTTCTCATCGTCATAGTAGAGCCCAGGAACGTTTCCGTCGTTCGTCGTCAAGAATCCGGCATAAGTCGGCAGGTTCCAATCGTCTTCATAAAGCATATTGCCGATAATCCGGCCCTTGCTGTATGTCCCATAAAAGCCCATGTACGGAACGACGAGATTCGGCGCATCTCCCTTTCCTTCAAAGCCAACGTACCCTTCGACGAACTGCTGCTTTTCAAATCCTTGCGGAAGCGACAAATTGAACGTGACTTGCTTTGACTCGCCGGCTTTGACCGTAATCGCATTCTTGTCCGTCGAAATCTTCGCCTTGTCAATCTTCGTATCGTAGATTTCACCGTTGTCATCCGTCTTTTGCCGGTAGACTCCGCCGTAGTCATTGAACGAATACTTCTCGTCTTTTGAACCGTAATTGTGAAGCGTTACGGTAAAACTTGCGGAAAGGCCGATTTCCTTGAGGGCAACCGTCCCTAAGCCGGTCTTGTCATAAGTTGCCGAAACGTTGTTTCTAACTGCTCGATCAACATTGATCTGACCTGCGCCCTGGCGTCTTGGGGAGATGATTTCTTTCGTATGCTCCTTGTCTTTCATAGGGGTCGCGGTATTCAAAACGGAATTCTTGGCAAAAGTCGTCAAAGCCTTGCCCGAAAGGCCAAGATTTCGATTCTTGATTCCTTGAAGAATCAGTGCTTCCGAACCTGCAACAAACGGTGAAGCCATTGATGTTCCGCTCATTTGCTGATACTTGTCGTTATTGGCAAGCGAATAGATTTTTCCGCCCGGAGCCGAGATTTCCGGTTTGAAATCAAGCGCAGGAGTTGGGCCCCATGAACTGAAGTCCGACATCTTTCCGCTTGAAACGTTCGTCACCAGCTGCCGTTCGAACTTCAAATTGATCGTCTTGCCGGCCGCAGCCGTTTCTTCAAGCTTTTCGCCATCGGCAAGAGATACTCCGACCGCTGGGAACGTCTTGTCATCAATCGCCATCGAAATCAGATCGGTTCCGACGTTGTTGTAGATGATGACGCCGACGGCACCATGTGCTTTGGCATTATTGACCTTTTCCGAGAAGGTGATTGCGCCACGCTTGACGAGCGCAATCTGTCCTTTGACGTCTTTTCCGTCATACTCGCCTTCTGAGCCGGTTCCGACCGAAACGACTTTATGTTCACCGGTCATCTGAGCATAGTCCGTTTCCTGCTGGCTGATCGCTGTCGATCCGTCCTTCAAATCAGCAACCGAATCGAACTTGACATGGCCCGACGCATCTCTCATCGTTGGCGAAACGACTTTTTCGTTTTCAGAAGAAGCGACCGTCAAGGCTTCGGGCGCAATTCCGGGTGCCCCGACCGTGCTCAATTCGTCAGAGTCAAACTGCTGGGCGGGATTTCCGCTCCCGGTTGACGTCGAAACGCCGCTGTTTCCGGCTGAGATTACGCAAAGAACGCCTTGTTCAGAAGCTTTTCTGACCGCAGACTGTTCAGGATCGTTTTCATCAACGTTTGAACTGACGGACCCAAGACTCATGTTGATCACGTTTGCTCCCAACTTGACCGAGTCTTCGATTGCAGCAATTAAATCATCGTCATAGCAGCCTTTGATCGAGCCATTGTTTGAAAAGACCTTCATTGCGAGCAACTGCGCATCCGGTGCGACGCCTTTGACGGAATCGGCCTCCGTCCCGTTGGCAGCCGCAATGCCGGCAACGTGCTGACCATGCATGTCGCCATTGCCGTTGTCGATGACGTTGTCGTTGCCGTCGGCGTAGTTGTAGCCATAAGGAACCTTGTCCGTATAAAATTTGCCGTGTCCGAACTCCTTTGCCTTAGCTTCAACGGAATTTTTTGAAAGCGCGGTCTTTGTTCCGGCATCAAGCTTCAAATCCTTGTGATTGTAATCGATTCCGGTATCAATAATCGAAACGACCATGCCTTCTCCTTTGAGCTTGTGATTTTGCCAGACTTTTTGAACGTCCGCCATTTCATTTGCGGAAGAATCGGCCGGATAATAAACACGAACCGGTTTGACAGAAGCAACGCCTTTCAGATCCTGAATCTTTTGCAAATCGGAAACTTTGACGTCAATCGAAAAACCGTTGACCAGATATCCGAACGAGCGCTTGACGCTGCTTCCCGAAATTTTTTCAACCTGCCTGCGAACGTCGGCCTGTGCTCCTTTGACCTTGTCGACTGCTTTTTCGATCTTTTTGACCGATTCCGTCGAACCGGTTGGTTTTGCCGTATGATCAACGGCCGCATCGGCATCAAGCGTCACAATCACGCGAACCTTGGAATTTTCGTCCGTCCGGCTCGTCTGTCCTTTTGCTTCCTGCTGCTCCTTGATTGATTCAAGAAATTTTTGCTTGTCGATTCTGGCCTTTTGCTTGTGTTTTTCCTGCAAATATTTGGTCAGGATCTGCTTGGACTTCGATGATTGCGAAACGACGTCGGCTGAAACGCTTGATTGCAGCGACAAAGCCTCGATTGGAGCATTCAAAACAGCACCGCACAAGACCGTTGCTGCTATCAAATGCAGAGCTTTGTCGGCCCTGCTTGAATTTGAAACGCTTTTATCGTCCTTCAAATTATGTAACCCCCTATTTAAAACCCTTGCAACAAACTACTCATATTCATAATATTATCAAAGCTTTTTAAAAACATCAATCATTTTTTAATTTTATTTTCACTTTCAGCCCATGAAGCGAGTTGATATCTTGATAATAATGTCAAAAAATGAATTGTGCAAAACCTTTTTATGACATCGTTATGGATTTAAATTTATCATAATTTAATTTTTATTTACATTATTATATTAAGATTAAAAAGAATTAATCGAATGCAAAAGATTCCGTTTTCTTCTTGAATCTAATGAAATTCCGAACGAAGGCAATCGATTTGTGCTTGAATTCATATTTTAATTCTTTTTTGCACATGGAACTATCCTTTTTAAATACAGTGCTGCTCACCCAATTAAGCCAAAATTTCATCCAGACTTACGAACAAAGCAGCCCCGTAAACGGCAGTGATTTTGCCAAATGCAACGTCCGCTAAATCAGCGCGCAAGCTCTTTTTGGTTATTTCCATCATGGAAGACGAAAAAAACCGGATGATTTGCAATTGGTTGCAAATCATCCGGTTCTTCAATTTGAGGCAAAGTTTTTTCCCAGCCTCTCTTCATCATATTATGCTTAATGCTTTTTGTTCTTCAAAGCCTTTTCGCGAGCTCTCTGCAGCTTTCGTGCTTTCTTCTTTTCAAGGCGTGCCTTTTCTTCGCGTTCGCGTTTAATCTTGAACGGATTGTTGATCAACAACGTTTGACCAACGGAAAATGCATTCGTGACCACCCAGTACAACGACAAGGCGGCAGGAACGCTGATGGCCGTGACAAGAATCATCAACGGCATGAACACCATCATCCCTGTTGTCATGGCATTTTTTTCGGGCTGTGCTTTAATGCTCAGCCATGAAGTAAGGAACGTGAAGATTGCAGCAAGAATCGGCAAGATATAATAAGGATCTTTATCCCCCAGCTGCATCCACAAAAATTTGCCCGTCTTCAATGTTTCGGAACGGAAAATTGCTTGATACAAAGCAATCAGAACCGGCATTTGAACCAAGAGCGGCAAACATCCGGCAACGGGATTTACTCCTGCTTCCGCATAGAGGCGCTTTTGTTCTTCGCTCATCATGCGCATTTGTTCAGGATCGCTTCTATCCGGATACTTCTTTTGAAGTGCCATCAGCTGAGGCTGAATCTCAGTCGTCTTGCGCATCGACTTCATTTGATAAATCATCAACGGCAAGATGATGATTCTGACGATAATCGTAAATACCACGATTCCCCAGCCATAGTTATAACCAAAAATTCTGCTGAGACCTTGGATGGCTCTGATGAAGTTCCAGATAATGTAGTGATCCCAAAAACCGGTGCTTGAAGCATCGACCGGACTCGTACCACACCCGCTGAGAACAAGCATCAAAGACAAAACCCCCAAGAGAGCTCCTGTGCGTTTAACTCTTCTCAAACTGGTCTACCTCACTTTTAATAACGTAGCTATTGTTCAGTCTAATCAACAAGCTTGAGGTGTGACCACTCGCTCCAATTTCCTGCTTAACGAAGGTCACTGTCGACTTGGTCATCATTCAAGACTTTAGCCAAATGCAGGACATGAATCAGATGCTGCTTGACTTCAGCAGTCGACATAAACGCCACGCCTGGACGAGCGATTACGATAAAATCACAATCTTGCTTCAGCTGCGGTTTCAACTCTGTCAAGCTTTGACGAATTCGACGCTTGACCCAGTTTCTCGCAACAGCATTGCCGATTTTTTTACCAACGGAAATTCCGACGCGAAAATGCGGCTGCTTCGGCTTTTCAATCATATAAACCACAAACTGCTTGTTGGCACATGACTTGCCTTGAGTGAAGACTTTCTGAAATTCCGCTTCCTTTTTGACGCGGTATGATTTTCTCATAAGACATCTCCAAATTCATGTTTGGCCGATAAATTTAAAAAAAAGACCACTGACGGTCCAGTGGCCTATGCAGACAATACCTTTCTGCCTTTACGGCGTCTACGTGCTAACACATTGCGGCCGTTAGCTGTGCTCATTCGCTTGCGGAAACCGTGTACGCGTTGGCGATGGCGTTTCTTTGGTTGAAATGTTCTCTTCATTGATGTAACACCTCCCGTTTGATTAATTTCATTTGCTGACAAATTCAGACTTACTTTGTAATATTAACACACTTTACATCATAATTAAAGTCATTTTTTTCAGAAAAATCATCAAGCACTGTCACCTGTGAATAAATCAGAACCTGTGAAACTTTTTGACTTATCCACAATATTGCGGAAATTGTCCACCGTTTCCTTCTTTTTGAATGTGGCTTTTTTTGCTCTTTCCACACTTTTAATAACAAGTTTATCAACAATCAACAGGCTGTGGATATCAACCTGTTGATTTTGTTCTTTTCTCTTGTTGATAACTTGCCAATTCCGTTTGGCATCAGATCGTTTCCGGGTCAGTCTTCTTGTGGACAACTCAAGCAAAAAAATAAAAAATCTCTTTTTATGCACAGCCTGTGGATAACTAAGTTAACAATGTGTTTATGAAATTCATTTCCTTTTCCACAAGTTGTGCATAAGTTGTCAAAAGAAGCCTTATTTCACACCCTGCCTGTGGAAAACTTTTTTTAGTCATGTTAAAATAAATCCATGATAAATTTCTTAAAAAGGAGGTATCTTTTGTGAACGATCTCGAATCCATCTGGCACCTTGTTTGTACCTATTTTCAAGCAAAAACGACTGAAATGTCTTATCGCTCCTGGATTACGACGGCAAAACCCCTTCAATTCACGGATAATACTTTGCTGCTTGAAGTACCGTCAGTTGCGCATCGCGATTATTGGAACAAGAATCTGACAGATCAGGCAGATGCTTTCCTTGAAAAAACACTGGGCGAAAAAATTACCGTTCTGCTGAAACTTCCGGAAGAACCGAATCCTTTCACGATTGCTGAAGAAGAGATCAAAGCTGAAGAACAAGCCGCGCAATCAAATTATTCAGACGCACTGGATTTTTCAGTCAAAACAACGTCATCAAACGCTTCAGAATCCCAATTGAACGAAAAATACACGTTTGACACTTTCGTTGACGGAAACGGCACTCGCATGGCCTATGCCGCAGCACTTGCTGTCGCAGAGGAACCGGCAAATTACTATAATCCGCTGTTCATTTACGGAGGCGTCGGGCTCGGCAAGACCCACCTGATGCACGCTATCGGAAACCGTCTCTTGCAAGACAATCCGAACGCCCGCATCAAATACGTTTCAAGCGAAGCCTTCGCAAATGATTTCATCAATTCGATCAAAAGCAAAAATTCCGATGCTTTCAGGAAAAAATATCGCAACCTTGACTTGCTTTTGGTTGATGACATTCAATTCTTTGCCGAAAAAGACGGTACGCAAGAAGAATTTTTCCACACGTTCAACGCTTTATATGATGACAAAAAACAAATCGTTTTGACCTCTGACAGGCTTCCAAATGAAATCCCCAAGCTTCAAAAAAGGCTCGTTTCCCGTTTTCGTTGGGGACTTTCAGTCGACATCACGCCGCCTGACTTTGAAACAAGAACCGCCATCCTGCGAAAAAAAGCGGAAAGCGACTTTCTCGACGTTTCCGATGATGCATTAAGCTACATCGCCGGAAAAATCGATTCAAACATTCGCGAACTGGAAGGCGCTTTGATGCGCGTTTCTGCTTATGCCAAACTAAAGCACCAGCGAATCACGACGAGTTTGGCAGCAGAGGCTTTGCGCGACTTGGATCAGGGCTCTTCTTCCCACGAGCTGACCATTCCGGAAATCCAAAACAAGGTTGCAAAATACTACCACGTTACGGTTTCCGAACTTCGAGGCAAAAAACGCGTCAAGACGATTGTCATCCCGCGCCAGATTGCAATGTACCTGTCGCGGGAACTGACGGATGCTTCTTTGCCAAAAATCGGACAGGATTTCGGCGGTAAAGATCATACGACGGTTATTCACGCCTATGACAAAATTACCAAAGCCGTCAAAAAAGACAACGCGATCAAAAAAGATGTCAATGCGCTGTTAAAAGAGCTAAAACGATAGCTGTGGATATCTTTGGGATAAAACGAAATTTTTTCCACATTGTTATTAACAACCAGAAAAGCGAAGTTACAGCCTTTTTGCGGAGTTTTCCACAATATCCACAATCCCTACTATTACTACTACCTTATTTTATTTTATATATTCTTATCGTGCAGACAGAAAGGACGATTTTTGTATGAAATTTTCAGTACACAGAGCTGCATTTCTCCAATATCTGAATACGGCTCAGACAGCTATTTCAGGCAAAACAACTTTAGAAATTTTAACGGGTGTTAAACTTAACCTGTCAGCTGATGCCTTGACTATTACCGGCAGCAATTCAGATATTTCAATCGAAACGATTTTGTCAATTGCGGACGAGGATGCGCAACTGACCATTGAAGAACCGGGCAGCGTTGTTTTGCCGGCAAGATTTTTTGGCGAAATCGTCAAGCGCTTGCCGGAAGACACTTTTACGCTGACAGTTAATGATCGCTTCCAAACAACGATCGTGTCCGGCTCCTCTGAATTTACTATCAACGGTGTTGAGTCGGAGGCCTATCCGCATCTGCCGGAAATCGACTCCAAGGATCAGCTCAAAATTCCTGGCGATCTGTTGAAGCAAATTATCGATCAAACCGTAATCGCAACTTCCAAACAAGAAAACAGACCGATGCTGACAGGAATTCATTTGACGATCAATGAATCTGAACTGACAGCCGTTGCGACGGACTCACACAGACTCAGTCAACGAAAAGCAACGCTTGAAAACAACGCAACGGGAAATTATGACATTCTCGTTCCTGGCGATTCGTTAAGCAAGCTGAGCAAAATGTTGGGAGAAACTCAGGAAGACGTTGAACTTCAGATTTCAGAAAATCAAGTGCTCTTTATTCTTGACCACACGTCGTTTTACTCACGCTTATTGGAAGGTCAATATCCGAATACGACGCAACTGATTCCTAATTCTGCTTCAACGACGGTTGAAATCGATGCTCACTCGCTGCTCCGCTCAATCGAACGTGCTTCGCTTCTGTCTCACGAAGGGCACAACAACGTTGTTCGCCTGGTTGTCGATCCTGCGGCCAACACGGCCACGATTTTTGGCAATTCTCCTGAAATCGGCAACGTTGAAGAAGTTCTTGATTTCAATCAGATTGAAGGCGACGAACTTGAAATTTCATTTAACCCGGATTATATGAAAGATGCGCTGCATGCGTTCGGACAAAGCGAAGTCAAGCTTAATTTCACGCTGCCGTTGCGTCCGTTTACGATAGTTCCTTCAGAAGACGACGGTTCGTTCATTCAATTGATTACTCCTGTCAGAACTGCCTGATTTTTTGAAAACGACTGAAAAGCGGCTTGAGAAGGCCGCTTTTCTTTTTTGCACAAATTAACGCGTCTTAAGGCTAAAAGAAAGTGCTCTTTTTTCTCTAACCCGTTTAACTTCACGTTTAACGATTTTGTCGCTTAGGAGTCACAAAGTACTAAAATAAAAAAGAACGGCTTAAAACGCGCATAAAATTGTTTTTAGACCCAAAAAAAGGTATAATCTAAAATGAGACCATTTCAATGAAAGGGAGCAGAACCGTGAAAAAAGAAGTCAGATTGAAAACGCCATGCATTACGCTTGGTCAGTTGTTGAAAATCGAAAATATCGTTTCATCGGGCGGTCAGGCCAAATACTTTCTTGAAGAGCATGCCGATGAAATTCTTGTCAACGGAGAACATGAAAACAGGCGCGGAAAGAAGCTTTACCCCGGAGATGAAGTTGTTGTGGCAGATCAAGGTAAATTTGTCATGAAAACCGGAGAATGATATGCGACTTTCAAACCTCAAACTGAAGAATTTTCGCAATTATCACGAAACAAAGCTTGAATTTTCACCGAACATCAACGTTTTGATCGGAGAAAACGCTCAAGGAAAGACGAATCTGCTTGAATCAATCTATGTTTTGGCAATGACGAAAAGTCACAGAACGACGAATGATCGAGAATTAATCGAGTTTTCAGAAAAAAGTGCTTTTCTTGAGGGAATAGTTGAAAAAAAGACCGGAAATTTACGCTTGTCGTTGTCTTTGAGCAAAAAAGGCAAGACGGCCAGGGTCAATTCTTTGGAAACGCCGCGTTTGTCTCAATATATCGGCAAATTAAACGTGATTCTGTTTTCACCGGAGGACTTGTCATTGGTCAAAGGATCCCCGGCCGTCAGAAGACGGTTCATTGATATGGAATTTGGTCAGATTGACGCCGTTTACCTCTATGAACTGACGCGCTATCGCACGATTTTGCGCGATCGAAACGTCTATTTGAAGCAGCTTCAGACCAAACAGTCAACGGATCGCGTTTATCTGGAAGTATTGACGGAGCAGCTTGCAAAAAGCGGGGCGAAAATCATTTTAAAGCGCCTTGAATTCTTGGAAGAGCTTGAAAACTATGCAAAAATTTTGCATGCAGACATAACGCAGCAAAAAGAAAACCTGACGTTTAAATATAAATGCACGGCAAGCATCGATGATCTTGAAATGAATCAAGATGCAATTGAAATCAGACTAAAGGAAACGTTTGAAACGATCGTCGACAAGGAAATTTTTCAAGGAACGACGTTGATCGGACCTCACCGAGACGATGTCAGCTTCAAAGTCAACGGCAAAAACGTTCAAACGTACGGTTCTCAAGGACAGCAACGAACGACGGCTTTGGCTGTCAAACTGGCCGAAATCGATCTGATGCGTGCCAAAACGGGCGAATATCCCGTCCTGCTTTTGGATGACGTTTTGTCTGAGCTTGACGGAGAACGACAGACTCACCTTTTAAAAGCAATTCAAGACAAAGTGCAGACTTTTTTGACGACTCCGGGATTGAATGACATCGCACGGCAACTGATCAAGCAGCCGCGTCTTTTTCGCATCAATGCGGGAAAAATCGAGGTCAAACCGGAAACGATCATCTTTTACCCTAAAAAAGAAAACGAATCATAGAAAGGACAGTCTATGCAAGTGCATAGCGGGAAGCAGAAGTGACTGATAAAGAAAAGCTTGAAAAAATCAAAGAAGAAAAAGCTAAAGAATATGATGCCAGCCAGATTCAGGTTCTTGAAGGACTTGAAGCGGTCAGAAAACGCCCAGGGATGTACATCGGTTCGACAAGTTCGCAAGGCCTGCACCATTTGGTCTGGGAAATTATCGACAACGGCATCGATGAAGCTCTCGCCGGATTTTGCGACGAAATCAACGTGACCGTTGAAAAAGACAACAGCATTACCGTTCAGGACAACGGCCGCGGAATTCCGGTCGACATTCAGAAAAAGACTGGACGTCCGGCGCTTGAAACCGTTTATACGGTGCTCCATGCCGGTGGCAAGTTCGGCGGTGGCGGATACAAGGTTTCCGGTGGCCTTCACGGCGTTGGTGCCTCCGTTGTCAACGCCCTTTCGACCGAACTTGACGTTCAAGTCAAACGAGAAGGTGATACGAACGTTTACGGAATCGACTTTGAACTCGGCAAAGTCAAAAATCCGATGAAAGTCATCGGACAATGCCAGGAGCATGAACATGGCACGAGAGTTCACTTTTGCCCTGACCCGGACATCTTTAAGGAAACGACGGTTTATGACATCAAGGTTTTGACGACAAGAATCCGCGAATTGGCATTTCTGAACAAGGGATTAAAAATCACGATTGAAGACAAACGTCCGGAAACTCCGACCAGAGAAGAATTTCATTATGCGGGCGGGATCAAACACTACGTCGAATATCTCAACAAAGGCAAGAAGGTCTTGTTCGACGATCCAATCTACGTGGAAGGAGAGCAAAGAAACATCACGGTTGAAGTTGCCCTTCAATATACCGATGACTTCCACAGTAATCTGCTGACGTTTACGAACAACATTCACACTTATGAAGGCGGAACGCACGAATCAGGCTTTAAGACGGCCTTGACGCGCGTTATCAACGATTATGCGCGCAAGGCGGGAATTTTGAAAGAAAACGACGACAACCTTTCTGGTGAAGACGTTCGTGAAGGCTTGACGGCCGTTGTTTCGATCAAGCACCCGGATCCGCAGTTTGAAGGTCAAACCAAAACCAAGCTCGGGAACTCTGACGCGCGTGCCGTAACCGACAAGATGTTTTCTGAAACGTTCAGCAAATTCATGCTGGAAAATCCTTCAGTCGCAAAACGCATCGTTGAAAAAGGCATGCTTGCTGCCAAGGCTCGCGTGGCTGCCAAAAGAGCGCGCGAAGTCACGCGCAAAAAGAACGGACTTGAAATTTCAAACCTTCCGGGCAAGCTTGCCGACAACACGAGCAAAGATCCGGAAATTTCAGAATTGTTCATCGTCGAAGGGGATTCTGCCGGAGGTTCCGCAAAACAAGGGCGTTCTCGTTTGACGCAAGCCATTTTGCCGATTCGAGGCAAAATTCTGAACGTTGAAAAGGCCAGCTTGGATCGAATTTTGGCCAACGAAGAAATTCGGTCGCTGTTTACTGCTCTCGGCACTGGATTTGGCCAAGACTTTGATGTTGAAAAAGCCAATTACCACAAATTGATCATCATGACCGATGCCGATGTCGATGGCGCTCACATCAGAACGCTGCTTTTGACCTTGTTCTATCGTTTCATGAAACCGATGATCGAAAAGGGCTACGTCTACATCGCTCAGCCGCCGCTTTATCAAGTGCGTCAAGGCAAGATGATTCGCTATATTGATTCGGACGAAGAATTAAAAGAGGTTCTCGGAAGCCTGCAGCCGAGTCCGAAACCGGTCGTTCAGCGCTACAAAGGTCTTGGCGAAATGGATGCCGAACAGCTTTGGGAAACGACGATGGATCCTGAAAAACGTCGTTTGCTGCGCGTCAATCTGTCTGATGCGGAAGAAGCAAACAGCGTCTTTGAAATGCTGATGGGAGATCAGGTCGGACCAAGACGTCAGTTCATTGAAGACAATGCCACGTTTGTCAATAATTTGGATGTTTAATTTGCAAAACGCAATGTAAAAATTTAGAAGTGGAGTGAAAAGAACTTGGTAGAATTACCTGATCGTATCAGCAATGTCGACTTGTCAAAAGTCATGCGAACGTCATTTTTGGATTATGCGATGAGCGTTATCGTCGCTCGTGCCTTGCCTGACGTTCGTGACGGCTTAAAGCCCGTTCATCGCCGAATTTTGTACGGAATGAACGAACTTGGCGTCACGCCTGACAAGCCTTATAAGAAATCGGCTCGTATCGTCGGCGATGTTATGGGTAAATATCACCCGCACGGCGATTCTGCAATTTATGAATCAATGGTTCGCATGGCGCAGGATTTCAGCTATCGCTACTTGTTGGTTGATGGTCACGGAAATTTCGGCTCGGTCGATGGCGACGGGGCAGCCGCAATGCGTTATACCGAAGCCAGAATGTCAAAAATAGCCTTGGAAATGTTGCGTGACATCAACAAAGATACTGTTGATTTTCAGCCGAACTATGATGAAACGGAACGCGAACCCGTTGTTTTGCCGTCTCGTTTCCCTAATTTGCTTGTCAACGGCGCAACGGGGATTGCAGTCGGAATGACGACCAATATCCCGCCGCATAATTTGCGCGAAGTTATTTCCGGACTGCATCTTTTAATGGAAAATCCAGATGCGACGACAGCTGAGCTGATGGAAGCAATCCCTGGACCGGACTTCCCGACAGGAGCAATCGTGATGGGAAAATCCGGGATCAGAAAAGCCTATGAAACGGGTCACGGAACAGTGACGCTGCGTGCCAAGGTTGATATCGAAGAGCAGTCAAACGGAAAGTCAAGAATCATCGTTCATGAGATTCCGTACATGGTCAACAAGGCCAACCTGATAACGCGCATTGCCGATTTGGCTCGCGAAAAGAAAATTGACGGAATCACTGATATCAACGATGAATCAGATCGCGAAGGGATGCGCATCACGATCGACATCAGAAGAGACGTCAGTCCTTCAGTCGTTTTGAACAACTTGTACAAATTGACTTTGATGCAATCGTCGTTCACGTTCAATATGCTGGCAATCGTCGACGGAACTCCGCGAGTGCTCGGATTAAAGCAGATTTTGCAATATTACTTGAAGCATCAAGAGAACGTCATTCGTCGCAGAACTGCATTTGACCTGAAAAAAGCGCAAGCAAGAGCACATATTCTGGAAGGCTTGAAAATTGCGCTTGACCATATCGATGCGATCATCAGCATCATCAGAAATTCTCAAAGCGGCGAAGTAGCCAAGGATCGCTTGATGAACGAGTATGAACTCTCTGACAAGCAGGCTCAAGCCATTTTGGACATGAGACTTGTTCGCCTGACAGGATTGGAACGTGAAAAAGTCGATGCCGAATACAAGAAAACCTTGGAAGCAATTGCTGATTTTAAAGATATTTTGGCGCATGAAGAGCGCGTCCACAGCATTATTTATCAAGAATTGCTTGAAATTCAAGAAAAATTTGGTGATGATCGCAGAACCGAGCTGATGGTCGGCGAAGTTTTGAGCATTGAAGACGAAGACCTGATCGAAGAAGAAAACGTCGTGATTGCATTGACGCACAATGGCTACATCAAACGGTTGCCGACAAGCGATTTCAAAGCTCAGCGTCGCGGTGGTCGCGGCGTTCAGGGGATGGGCGTTCACGATGACGATTTCATCGAACATCTGATTACGACTTCGACGCACGATGATGTTCTGTTCTTTACGAATATCGGCAAAGTCTATCGCATGAAGGGATATGAAGTTCCGGAGTACGGGCGGGCTGCCAAGGGAATTCCGGTCATCAACCTATTGGATCTGTCGGAAGGAGAAAAGATTCAGACGGTCATCAACGTTGATCCTGAAAAACGCAACGATTCGCACTTCCTGTTCTTTACAACTGTTCAAGGTGTAGTCAAGCGTACTTCCGTGACAGAATTCGGAAACATTCGAAAGAACGGCCTGAAAGCCATCACGTTGCGTGAGGGCGATGAATTGCTGAACGTTTCGATTACTGACGGCAATCAAAACATCATTATCGGGACTCACGGCGGATATGCGGTAAGCTTTTCAGAAAATGCAGTGCGTCAGATGGGCCGCGCAGCTTCAGGGGTTCGCGGAATCAGACTTCGCGATGACGACTATGCCATTGGTTCAGACGTTTTGAAGCCTGACAGCAACGTCTTCGTGATTTCCGAAAAAGGCTACGGCAAGCAGACGCCTGCTTCTGATTATCCAATCAAAGGGCGCGGCGGAAAAGGCATCAAGACCTCAAACATTACGGAAAAGAACGGTTCTTTGGCCGGATTGACAATCGTTGACGGAACGGAAGACATCATGGTCATTACTGATAAGGGCGTGATGATTCGTTTCAATGTCAAGAGCGTTTCAACAACGGGTCGTTCAACGATGGGCGTCCATTTGATCAATCTTGATGATGACGCAAAGGTGTCGACGATTGCAAAAGTTGAGCCTGAACAGCCGGAAGCAGATGATGAAGAAAATTTGTCAAATGACGAAAATTCAACGGAGCAGACTGAATCATCAAATGATCAGAAAGACTCGCAAGATTCTTCAAGCAATCAGGAATGATGAATGAACAGGACACGAAGCGGGCTTGAATTGAAGATGAAGTTTAAGTCGTAAAAAAGAAAAAAACAGCGAGAAATCGCGTATATTATCAGTAGTAGCACAAATCAGAAAACAAGTTGCAAAATTAATAAATTAATGTTATAATTTTAATTCGTGAGTATCTAAGCTCAAAAATGCTTAAGATTCTCCTTGTTCTAAAATAAGAACCAAAAGTCCATAAGGAGGTGCAAACAGTCATGACAAATTACGAAATTACCTACATCATCAGCCCAGCGTTGGACGAAGCAGCCAAGAACGACTTGGTAGAACGTTTCGACAACATTTTGAAGAATGATGGTGCAGAAGTCGTAGATTCAAAAGACTGGTCTAAGCGTCGTTTTGCTTACGAAATCGGTGGTTTCACAGAAGGTGTCTACCATATCGTAAACATCAAAGCTGAAAATGCGGACGCTATCAACGAATTTGACCGTCTTGCAAAGATCAACGACGGTATCTTGCGTCATATGATCGTTAAACGCAAAGAAGACTAATATAGAGATTAAATATTGAAATAAAGGAGGAGCAGAAATGATCAATAGAGTTGTTTTGGTTGGTCGTTTGACCAGAGACCCTGATTTGCGCTACACGAATTCAGGTACTTCAGTGGCCAGTTTCACTGTTGCCGTCGATCGAAACTTCACTAACCAACAGGGTAATCGTGAAGCAGATTTTATCAATTGTGTAGTATGGGGCAAATCCGCAGAGAATTTTGCCAACTTCACGCATAAGGGTTCGCTTGTCGGAATTGAAGGGCGCATCCAAACGCGTTCTTACGAAAATCAGCAAGGGAATCGCGTGTATGTGACTGAAGTCGTTACGGAAAACTTCTCGTTGCTCGAATCCAAGGCAGAATCTGATCGTTACCGCGCACAGCACGGTGGTTCGGCATCATCTGCTCCTCGTCAACAGAGTCAGTCTTCGTTCGGCGGAAATCCTTACGGAGCTCCTGCCAACAATCAGGGCAGTTATCAGCAAGATAACGCCTATGGCAACGGGAATAACGATGCCATGCAGGATCCGTTTGCCGGCAACGGCTCCAAGACGGATATTTCAGAAGACGACTTGCCATTCTAATTGAAGAGGAGGGAAATCACATGCCACAACAACGCAGAGGCGGACGTCGTCGTCGCAAGGTCGACTTCATCGCAGCCAACCATATCGAATACATCGATTACAAGGATACAGACTTGCTCAAGCGTTTCATCTCAGAACGAGGCAAGATTTTGCCACGTCGTGTAACGGGGACAAGCGCTAAGAACCAACGCAAGCTTACAGTTGCGATCAAGCGTGCCCGTATCATGGGCTTGCTTCCATTCGTAGCTGAAGACTAATCTTTATTTGAGCGTTTAAATAAAATAATATAAAAGCGACCGAAACTATTATTTGTTTCGGCCGTTTTTAATTCATGTATTATTCTAAAAAGTGACATGCTTTTAGAAAAGCTGAAAGAAAACGTAAAAAAATACTTACTGAAAGTACATGAATTTTTTACAAGTTATTGGTACTATATGAAATATAGATTGAGTGATGAAAATCAATCAATCAACTCCCCCTTATAAGCAGAAAGCATATCACCATCCCCCAATGGTGAATATATATACTCCCTATAACATACCTTTTTTCTCCGTGGCGCCCCAACCACGGAGTTTTTATTTGTGGCAGAAAGCATGAACATGTGGAAAAAGAAAAAGGAAAGTTATCAACAAGGCTGTGGATAACTTTGTGGATAAACTCTTTTTAAAAACAATCCACAGCTGTGTGCTTAAAGATTTCGACGTCAAAAGTTTGGCTGAACTTTTTTTGAACTGAAAAACTCTCGCTGATTTTTCAATCTGCATGATACTTTGATGTTTTTGTCGGCTTCTTTCAAGAATTTTCTAAAGAAAAAATTAATTGTACCAATAATGTTCATCTTAATAAAAACTAAAAAAAATCACTAACATTCCTTAAATTATCAGATGTATCATACAGACATAGGCTGATGAGATATCAACCTTCTCCCCCTTTTTATGTAAGTAATAACCGCCACCTCCAAGGCGGTAATTTCCCCAATAACATGACCTTTTTCCCGTAGCAGGCGTTTGTCTCTGCGGGTTTTTTGTTGTTGAGGACTGGAATTTACAGGTAAATCTCAAAAAAGCGCATTTTGCTCGTAATCGAGGACCGGCTTTTTCTGGGCAAATCTCAAAAATCGCGGTTTTGCCCGTAATCAGAGAATGGAGCACAGATTGAGACAGCGCTGCATTTGTCAAAAAAGTCACTCATAAGAAAAATGCCGGACAAAATCAGTCGCAATTCGACCGACTTGTCCGGCATTCATTTAATTCAAGATTTTACAAATCCTAACGTAATTATTTAATCGGAAACCGATCAGCTGAACAGACCTTTGATCCAGTCGACGAATTTTTGCCAAAGACTCTTGGCTTCTGAAATCGTCTTTTTTCCTGACTGGCTGTTTGCCCAATTCTTTGCTTTGTTCATCAGGTTTCCGGCCGAGTTCTTAACGTTGTTGATTGTGTTGTCAACGTTTTTGACGTAGTTTTTGCTGGAAGAAATCGGCGAATTTTGGAAGTTGAACAAAGCATTCGTAATCTGCGTAACGTTGGTTGAAGAAGTCTTGTCTTCGATGCCGCGCTTTTCAAGCGCTTTGTTCAGCATATCCTGAATATCTTGCTTGGTTGCAAGATTTTTGTTGTCTTGTTTCATTTCCGCCAACTGCTTTGAAACGTCGCCGATTGCCGCCATTAGTTTGCCCGGGTAGGTTTTATCGTCTTTGTTGGCGTCAATTGCTGGTTGCGTTGCTTCAAGCATTTGGTTGGCCGTGGAAGTGTTTTTCGTATTGAGTGAAACGCCGTCGGTTGCGAGGGCTTTGTAAACGCCCGTCAAGGCCGATTCGCCTGAAACGGGGCGGTTTGCGGTGACAACGATGCTGACGTCCGTGACGCCGGCCATTTGTGCGACCATTGCGTATTGTTGTGAAGTGACCTTGGTGATATTGTTTTCACCGTCATAGTTTTTGATGTTGACCTTGACGCCTGAACCGGGATCGCCGGGAGCGATTGCGACCGAACTGATCATTGCGGCATCCGTCGTGCTGTCCTGCTGACTGATGTATTTGGAATAATCGGCTGCCGTGGCGGTCAGCTTCTTGAATGAAGAATCAGACTGGAAAACGTCATCGAGTCTGGAACGAACTTCTGAGCTTGTACCAGCACCGTAAACGACGTAGGACGAGTTCAGGGTATGCGTTGAGCCGGAGCTTGAGGAATCATCTGTTCCGTCAGCAAATACAGTGCTTGCGCCTGCTGAAACTCCGCTCAAAGTCAAAGCTGCCAAAAAAAGGGCAGCGGCTTTCTTGAAGTTAAATTTCATTTTTTATCCTCTTTTCTGAAATTTTTCAATTCCACAACCAAGTAAATTATAACATGTAACGTATTTGTAATATTTCAAGAAAAAGTAAAATTGTGCGAATTTTCAGTGTTGTCGAAAACGGAGGAACAAATGTCTGATTGATATATAAACACAATATATAGTAGGTACAAATTATTGTTGATACCTCATCTTGAATTTTTCCTTGAAATAAGGTTGTGAAGGCCCTATAATAAATTATGTTTTATACAGGGAGGAATTTAGAGATGTTTGATCGCTACAAAGACGTTTTGATGCATTTGTCGGAGTATTCGCATAATGTTTTTCGCAAAGGTTATTTTTCATGGCTGCTTAATCAGTGCAAAGGATGGGGGACGTTTAGTTACGCTTTATTGACGTTCAACTTCGTTTTGCAGGTGATTTCGCTCGTTCAGTCGATTTCTCAAGCACCGCTGCAGTCAATTATCGCATTCATTGGCGGCAATCTGTCCGTTGCCTGCGTCATCGGGATTTCCAACCGTTCGGGGATTCAGGGCTGGGCAGGCGCAATTTCTGCGATCTGCATCGCAACCACCGGATTCATGGCCGGAAATTTCGCAACTGCTTGGGAACAAATCGGCTACCTGTTGTTTCTTGATCTGTTTTGCATCCTTGATCCTAAATGGAACAACGACATCCAGGCAGAAAAGTTTGAAAGCTGGGTCGAATGGCTCAAATACTTGATTTTCTTTGGGGCTGCATGGGCCGTAATCTACTTTATTTTCAGCATGACAAGCGATCCGCGCGTTTTTTTGGACAGTTTGAATCTGGCAATGGCGATTACGGGTTCTTTGCTTGAACTCAATCGCAAGCGTGAGCAGTATTACGTTTGGACGATTTCATCCGTTTTTACGATTGCTCTTTGGACTCAGACGATGCTTCAAGGCGACGGAAATTTTGCTTTGATTTTCAGTTATTCCATCTTCTTCTTAAACGATATGTATGCATTCTTCAGCAAGCACGGCTGGTTTAAAAGTACGAACGAATAATTGTTTTGAGAGTCTGAGACTGGGAAAAAATATTTTACGCACAAATCAGGACTTGGCTGGACGGCGATTGTCATGCATACGAAAAAACCGGATCAGATTTGCAATTGATGGCAAATCATCCGGTTTTTTAATTTGAGGCATCGTTTTTTCAAAGCCTCTCCTTTTTTTGTGCTTAATGATAACCGCATGTGGTAAAATTGTACGGTAGAGCAGTTAATTGTAAGAGAGAAAATTTTGGGGCTGATTTTATGCAAAAAGAACCTGAAAACAAATCTAATCAGATTCCTGAGTTCTTGAAGAATGGGCGGTTGAGAAAGCTGACCCTGATTCTTTTTGGGGCTGTTGTTTTGTGCATTGCATTTTCCTTCATGCTAAATGCAGTGCTCGGATTGATTATTCTTGTTTTAAGCATCATAACTCTTGTTGTTGCTTATGACGGCTTGAAACAGATTGCTTCCGATACGTCCGAATATATCTCTGATCTGTCTTATCGCATCAAGCGCGGTGAGCAGGAGGCGTTGATCAAAATGCCGATCGGGATTTTGTTTTATGATGATCATGAACGCATCGAATGGTACAATCCTTATATGCAGCGGTATTTTTCGCGCAAAGACATTTTGGGAAAGAGTCTGAGCGAAGTTGATGAGGAGCTGGCAGATCAGCTCAAAAACCATCGCGACGAAAAGAAGGCAACAGAGGTCAAGCTTCACGGAAAGTCGTATTCGTTCATTGTTCAAAAAGACATCAATGCCGTTTTTTTGATGGACGTTTCATACTATGCGGCCATCAAAGAACAGTATGAAAATTCGCGAATCGTTTTGGGACAGCTGTTCTTGGACAACTATGACGAAGTGACCAAAGTCATGAATGACAAGGATTTGTCAAATCTTGACAACTTCATTACGAATACTTTGTCCGATTGGGCACGAGAATTCGAAATCTTTTTGAAACGAGTCGATGACGATCATTTCTTTATTTTGGCCTATACCGGAGCGCTCAAGAAGCTTGAAGAAGAAAAGTTCAAGATTTTGGACGTGATTCGCGAACGCACGTCGAAGCGAAACTCACCGCTGACGCTTAGCGTCGGAATTGCTTACGGCGGAGATGATTTAGCGGAACTTTCGCGACTTTCGCAAAACAATCTCGATTTGGCTTTGGGACGCGGCGGAGATCAGGCGGTTGTCAGAGAAATTGCCGGTCAGGCACGTTTTTACGGCGGCAAGACCAATCCGATGGAAAAGCGGACGCGTGTCCGTGCACGGATGATTTCCCAGGCGCTAAACGAACTGATGATGCAGTCTGATGATATTTTTGTGATGGGCCATGCTTACCCTGATATGGACGCCATGGGTGCTTGTCTTGGGTTGAGACGGATTGCGACCATGAACGGCAAAAAATGCTGGATCGTCTTGGACAAGGACAATCTGCATTCCGACGTGCTGCGGCTGCTTAAAGCTCTGGACCAGTATCCTGCAATCAAGGGTTCGATCATTTCACCGAAAGATGCGTTGGAAAAAGTTCAAAAGAACAGCTTGCTCATCATGTGCGACCATTCAAAACCATCGATTTCGATTTCGCCCGAATTATATGAGAAGATGCAAAATCGTGTCATGGTGATGGATCACCACCGTCGCGGAGAGGAATTTCCCGATAATCCGATTTTGGTTTATATCGAACCATATGCAAGTTCGACCTGCGAACTTATTACGGAAATGTTTGAATATCAAGGACGAGACAGCGAGCCAATCAACAAGATCGAAGCTACTGCCATGCTGACCGGCATCATCATTGATACCAAGTCGTTTTCGATTCGAACCGGCACGAGAACGTTTGATGCCGCAAGCTATCTGCGCTCGGTCGGAGCTGACCTCGGGATGGCGCGTCACTTTATGAAAGAAAGCGTTGCAAGCTATATGCAGCGAAGTCATTTGATTGAACGCACTGAATTTGACGAACAAGGCAATGCGATTTGCTGCGGTGAAGACGGCAGAATATACGATCCGGTCATTGCGGCTCAGGTTGCGGATTCTTTGCTTGGCGTTTCAGGGGTCGAAGCTTCATACGTGATCACGTTCAGAAAAGAGAATCTAATCGGTATTTCGGCACGAAGCAACGGCGAATTCAACGTCCAGGTCGTCATGGAACAGATGGGCGGCGGCGGACATTTGTCAAATGCCGCAACTCAGATCAGCGGTAAAACGATTGCGGACGTTCACGAAGAACTGCTGACGATTATTAAAAACGCGCGTGAAAATCAAGAATAGAACGGAGGAACTGGAATGAAAGTTATTTTTACACAAGATGTCAGAGGAAAGGGAAAACGTGGTGAAGTTAAGGAAATGGCCGATGGGTATGCCAATTTCCTGATCAAGGAAGGCAAGGCCAAGCGTGCCAATGCTCAGGCGATGAGCGAACTCAAAGGTCAAAAACGTGCTGAGGCAAAGAAGGAAGCCGAACTTTTGGCGGAAGCAAAAGAATTAAAAGAAAAACTCGAATCGGGCGATTATGTCGTTGAGCTGAAAGCCAAAGCCGGAAGCGACGGCCGTTTGTTCGGATCAATCACGTCAAAACAAATTTCGCAAGCGATTCAACAGCAATTCGGTTTGAAAATCGACAAGCGCAAGATGGAACTTGCCGCTCCGATTCGCTCAATGGGGTATGTCAACGTTCCGGTTAAGCTTCACAATGACGTAACGGCTAAAATTCGCGTTCATATTTCGGAAAAATAGCCGCGATTCAAGTTTTCGGAAAGGATGAACAGTTTGGATAACGATCTTTTAGCCGGCAACATGCCGCCCCAGGATATTAGTGCCGAAAAAGCGATTCTGGGTGCGATTTTCCTGAATCCTGAAGCCTTGGCCGATGTCATGGAACAAGTTGAGCCTGACGATTTTTACAGTCGTCAGCATCAGATTTTGTTTCAGTCGATGATTGAACTGAACGATGCCGATCAGCCGATTGATGTCTTGACTATGAAATCTTCTCTGGAGACTAAAAATCAGTTGGATGATGCCGGCGGCGTTGCTTACTTGGCGGAATTGGCCAACTCGGTTCCTTCTGCCAGAAATGCGGCTTATTATGCCAAAATCGTGTCTGCAAAATCGCGCTTGAGGCAGCTGATCAGAACCTCGACGGACATCATTGCCCTGGCACAAAAACAGGATGACGACGTTGAAAATATCCTTGATGAAGCGGAACGTCAGATTATGGACGTTTCTGAGAGACGCAATAAAGCAGGCTTCAAGCCGATTCGAGAAGTCGTCGACGAAGTTTACAATCATTTGTATGATTTATCGAATAATAAAAGCGATATTACCGGGCTTTCAACTGGTTACGACAAACTCGATAAAATGATTTCGGGGCTTCAGCCTGACAACTTGATTATTTTGGCAGCGCGTCCTGCCGTCGGAAAAACGGCATTTGTTTTGAACGTTGCCGAAAACGTTGCTATCGACTCGGACGTGCCGGTTGCAATCTTCTCGCTTGAAATGAGCGCAGAATCTCTTGTCAATCGTATGCTTTGCGCAAGAGGACCCATTAAGGCGGATAATCTCCGCGATGGAAATCTTAATGATGACGACTGGCATAAACTTTACGCTGCAACTGATGCGCTGGCCAGAACAAAGCTTTATATCGATGACACGCCGGGAATCAAAATGGCTGAAATTCGTGCCAAATGTCGTCGACTTGATAAGGAAACCGGTGGGCTTGGCCTGATCGTCATCGATTATCTTCAGTTGATTGAAGGCTCCAATAAAGAAAGTCGCCAACAGGAAGTTTCAGAAATTTCCAGACAGCTCAAGAAACTTTCAAAAGAGCTTTCCGTTCCGGTCATTGCATTGTCGCAGCTTTCTCGTGGCGTTGAACAGCGTCAGGACAAGCGTCCTGTTCTGTCCGATATTCGTGAATCCGGGTCAATCGAACAGGATGCCGACATCGTGGCGTTTCTTTATCGTGATGATTACTATGAGCGCGAAGAAGGCGAAGAAGACTCAGGTGATGTAAAATCAGGTCAACAAAATGAAAACGACGCCGGCGAAGTTGAGCTCATCATCGAAAAAAACCGTGCCGGTGCGCGCGGAACGGTTCATTTGGTTTTTCTCAAGGCGTTCAATAAATTTACGTCAATCGAGACCAGAGAAAATCCCGGTCCGATTTGATTGCAAAAAAGGCTTGAAAAATATGCTTCAAACTAAAAGCCCGGATGATTCGAAATTCGTTTGCGAATCATCCGGGCTTTTTCGTATGCAGGAATAATCAAAAGGAGTCGGTTTCCTTTCCAGGTATCAAAACGGACAGTCGGATGCTTGCCCGTAACCGAGGACTGGAATTGATGATTGAGCCGGTGCTGCGCAGCACTGCATTTGACAAAAAAGCAATCATAAGAAAGAGTCCCAATCTGAAAGTTCAAGTTTAATTCGTTGCGTCAATTGCTGCTTTGATTGCGCATTCCAGGCACTTGGCCGTTTCTTCAAGCGACTGCGAACTTGTTTTTTTGTCATGAACCTGTTCCGGCACGAAAGGAACATGAATAAAACCACCACGCGCTTTTGAAGCACCGGAGGCTAAAAGATGGAGCAGTCGGTACATCGTATCGTTGCAGACGTAGGTTCCGGCATGGTATGAAAATTCGGCTTTGAAGCCGGCTTTTTTACAAGCGGCAATCATTTGAGAAAGCGGAAGCGTCGCAAAATAGGCAGCTGGTCCTTGTTCGATGACGGGTTCGTCATGCGGCTGATTTCCGTCATTGTCAGGGACGGAAGCATTTTGGCAGTTGATGGCAATTTTTTCAAACGTCAGGCCGCTTCTTCCGCCGGCCTGACCGACGCAGATGATGATGTCCGGATCAAGTTCATCGATGCTTTGTTCAAGCAGCACACCGTTTTTTCCAAAAACGACAGGCAGGCAGAGAATATTTATCTTGGCAGTGGAGATTGTTTCAGGCAAAAGTTTTAAAGCTTCATACGAAGGGTTGATTTTTTCGCCTCCGAACGGCTCAAAACCGGTTATCAAAATATTTTTCACAGGATTTCCCCCTTTTTTGATATCTTTCTTCAATTATAACAAAAATAGTTTATAATATTTCTTGTTTGATTTTTTTCGAAAGGACTATTCATAAATGAAGTTTACCAAATTTGAGATTATCGTTCATGTTGTTGCGCTGGTTGCGCTTTTGATTACGCTTGCAATCATGTCGGTCGCATCGGGAAAGGGCTTTTCAATTACGCTGCTTTTGCTCGGAGTGCTTTATTATGTCGTTTGCGTCGTCTTATTCAAACTTTGGATAATCTGGCGCGCAAATCATCGGCGTTAACCAAAGGGAGGCAGTTTGATTGACGCGCAAACAGATTCACGTAATGACGATTGGCCTTCTTTTGGCCAATGTGATGTCAGGACTTGATGCGACGATTATAAATACGGCACTGCCGGCCATTATCGCCGATTTGCACGGGATTTCCTGCATGGGTCTGATCGTTTCCGTTTTCTTGCTCGGCATGTCCGTGTTTACGCTGCTTTGGAGCAAATTCGGCGAGCGCATGGGCAACAAAAAGGCTTTTGAACTGGCGGTGGTTTTGTTTATAGCTGGTTCAGCACTCGAGGGACTTTCGCCTGATATTTTGTTTTTTGTCTGTGCTCGGATGCTCATGGGAATTGGTGCTGGCGGTCTCGGGGCGATTCCGTACATTATTTTCGGGAACGTTTATGAAAATCTGCATACGCGCTCGATTATCCTCGGGTTCGTTTCGGCAGTCTACGGTGCGGCTTCGATTACGGGCCCGCTTGTCGGCGGATTGATCGTCGATTCGTTCAGCTGGCACTGGATATTTTATATCAACGTTCCAATCGGGCTGCTGATTATCGTGATTATTCATTTTTCGTATAAGGAAAAGATTGAATCTGTCGACAAGAAAGTCGACTGGCTGGGGTCTTTTCTGTTGGTCAGCGGTCTGACCTGCATTTTGATGGGCATTCAGGTTATCGGAAACGAATCGGAAACGCTTGTCATCGGACTGATTGTTTCAGGAATCATTCTGTGCTTTTGTTTGGTGCAAGCAGAAAAGAAAGCAAGCGATCCCGTTATGCCGCTGCATATTTTCAAAGATCGACTTTTGGTTTTGGATTTTGCGTTGTTTGCGGTCATCTGGGGGGCTTCGATTGCGTTCAACACGTACATTCCGCTGTGGGCACAGGGACTGCTTGGAATGAGTGCTTTGATGGGCGGGCTGACGCAGATTCCGGCCTCGGTCTTTGATTTTGCCGGTTCCCAGCTTTCGGCTTCGATTCGCGAGCGGTGGTCTTTTGCAGGTGCGGTCAATCTCGGAATTTTATCCTTGGCCGTTGCGGAATTCGGCCTGCTTGTTGCAAAATCCAGTGCTTCGTTTGTGTTTCTGTGCATCGTTGCGGCTTTTGGCGGGTTTTCGGTCGGTCTGATCTTCAACGTTTTGCAGATCAAGGTTCAGTACGACTCATCCAAGCAGGATATGGCGGTTGCCACGTCATTCAGCTTTTTGATCAGAATTTTGGGTCAAACACTGATGGCATCGATTTACGGCGTGCTGATGAACGTTGCCTTGAATCGTGGAGTCGAACGATCCGGCGGAAAAATCACGCTGGAGATGATGAACAAATTGAGCGATGCGAAATCGTCCAAAAACTTGCCGCAGGAATTGCTGCCGCAGATGCGCGCAATCATGCATTCGGGGATTCAGATTATTATGATGGTTGCTTTGATGCTGTTGGTTCTTGCGTTTTATCTGAACATAAAATGCAAAAAAGCTGAAAAAAAGCCGTCTTAGAAGCAGATGAATTGAAATTTTTACTGGTAAGGAGATAATGAGCGCAGTCCAGAATGCTGACTTGTTTTCAGCAATGACTGCGGAAATTGTATTTTTCAGAAGGGTGTTTTACGGTGATGAGGAAAAACACCCTTTTTTAGCGCAAAATATCTTTTGAATATGCATTTGGATTGAATTTTTCAAGAAGATATTTTTTAGCTTGTCTAGCGCTGTCAAAAATAGACGACTCGATAAAAGAGGTGATTAGCCATGAAAAAACAATTGCATTCGTTGCAGCGCTGGCAGCGGCAGTTATCGGAACGGGAACAGTCAATTCGATTGCAAATGCTGACACGATCGAAACGACCGCAAAGAACGAAACGACCGTCAAAACAAGCTGCATCAGAAACCCAAAAAGCAAATGCAGCATTGAACTCTGCACAGCATGATTTTAATGAGACGCAGGCTAAAAATGATGCCGATAAAGCTGATTTGAATAAAGCCGAATCAGAAAAGAACCAAGCGGCTACGGATGTAAAAGATGCTCAGGAAAAGTATAATCATCAAAAACGAAACGAAGCATCAGCGAACCAGATTTCTTCAGCAAAAGCCGAGCTTGAAAGTGCACAAAAAGCTTATGAGGAAACGCTTTCGGAGTATAAAACGCTTGTTTCCGAAAAAGGGCAGGCAGATTCAAAGGACAAAGAAGCAAAGTAAACAGCAGCACAAGCCAATCGCAAGCTGAGCACGAAGCAGCTTGAAGAACTGGTTTCAGCACAGCAGCAAATTTTGCAAAGCGACAATAAAAAAGCGTATCCTGCCTTAGGCTCTGAAGAAAACGTGCCCGTTGCAGAATTGGGATTCTTGACAGTTTTGCTTTCGTTCTTCGGACTGGGAGAAGTCAAAAAGAAGCGCGCATAAATAATTGTGAAGAGGCTGGGAGAAAACTCTGCCTCAAATTGAAAAACCGGATCGATCAATTGCAAATCTGATCCGTTTTTTTAGTATTCATGCCAATCGACTTCCGTGATGAAAATAAGCAAAATAACTTGGCGCGCTGCTTTATCAGGCGCTGCATTTGGCAAAAGCTCTGCCGTTTACGGACACATCGATGAAAATGTGTTCGTAAATTTGAATGAGATCTTAGCTGAATCGGTTGAGCAGTACTTTTGCTTAAAAAAGTAGTCTTTGTTCATTTTTTGGGCTGTTGGTTACGCTCGGAGCTTTGATCGCGTTGAGATAAAAAAGGATGTTTCACGTGAAACATCCTTTTTTCAGATTATTCTGAATTTGCCGTTTTGCTCAAACAGCTTGCCCATTTTCAACAACAGGTCTTCTCTGCCCTTTTTAGCAACGAATTGGACACCAAGCGGCAGCCCGTTTGAAGCAACATGAACCGGCAGGCTGATGGCCGGGTTGCCCATGAGATTTGCCTGCTGAGTAAACGGGGTTGCTGCAAGACTAGGCATGAAGAATTCATAAACCAAGTCGGTCCGCTCTCTTGAAGAAAGTTCAGAGATGCGGCGCATTTTTGCCAGCATTGATTCATTGATGAACTGATGGGAAACTTCAGGTGCCGTCTGAGCCGTTGTCGGGGTCAGGAAGAAACTGTATTTTTCAAGAAAAGAGTCCATGACAAACGCAGCCTGGTCCCAATTTGCGAGCATGCGGCTGTAATCCGTCGCCTTGACGTCCATGCCGGCTTGACAGATGCACCAGCTGATGAGCTCCATGTCATCAATTTTAAGCTTGCGTTCAAGCGCGTTTTCAATGTTTGAAAACATTACGGCTGATTCGACGTCATTGACGAGATAATAGTCCTTGATCAGCTGAGTTCCGTCCAGTTTCGGTTCGGTTTCTTCAATTTCAAAACCTTGCTCTTCCAGAAAATTCACGGCTGAAAGAACTGCCTGCTTTGCGGCTTCTGAAACCTTCGTCTGAACGGGCGAATTCAATGAAAAGGCAACTTTGCGGTTTTTTGGCAACGGATCTTCAAGATTGAAAGAAAGCAGCGGGGTCTGAAACGGAGCCGGTGGTTGAACCGTTTGAACGGCGGCAAGCAGGCTGGCGGTGTCTCTAATCGAACGCGTTATGGCAAACGAGACGGATGCTCCTTGCCATCCGCGCCATGAAGAAGGACCGACCGGAGTTCTGCCGCGCGTTGGTTTCAGTCCGATCAAGCCGGTAAACGATGCCGGAATTCTGATTGAGCCGCCGCCGTCGCTTGCTGCAGCAAGCGGAACCATTTTTGAAGCCACTGCTGAAGCGGCCCCGCCTGAAGACCCGCCCGAGTAAAATTCAGGGTTCCAAGGATTGCGTGCCGGACCGTACAATTTTGAATCTGTGACGTTGGTAAACCCGAATTCCGGCGCATTTGACTGTCCGATGATGATGAACCCGGCTTGCTGCAGTGCCTTGACGAAATTATCGGTTTGAGTTGCCTTGGCATCTTTGAAGAGTTTCGAGCCGTCTGTTGCCGGTTCTCCTTCAAGATATTGACCGAGACTTTTAATCAAAATTGGCACTCCCGCAAAAGGTCTGGCAAGATCGACGCAGCGTTTGGCTTCTTCCAGGGCTTTTTCTTCGCGCAGGCTGACGACCGCGTTCAGTTGGCCGTTTTTTGTTTTGATCTCGGAAAAAGCATTCATGACGGCTTCTTTTGGTGACAGCTGTTTTGTTTTGATCAGATTGGCGATTTCAGTGGCATCAAATTCCATGATAAACTCCTTTGGTTAACCATTTTGACAATATCAGTTTACAAAAACATTGTAACATATTGAGGGCGGGAAAAAATCCGTTTTCAGCTTGGATTAAATGAAAGATTGAACGAATCAGTGCTGCTTACGAATTATCTTGCCAGTTTTAATGCATGGAAACCTTGCTTATTTGTGCAATAGCAGAATTTGGTTTTCGCATACGCAAAAAAACCAGATGAGATTCGCAAATCAATTGCAAATTTCGTCCGGTTTTTTCAGACTTTTGAGCAGATTAAAGTTCTTTGGTCAATTCGGCAATCTTGTCGACAGTTTTGTCCAGGAATTTGATCGTATTTTTCAACGGTTCGTCTGTCGTGATGTCAACGCCGGCAATTTTGGCCGCTTCAATTGGTGCCGGGCAATTGTCAAATTTCAGGAATTTGAGCCATGCATCGATTGCGGGCTGACCTTGTTCTTTGATTTTCAGATAAGCCTGAGTCGAAATCGTCAGACTTGCCGAATAGGTGTATGGATAAAGTCCCATATAATAATGAGACTGGCGCATCCACGTCAAGGCTGCGTCATCGTCAATTTCAACCGCATCGCCCCAGAATTTCTTCAGGACGGCTTTTTTGATTTCGCAAAGTCGATCTCCGTCAAAGCCTTCGCCGTTATCGATCAGCTTATAGACTTCGCGTTGGAAGGCTGCTTCCAAAAGGTGCGTGACGAAGTTGTGATAGTAGGTGTTCGTCAGCATCTTTGTCAGGGCGAAACGCTGCATCCGCTTGTCTGAACTCTTTTCTTCAAGCGCATGAGTCAATAGGAGTTCGTTGAAGGTCGATGGTGCTTCAATGATGTAGGTTGAAACTTTGCAGCCCAGCGGATGGTTTGTTTTGTTCGTCAGCATTTCCTGTCCGGCATGTCCGAGTTCGTGAACGAGCGTGTAAACGTCGGCCATTTCATCAGTCCATGACATCAGAATATATGCATGCTTGCCATATGGCGTTGTTTCAAAGCCGCCGGTTTCCTTGCCTTTATTGGCAGGGAAGTCGACCCAGCGTTCGTCAAAACATTTCATGATCATGTCATGGTATTCTGGCCCCATGACTTTTATCGCATCGGAGATATATTCCGGTGCTTTGTCCAATGGGACTTTCGGTGCAAATTCAGGGTCGAGATCGATCTGAAGATCTGAGAACGTCAGCTTGTCCAAGCCGCGTTCCCTTTGGATTAATTTGACGTATTTTTGCATGACGGGGCCAAGTTTTTCGATGATGACATCGATTTGACGATCGAAAAATTCGCGCGGAACTTCCTGATCGTCCAACAAGTAATCGAAGACCGAGTCGTATCCGCGCAGGGTTGCCATGTTTTTTTCCTTGGAAACCTGTGCGTAGTAGTTGGCAGCCACGGTATTTTTGTATTGATTCAAAACTTTTGAGAATGCTTTGAATGCCGCATGACGCAGCTTGTGATCCGGGTTGTACTGATAGCTGTTTTCATAAAGCACGAATGACAGAGGGTATGTTTTGCCGTCGACTTCAAAATCCGGGAACGACATGTCGGCTGCCCGGCATGTCGTATAGATTCCTTCAAACGAAGAAAGAGTCGGTTCGATCGAACTTAGCGCGCTTTCGACTTCGCCGCTCAAGCGGTGCTTTTTGATGCGCTTGAATTCTCTGATGGCGGCACCAAGATCAGGACGCTTGTCTGAAACGGCATCAAGCGTTTCGTTATCGTTGTCCATGATCTGAGCTCTGTATTTTGCAAGCTCGGCATTGCAGTCGGCGTCAAGCTGGTCAAGAATTCTTAAAAGCTGGTTGTAGTGCGGATCCGTCATATCGGTCGACTGTTGCAAAAAGCCGTAATGACCAAGCAGATCCATGCGAACTTCCATCTTGCCCAGATCTTCCAATGCTGCAATAATCGTTTCAGGATCGTTCAGCTTTTGATCGTACTTGGAAAAGTCCGCGAGCGCCTTTTTTTCTGCTTCGATGTCTTTTTTCCAGGCATCGTCATTTTCGTAAAGAATACCGACGTCCCAAGTTTGCTGTACCGGAACGTCTTTTCTGTCAGGTAAACCCATGATAAAACCCCCATATTATGTATTTGTCAAAAATAACAAGAAAATCATAGCAAACAAAGTTTCTAAAGTCTATGAAAATGCTCACGCACCGAGACTCGATAGTTACATGAACATGTCATCAGAGACGAATCTTGTCGGTTGTTTTTGTCGTAAAATAATGATATTGTTACTTAAAATGATAAGTTAAAGGAATGCATTATTAATGGGAAAACATCAAATAATGAGCGTGCCAAAAGAGGCGCGAAGAACTTCCGATTGGGATATGTTTGCAACCTGGGTGGGAGCAAATGCCAACAACGGAACGTGGTTTATCGGCGGAGTCATTGCGGCCTGCGGGTTTGCGGTCGCAATGAAAGTTTTGGTATTGTCGTCTGCCGTGTCTTATCTGTTTTTGAGTCTGATCGGCTACATTGGTTACAAGACGGGCGTTTCGACGATGGAATTGAGTCGGGCATCGTTTGGCATTCGTGGCAGTTTTTTGCCTTCAATCGTCAACGTGACGCAATTTATCGGCTGGACGGCGGTCAATACGTTTATTGCGGCAACTTCGGTCAGCTATCTGCTGCATGATCTGCTGTCGTGGCCTGTTTACGGCAAGCCGGGCGGTGCCAAGGGTCTCGTTTGCGGAATTTTGGTGATGAGCATTCTGCACATCATCAGTATTGCAAGCGGACAGCGCTCGGTTCAGCTGATTGAACGGATCGGCATCGTTTTGGTCTTTGTTTTCATGATCTGGGAATCGGTCGTCGTTTTCAAAACGGTTCCGTTTTCTCACATCGTTTCGTGGCAAGTTCCGCACAAGGATTTGCTTGCAACGGGTGCCGCGGTTGATGCGGTCGCAGCGTTCAACCTCGCTTGGGTGACCGCGGGGGCCGATTTTACGCGCTTTACGTCAAAAAAGCGTGCTGCAACGTTGATTCCGTTCGCCGGCGCGTTGTTTGGCGTCGTTTGGTTTGCGTTCATCGGTCTTGTTTCAACAATCAGCATTGCGATCACGTCAGGCGTTTATGATGCCAACAACTCGGACCCGAGCACGATTGCAAGTCGGTTGGGGCTTGGCGTCGTTGCGCTGCTGGTCATCATTATTACGAGCATGACGGCAAATGCAGTGAACCTGATGGCAGCCGGTTCCGCAATTTCAAACATTTTTTCCGGATTAAAGCTCAAGCACTCGCTTTGGATTGCTGCGATTTTTGCAACGTTCGTCACGTTCATTCCGATGGTCATCGGCAGCTTTTTGGATGCCTTCACTGCATTTTTAGACTACGTCGGTATGGTTTTAGGGCCGATCATCAGCGTGATTATCATTGATTTTTATTTCAGAAGACATCGCAGATACGATGTTTCCGCATTGTCTGAAACGAACGGAAAATATTGGTACCGAAACGGCGTAAATTATGCAGCGTTTATTTCATGGAGCGTCGGCGTAGCGCTCTTTTTTGCCTTGCGTCAGGTTGATTTTTTAATGGAGACGATTGGAGCGACGTTTTTGACGATGATTTTGAGCGGGATGCTTTATTACGGATTGATGGTTTTCAAAGATAAGAAAGGCAAGTGTTGATTATGCTTATCAAAAATGTTCACGTAAATAATGACAAAGAACTTAAGGACGTTCAGATTACTGATGGCAAATTCAGTAAAATCTCAGCCGGCATCGAGGTTCGCGGAGACGAAGAGGTAATCGACGGCAAGGAAAAACTGCTTCTTGCTCCTTTTATCGATTCCCACGTGCACTTGGATGCGACGCTGACGGCAGGGCAGCCGGAATTCAACGAAACCGGAACCTTGTTTGACGGAATCAGGATCTGGTCTGAAAGAAAAAAGTCGCTTTCGATCAAAGACGTCAAGGAGCGCGCAAGAAAAACGCTTCGCAAGCAGATTGCGCTTGGCATTCAGCACGTCAGGAGCCACGTTGACGTGACTGATCCGCATTTGATCGCGCTCCAGGCATTGCTTGAACTAAAGAGCGAAATGAAAGACGTCGTCGATTTGCAGCTCGTTGCATTTCCGAAAGAAGGCATTCTGTCGTTTCCTAACGGCAAAGAATTGATGGAACAGGCCGTTAAAGAAGGAGCTGACGTCATCGGTGGCATCCCTCATTTTGAATTCAACCAATACTATGGTCGCGATTCACTCAAATTTTTGATCGGTTTGGCTGAAAAATATGAGCGTTTGGTTGACGTCCATTGTGACGAAATCGATGATCCGGCGTCAAGAAATCTGGAAGTTTTGGCCACTCTTGCTTATGAAACGGGGCTTGGCAATCGCGTTACCGCAAGTCACACGACTGCGATGGGCTCTTATAACGATGCCTATACGTATAAGCTGTTCAGGCTGTTGAAGATGTCTCAGATCAATTTTGTCTCCAACCCGCTCGTCAATATGCACCTTGGCGGCCGTTTCGATACCTATCCCAAGCGACGCGGCTTGACTCGAATCAAAGAGCTGTCTGAAGCCGGCATCAACGTCTCGTTTGGCGAAGACGATATTCAGGATCCGTGGAATCCGCTTGGAAGCGGCAATATGCTCGACTCGGTCAACATGGGCGTTTATGCTTCGCACCTGATGGGATACGGCCAAATTCAGGATTCGTACAAATTCGTGACGGATAATGCGGCCAAGACGCTCCATATTTCTGATGAATACGGAATAGAGGTCGGCAAGCCGGCTGATTGCATTTTGCTGAACGAAAGCGACTTCTATCACGTTTTGATGGATCACTCTGAGGTTCTTTATAACATCCGTCACGGCAAGATTTTGGCTGAGACGAAACCGAGGGAAACGAAGTTGAATTTTTGACAAGGTGTGGAAGCGAGCGCTTATGAGCCCGTACGCAAGCATTGGACGACCGAAGGCGAGCTTGTCTCGTCTAGGGAGGCCTTGATTGCGATAGGGGGAATGCGAGCTGGAACATGATTAGGACAAGGTGTGGAAGCGAGCACTTATGACCCCGTACAACTGAATATTGATTAAAATACGTGCCATGATGGCGCGTATTTTTTCTTATTTCGGGCGGCACGCCAAGATCTCATTCAAATTTTACGGGCAAACCGTCATTTTCCAGCATTTTGTCCGTAATTGCCATTTTTGGGACAGTCCATTTACGGACAAAGCGTCCATTTTCAGCGATGTGTCCGTAAACGGCAGTGATTTTGCCAAATGCAGTGCTGCGCATCATCTGATCAATCACTGAACCTGACATTGGTTACGGGAAAATCCCCGCTTTTTAAATTTTGCCTGTAAACTTTAGATGCAACACAGGAATTCAACCAGATCAAGACATCGATTGCTGCCTTTGCCCTGTATTTTTCATGCTGATAAGGAACTTCGTCAAAAACAAATTATTCATGCCTCCCCAAAAATGCAGTGCCCCCCTCATCAAAAAGATCAGTCAATTTTTTTGATATTTTAAAGTAGTTTTTGTTGGCTTTTTGAGCGACAATCGTGTATACTTCCGTTAACAGACAAAAAGTAAGCAAACTGTCTGCTAATTTCGAAGAGAGGATGGAAGCCATGCGTAAAAAAGACGACGTTTTAGAAATCGGCGTGCTTAATCTGATGCACGATAAAGAAGATACGAAGCGACGTTTCGAACGCGTTCTGACAAGGGAGGACTGTCGGGTGAACATCACTTGGTTCTATCCCGTAATGCATTATCAGAACAGAGAAGTTCCGGAAAACGTTCGCCAAATGTCGCAGCCGCTCGACCTTAACAAGGTCAAAGAGCTTGATGCCTTTATCGTAACGGGTGCGCCGCTTGAAAAGCTGGACTTCGATGATGTCACATATATCAGCGAACTGCAGGAGCTGTTTGACTGTTTGAGCACTGAAGGAATCGAGCAGCTTTACGTCTGTTGGGGCGCAATGGTTGCCGCTAATTATTTTTACGGCGTCGATAAGTATTTGTTGAATCAAAAGCTTTTCGGAGTCTATCCTCAGGTGATTTTAGAAAAGTCTCCTTTGCTTGAGGGCCTTTCCGACGGCTTTTTAGCGCCTCATGCGCGTTATGCGGAACTTTCATGCAGTCAGGTCAGAGAAGTTCCGGAACTTTCCGTTGTTTCGGTGTCCGAGACCAATCATCTTTTCTTGGCTGAGGCAAGAAAAGAACGACAGACGTTCTTGTTTTCGCATCTTGAATATGGTCGAGATGCACTTGATAAAGAATATTATCGCGAACTGCAGGCTCATCCTGAAGATGCGCCCGTATTGGCAAAAGCAGCCAATTATTATGATGATCCCGCCAAAATGACAGGGATGCGTTTCGGTTGGGGAAAAGCCCAACGTCACTTTTTTGAAAATTGGCTGAAACAAGCCGAAGAAAACCGTTTTAAAAAAGTTTGTACTCAGTAAAGGGGATAAAAAATATGACAAAAATTTATGATTCAGTTGATCAACTCATTGGAAATACGCCGATTGTCAAGCTTAACCACGTTGTTCCGGAAGATGCGGCAGACGTTTACGTCAAGCTTGAATTTTTCAACCCGGCAGGTTCAATCAAAGACCGCATTGCTCTTTCAATGGTTGAGGCTGCCAAAAAATCAGGCAAGCTTAAAGACGGCGGTACGATCATTGAACCGACTTCGGGTAACACCGGTATCGGGCTGGCGATGGTTGCGGCTGCCAAAGGATATCATCTGATTATCGTGATGCCCGAAACGATGAGCATTGAGCGTCGCAAGCTCATGCAAGGATACGGTGCGGAATTGATTTTGACGCCAGGAGCTGAAGGAATGAAGGGTTCTATCGCCAAAGCAACGCAACTGGCTGAAGATAACGGCTATTTCATGCCGATGCAGTTTGAAAATCCGGCCAATCCCGACGTTCATGAGCAAGAAACAGGCCAGGAAATCATCGGAGCGTTCGGCAAGGATGACCTTCCTGACGCATTCGTTGCCGGTGTCGGAACCGGTGGTACTTTGACCGGCATCGGACATGCTTTGAAGGAGCTTGACCAAGAGATTAAGGTTTATGCGCTTGAACCGTCAGAATCACCGGTGTTAAAGAACGGAGTTGCCGGAAAGCACAAGATTCAAGGCATCAGCGCCGGCTTTGTTCCGGAAGTTTTGGACAGGCAGATTTATGACGGAATCATCGAGGTTCCAAGCGATGAAGCCGTCAAAACGGCACGCGAAGTTGCACACAAGGAAGGATTCCTTCCGGGAATTTCCGCTGGAGCCAATATTTACGGTGCAATCGAAATTGCCAAAAAGCTTGGCAAGGGCAAGAAAGTCGTTACTGTTTCGCCTGATGGCGGCGATCGCTATCTTTCAACGGAATTGTTCAACTATTGAGTTTAAAAAACAATCGAAGCCGATTCTTACCGGTTTCGGTTGTTTTTTTATAAAATGCAGAGTTCAAAAAACTTCGGAAACTTTTGACGTCATTCTGCTTGGAATCGATTTGATTGCAGAATCATTGGCACAAAAAGGAAAATATGTTCGTTTGATTATGGACAAGACGAATGTAAGTTTGTATAATTGTTAATATCAATAGTAAAAAGAAGGGATTATTATCAACACGAACGAACTCACCGAATATCTTTCAGACAACTCAAACGTACTGGATTTGTTCGGTAAAAAAATATTGGCGCATCTTCAGCAGATAAATGAGCAGAGACAGCCGGCCAAGCGGTACAACGAAGCACAGCTCAGGCGGAAAACAGAAAAGCATCTCAAAGAATTTATTGAAAATCTTGAGTCACAGTTGAAGAGAACAATTCCTGATGAATACGATCGCCCTGAGGATTGGATTCGTTTTTTTGATGACAACCGCGTGATTGAAGAGCTCGAATTGTCGATTGCGGAAATGGAATTTGATGAATGAGAAGGGAAAAGCGGGCCACCTGTTTAAATAGGCGAGTGCTATCCATCCAGTGGTTAAAATCACTGGCATTCCGCCCAAAATTAAATGAAAAATAATAAAATTTTATAAATATAAAACGTTGACATATTAAGGATGGAAGGGCTTAAAAATTTCCTTGCTGCAAAACACGAACATTTAATGGTTGCAATTTGTAAATGTTAGGATATACTTGATTAGTAATTATTAAAATAGAGGTGTTACTATTGAGCAGTGAAAATTCTTCTTCTGAGAAACTCAATTGGGTTGAAAAGCAGTTTCACATGAAAGAATTAGGGACAAACGTCAAGAAGGAAACTTTGGCAGGAATTACGACATTTGTTTCCATGGCATATATTTTATTTGTCAATCCCAGCGTCTTGGGTGAATCAGGAATGGACAAGGGAGCCGTTTTCACGGCAACGGCCTTGTCTGCGATTCTCGGGTGTCTGTTGATGGCATTTTTGGCCAATTACCCGATTGCAATCGCTCCTGGACTTGGTGATAATGCATTCTTTACCTATTCAGTCGTTTTGGCGATGGGAATCAAGTGGCAGACTGCGCTTGCAGGCGTTGTCGTGGCTTCGATTATTTTTACGATTCTGACATTTTTTAAAATTCGTGAGATTGTAATCAATGCGATTCCGCATAATCTCAAACTGGCAATGGCTGCGGGCATCGGGATGTTCATTGCTTTCATTGGCCTGCAAGGCGGTGGTCTCGTTGTCGCAAGCAAATCTTCGCTTGTTCAGCTTGGCTCATTGACCGTTCCAACGACTTGGCTGACGATTTTTGGATTGTTCGTGACAGCATTGCTGATGTCAAGAAAAGTTCCGGGATCAATTTTTATCGGCATCGTTGCAACTGCGATTTTGGGACTCGTGACGGGATTGATCAGTGCACCGTCTCGAATCGTATCGTCCATTCCGAGCATGAAACCGACGTTTGCGGTCGGTATCAAATATTTGGGCGACGTCAATACTCCGCAGATGTGGGCGGTCGTTTTGGTTTTTCTGTTGGTGGCATTCTTCGATACGGCCGGAACGCTGATCGGACTTGCCCAACAGGCGGGATTAATGAAAAACGACAAAATGCCACGAATCGGTCAGGCTTTGATGGCAGATTCCGTCTCAATGCTTGCCGGTTCAGTCATGGGAACGACGCCAACGGCCGCTTATGTTGAATCCTCAGCCGGAATTGCCGTTGGAGGACGTACGGGCTTTACTGCATTGGTTGTTGCTGTTTTGTTTGGCTTTGGCATGTTCTTCTCACCGCTTTTGTCAGTCGTAACGACGCAAGTCACTGCACCGGCATTGATTATCGTCGGTGCTTTGATGGCGCAGTCGCTTAAGGAAATCGAATGGGACAAGTTTGAAATTGCCTTGCCGGCATTTTTGACGGTTATTGCAATGCCTTTGACATATAACATTTCATATGGCTTTGCTTTTGCATTCTTAATCTATCCGATTACGATGATTGCTGCCGGCCGCAAGAAGGAGCTTAATCCAGTCGTGATTGCTCTGTTCTTTGTTTTCGTCGTCATGCTTTACGTGTTGAACGTTTTGCCGTCCAAGTAATCAAAAAATGATTCGTCTCTCTGCCTGCTTTTGTAAGGCAGAGTTTTTTTAATGCAGCTGGTTTTGATCACAAAAAATTGTGGTTACACTTTTGGAAGCGCAAGTAATCATTCGGGAAGATTATTTCCCGGGAAATATTTTTAATTATCGAACCGAAAGAGTATACTCAAGTTGTAAAAAGATTTCAGAAAGAAGGCATGTCAATGAAATCACGCAAGGAAATAGCTGAATTAGCCAATGAATATATCGATGAATTTGATGTGGCATATGTACCGAAAAATGAACGGATTGAACGAATCATTGCTTACGGAAAGAAGAGTTTGGAAGAAAGACAGATTGCGCCGCAAACCATTATGGACAAATGTGTGCGGGCAATTTACGAAGTCGTTTTGAAGCAAAAAATCACCGTGGGCGATGAGGCATCGTGCATTTTAAAGAAAATGGAAAAATTGTCGCGCGAAAGATCGATTTTGCCGTTTCGTCGCTATGATCCATGGAATTGAAAAACCGTACAAATCAAAAAATGCTGCCGTCAGAGACCGGAAGTTTCTGTTAATGTTCGGTATAGAAAGATATTGCCATTAATTTGTTTTATAATCTTCGCACTTTGCTTGAAAAATAGCTTTTTACTTGTTACAATTATCAAGGTTGACAAACGGCAGAATTACGTGTCGTTTGTGTTGCAGCAAACACAGAGCTAAGGAAACATGAGGTGGATATATATATGTCATCAGTTGTAGTTGTAGGTAGCCAATGGGGCGATGAAGGCAAAGGTAAGATTACTGATTTCTTGAGCCGGAATGCTGAAGTTATTGCACGTTATCAAGGTGGAGACAACGCTGGTCACACAATTGCGTTCAATGGCAAAACATATAAGCTGCGTTTGATCCCATCAGGCATTTTCTATTCTGAAAAAATTTGCGTTATCGGCAACGGGGTCGTTTTGAATCCTAAATCATTGGTTGAAGAATTGCGCTATTTGCATGAAAACGGCGTAACTACTGACAACTTGCGCGTTTCAGACCGCGCTCATGTTATCTTGCCATACCACATTATTCTTGACGGATTGCAGGAAAAGTCGAAGAAAGACAACAAAATCGGAACGACGAACAAGGGCATCGGACCTTGCTACATGGATAAGGCGGGACGTGTCGGAATTCGCGTTGCTGATCTTTTGGATAAGGAAACGTTTTCTGAAAAATTGAAACGCAACGTTGAAGAAAAGAATCGTTTGTTTGAAAAGATGTATGATTATGATGGGGAACCGTTGAAGTTTGAAGACATCTTTGAAGAATATTTTGAATACGGTCAGGAAATCAAGAAGTACGTTACGGACACGTCGGTTGTTTTGAACGATGCGCTTGATGAAGGAAAAAGAGTCTTGTTTGAAGGTGCTCAAGGCAACATGCTTGATATCGATCAAGGAACATATCCGTTCGTTACTTCTTCCAATCCTGTTGCAGGCGGCGTTACGATCGGATCAGGCGTTGGTCCTGCCAAGATCAATAAAGTTGTCGGTGCATGCAAGGCTTATACCTCCCGTGTCGGTGATGGTCCCTTCCCAACGGAACTTAAGAATGAAACGGGCGACTTCATTCGTGAAGCCGGTCATGAATACGGCACGGTCACGAAGCGTCCACGGAGAATCGGATGGTTTGATTCGGTCGTTATGCGTCATTCAAAGCGTGTTTCAGGTTTGACCAACCTTTGTTTGAACTGCGTTGACGTTTTGACGGGGCTTGATGAAATCAAGATTTGTACCGCATATGAATTGAATGGTGAAAAGATTTATCATTATCCTGCAAGTTTGAAAGAACTTGAAGCTTGCAAGCCGATTTATGAAACGATGCCAGGGTGGAAGGAAGATATCACTAAGTGCAAGACTTTGGAAGATCTTCCTGAAAATGCCCGCAATTATATCCATCGGATCCAAGATCTTGTCGGCGTCAAAGTTTCAACGTTCTCAGTCGGACCTGACCGCGACCAGACAAACGTCTTGGAAAACGTTTGGGCACAAATTTAGGCACGTTTTTTTTGTGACGAACCTTGAGGTATGACTGAAAAATACGTCTGATTCATACATCGCGTTCGGAAATTTCTTAAAGGATTCGTTTCGACAAAAGATGACTTTGGCTTTAGACGATACTGATTAATAAAAATTATCAGGAAAAAAATATTCATCAAACTACAAGCTTGAATGATTTGCAATTAGCTGCGGATCTCATCCGGGCTTTTTGTATACGGCAACCAAAAGGAGTCGAGGGATTGTCGTTTACGGGCAAATCTTAAAAACTGGCATTTTTTCCGTAATCGAGGACTGGCTCTTACGGTCAAATTAAAAAATGCATTTTTACCGTAAGCCCAACGTGACGCGCATCCTTGACAGCAGCCACAGGCTTCTGTATTTTATAAAATGCAGAGAAAAAAAGCGGATGCAAACAGTTTTTAAATTTTTTATTATATTAATTATAGATGCTAGCTTATTATATTCGAATATAGTAATATATTCTCACAAATTCTTTCCCATAAAACTAAAATGTGACAATAATTAAATATTGTTGAAACTTTGTGAAATTTAAGACAAAGTACTTGTATTTATCGGATAATTTTTATATCATATACTGTGAAAGCGATAACAACGCTTTGATATAGCGGTTGTGAGCGCTGGAACGTTATAACGTTGTTTTAATATAGTCAAATGATTTAACAATCTAGGGAGGAATTAAGATGCTTCAGATGGATAATGTTAAAGAAGCTGTGACAACAGCCTGGGATGGCTTCAAAGGCGGAGAATGGCAAGACGAAATCGATGTGCGCGATTTTATTCAACAAAACTTCACTCCTTATGACGGTGATTCTTCATTCTTGGAAGGACCTACCGAAGCAACGACGAAACTCAACGATAAGCTCGTTGATCTGAAACTCAAGGAACGTGCTGCTGGCGGCGTTTTGGATGCTGACACGAAAGTTGTTTCGACAATCACGTCGCACGGACCGGGCTACCTTGACAAGGATCTTGAGAAAATTGTCGGTCTTCAGACTGACAAGCCGCTCAAGAAAGCATTGATGCCATATGGCGGGATTCGCATGGCTAAGGAAGCTTTGGAAGCTTATGGTTTTGAAATCGATCCTGAAACGGAAAGAATCTTCACTGATCTTCATAAGACGCACAATCAAGGTGTGTTCGACGTTTATACGGACGAAATCAAGAGCGCGCGCCACAACAAGATTATTACGGGACTTCCGGATGCATACGGACGCGGACGCATCGTTGCTGATTTTCCGCGCATTGCGCTTTACGGAATCAATCGTTTGATTGCCGCAAAGAAGGAAGATTTCAAAAATTACGGCGACGGCGAAATGACTGACGAAGTTATCCGCGTACGTGAAGAAATTTCCGATCAGATTCGTGCCTTGAAAGACATGAAGACGATGGCCGCAGAATACGGCTATGACATTTCATATCCGGCAACGACGGCCAAGGAAGCCATCCAATGGCTTTACTTCGGATACTTGGCAGCCATCAAGCAGCAAAACGGGGCTGCCATGTCAATCGGACGCATTGACTCGTTCATTGACATTTACGTTGAACGTGACCTTGAACGTGGCATTTTGACAGAAAAAGAAGCTCAGGAATTGATTGATCAATTTACGATGAAACTGCGTATGGTTTCGTTTATCCGTACGCCTGAGTACAATTCTCTGTTCTCTGGCAACCCTATCTGGGCAACGCTTTCGTTGGCCGGCATGGGCATGGACGGACGTCATCATGTAACGAAGACGTCGTATCGTTTCTTGAATACCTTGCACAACATGGGTGCTGCGCCTGAACCGAACATCACGGTTTTGTGGTCGGCAAACCTTCCTGAGTCGTTCAAGGAATATGCTGCGAGCGTATCTTCAAAGAGTTCGACGATTCAATACGAAAACGACGATTTGATGATGAAGACGTGGGGAACGGACTACTACGGCATTGCCTGCTGCGTTTCCGCTCAGCCGATTGCCGATGGCGTACAGTTCTTTGGTGCTCGCGCAAACCTTGCCAAGACAGTGCTTTATGCGATCAACGGCGGCGTCGACGAATTGACGAAACTCCAGTGCGGACCTGCATATGCTCCGATTACTTCCGAGTATATTGACTATGATGAATTCATGAAGAAATTCGACGATATGCTTGAATGGGTTGCAGACATCTATGTCAATGCGCTGAATGCCATCCATTATATGCACGACAAGTACTACTACGAATCTGCTCAGCTGGCATTGAAAAATACAGTGCTGAACCGGACGTTTGCAACCGGTATTTCAGGCCTGTCGGTTGCCGCTGACTCCATTTCCGCAATCAAGTATGGTCACGTCAAAGCAATTCGTGACGAAGACGGCGTTGCAATCGACTTCAAAGCAGACAACGACTTCCCTCGCTACGGCAACAATGATGATCGTGCCGATGAAATTGCCGTATGGCTCGTAAAACAGCTCTATACGAAGATGAACAAGCATCATCTCTATCGCGGAGCAAAGCTTTCAACATCCGTTTTGACGATTACTTCAAACGTCGTTTATGGCAAGAATACAGGGACAACGCCAAACGGCCGTCAAAAGGGAAAGCCGTTCTCACCAGGTGCCAACCCGGCATACGGTGCAGAACAAAACGGCGCATTGGCATCGCTTCTTTCGGTAGCCAAGATTCCTTACAAGTATGCAACGGATGGCATCTCGAATACGTTTGCCGTTACGCCGTCAACATTGGGCCATGATGAAGAAACATGCGATAAGACTTTAGTAAACATGATCAACGGATATATGAAGAATAATGGTCATCATCTGAACATCAACGTCTTTAACCGTGATACGCTGCTTGATGCGCAAAAGCATCCTGAAAAGTATCCGACTCTGACGATTCGTGTTTCCGGATACTGCGTATACTTTGCCGACTTGACCAAAGAACAGCAGGATGACGTAATTTCCAGAACGTTCCACGATCATATGTAACACTGTATTTTATAATTGAAGGTGGCATGAGACTATGACGACAAATCCGTATTTAAAACCGGTACCGACCAATGAAAAGGGTGAAATATTAGGGTACGTTCATTCGATTGAAACGTTCGGTGCCGTTGATGGGCCCGGAATCCGCTTCGTAGTCTTTATGCAAGGCTGCAATATGCGGTGCAAGTTCTGTCACAACCCTGATACTTGGAAAAAGAACGTCGGGACGACAATGACTGCTGATGAGGTCTTGAAAAAGGCGCTTCCTTATCGGGAATTTTGGGGAGAGCAAGGAGGAATCACGCTTTCTGGGGGCGAGATTTTGCTGCAGCCCGAATTTGCTCTTGACCTGTTTACGAAATGCAAGGAACTTGGTATCAGCACCTGTCTTGACACGTGCGGGCAGCCGTTCACCAGACGAAAGCCTTGGTTTGATACGTTCAACAAGCTGTTGGACGTGACTGATATTTTGCTCGTCGACATCAAGCATATCGATTCAGATAAGCACAAGCTGCTGACCGGTTTTCCAAACGAAAATATTCTCGATCTTTGCGAGTATTTGTCTGAAATCGGCAAGCCGGTCTGGATCAGACACGTTTTGATTCCTACACAGACCGATTTTGACGAAGATCTTGAAAAGCTCGGAGATTATATCAAAACGCATTTGAGAAACGTCATGAAGGTCGAGGTTCTTCCTTACCATACGATGGGCGTGCACAAATACCACGAAATGGGTATTCCTTATCGTTTGGAAGGAGTCGAGCCGCCGACTCAGGATCGTGTTGAAAATGCAGAGAGGCTTCTCCATACTAAGGATTACGAAGGCTATCTTACTTGGAAACCAGGGATGAAGACTGATTGATGATCTGCCACACCGAAAAGTTTCGGTGTGGTTTTGTTTTTTGCATATTTTGCAGTGAAAAATTTTTTTGAGGAAGGTCAAAGGCGCATGGGGTAAAGATTATGTCAAATATGCAAAAAAATCATTTGAAATTTTGCCTTTTCTTTTTGAGAGAACCGCGCTAAAATGTAAAAGTGATATAAAAAGAGAAACATAAGTTCGCCATGAGGAAATGGACACATTCATTGATATCAGGGGGTATATTTTATGACGATTTCAGCAAAGACATCGACTGAAGAATTGATTAAACAAGTTATGGAAGAACATACTTGCAGTTACGAAGAAGCTATCCGCTTGTTGATGAAGGTGGCCCAGAATCGAGATAATGACTGACTCTCGATAAAAAGCAGCTTTGAGACGTATTTAAGGCGCCTCAGAGCTGCTTTTTCTTTAGTATGGAAGATCAATCGACAATTGCTGATTGAAGCTTAAACGATCATTTAAAGCGGCCTTTTTGCGTTTTCTGCGCTGCTCATATCCTTTGCAAAGCATTTTTTCCTCGTTGCTTTCAGGGATGATCGGTTCTGGTTCGACACTTTTGTCCAGGATGACGAAAGTGAAAAAAGCCGTCATTCCCAAAAATCTTTCGCCCGTTAAAAGATGCTCGCCGACGACTTTTGCGAAGACCTCGATCGAATGCGTGCCAACGCCCGTTACGTAGCTTTCGACGCAAAAGGAATCATGCAAGGTGAAAGGTGCAATAAAATTCACGTCGTCGATTGCAGCGGTGACGGTCTGCGTTCGCGCCAGTCTGGCTGCCGAAGTTGATGCCGTTCCGTCCAAAATTTCCAAAATTCGTCCACCATACACGGTTTCGTGCTCGTTGATGTCTTCGGAAATGACGCGATGGTTCGTAATTGCCAGCGTTTCTTTGCATTTTGCCATTCATATCCCTCTTTTCCTGCGTAATGTCATTGTAGCACAAAAAAAGGAGCCGGAATCAAGTTCCGGCTCCTTACGACGAGCCCTCAGTCAGCCTTTCATTACCGCATAAGTTCTTTCACGACGTTCTTTTACATTATCGGTAATCCGCCAACCTGTCTCGTTCGATTAAGGTATAATTGAAAGGCGTTTTGATCCTGCTTAATTAACCTTCAAGCCATATCCATCCTTGCTGTATCGGATACGGTCATTTCACTATTGGGCAACGATGCTTTTATCGTTTCAAGCTCGCTGCAAGCGCTGTTTCGTTCAGTCGCGCTGCAGAATCTCTAAACCCTTTCTACAATTCTGATTATAGCACTTTTTGATCAAAATGCAAGCGCTTACCATTAGAATTGAAAACTTTTTAACTTTTCCTTATTGTTCGCAGATTGACTAAGGATAAATTCTGTTTTATCAATAATTTTCGTTATTCGTGATGTTTAGCATTCGATCACAAACTAAATTATTCTAAATATAGGCAAGAAACGCACGTTTATCAACGCTCTGCATTTTACAAAAAGGGACGCGTTCCGATATAATATCGAAAGTTTTACAGTCCAGAGAGGAGAAAAAATTTTGTATTTAGCAATCAACATCATCGGATTAATCGTATTTCTCGCAATCGGATGGTTGTTTTCAAAAGATCGCAAAGCCATCAACTGGCGCGCAATTTTGACAATGACGGCTTTAAACCTTGTCATGGCATGGTTTTTGACCAGTTTTCCGATCGGTCTCACAATCGTCAAAGGAGCCGCGGCAGGCTTTGATGCACTTGTTCAAGTTTCGTATCAGGGAATCGCGTTTGCAATTCCGAGCATGGTCAACGTGAAGTCGATGGACTTTTTCGTCAGCGTGCTGCTGCCGATTTTAATGATCGTGCCGCTGTTTGACATTTTGACTTATATTGGTGTTCTCCCGTGGATTATCAAGTGGATCGGACGCGGTCTTTCATTTATTACGCGTCAACCTAAATTTGAATCGTTTTTCGCAGTTGAAATGATGTTTCTCGGCAATACGGAGGCGTTGGCCGTCTCATCGCTGCAGCTTAAGCAGATGAGCGCAAAACGCGATTTGACGCTTGCCATGATGTCCATGAGCTGCGTAACGGCCTCCATTATCGGTGCTTATACGCAAATGATGCCCGGACAATATATTTTAACGGCAATCCCTGTCAACGTGATCAACGCATTGGTCGTAACTTCAATGTTAAATCCAGTGCAGGTTTCGCAAGAAGAAGACTTTATTGCCAAAATCGGCGGATTGGCCTCCGTTGCTGAAGGGACGGTTGAAGCCGACGGCAAGAAGGAACCTTTCTTCTCGTTTCTTGGCGACTCGATTCTGTCTGCCGGCCGTCTCGTTTTGATCATCGCTGCCAACGTTATTGCGTTCGTTGCCTTGGCTGCGCTTGTCGACAAGCTTTTGGGCCTGATTCATCCATGGGTTTCCCTGGAACATCTGCTCGGGATCATCATGTTCCCGTTTGCTTGGCTTATGGGTCTCAACCCTTCGGATGCGTTCCAATTTGCCCAATACATGGGTGAAAAGCTCGTGACGAACGAATTCGTCGTTATGGGCAAAGTTACCGGCAAGATCGCAACGACAGCCTTTTCCGAACACTACCGCGCCGTGCTTACGGTCTTCGTGACGTCGTTTGCCAACTTCTCAACTGTCGGCATGATCATTGGCTGCTTCAAGAGCATTGTTGATCGTGAGAAAAACGACTTGGTTTCCAAAAACGTTCCTTATTTGCTGTTGTCAGGCATTTTGGTTTCGTTGCTTTCGGCAGCAACGGTGGGACTGTTTGCTTGGTAGGAACAAGGTGTGAAGACCAGCCGCTCAACAAGGCGGTAGATAAGGAGGGACGCGAGTGATCAGCGCAAGCGCAGTCATGACCCCGTACGCAACTGAATAATGATTAAAATTCGTGCCGTGATTGAAGTGCCCTATAATTGTTAGACAAAGTAGTCTAATGATTGTGGGGTATTTCTTATTATTCTGGGCGGTGCACCGAGATTTCACTCAAATTTTACGGATGGAGATTTTGTTCTACTTTCGAGGCCGCGCGGGACGAATTTGGAGTCGGTGGTAGACAAAAATGAGGCATTCACCCCGTTTTTTGTCTACTTTCGGAGCCACATGCCCCGAATTTGGAGAGTCCGGTAGACAAAAATGAGGCATTTATCCCGTTTTTTGTCTACTTTCGAAGCCGCACGCCCCGAATTTGGAGAGTCCGGTAGACAAAAATGAGGCGTTTCTCCCGTTTTTTGTCTACTTTCGGAGCCGCATGCCCCGAATTTGGAGAGTCCGGTAGACAAAAATGAGGCATTTATCCCGTTTTTTGTCTACTTTCGAAGCCGCACGCCCCGAATTTGGAGAGTCCGGTAGACAAAAATGAGGCATTTCCCCCGTTTTTTGTCTACTTTCGGAGCCGCACGCCCCGTTTTCGACGAATCAGGAACCGCTCGCTGCTTTCCGCCCTGGATTTTTCCGCATGACAAATACCGCTTCAAAGGCATGAAGCAAACATTTTGTGGCACTGGACGGTTCTTTGGCAAATACAGCGTTTACAAGCATCTTATTGCCAAAAAAAGCAAATCACGACTAAAAAATAATCGGTTATCATGTTATAATATTGACAAGCTCTTAACTCCTGAGCCTTTTAATTTTTGTGAAATGCGGCTGCAAAAGTCAGAAAGGAACGTAGGCAATGCAATCCAATGTTTTGATCAGTCAGGACTTGTCTTGTGCAGGTCAAGTCTCGCTTGGCTGTGCTTTACCCTTGCTTGGCGCGCTGAACTTGGCTCCGACCGTTTTGCCCACCGCTTTGTTGTCAACACATACGGGCGGTTTCGGGGAGAACACGTATCTGGATTTGTCAAAAGAAATGGTCAGCATTCTCCAGCATTGGAAAACATTGAGTTTGAAGTTTTCTGCAATCTATCTGGGATATTTGGGAGAGAAACCTTTGGACGTTCTGCAGGAAAATTTGGCGGATGTAAGCACGACTGAAACGATGCTTTTAATCGATCCCGTGATGGGGGATCATGGAAAGCTTTATCGTGGGTTCGATCAAGAATATGTTGAGAAGATGAGATGCTTGATTTCAAAGGCTGATATTGCGACACCTAATTATACTGAGGCAAAACTCTTGTTGGGCGAGCCTTTGACTACTTCTCCAGTTGCAACAGATGATGCTTTTGAAACGGCTGAAAAGGTGCAAAGAAGATTCAATCTGAGAAACATCGTTTTGACGGGGATTGATTCAGGCAATGGCCTGATTTCAATCGTCGGCTGCGAACAAGACGGCGGAACCTGGATGGTCAGTCGTTCGAAACAGCCTGGGAACTATTTCGGAACTGGCGATCTCTTTGCATCGGTCCTTTTTTCAAGTCTCTTGTACGAAAAAGATTTGAGGTCTGCTGGGACGATTGCGATGGACTTCGTGTCTGAAGCAATCGTAAAGACCCAAAAACCCCACGACCCTCGGTTTGGTGCTGATTATGGTGCCGCGATTCCGCAATTATTGAAAAAATTGGAGATCGTTTGAGGGGGAAATAGAAATGAGAGAACAGAAAAATTCTTTGCGAGCAATCATTCTGACAGGTCTGTTTGCCGCAATCATCTATATTGGCATTTGGGTTTTGCGCATACCGGTCCCTGCGATGGTCGGTAAGCCGTTTATCCATTTCGGCAATACGTTGACTGCGGTCGCAATCCTTTTTTTGGGATTTCGAAACGGGATGCTTGCCGGGATAATCGGTCTTGGCGGATTTGATATCTTGAACGGATATGCATCCACCAGTTGGCTGACGATGCTTGAAGTCGTAGTTGTCGCCTTGATAATTTCCGGACTTTTCAGGGCTTTCAAATATAATGACAGTAAAAAGAATATCATAATTCTTGCAATTGCGGCGGGCGTGACCAAGATCTTCACGTCTTACGGAACTTCGATCGTTGAGGCGCTGATGGCAGGAACTGCAATAAAGACAGCGCTGGTTGCATCCTTCTTCAGTTTGCCCGCAACGGTGATCAATTCATGTTCCACCGCAATCTGTACCCCCATTCTGTATTTCTTCGTAAAAACGATTTTTGCTTCGGTTCAGAAGCAAGGCAGATAAAAACAACTAAATTATTTGAAGATATTGCGGTTTCGTGTGTGTGAATCGCAATATTTTTTTAAAAAAGACTTGCAACGAACAGGATTATTCGATATAATAATATTCGTTGCTTAGGTAACATATGGGTGGTTAGCTCAGCTGGCAGAGCAACGGACTCTTAATCCGTGGGTCCAGGGTTCGATCCCCTGACCACCCATTGTCGGTGTTTTGAAACCGGCATTCGATGGAAGTCGAAAAAGGGCTTGCATCTTATCCAGATAACTGGTATCATATCTTATGTTGATTGTAAGTCAACGCAATATGGGTGGTTAGCTCAGCTGGCAGAGCAACGGACTCTTAATCCGTGGGTCCAGGGTTCGATCCCCTGACCACCCATCAGAGATTTGGGAAAGACATCGGAAGTTCCGATGTCTTTTTTTTGTACTCACTGAAAAATGCAGAGCCGCAAATGAAAACCGGTGCAAAAATACGGGCAGATTTCAAAAAGCGTCGTTTTCCCGCCTCATTGCATCAAATGCCTTGATTTAACGGAAAAATAAAGATGACGTTTCGAATTTCGTTCGTCCTCGCGTCAAAAAACAGAGCACTTTTGCTCAGTTCACAACAGCTGAATTTAAATGTTATAATGGTGTTGTATGGATTATTAACGATAAGAGACGGAAATTTGTCATCAGAACGTCTTTTGATTGGAAATACTGAATTTTAAAGAGGAATCAACATGAAGAAAATTTTAGTAGTAGATGATGAAAAGCCGATTTCAGACATCATCAAGTTCAACCTGACCAAGGAAGGCTATGACGTGCATACGGCTTATGACGGTGAAGAAGCGCTGAAACAAGTTGAAGAGGTTTCTCCCGATCTGATTATTTTGGATCTGATGCTGCCGAAAATTGACGGTTTGGAAGTGGCACGCGAGGTGCGCAAGACGCATGACATGCCGATTATCATGGTCACGGCCAAAGATGCCGAAATCGACAAGGTTTTAGGCCTTGAAATGGGTGCCGACGATTACGTGACGAAGCCGTTTTCGAACCGTGAGCTGGTTGCGCGCGTCAAGGCCAATCTGAGACGTCAGGCAGCGGTTGCAAACGCAACGCCGGAAGAAGAGAAGTCGTCTGACATCGAAATCGGCAGTTTGACGATTCATCCGGAAGCCTATGTCGCTTCAAAGAACGGCGAAAAAATCGAGCTGACGCACCGCGAGTTCGAGCTTTTGTACTATCTGGCCAAGCATATCGGCCAGGTCATGACGCGTGAGCACTTGCTTCAGACTGTTTGGGGATATGATTATTTCGGCGACGTGCGCACGGTTGACGTGACCGTCAGACGTTTGCGCGAAAAGATCGAGGACAACCCGAGTCGCCCGACATTGTTGGTGACGCGCCGCGGAGTCGGTTATTATCTGCGCAGTCCGGAAGCCGAATGATTTATTTTTGAAAAATGCACTGCCGAAACCGAATTCGGTGAGTAAATTCGAGCTTGAAATCGGCATGACGATAACAAAGGAAAAAGATGGAAAAACAAACGAATAAAAAGCTTCACTTTTTCCAATCCATTCACTTCAAGATAGCCCTCGTGTTTGCATTGTTGCTATTGATAACATTTCAAATCGTCGGGGCTGTTTTTGTACAGAGATTGAAAAGTGAAAATATCAAATCATTCAAACAACGAGTGGAATTATCCACTTATGTCGATAATTCGCTGATCAAGCAGCTGACGTCGACGAATACGACAAAAGCCAACAAGAGCATCAATACGATTTTGGAAGACATCAACAACGAAAATATTTCGACGATTCAAGTGATTGATTCCAAAGGAACGATTCGCGGCGAAAACGACGTTAACGGACGCTCGGTCGTCGGACAGAAAACAACTAACACAAACATCAAGCGCGTTCTTTATTCAGGAAGAACGTTTACGACGATGACGTATGACAAAAGCAGCAATCGGCGTTCATACGTGTCGATTACGCCCTTGTTTAGCGCAAGCGGAAATACCAATACGGTCGTCGGGGCAGTGTATCTCAGAGCAAATCTCGAAAGCGTCTATGATTCGGTCAACAGCGTCACGCTGATTTTTGCGACGGCTTCCTTGATTGCAACGGCAATCGGGATGGCGCTTGCGATTACCGTCTCAAGCGCGATTACGCGTCCGATCGATGAAATGAAAAAGCAGACGATGCAGATTGCCGACGGCGATTACTCAGGCAAGGTTCATGTTTACGGGACTGACGAGTTGGGACAATTGGCACAGGCGGTCAACAATCTGTCTGTCAGAGTTGAAGAAGCACAAGAGTCTTCTGATTCAGAAAGGCGCAGACTTGATTCGGTCTTGTCGCACATGTCGGACGGGGTCATTGCAACGGATCGGCGCGGAAACATCAGCATTATCAATGATATGGCCTGCGAATATCTGGACGTTGAGTCAAAAGACGTAATCGGAACCTCGATTTTGGACGTTCTCAAAATTCGTGAGATGCAAACGATGCGAGAATTGATCGAAAATCAGGACGGAATCATCGTCGACATGTCTGATGCAGGACATGATCAGATTTTAAATGCCTACTTTTCAACGATTCAACGCGAAACGGGCTTTATTTCGGGATTGGTCTGCGTGCTTCATGACGTGACCGAACAGCAGAAAATCGATCGTGAAAGGCGTCAGTTCGTTTCAAACGTTTCGCATGAATTGCGCACGCCGCTCACGAGCATGAGAAGCTACATCGAAGCTCTCAATGACGGTGCTTGGAAGGATCCGGAAGTCGCCCCTGCATTTCTCAAGGTTACGCAGGACGAGACCGATCGCATGATTCGCATGATCAATGATTTGTTGAGTTTGTCGCGCATGGACTCAGGAACCGTCAAGCTTGATTTTGAGCTGGTCAATCTGAACGAGCTGTTCAACTATATTTTGAATCGATTTGACATGATGCTTAAAAAAGACAACAACGACACTCGTGAAACCAAGAGCAAGAATTACACGATCAAGCGTGATTTCACGAAACGCGATCTGTGGGTTGAAATCGACACCGACAAGTTCATTCAGGTGGTCGACAACATTATGAACAATGCGATCAAATATTCCCCTGATGGCGGCGTAATCACGTGTCGTCTGTTGGAAACGCACAATCACGTGATTTTGAGCATTACGGACCAGGGCTTGGGAATTCCGCGAAAAGACCTTGGACATATTTTTGACCGTTTCTTCCGCGTTGACAAGGCGCGTTCAAGAGCTCAGGGCGGAACTGGACTTGGACTTGCAATCTCTAAGGAAGTAATCGAGATGCATCATGGCAAGATCTGGGTCGACAGTATCGAAGGCAAGGGATCGACATTTTATATTTCCTTGCCATATGAAGAATACGAAGGAGATGACTTGTGGGATGAAGAATAAGAAAAGAAACTGGTCATGGCTCCTTCCGGTTGCGCTGATTATTGCGGTTTTGATCAGCATCATTTTCACTGTGCTGATTTGGGTGACTCCTTCGAACTTCCAGGTCTTTGGAGCAAAAAGTGTTCCGGCAGCGGGCAGCGTCGATAAAAACGTGGCTGGAAAACAAAGCATCGCCGACGTTTATCTGCCCGTGAGTCTGACTTACTACGAAAATGATACGAGATATCAGCTGTCGAGTACGAAAATCGATGTGATCGACCTTGCAAGACGCCGGGGCAAAAACGTCAGAATCAAAAAAATTACCAAAAAAACGTTCAGGAGTCAAGAAGAGTACCTCAAATTTCTGAACATGAACGATTCGTATTCGCTGAACTACTCGGCACCCGTGACGCTCGGCTTGTTCAAGAACCATATGAAGTCGATGACGAAATCAGATGCGAATTATGCATTTTCAAGAATTTTGGTGCCTTTGAATCGCCACGGCGTCATTTATTTCATGGACGACCACAGTCTGAACGTCTATACTGCCCACGTTCAGGCAATCGGAAAAATGTCGTCGCTGATAACGCGGCGCGACATCAAGATGGTTCGTGTCGAATATCGGTTGTTCAACGGGCATATCACGAAGTATTTCTTACAACCGATCGAAGTTCCGAAGAGCAGCTATTTGATCAATCGTGAAAATACAGGGCTGTTCGTCACCAGATTGATCGGATCAAACGAAAATTCGGCCGTAACGACTCGGGAGCAGAAAAAACAAACAATCTACACTGATGATGCCGGGCAGCGAATGGTCATCAAAAATCATAACGGCTACGTTTCTTACACGAACTATGCAAAAGAAATTGCCGAAGCAAGACATCGCAGCCTTTATGACAGTCTGACCTTGTCGTTTGACCGGCTGAAACTTTTGGACGTTGCGCTTGATGACGTGCGCTACTCGGAATTTGACTTTCAAAGCAAAAATGCCACATATCGCAGCTATATCAACGGTTTTCCGATTATTTCAGCAGATGAGTATGGCTCTTATCAGGTTCAGATCACGGACAGCGGAAATCAACATCTGGTTTTCTCGCTTTATACCTTGCAAGTGCCGGTTCCGGCCGATTCAAACGCAGTTCAGCTGCCGAATACGGATGACGTCATGGAGAGCTTGAAGCAAAGCGGAATCGACATGCAAAAAATCAATAACGTTCAGATCGGATACCGCGAATCCAAGAATGAATCAAGCGCGCTCGTCATTGATTTGACACCGACTTATTTTGTCAAATACAACAACGTTTGGATCGATTACAGGGATCTGGTTCACAATGAGGAGGGTTCACGATGAATTTTAAACGAATTGAATGGATCTTCCTGGTGGCATTTATCGTGCTTGACTTTTTCTTGCTGACGACTTACTTTCATCAAGATTCAATCGTTGAGTCGACAACGAATACCAGTACTCAGGACTCGACAGCATCTTTGATGAAGAGTTTGAAAAACGATCAGATCAGTCACGGAAAATTGTCTGACAAGAGTCAAAGCGGATACTATCTGGCAGCGCCAAAGGACGGTTTTCTGCGTGAAAAGGCGACTCAGTTGCACTATGTGACTTGGTCTTATTCAAATCATAAACTGACCGCTTCGTTTATCACGGGCATCAAGCTCAATCTGACGAATCCGCAAAATTCGCTTGATTCTGTCGTCAAGGATTCGGCTGAAATACCGATGGGCAAGCATTATTCTTTTAACGGCAATCTTTCGACCAAAAATACGATCGTCTATACGCAGGAACTTTACGGCAAACCCGTCTATTCAAGCGAAGGACAAATCAGGTTTACGGTCAAAGATGGCTATGTTACGGGCTATACGCAAACGTATATCCATGCGGCCGATATTTTGCGCGAAAAGAAAGATACAATCAGTCAAAAACGTGCCTTGATGTGGCTTTATCAATACAACAAGCTGTCGCAAAATTCGACCGTCGAGTGGTGCAAATTGGGTTATACCAGGCTGCTTGACGTCAACAACAGCGTAGTTTACATTCCGACGTGGAATTTTTGCATCAGCTCCAAATCTTCAGGGACGGTTCAATACCGGCGGATCAATGCGTTTACCGGTGCAGTCATGGATGAAACAATCAGTGTTAAGTAGGGAAGATTAAAATGACACAGCAAAAAGATCAAATGAAAATCAGCGTCTTGGCAAGCGGAAGCAGCGGGAATGTGACTTACGTCGAAACAGAAAAGCACAAGGTTTTGATCGATGCCGGCCTTTCCGGTAAAAAAATCGAAACGTTGATGAACTCGATCGGACGGACGTTAAAAGACGTCGACAGCCTGTTCGTCACGCACGAGCACTCCGATCACTGTCAAGGAGTCGGTGTCTTGGCCAGGCGTTACGGGATGAACGTGTACGCAAATGAGGGCACATGGGCTGCGATGAGCAAAAAGGTCGGCAAAATCCCGCTGGATCAAAAATACGTCTTCAAATGCGGAAGCGTGCTCAGCTTGGACGATCTTGACATCGAGAGTTTCGGCGTTTCGCATGATGCGAGCGAGCCGCAATTTTACGAGCTGCACCATCATGACAGTTCGTTTGCGATTGTAACCGATACGGGCTACGTTTCACCGATGGTTGCCGGAATCATTCAAGATGCAGAGGCGTATCTGTTCGAATGCAATCACGATACGGAGATGCTTCGGATGGGGGCATACCCGTGGCCGTTGAAGCAAAGAATTTTAGGCGATACCGGACACCTGTCGAACGAAGACGGAGCCAATGCTTTGATGAGCGTCATCGGAAACAAGACCAAACAGATTTATCTTGGTCACCTCAGCCGTGAGAACAACGTCAAAGAGCTGGCACATCTGACGGTCGATCATATGATGCGTGACCATGATTTTGCCGTCGATCATGATTTTTATCTCCATGATACCGACCCTGAGAAGGCTACGCCGCTGATAGCATTGTAAAAAAATTTTTAAAATTGCTTGAATTAAGGTAAAGCTTTTGAAAAATACAGGATTTTTTATGAGAAAACGGCTATATTAAAGCTAAGAGATAAAAACGAAAGGGGTCCATCATTATGTTCGATGACAATCACAACAATCAATTCGACGGCGAATTCAATGAAGTTGAGCCAGAAAACAACTCGCCTGAATCACGAGATCCAAAAAAAGGAAACGGCTTGGGCAAGGTGTTCGTCACAGCGCTCGTTGCAGGGCTTTTAGGCGGCGGAATTTCGGTCGGTGGATATGTCTATTATCAAAATCATAATTCGCAGGCACAAGACAAGATTGAAAATTCCAAAGGAACGACGCAGACAAGCAACGTCAAAGTCAACGTCGGAACACAAGCTTCAAAAGCATTCAAGAAAATCAAGGGAGCCGTTGTTTCAGTTGAAGCATATTCAAATTCGTCTTCCGATTACGATACGCTTGAAGACCTGTTTGGCGACAGCAGCTCGTCTGAAACTTCGACCAGCGAAGGCTCTGGCGTCATCTACAAGAAGGATGGGAACACTGCATTTATCGTGACGAACAATCATGTCATTTCAGGTGCAAATAAAGTCGAGGTTCTTTTGAGTAGCGGCAAGAAGGTCAAGGCTTCAGTCGTCGGACATGACTCCGTCTCAGACTTGGCAGTTTTGAAGATTGACGCTTCAAACGTCAATCAGGTTGCAACGTTTGGCAACTCTGACAACATCAGCGTCGGCGAAACGGCGCTTGCCATCGGATCTCCGCTTGGTTCTGAATACGCAACTTCCTTGACTCAGGGAATTATTTCCGCCAAGAAGCGCACGATTGACGTTACGGACTCAAACGGCACGTCGACCGGTCAGGCTACGGTTATTCAAACGGATGCGGCCATCAACCCGGGCAACTCAGGCGGTCCTTTGATCAACCTTGCCGGTCAGGTTATCGGCATCAACTCCATGAAGCTTTCCAGCACGGGATCGAGCACGTCGTCTTCGTCAACGTCCGTTGAAGGCATGGGATTTGCCATTCCAAGCAATGAAGTCGTCAGCATCATCAACCAGCTTGTCCAAAACGGCAAGGTGGTTCGGCCGGCACTCGGAATTTCTTTGGTTGACCTTGATTACGTTTCCGAAGCTGATCGTTCTCAGACGCTCAACCTTCCAAGCAAGGTAACGAGCGGCGTCGTCGTGATTAAGGTCAACTCGTCATCACCGCTCAAGAAGACTGATATTTCAAAATATGACGTCATCGTTTCGCTTGGCGGCAAGAAAGTTTCCGGCCTGTCGTCATTGAGGACGGCGCTTTACGGTCACAAGGTCGGTGACACTGTTGAAATACAGTACTACCACAAAGGTGAGCTCAAAAAGGCAAACGTCAAACTGACGCTTGAGTCTAACGACAAGAATACGTCGACGGCATCCAATTCGGGCAATTAAAGCGAAAACAGATCTAACCGCAAACAGCCGAGGCTTGGCAGCAAGTCTCGGCTGTTTGATTGCGGATATCCGGCTCTGCATTTCACAAGAAAGGCACGTAAAAATTTGCTATAATTGTTATGCACAGGAAAAAGCGAATGTTCACGAAAAAACTTATCCACAATTGCGAGTGAAAGCTGTGGATAAGTTTGCGATATGCAATTTGTGGAACACTGAGAAACGTTGATTTTACAATGATTTTGGCAATATGGAAAGTGCGTTCGCATGGTTTTATGCAAAGTGGATAAGTCGAACGTTTCCAACATAAATATAGTATCAAAAAGGTTGAAATCAGCCATATGTTGTGTTTTTGCTTATCAACATGTGGATAAGTTTGTGGGAAAGCTGTGGATTATCCACATGTTCAAGGAGGATTTAAATGAATATCAAAATAATCTGCGTGGGAAAATTAAAAGAAAAGTACTGGAAACAGGGAATTGCGGAATATTCAAAACGTCTTGGCAAGTTTTGCAAGTTTGAAATTGTCGAGGTTCCGGATGAGAAGGCCCCTGAAAAGTTAAGCGAAGCGCAGATGGAAAACGTCAAGAAAACCGAAGGAGAAAGAATCCTGGGCAAGATCAAAGATCGTGATTACGTTTATGCTTTAGCAATTCTTGGCAAAGAGCGTACATCTGAAGAATTTGCTTCAGAAATCGAAAATTTGACGACGTATGGCAGAAGCGATCTGGCATTTGTCATCGGTGGCTCGCTCGGATTGTCTGAAGACGTCCTGAAACGTGCGGATTCGCAAATTTCCTTTGGTCGGTTCACGATGCCGCATCAGCTGATGCGCCTCGTTTTGACGGAACAGATTTATCGGGCTTTCATGATTAATTCTGGCAGTCCGTACCATAAATAGGGGGAATTTAAATGACTGAAATCAAGGAAGGGTATCTGCCGTTCGGACAATACCGGACGTATTATCGAATCGCAGGCAAAAATTTTGATCAAAAGCCGCCGCTGATTTTGCTGCACGGAGGTCCGGGATCGACGCACAATTATTTCGAGGTGCTTGACTGCGTTGCAGACAAAACGAACCGCCAGGTCATCATGTATGATCAGCTTGGCTGCGGAAGATCCAGTCTTCCGGACGATACTCCTGAGGTTTACAACGCTTCGATTTGGATGAAGGAGCTGCAAAATTTGCGCGAGCAGCTGCACGTTTCAGAATTTCACGTTTTGGGTCAGTCATGGGGCGGAATGCTGGCATTGCTCTACATGCTTGACGGTGATGCAAGGGGCGCCAAGAGCCTGATTCTTTCAAGCACGCTGTCTTCGGCTTCACTGTGGGCAAAAGAACTTCACCGAATGATAAGGTTCATGGATGAAAGAGATCAGGAAGCAATCAAGCAAGCAGAATCGACGGGCGATTTCACAAGTCCTGAATATTTGGCTGCAAATGAGCGCTTCATGGAGCTTCACAGCTGTGCGAAAATCACCAGCGATGCTCCGGAACCGCTTCGCCGCAAGAAAATCGGCGGCAAGCGCGCGTATCTTGAAGCCTGGGGGCCAAATGAGTATAATCCGCAGGGAAACCTTCATTCGTATGAGGTCACTGATCGTTTGAACGAGATTTCCGTTCCGACTCTGATTACGAGCGGGACTGACGACCTTTGCACGCCGTTGGTCGCCAAAACGATGTACGATCGCATCGAAAATGCGCGCTGGGAGCTTTTTGCAGGCTGTCGCCACATGTCGTTCGTGCAAGAAAACGAAAAATACGTTGAGCTTTTGTGCAAGTGGCTTAACGAAAACGATTAGCATGCAAAGAAGATGTTTTTTGAAATAAAAAAGAGGCTGGGAAAAAACTCTGGCTCAAATTGAAAAACCGGATTAGATTTGCAATTAATTGCAAATCTGATCCGGTTTTTTTCGTATGCATGACGCCTTCCATGATGGAAATAACTCAAAAGAGACCGTCGGCAAATTCTTGGTGCGATGATTTAGCGGACGCTGCATTTGACCAAAAGTCATCAAGACAAAGAAAATTGCGGACAAAATCAGTCATCAAAGACCTGCGTATAATTGCCCAATTCGGCATTTGCATCCTGGATGCTGATGAATGCGTTCGGATCTGCTTTTTTGATCGTTTGACGCAAGTAGGGAATCTGGTCTTGCTGAGCAACGATGATGATGATGTCGGTCCGTTCGCCGGTGTAAATGCCGGTACCGTTCAAAAGGGTTGCGCCATGAACGAAATAGCGCAGGGCATCTGCGACTTTGTCTGAAGCCTTGGTAAAGATCATGATGCTCGTATCTTTTTGCTTTTTGAAAGTGAAGTCCATCATCCAGCTGGTGACGAGCATCCCGAGCAGACTGTAGACGCTTCGCCCGAGATTGAAGAAGATGGCGGTCAAGATCAGAATGACGCCGTTCAGCAAGTTGTTGATAAATCCGATTTTCATTTTATACTTGTTTTGGAAGTAGGTGACGATGACGTCCGTTCCGCCGGTCGAAAAACCGTTGTTGAAACAAAAGCCGATGCCGGCACCGATGATTGCGGCACCGACAAGCGTGTTTGTCAAATCGTTGGTGACGACGGTAACCTGCGGAATAATCTTCAGAAAGAAAATGTTTGAGGCAACAGCCATGAGCGAAAAAACGATGTAGTTAAAGCCGAATGATTTCAAGGCAAACAGGAACAGCGGGATGTTCATGATGATCATCAGGAAACTGATGCTGACGCTGATGCCGAAATTTGTAAAAATCGCCTGAAGAAGCTGCGCGATTCCGGGAACGCCGATCGAATAGGAATGAGCGTGTGACAGGAAAACGTTGATGCCGATGGCCGACATGAGTCCGTAGAGAATTGCAAAGAAACTTTTGCGAACGAATTTGAGCTGTGTTTTATTCTTTAACATGGTGAAAAACTCCGTAAAATATGATTTATAGCAAGATTATAAAACGAGAAACAACGTGTTTCAATGACAATTAATGTTTCACGTGAAACATTCAGAACGTGGTTTTAGAAAAAGAAGGGCAGTTGCTGTAAAATGAGGGTGGGTGATCAAAATGAGAATTGAATACGTAAGTCTTTTCGTGCAGGACGTTCAAAGATCGGAAATGTTTTACCAAAAGTATTTCAGAGCAAAAGAAGATTGGATAAGCACTGACAAACAGTCATGCTTGCTGAAGTTTTCGGACGATGTTCGCCTCGAACTTTTGAAAAATGCAGAGCCTGGTCCGCGAAGATGTGCCAGGTTCGCAATTTCTGTCGGCGGACCTGAGATGATCGAATCATTGGCACGTGCAATCGAAAATGACGGATACGAGTGCTCTCAGCATTTGGAAAAGACAAAAGACGGACGCTATCGAGCAATCGTGCTTGATCCTGATAAAAATGAATTGGAATTAGTGGAAGAAAATTAAAAAAGAGGCTGTTAAAAAATCCTCCTCAAATTGAAAAACCGGATGATTTGCAATCAATCGCAAATCTGATCCGGTTTTTTTCATTTTTGAAAGTGTGCAAGGAAACACGTTCTTTTAAGGACGTGATGAATTGCCTGTTTTTTTGTCCTTATGACACACGAATACGAACATATGTGTTATAATAATTGATATAAAAGATATAAACAGACTTACGTATGGTAGCACATCGGTTTACAATCTTAATTATCATCTCATCTGAGGAATTAAGTATCGCAATAAAGTGCTGAAAGGACACGTCGAAACATTCTTGAAGCGAACCTTATATGAAATTGCTTCAAAATACGGCTTTACGATTGCTCACATGGAGATTGGAAAAGATGACCACATTCACTTATTGGTGAGCGCACCGCCTGAATTGTCGGGAACGAATATTATGCGCTGGCTGAAGGAAATTTCAGCGTGGCAATTGTTCAGGAAATGTCCGGAATTACAAACCAGTCACCGGAAGAAGCAGGATCGTCATTTGTGGTCACCGAGTTACTATGTTGAAAGCATCGGCACAGTCAATGAACAGGCTGTTGCCAAGTACATTGATGACCAGCGTCGAAAAGAGGTGAACCTGGAGTGAGCAAAGTCATTAAGGGGATTAAGTTGCGATTGTACCCCAATCAATCCCAGCGGGAACAGTTATGGCAAATGTTCGGCAACGACCGTTTTGTTTGGAATCAGATGCTGGGAATGGCTAAGGAACGCTATCAGAACAATCCAAACAGTCTTTTCGTCAATGAGTATGGCATGAACTATCT
>NZ_FOPI01000015.1 GCF_900113455.1 Ligilactobacillus ruminis DSM 20403 = NBRC 102161 | reverse complement strand
GCGGTGTTCATGGTTATGCGGTATTAGCACCTGTTTCCAAGTGTTATCCCCCTCTTTTGGGCAGGTTGCCTACGTGTTACTCACCCGTTCGCCACTAAGCTTCTTTCGGTGAATGCAAGCATTCGGTGAAAGAAAGCTTCGTTCGACTTGCATGTATTAGGCACGCCGCCAGCGTTCGTCCTGAGCCAGGATCAAACTCTCAATTTATAGTTTGTGACTCAAAATTTACTAGCGAATTGACTTCGCAAATATTATTGCTCCTGTTTAAAACAAGAAGCCCTGCACATTTGCTTATCGAAACTTTGTTCAGTTTTCAAAGATCTACATTCATCACTTGCTCTCGCAAGCGACTTTATTATTTTATCAAAACTATTTATTGATGTCAAGAATAATTTTGAAAAACTTTTCTTATAACTTGTTAACGACTTGCGCCGTAACAACATAAATTACTATACTCTGATTATCATTAATCGTCAACACCCTTTTTATCTTTTTATTTACATCCAAATTTTATTTTAAGTCAAAAAACGAATTTAATGTTTTATACATCGTCAATAGTTCGTTTTTGAGATGAGCAACCATTATTTTATGCTTTTACCATTGTTTAAAAATCATCATAATACGAAATAATTTTTTTTGAATTTTTCCCAATTTTTTTGCTGTTTCATTTTTTATTAAAAAAAGAGTCAGGTTAAATCCTGACTCTAAAAAATATTAATCAATTACGCGTCCCAAGAAATAGCGTTTCTTGCCGCGTCGCGCAATTACGAACTTGCCATCAAATTGCTTGCTTGGATCGATCATGAATTCGAGATCTTTGATTCGATCGCCGTTGATGTAAATGGCACCATTCGTCACGTCTTCACGCGCTTGACGCTTTGATTTTTCAATGCCGCTCGCAACAAGCCATTCGACAATGTTTTCCGGCTCCTTGTTAACTGTAACAGTCGGCATGTTTTTAAATCCCTGCTCAATTTCATCCGCAGTCAAATCTTTGACTTCACCGGAGAACAAAGCCTTGGAAATATGCTCAGCCTGATGAACTGCTTCTTTTCCATGAACGAATTCAGTAACTTCTTCAGCAAGACGACGCTGTGCTTCTCGCTTTTCTGGTTCCGTTTCAACTTTTTTGGCAAGTTCTTCGATTTCTTCTTTGCCAAGGAACGTGAAGTATTTGAGATACTTGACAACATCACGATCATCTTGATTGAGCCAGAACTGATAAAATTCATAGGGCGTCGTCTTTTCAGGATCAAGCCAAACCGCACCGCCGGCAGATTTTCCGAATTTGGTTCCGTCAGCTTTCAGCATCAGCGGAATCGTTAATGCGAATGCCTGCGTATCAGACCCTTCCATCTTGTGAATCAAATCGATCCCGGCTGTGATGTTGCCCCATTGATCGGCACCGCCGATTTGAAGCTGAACGTCATTTTCCAACAGCAAATGATGAAAATCAACAGCTTGAAGAATCTGATAGGTAAATTCAGTAAATGAAATTCCGACTTCAAGACGACTTGCAACGACTTCCTTGTTTAACATCGTATTAATATTGAACAACTTGCCATAATCGCGCAAGAAGTCAAGCAGACTGATTTTTGAAAGCCAATCATAGTTGTTGACAATCGTGATATTGTCCTCGCCAAAAAGCTTTTTCATTTGTGAAGTCAAGGCTTCCTCATTGTGATGAACCTGTTCCATCGTCTGCAATGTCCGTTCCGTTGAACGTCCGGATGGATCGCCAATTGATCCTGTTCCCCCGCCAATCAAGATAAATGCACGGTGACCTGCCAACTGAAACCTTTTGAGCATCATGAAAGGAATCAAATGTCCAACGTGCAGACTATCGCCAGTCGGATCAGTTCCGCAATAAACTCCGACAGACTTTTCATCCAAAAGTTTGCTCAGGTTTTCTTCGTCAGAAACTTGATTAACGGCCCCGCGCCACTTCAATTCATCAATAATATTCGTCATCGAAATTCCTCCTAAAACAAAAATTCCCTGATGCCATCAGACATCAGGGACGAAATTTTTCCGCGTTACCACCCAGATTATCGCCAGATTTTACAAAAATCAGCAATCAACTCCAGTCATCGATATCGAGATGAACCGTTCAAACTCCACAATGTAATTCAACCATCAAGTTTGCCCTGATTTTCAGCACCACCATCAGTTCTCTTTGCCAGTGACTTGACAATCTACTTCGTTGCTTCAACGCCTGTATTTAATTGATTTAAGCATCAATAGTCCAATTGTAGCATATCAGCTTTGATTCATCAATTGCGATTGCTTATTTTGTCTTCCTTGCGCTGACACGCAGGGCAAAGGCCCAAAACTTCATACTGACTGCCAAAAACCTTATAGCCGGTATCTAAGGCCGCCGTCTTCTCAAATTGACGATACGCATCATCAAAAACGTCTTCAATTTTGCCGCAATTCACGCAAATCATGTGATAGTGCGGATTGTCAAAATAGTCATATCTCATATGGCCCGTTTTGTCAACCGCAACCTCAATCACAAGTTTCTTTTGCTCAAATAATTGCAAAGTATTGTAGACGGTTGCCAAACTGACGTTAAAATCGTTCTTCTTGAGATACTTATAAATCGTCTCAATCGAAGGATGCACCTTTGATTTCATCAAATAAGCCAAAATAACCTGTCTTTGAGGCGTCGACTTGATTTCATAGTCTTTCAGTTTTTGTGCAGCAGCAACTAGCATCTCAGAATCTCTCACCATGGATTTTCCCCTCTCCAGCTTAGTAAAGTTAAGGCCTTTCTATGTTAATATTATTGCTCAAATGGTTCTAAAAGTCCATAAGAAACTTCATGTTTTAAGACATAGAATTCGTTTAAGAAATTCGATCGAATACTTTAAAAATTCACCCGTTCTGCCTGGAGTCAAACTTTTCAAATTACCGTCATATGCCAGCTTCAATTCCAATAAAACAACGCATCCTGCTGCCAGAAAAACCAAGACCTCGCTCAGCTTTCCAGTACTGTAGTATGCAAACTTGCCACCTGATTTTGCCTTGTGTTTCGTCAGTGGCCAAAGCCAGTTGACCCCGTCTTTTGAAAAGCTGTCCTCTGACAAATGCAGCAAATACCCGCATAAAATCCAAAAAGGAACAAAATAGGCAGCTTGAGCGAAATAAAGATTTCTGATCCATACGAAAAATGCATAGACCAATACTGCAAAAAGAAGCGAATGCGTGCCGCCGCGATGTCCCAGCGTCTTATTGGCTACTTTGCTGATAAACTTGTTTCTCTTTCCCATATAGGAGCTGGGGTAATCTATATCCGGCAAAAGAGTCCCCGCGCAAAGGGCCATCGCATTCGGGAAATTTAAGTCTCCGGCACAAGACATCAAAGGAATTCCGACTGCCAATGATACCGCCAGATGCGTCTTATATTGCATTTTTCAAAAAAACCTGCCTTCGCTCTTTTTAGAATTCGGTCTGATATCCAATCGTGCTGATGCCTTCTTTTGAAGTTACCTGAATCTGAGCAGGAATTTGCTCTTTAAATTTGTCAACATGACTGATAATGCCGATCATTCGATTATTGTTTTCCAAAGACTGCAAGGCACTGAGAACTGATTGCAGTCTTTCATCGTCAAGCGTGCCGAACCCTTCGTCGATAAACATTGCTTCAATGCTGATGCCGCCGTTTCTTTCCTGAATGACTTCTCCCAATGCCATGGCAAGCGAAAGAGAGAAAATAAAACTTTCGCCGCCGGAAAGCGTGTGAACTGGACGGTTTACGCCGGCATTGTCGTCATAAACGTCAAGTTCCAGGCCCATATTTTTTAAGTTTGCCTTTGCTGTGTCATCCAAAACCAGATTATATCTGCCGCCCGTCAGCTTATCAAGGTGAACGTTTGCGACTTCAATTACGCTTCTGAAATAATTTGCCAGAACAAAGCGTGAAAAACCTGGAGCAATGCCCTTTTGACCACGGAGAACATTATACAAAGACTGTTTGCGCTCGGCAAGTTCCAGTTTTTTCTTGCTGTTTTTCCAGACTTTTTCGACCTTTCGGCGACATTCCTTGTTCTTGTTCAGCAAATTGTCTGATTGCTGCAAAAATTCTTTGGCACGTCCGTGACGCTCCTGTTCATCTCGTTGAATCCGCTTAATTTCTTCGATGTTTGGCCGAATCTTCCCGTCGATTTTCTTTTGACTTGCAGCATATTCGCCCGAAACCGTTGCTTCTTTTTTCTGAAAGTCGCTGATTTCACGCTCAATCTCGGCAATCCGGTCTTTTTCTGCAAGCAGTTCGTAAAGTCTCTCAGCGGAAATCCCCTTCTTCAGGCAAGCCGACTCGATTTCTTTTTCGGAAGCATGAAATAGATTTGACTCATTACCCAGGTTGATATTTTCTTTTTCGATCAGCGACTGCAACGAGGCACGCCTTTTATCAAGATCAGAAACTTCTTTATCATTGTTTTCCTTGTCGGCATCATATTTTTTAACGAACTCATCCCACTGATTCAGTTGTTCCTGCAGCTCTTTTCTGGTTTTGAACTGTTTTGGCAACTGTTTTTCAAGTTCCGCCAGACCGGCCTTTTTACCTGAAATCATCGCCTGACATTCGCTGAGTTCTTGTTTCAAGTCGGAAACAAGCTTTTCTCCTCGTTCAATTTCCGTCTGCAAAGTTTTAAGCTTCACTTCGGCTTCCGTTCTTTTTCGTGCCGTTTCTCTGGCTTGTGAGAGTTTTTCTTCGTTAGCCGATCTCTTGGCGTCGAGTTTTTTTTCAAGCTCGCTGATTTCAATGGTATCATATCCGAGAGATCGACTGAACTCAGTTATCTTCTCCAAAAAGTCAGCTTGACGTTCGCTGAACTCTTTTGATTTGGCATCTGCCTTGGCCTTTTTCTCTGAAGCATCGGCAACGGCTTCGTCATGTTTTTCTTTTGCTTTTTTTACTTGATTTTCCGTCACGTAAACGGTCTTTTCATCACCAAATGCAGGGCTCGGATGCTCCAAACTGCCGCAAACCGGGCAAGCTTCTCCCGGTTTGAGCAGCTTGGCCAATTCGTTGATCTGCAGCCTGGCCCATTGACTCTGGATGTTCTCATACTCCTGCTCAGCCGTTTTCTGGAGTTCCGATGCTTCAGCAGATTCTTTTTCCAAAACAACCTGCTCATTCTTCAAAACTTCAGCTTTTTGTTGTTGGGCTTTGTAATCCTGAAGTTTTTTTTCATTTTCTTTCAGCTGCTGAATTTCCAGTTCAAGACAGTGCTTTTCGTCGTCCGCTCCGGAATTTTTCTCGATAAACTTGTCCAAAGCGTTCTTAGAGGAAATTTTGCGTTCAAGTTCCGCTTTTTTTCCGGCAAGCTTTTTGGATGATTTGTCTGCCTGAGCTTGCAGGTCAGCAAGTTCGGCATTTTTTTGCTCGGCCTCGTCATATATGCCGACCCTTCCTTGCCACAGATTAAAATCAGCTTGCGCCTTGTCTTTTTGGGGAGCTTTCCGCAAAAGACTTTGCTTAGTTTCCAATGCTTTGCTGAATTTTTCCTTCGTTTCAGAAAATTCGGCATTTTGCTTTTCAATGTCTGCTCGGAGTTCTTCCAAGCGTTTTTGAGACGTCTTTTTTCTGAAAACCATCGTTTCGCATCCAAAAGCCCAGTTCAATTCCGCCAAATAATTCTTCTGCTCGTTGATTTTTGCCTGTTCTCGTTCCAACAGTTCTTTTTTTCGAGAAACTTCCTCAAATTCTTGAAAATCTTGCTCGAGCCGTTCTGCCAACGCCATCTTCTTCAATGCTTCATTGACTTTTTTTTGCGTTTCTTCTTCAGCCTCTTTGGCCTTGGCGCAATTTTCCTCATCTCTTTTTATTTGCAAATCCAGTGCATCGAACCAATCTTCAACCGGTTCTGCTTCCGGTTCCGCTTCCGAAAAGATTGCCTGTTTTTGTTCAAATAACAGCTCTTTTTTAGTTTCATCGCTGTCTGATCGGGATTCATCTGCTTGTTTTTTGATTTCCGAAACCCACTCGTCATAAAAATCGGTTCCAAAAATTTGATTGAGAATCTTCTCTTTTTTATTGCTGTCCGACATCAGAAACTCTTTAAACTTTCCTTGAGGAAGCAGAATAATCTTGCTGAATTGTTCGGCGCTTAAATTGAGAAGGCTTGTTACTTTGACTCCTATTTCATTCGGCCCTTTTAATTCTGCAAGATTTCCGTTTTCATCCTGATATCTGAGAATTGCTTTTTTGGTGATTTTGCCATTTTTTTCTTGGCCTGCCGTCTGATAAAATGAACGATTGACGGTATATTCTTTCCCTTGATGCGAAAACGTCAATTCAACTTCCGTTTTTTCCTTGCAATCCTTTACAAAATCGCTGCGCAACAAGAAGACGTTTCGATCCTTGTCGGTTGAACTCCGACCGTAAAGCGCAAAACACATCGCATCAAAAATGGTTGTTTTTCCGCTTCCGGTAGCACCAGTGATCAAGAAAAGCGGAGCTTCGCTGAACTTGGTAAAATCAACTTCCGCATCCTTATAAGGTCCAAAATTTTTCATTTTCAATTTCAAAGGTTTCATTGATTTTCCCTCCCGTTGCGTACGTCCTGAAGCGCCTGTTCCATCATTTTGCATTGTTCTTCGTCAGGATCTTCTCCGACGGTATCTTTGTAAAATGTTTTAAACAGTTCCATTTCAGATAATTTTTCCAAATTTTTAACACCGTTATTTTCGTGATTGACGCGTCCGTTGACACGCTTCAGTTCAATAATTCGCGGATAGTATTTTTTCAGGCGATTCATCACATCAATGATTGGAACGCGATCTTCCAGTTCAACCGCAACGTAATCATCATCAGGAATTTGCCGATAATTTTCCGGTTTGATCAGATTTTCGAAAAGTCCCCTGACGACTCGTACGTCATTCAAAGGTTCCAATGGTTTATAGGCAATTGTTTCCGAATCGGTATCGACAACGTAGACCCCTTTTTGATCTGATGTTTCAGAAACCGAGTATTTTAAAAGCGAACCGCTGTACTTGACCTTTTCTGATTTTGAAGCACGATGCTGATGGAGATGTCCCAACGCGACATAGTCAAAACATTCCAATTCATCTATGCCGACTGCTTCGAGTCCGCCGACTTCGCTTGGGGTTTCCGAATCAGATTTCAAGGATCCAACGGCAAAAAAGTGTCCCACAAGCACATGCTTAAAGCCGTCTTTAAATCGTTCCTTCATCAAGGAAACTATCCTTCTGACGCATTGATCGGCAGTTTTAAGCGTTTCATCTCCTAAAAAACTTTTTGCTGCGCTGATTTCAAAATACGGCATCAAAAAAAACTGTACTCCTGACATTTCAATCGGTTCTGCTGCCCGTTCAAGCTTCGTATGCAGATAAAAGGACGTCGATTCAAACCACTCTGAACCCGTTGAAAGGCGTTCGGCCGAATCATGATTTCCGCTGATGGCCAATAACGGAAAACCATCTTCCAAATTCAGTTTTTTAAGTGCCCCGTTGACCATCCGAACGGAATCTTCGCTTGGCATCCCGCGATCGTAGATATCGCCTGCAATCACGATTGCGTCAACTTTCTCGTCAATGGCTATTTTTTCCAGTTTTCTCAATGCATCGGCCTGTTCTGTGCTCAAGTCGTAGCCATGCAGCTTGCGACCAACGTGCCAGTCCGCAGTGTGTAAAAATTTCATACCTGAAACGCCCCCTGATCATTCGTTTAATCGATTATAGCACAAGGAATGTACGTTCGCAAAACACTTGTGCGAGATTTTCTCTGCATTTTTAAGAAAAAAAGCCCCCGCATCAAAAGCGAGAGCCTTCTCTTAAATTTTCCTATAATTTTTCCTTGATTGCCTGAACCATCGCCAATTCTTCGTTCGTCGGAACAATCATGACTTTGGCTTTGGAATCTTTCGTCGAAATAAGCCCTTCAGCATTTTTTTCGTTCAAAGCTTCATCCAGACTGATTCCAAGGCAGGCAAGCTCTGAAACGACATCTCTTCTGAGCGAAGGATCGTTTTCTCCAATGCCGCCGGCAAAAACCAGCACGTCTGCTCCGCCCATTTCAACATAATAACTTCCGACGTACTTGACGATGCGGTTGATGAAAATTTCACGTGCCAAAGCACAGCGCGAATCGTCAATATTGGCACGAATATCGCGCATGTCAGGGGACTTGCCTGAAATTCCGAGAAGACCTGATTCAGAATTGAAAAGCTGCAGGATCTCTTCTGCGGACTTGTCCAGTTTTTTCATTAGAAACGGAACGATTGACGGATCAACGTCGCCGCAGCGAGTTCCCATCGTCACGCCTGTCAACGGCGTAAAGCCCATGGAACTGTCATAGGCCTTGCCGTCTTTGACAGCAGAAATCGAAGATCCGCTGCCCAAGTGAAGCGTAATCAGTTTCAAATCTTCAAGCGGCTTTTCCAAAAGCTCGGCACAACGATGCGAAATATAGCCGTGGCTGATTCCGTGTTCGCCATAGCGTCTGATTCCGTATTTCTGCGTAAGTTCATAGGGCAGACTGAAAATGGCATTCATCTCCGGCATGTCCGTGAAAAACGTGCTGTCAAAAACGGCATATTGCGGAGTGTCAGGCATCACCTTCTGCATCAGTTCGATGTATTTTGCCTCCATCGGATTGTGCAACGGAGCATGATCGCTCATTTCAATGATTTCTTCAAGCTTTTCGGCATCGATTTTGGTTGCGCCTCTGAATTTCTCACCGCCGGCAACGACGCGATGGCCTACGCAAGCGATTTTTTCAAGGGACGTGATTCCCTTTTTCTGAATCTTTTCGATAATCAGCTCGCAAGCACGTTCATACGTTAGATTGTCATAAGTTTCCTGAAAATTTTGTTCTCCGTATTTGATTTCAAACTTTGAACCAGGCATCAGCATGCGTTCAACAAGCCCTTTGGCAACGACCTTTTCCGTTTCAAGTTCAAACAGTTTCCACTTGACCGAGGAACTGCCGGCATTCATAAGTAAAATATTTGACACGAGTGCACCTCCGTTTTTATTTCTCACTCTCAGTATACATTAAAATTAATCGACTTTCATTCCCAAAAATTAATTAAAGATTCTCGGCTTGACCAAACCCTTGTAATCATGTTTGATGGCCTTCGAGTTGATGACGCTCATCAGCTGAAACATCGTAAATGCGATCTGCGAGCGTTTGCGGTAGACAATAAAGCTCTTCTTCCATATGTCAACGTATTTGTTCTTATAAGCCTTAAGGCCTTGGAAACTGTAGAAATGGTAGCCGTATTCATAGATATAGCGCGCAGTCTTTTCCGTAATAAATTCACGATTAAAGTCGGCACCGTCTCTTGTCGGCGCCATCCCAAGATCAACGTAAGCATAGCCCGCTTCTTTGGCATTTTCAAACAAAAACAACGATAAACGCGCCATGGTCTGTGCCGGAGCATCTTTGACATAACGCATCAGATCGCTTGAAACTACCCCGTGCTTGCGCGGCATGATGCTTGAAAAAGCCTTCAGCTTGCCGGAAGAATCCCTCAAAGTAATCAAACTGCCTTGATCAAGGTAATATTCATCAAAAAAGCCTACGGAAAATCCTTTTTCGTTTCGATTGCTCAGCCACTCATCCGAAACTTTGCGCATTTCACTTAATAACTCTTCGCTATATGGCGGCTTCAAAAAATCAAGCACATAGCCGTCATTTGCGAAGCGGTTGATTAAAGCCCGCTGATTGTGATGCTTTTCACCATGCAAATTGAATTTCTCAAGATCAACCAGACCCTTTTTGCCAATCTGCAGGAAATCATAGCCGTATTCATGCAGCAAAAGCGTGAAATCCTGATCTATGTCGTAAAAAACAGGTTCAAAGCCGTACAGATCCGCCGTCTTCAAAAAATCTTCCAAAGCTTCCTTGAAATATTTCGGATTCCCGACCGGCTCCCCAATGCAAAATAGTTTTTCCTGCTTTCTGCGATACATGAAGAAGACCTGATCTTTTCCTTCTGATTTGAAGAAATAAAGCGATTTGTCGCGCAAGTAGACCAGGTGCCCTGCATTTCCGCAACCAAAGCGACTGATGATCTGCTTGATTCTCCGTTCATCAAAGACCTGAGGCACAAACGGCGTCAGGCCTTTCGATAAGTACGTCAGCATGAGCAAAAGAATCAGTGCCGCAATCATCAACCCGATGAACCCGGCAAGCCAGTCTTTTTGAGCAGGAAACAGCAAGTATTCCGGCACATGATGGCGATTGCTGAAGCTTGGCGTATTCAAAATTCCGACCAGCGTGTAAAGTAAGAAAGTCCCCGCAAAAATCGCGATGTCTGCAACCATCTTACCGATGGAATATTGCATCTGCTTGCGATAAAGCTCGTTTTTTGACAGGAAAACCAAAATCATTACGAATCCCAAAAAAATCGCCAGACTAAGCGAGTAACGATTCAAAAGGGTATTGATGACACCGATTGCAAGCACGATCAGCGTCGGCCAGTATGCGCGTTTGACCTTGGCCGAAATTCCCCTGGCAAGTCCCAGCAGCATAAAGGCAAAGATAATGTCCGAAACCTGACTGATAAACAGGAAACTGTACGAATACAGCTTTCTCAACAGCTCATTGGAATTTGCAAAACGCGGAACGGCAGCTTCAAGCAGCATTAAAATTCCTGAAGCATACAAAAAAATAGTCAAGACGAAATGCGCGACTTTTTGAACTGCCATCTTTGGAATTCCGTTCAGTTTTTCGTTAATGTTTGAGCCTGTTTCATGAACAAAAAGAATAACCCCGATGACAAAAGGAATTATGTAGTAGAACAACCGGAAAAACATGATCCAGACAACGGCCGTTTCGTTTGAAACGCCAAGCGTTGCCATGCCGTACATCATAAAAACGTCAAACGAGCCCAAGCCGCCGGGAACCATTGACACGATTCCCAAAACCGAACCGGTAATATACATTGCAAGAATCGTCAAAAAATCCGTTTTGATTCCCATCATCAAGCCGATAAACAAGAAAAATCCGCCGGCAAACGTCCACTCGAAAAAAGAGCTGATAATCAGGGCCAGTTCGCGTTTCAACGTCAAGTCGGCAAAAAATTCGGTCTGTTTGAATTTTGTCGCGATGAACAGTACGGGAAAATACACTCCTCCGCCGACAAGCCAGATCCAGTAGCTGCCGAACAGTTTTCCCATGCCGCGACCATAAATCAATGCAAGAGAAATCCAACAATATATGGAAAGTCCTGCCAAAACAAACAGCGCAATTTTCGAAAGCGCGTAGACAATCTGCTTGACGCTTGCGTTTTTCTTGTAAAAATTGGCGCGCAACGTTGCCCCGATGACGCCGCCGAATCCGGCAACGTTGGTCGTCGTATTGACGATCCAGCCGCTTTTGAAGATATACGGCACACTGTATTTTCCAGGAAGAAATTTCACGACCGTAAAATCATAGGCAATCATCGGAAGAACGGCAATCAAGCCGACAAAAAACATCACCGCAATCGTGAGCATTGACTGATTTTCAAGTCCTTCTTGAACTTTTCCCCAATCAATCTGTTTAAAAATTCGCCCGATTTCGTAAACGACAAATATCAGAACAGAAAAAACAAACAACAGCTTGATAAATTTCAAGCGCTTTTCAACAAAATTTTTGAAACGCTCAATCAATTATGACCCACCTTTCAATTTTCCGAACACATATCCAATTATATTATAATCAATCTTCAAAGAACTTTCTCATAACAAGGTTAAAATAAAGAAAAATTATAAATTTGAACGGAGACGTTTTTTATGGCAACATTTCTTGACATCTTGCTTTTGGCTTTGATCGTTGCGACAATCGGAAATCTGATTTCAAATTTCAAAAGAAAAAAAACAGGACTTCCAGAGCATGAGCTGCTTCAGAAGCCCTGTTTGTTTTTTCGCATTTCATCCTGCGACTCTGCATTTTTATCGACATTAACGATTTTTGCCGTACAAAAAAGGAGCCGGAACAAATCCCGACTCCTTTGAAATCAAACAAATTAGACTATTTAAGAGTAACTTGTGCGCCAACTTCTTCAAGTTTAGCCTTGATTTCTTCAGCTTCGTCCTTAGCAACGCCTTCCTTGATAACGGATGGTGCACCGTCAACCAAGCCCTTGGCATCCTTAAGGCCAAGACCCGTAACGTCCTTGACAACTTTGATAACCTTAACCTTGCCGGCACCAACAGATGTCAATTCAACGTCAAATTCCGTCTTTTCTTCTGCAGCGCCTGCAGCAGCACCTGCAGCTGCAACTGGAGCAGCAGCAGAAACACCGAATTCATCTTCGATAGCTTTTACTAAGTCGTTTAATTCAAGAATGCTAGCTTCTTTCAAGTCAGCAATGATCTTTTCTGTATCTAAGGCCATTTTAAAATCCTCCAATTTAATTGATATGTTATGTTTAAAAACTTATGCGACTAAGCGCTGATTAAGCAGCACTTTCGTCTTTGCTGTCTGCGACTGCCTTGACAGCGTATGCGAAGTTGCGAACAGGTGCTTGAAGCACGGAGCAAAGCATGGAAAGCATGCCTTCGCGGTTTGGCAACTTGGCAAGAGCGTGGATTTCGTCGAGGGTAACAACTTCCCCGTCGATCATACCACCTTTGATTGTCAATGCTTCATGATCTTCAGCAAACTTGGAGAAGATGCGTGCAGGTGCAGTAGCATCTTCAGAACCGAATGCAACGGCCGTAGGACCTGTGAATGTTTCATCCAAGCCTTCGTAACCAGCCTTGTCTGCAGCACGACGCAAGAACGTATTCTTGATAACGCGCATTTCAACGCCTGCTTCACGCAATTCCTTACGTAATTCAGTTACTTCGTCAACCGTAAGACCACGGTAGTCAACAACAACTACAGAAGATGCATTGTTGAATTTTTCAAAGACTTCTTCAACAATCGCAGCCTTCTTTGCGATAATTTCTTTACTCAATTGATTCACCTCCTAGTCATTGTGCCAGGGTTTTCCAAATAAAAAAACCCTATGTCCACCAAGACACAGAGAGAGAACTTAACATTGCTCCTCGGCAGGATATTAAGGCAAAAGCCACCTGAGTCTTAGGTAGAATCATAATATAAAAAATTGACCTTTATCAATTTATCACATAAATCGATAAAGGTCAACTGTTTTTTCAAATTAATTTTAAAAATTAAAGCGAGTTCGTATCAACCGTAACGCTTGGGCCAAATGTTGATGCCAAGCTTACGTGCTTGATGTAAGTGCCTTTTACGGCAGCAGGACGAAGACGGGAAATCTTTTCGTAGATTGCGTCAAAGTTGCCCTTCAATGCTTCTTCCGTAAATGAAACCTTGCCGACAGGAACGTGCACGTTGCCGTCACGATCCGTACGATATGTCACTTGGCCGCTCTTAGCATCGCTGACAGCCTTTTTGACATCCATCGTAACAGTGCCTGTCTTAGGGTTAGGCATCAGGCCTTTAGGTCCAAGAACGCGACCCAAACGACCTACTTGAGCCATCATGTCAGGCGTTGCGATTGCAACGTCGAAGTCAAGCCAACCGTCTTGAATACGTTGTACCAAGTCATCGTCGCCAACAACGTCTGCACCGGCATCCTTAGCTTCTTGTGCCTTAGGACCCTTTGCAAATACGACAACGGTTTGTTCCTTGCCAGTACCGTTAGGAAGAACCAAAGCACCGCGCAATTGCTGATCTGCTTGCTTTGTATCCAAGTTCAAGTTAAATGCAACTTCGATCGTTGCATCAAAATTAGCAAAGTCGATCTTCTTGACAAGTGCCAATGCTTCGCTTGCATCGTATGCCTTGCCAGCTTCAACTTGCTTTGCAGCTTCTAAATATTTCTTGCTTTTCTTTTTAGCCATTAGTGAATTTTCCTCCTTGCAATATGTGGTCTATCGGATAAACCTCCCACTTGACACATCCGTTTTCACGGAGTATCCGACTGAGAAGCGTGGCCGTAGAGAGATTATAATTAGTCTTCTACAACAAAGCCCATGCTTCGTGCAGTACCTTCAATCATGCGCATAGCAGCTTCAACGTCTGCCGCGTTTAGATCTTGCATCTTCGTTTCAGCGATTTCCTTAACTTGTGCTTTCGTAACTGTAGCAACTTTCTTCGTGTTAGGTTCGCCGGAGCCTTTTTGTACACCAGCAGCTTTCTTAAGCAAAACTGCAGCAGGCGGTGTCTTTGTAATGAAAGTAAATGAACGGTCTTCATAAACGGAAATAACAACCGGGATAATCATACCAGCTTGATCAGCCGTACGAGCGTTGAATTCCTTTGTGAAGCCCATGATGTTGATACCAGCCTGACCCAATGCAGGACCAACTGGTGGAGCTGGCGTTGCTTTACCAGCAGGGATTTGTAATTTAACAACGTTGATAACGTTCTTTGCCACGGTAACATTCCTCCTATTCCGTGTGTGGTTCGGATGGCCATCAGATTTGGCCTCCCACTAGTATGCAGATTGCATACTAACATAATATAGCACGCTGCATTTTATTTTGCAAGCAAAAAAAATGAACCGTTCAATTTTCAAACGGTTCATCGAAATTACTGCATCGTCATAAATCAGTTACTTTTCTAAAAGCTGCTTGCCAAGCTCATCGGCGCGACGAATTGCTTCAGAGAATTTTTCAGGATCAAACGGACGGTTGCGATATTCGTTCGTTTCCATAGCCCCCTTTGTAATCTCTTCAACATCGTCTTGAGAAAGTCCAAGTTCGCCCAACGTAACAGGAAGACCAATACGCTTGTTGAATTCCTGATACTTCTTGAACTCCTCTTCTTCATGGAAGTATGCGAACAAGACGAGCACGCCGAACGAAACGATTTGACCATGGAGGTAAGTTTCTTCACGCTTGATGGCAGTCGTCGAATTATAAAATGCATGCGCATGCCATGAATTGTAATAGAAATCTTTTTGGTTCGTAAGGTTTGAAGCATATCCGGTCGAAACAAGAATATCCAAGGCAATTTCTTCAACAGCCTTTGAAGGAGTATCGTTTTTAACGTCATCCATGCCTTGTTCGCCATATTTGAACAGAGGTTCTGAAACGGTTTTTGCGATTGCAACACCTAACGCACCGGTATTGGTCAAGTCCTCTCCTTTAGAAACATGCGTTACTTCAGGCTGTTTGCTCAAAGCATCACCGATTCCTGCCCAGAAGTATTCAACCGGGGCCTTGGCAATGACGTCCGTATCAATGAAAAGATGCTTGGCTGCTTTTGGAAAGCCATAGCGATCAAACGATCCGTCATCGTGATAGATAACCGCGATTGCTGTGCCGGCAGCACAATTTGAACAAATCGTCGGAAACGAGAAGATGACTTTGTCAAGTTCATCGGCAACCATCTTGGCGGTGTCAAGCGCCTTGCCGCCTCCAAAACCAAAGACCGCATCTGCTTCTTTGACTTCCGGAGTCGCAACCAAACGATCAATGTTCGTCTGCGTGCTGTCAACGCCGTAAACAAAGCTTCCCGTTACCTCAATCCCGGATCCTTCAAGTGCTTTTCTTGCCTTCGGTTCGGCTGCCGCCAAAGCACGCTTGCCTCCGATGAAGACAACTTTCTTGATTCCGTATGGCTTAGCCACTTCAGGAATTTCATCGTAGGCATTAGTTCCATAAGTATAGTTACTCATATAATTTGTTGTCATTTCCAAATTCCTCCATTTACCAAATGCAGTTTTTGAATCAAACGCAGAGCCCGAAATTGCCAAAAGATTCAAACCTGTTTTTTTGCAGACAGTCAACATCCTTTCATGAGAATTAAGTTAGATATAATTTTTCTCGAACATTATGCTGTGTTCCACCTCGATAAACCCAGCATTCCAAATAATTATACCGTTTCCGCAACAAGATGTGCTGTATCTTGTTAAACATATTATCACTAATAATTAATCAATTCAATGATTTTTTAATTTTCCACTCACATTGATGCTTAAATCAAGGTGATGCGCAGCACTGCATTTGGGAAAAATTAAAAAAATGCCCTCCAAGCATACAGCAAATTTTCTTTTTTACCTGTATACTCAAAGGGCATTATAGCCGTCGACTTCAATTTCCTTTGCCCGGCATTTAATTTATTTCAAGAGGTAAACGCAACTTTTTTCCAAGCCTCTTAAAATCCAAATTTTCAATCAATCATGCAGATCGAACTTAAGCTTCATATGATTTCCGCCAACGTCAACCATGTCGCCAAGAAGCTTCGTTGCTTCATTCAAATCAATTTCAGCCATTTGATTATTGATTTCCGTCAAATATTTGACGGGATTTTTCTTTGTCACCGCAACCTGATCCGCTTTAAGCTGCAGATTGCGACAAGCTGAAACGACCTTCTCTTCGAAAGAAGCCTCCAGTTCGCTATAGCGATCATAGTCCGTATCTCCCAAAACGGCCAAGGTTCTCGTCAGCCAAAAGACCGTCTTCAAATCAAACTCGCCGGACACGTCACGATAGCACGCAGGCGTATCATTGACGTTTGCGTAAAACGGAACTGCCGCATTAAACGTATTAGGTCCGACAAATACCCAATGAATGCCGGCAATTTCTTTTGGAACGTCGTTTCTGATTTGGAGAATATGGCCTTCTTGGTTGCGGTTGATGCCGATCGGACGATAACGTTTCTTTTGTGATTCAGTTCCCGGTCCGTATGGATCAAAGTCAGTATTTTGGTAGTGCGAACTCAACAGCCACTTGACGTCTTCGATTGAAATCCTGCGCTTTGCATGACAAATGAAAGGAAGTTCCTGTTCTTCCGGACCGTATGGCAATTCGGCGTCGAAATACTTTTGGACGTACCAGGCCCGCGGATTATTATAACGCGTATCCTTGATCGTCGAACTGCCAAAGATGTGGCGGAAGTTGTATTTGTCATGATCAGGATTAAGGTGATGCTTTTCGATCAATTCCTTAAGACCAGGCGCAGACAACGTGTCATCAGAATCAAAATCAAATTCGTCAATGTTCGTTCTGTTTGGAGCAACGACGTATGCATCATCAGGAATTCTGACGGCTGCCCATTGATGACCGCCGTATGTTTCCAAATACCAGACTTCATCCTTATCGGAAAAAGCAATCCCGTTCATCTCATACGTTCCGTATTCTTCAAGAATCGAACCCAGACGCAAGACGCCTTCTTTTGCCGAATGAACGTAAGGCAAAACAAGCGTCAGCATGTCTTCTTCACCGATTCCGTCTTCAACCAGAGGATCGACGCCCAAAATCCGCGGATTGGACGTAATCGTTTCCGTTGCAGACATTGCAACGTTTTCGCTGTTGATTCCGGATTCGCCCCAAATACCCTTGTCGCCGATTGCATCCGGAGTGCACGTATAACGCAGCGCTTCACGCTTGGACGGAAGCGTAATCTTGACCTTGCTCAATTTGGCCTGATACGTGCGCGGCTGATTTTTTGGCTCAACGACAATGAATTTCTTCGGGCATGCCCCGAAACTGCTGTCTTCATTTCTTGAAACAATCGTCGAACCGTCAATCGTTGCTTTTTTCCCGACTAAAATCGTCGTACAGTCTGATCTGCTTTCTTTCATGTTATCATCCCTCAAAAAATATTTGCTGTTATGATTATATCACTTAAGAAAAAAGCCGTCCTTGAAAAATGCACTCAAGAAACAGCTTTTAAGTTTATACCAGTCTTTCAACCTGATCGAATGACAATTCTGCATCCGTTTCGCGACCGAAGACATCGATCATCGCATGAAGTTTCATCTTTTCGCTGTCGATTTCAGTAATTTTGCCGACATGACCAGCAAATGCTCCTTCGGTAATGGTAATCGTATCGCCGACTTCTGCATCAAAGTCTGCATTTCTCGTCATGCCGACGCTGCGAAGAATCGTCTGGATTTCTTCGTCAAGAAGAGGCGCCGGTTTGCTTCCGGCACCATGCGAGCCGACAAATCCGGTAACGCCGGGCGTGTTTCGAACGACATACCATGATTGGTCTGTCATGACCATTTCGACCAACACGTATCCAGGGAACGTCTTGAGCTTTTCAACTTTTTCTTTGCCGGTCTTGGTCTTTTCGCATTTTTCTTCTTCAGGAACGACCACGCGGAAAATATAGTCTTCCATGCCCATTGATTCCGCACGAGATTCCAGATTGCTTTTGACTTTGTTTTCATAGCCGGAATACGTATGCAATACGTACCATTTCTTTTCACTGCTTTCAGCCATTTTTATTCTCCTTTGATATTTGTGTTTTTGAACAAAATAAAAAAACCCCGAAAAATCGAAGTTCACCAACAAGGTGATTATAACAAAAAAAGACTGGTTTGACCAGTCCTTTAAATCAGGCAACCAGTGAAAGCACTGCCTGAACGGCATAATCAACGACGCCAAAGAAAACAGCAAAGGCAATTGACATTGCGACAACAGTCGTTGTATCGCGTCTTGTTTCCTTGGCATTAAGCCATGTCGTATCTTTCATTGTTTGAACAACGCTCTTGAAAAACTTCATCTTGAATCCCCCATTTGTTATTTTGTTTCGCGATGAAGCGTATGTTTTCCGCAATATTTGCAGAATTTTTTGACCTCAAGGCGTTCGGTCCGATTTAAATTTTCAACAATCGTATAATTTCTCGAACCGCATACTGAGCATGCTAACGAAATTTTTTTCTTGGACATTCCAGTCCTCCTTAACGTATTCAAAGTTACTTTATCATGTTTAAACACCGCATGTCAATTATCTTCAGAACTGAGATGGTCGCGCAGGTCTGCTAATTTCTTCAACTGCTCGTCATCAAAAGGCGATCTTCTGACCAATGCCTGATCCTGATACATTCTTGTCGCTGCGTGAACTTCTTTTTTTGCATTTTTAATATCCTGATACAGTTCCCAAGCAGGTTTTCTCAAAGCTCCTTGAGAAAAGATCGTCCATTGTTCAGCTTGATCGCTCGTCGCAACGGTCACCTGAGTCAACCGCGACTGCAGTTTTCCGGCCAATGCTTCAATATAGCTGTCAGCCGTCTGACCTTCATCAGTCCAAACAACATCCAGGTTGTATTGTTTATAGCTTTTTGACAGCCCTGGCACGTACATTGCGTCAAAAACAACGATAATCTTGGAATCGCTTTGTTTATGATAGTCGGAAAGAATCAAAAGCAGCTGATCTCTTGCGTCTTCCAAGCGATCGGACTTTTTAAGCCGCGCAAGTTCGGGCCAATTGCCGATCATGTTATAGGCATCAACAATCAGAATCTTTTCTTTCATCCTTATTTACCTCTTGAAGTGAATCCCTGGTAAATCAAAAGACTTGCTGCCACGCTTGCATTCAGGCTTTGAACGTGTCCAATCATCGGAATCGTCAGCATTTCATCGCACTTTTTCTTGAGCAATGAAGAAATGCCTTTGCCTTCGTTTCCGATGACGAGAGCCGTCGGGCCTTTTGCATCCCAATTTCTGAAATCCTGGCCTTTCATATCCGTCCCGAAGATCCAAAGCCCGCGATGCTTTAATTCGTCAACTGCTTGGGCCAGGTTCGTTACGCGACAGACCGGGACGTATTCGACTGCTCCCGTTGAGGTTTTGGCAACCGTCGACGTCAGCTGAACCGCACGCCTTTTAGGAATAATGATGCCGTGGACGCCGGCTGCATCTGCGGTTCTTAAAATCGATCCCAAATTATGCGGATCTTCGATTCCGTCCAGAATCAAAAAGAACGGATCTTCGCCTTTTTTGGCTGCTGCTTCAAAAAGGTCTTCAAGTTCCGCATATTGAAATGCAGCAACGGCCAAAACGACGCCTTGATGATTTTGTCCGTCAGACAAAAGGTCAAGTTTTGTTTTCGGAACCTGCGAAACGACGATGCTGCGCTTTTTGGCAGCTGAAACGATTTCCTGAATCGCATCGGACTTCAATCCTGATTGGACAAAGACTTTGTTTATGTCCTGTCCGCTTTTTAAAGCGGCCATTGCCGGATGACGCCCGATTACGAAATCATCTGTCTTCTGTTCTTTCATGGCTAATATCCTTCCTCGACCGTTTTGATGCACCATGCGCTGAGTTCGTCCAGGCGGTCTTTTTTCCCGCTCAGATAAAGATATCCGAATAATGCTTCAAATCCGGTCGAAATTCGATAAGTGACAACCGAGGTGTTTTTGGCCGAAGTATAGCTTTTGGCATTTCTGCCGCGACGGAAATATTCTTTTTCTTCATCAGTCAGAAGATTCTGTTCTTCCATTTGCGAAATCAGTGCTGCCTGTGCCTTTGCGGAAACGTAGTGAGTCGCTCTTTTATGCAATTTGTTCGGTTTGGTCATTCCCTTGTCAAGCAAGTGTTTTCTGACATAGACTTCGTAAATCGCATCCCCGATGTAGGCCAAAGCAATTCCGTTCATCTGTTCATAATCAGCCATGTGTTACGCTCTCTTCCATCTTGTTCCTTGAGGAGTATCTTCCAAAATCACGCCCTTTTCCTTCAACATGTCGCGAATCTCATCGCTTCGCGCAAAATTTCTGGCTTTTCTGGCAGCGATTCTTTCTTCGATCAACGCCTCAATCTTTTCATCCAAAAGTTCCGTTTCTTCTTCAAATTTAATTCCGAAAACCTCTGCTGCCTTTGAGAAACCATCAAGCAGATACTCGATGGTTTCCAAAGAAACCGTTGCTTTTTCTGAATAAACGTTCAGCAGTTTGGCCATCTCATAAATGACCGCAATTCCGTTTTGGGTATTAAAATCATCATCCATCGCTTCAATGAACCGATTCTTCAAAGCACTGAATTTTTCACGAATCTCGGTTTCGACATCGCTCTTTTCAGCATCGTTTTTACGATAACGCAAATTGTCGACAGCCGTTTTCAATTTCTGAAGATTGGTCTTTGCTTCAGCAAGATTTGCCTGACTATAGCGAATCGGATGACGATACTGCGTCGTTGCCATGAAGAAACGGACGACTTGAGGATCGACCTTTTTCAGCAGATCATGAACCGTGACGAAATTTCCGAGCGACTTGCTCATTTTTTCGTCTTCTTCGCCAATCGTCACGAATCCGTTGTGCATCCAATAGTTGACGAACTTTTGCCCCGTCTCTGCTTCGCTTTGGGCAATCTCGTTTTCGTGGTGCGGAAATTCCAAATCCTGGCCGCCGGCATGAATATCTATCGTTTTGCCCAAATACTTCGTTGCCATGACGGAGCATTCGATGTGCCAACCGGGCCTTCCGTTCCCAAAAGGTGCTTCCCAATAGATTTCACCTGGTTTTGCGGCTTTCCATAAAGCAAAATCAAGCGGATCTTCTTTTTTGCCCTGGTCAAAATCAGCCACGCGTTCGCTTGCCCCTTGTTCAAGATCGTCGACGGACTGGCCGGAAAGCTTACCATAGTCTTTAAACTTGCGCGCCCGATAATAAACGTCGCCTTCTGACTGATAAGCATATCCTTTATCGATCAAAACCTGGATAAACTTGATGATATCGTCCATCGTGTCCATTACTCGCGGATTCAGCGTGGCGCGCTTGATGTTTAACGCATCGATGTCTTCATAAAATGCAGCGATGAATTTGTCGGTAACTTCCTTGACGGTCATCTTCATTTCATGACCGGCTTTGATGATTTTGTCATCAACATCCGTAAAATTGGACACGTAGTCGACCTCATATCCTCGATATTCAAAATAGCGCCTGACGGTATCAAATGCCACTGCGCTTCTTGCATTGCCGATATGAATATAGTTGTAAACCGTTGGTCCGCAGACGTACATTTTAACCTTGCCTTCTTCAAGCGGTTTAAAAATTTCTTTTTTGCCTGACAATGTATTCAAAATCTGAATCATATCGTTACCTCCTTTTGAAATAATCTCATGTTTATATTATACGCAAAAACGCTGCATACCCAAAAGATATTTTGGTTTTTTCCAAAAAAGAGCCGGGAAACATCCCAGCTCTTCTGTTCAGCTTATTTGCCCATTTCTTCCAACGTTTTGTTTAAATGTTCAAGCACGCGCTTTTTGCCCAGCAATTCGATTGAAGGAGCAAGTTCCGGACCGTGCATTTCACGAGTCGTTGCAATGCGAATCGGCATGTAAAGCTTGCGGCCTTTGACTCCGGTATCCTTTTGAATGCCGCGAATCGTCTTTTGAATCTCAACGGCGTCAAAAAGCGGTAATTCCTTGATGCGCTTGGAGAATTCGTTCAAAACGACTGCAGCCGATTCATCTGAAAGCTCGTTCATGCAATCTTCATCAAGCTTTTGCGGTTCCGTGAAGAAAATCTCAGCCATGTCGGCCAATTGAGCCGTATAAGACATTTGACGCTTATAAAGATCAACCAAATGACGTGCCCATGCAATCGTCTTAAAATCGGGATTTTCAGGAATCTTGCCTGCTTTGATCAATTGCTTGATTGCAGAATCGGAAAGTTCATCGTTATCTGCAGCTTTGACGTACTGGTTGTTGACCCATTCAAGCTTTTTGCCGTCAAAAGCAGCCGGTGAGCGGCTCAAACGCTTTGGATCAAACATCTTGATGAAATCTTTTTGACTGAAGATTTCTGATTCGCCAACCGGTGACCAGCCAAGAAGAGTAATGAAGTTGAACATCGCTTCAGGCAGATATCCAAGCGAACGATACTGTTCAATAAACTGAAGCACGGATTCATCACGTTTTGAAAGTTTCTTGCCTGTTTCCGTATTGATGATAAGCGACATATGGCCAAATACAGGGGCTTCCCAGCCAAATGCCTGGTAAACCGCCAATTGCTTCGGCGTGTTGGCAACATGATCATCACCGCGCAAAACGTGCGTGATTTTCATCATGTGGTCATCGACGACAACGGCAAAATTATATGTTGGCATTCCGTCACGCTTTTGAATGACAAAGTCGCCGCCGATCGTATCAGAATTGAAACTGACGTGTCCTTTGACAATATCGTCCCATTCGTAAACGACGTTCTTCGGAACGCGGATTCTGACAACCGGCTTCAAGCCCTTGGCACGTGCCTCGTCTTGCTTGGCCTTGATTTCTTCTTTTGTCATGCCTTCATATTCATATTCGTAGCGAGGAGCCTCACCGCGCGCCTTTTGTGCTTCGCGCTGTTCGTTCAACTCATCTTCGGTCATGAATGATTCATAGGCAAGGTCTTTGTCCAAAAGTTCCTGAATCAAAGGCTGATAGATGCCCTTGCGTTCAGATTGACGATACGGGCCGTATTCGCCCGGCTTGTCCGGACCTTCATCCCAGTCGATGCCCAGCCAATGAAGGTTTTCCATCTGGCTGCGTTCACCGTCTGCAATATTGCGTTTCGTATCCGTGTCTTCGATGCGGAGTACAAAAGTCCCTTTATTATGTCTTGCAAATAAGTAGTTGAATAACGCTGTTCGTGCGTTGCCGATATGCAAGTGTCCTGTCGGACTTGGTGCATAACGCACACGAATCTTATCTTTTGCCAATTTAAGCGCCTCTTTCTGAAATTTGTCTATTACTGTTTTTAACAGTCATACATTATCGATTTTACAATGAATAGTCTGAAAAATAAACTGCTGATTCAAAGTTTTAATTAGTTTTTTCGTTGATTCCGCGTTTTGAGTGGGAAGGCTTGGCGAAAATCATTCGTCCGGCATCGGTTTGCAATGCCGAAGTAACTTCGACTTCGATTGTCTTGTTCATATAATAGCGCCCGTCTTCAACGACGATCATCGTTCCGTCATCAAGATACGCAACGCCTTGCTGTCGTTCGGTTCCGTTTTTGATGACCATCACGTTCAGTTTCTCGCCGGGGATGACTCTTGGTTTGAGCGCTTTTGCCAATGCGTTGACGTTTAAGACCTGAACGTTTTGAAACTCGCTGACTTTATTCAAATTATAGTCGTTTGTCACGATGACGGCATCGATCATCTTGGCAAGTTTGATCAGTTTTGAATCAACTTCCTGAACGTCTTCAAAATCGCCCTCATACATTTCAACGGGCACGATCTTTTCAGACCGCAGCTTATTTAAGATGTCAAGTCCTCGCCTTCCTCTGACGCGCTTGATGCTGTCACCGGAATCTGCAATGTATTGCAGTTCATAAAGAACAAAATTCGGCACGACAAGCGTTCCTTCAATAAATCCTGTCTTTGCAAGATCATAAATACGCCCATCGATCAAAATATTCGTGTCAAGCAGCTTGTATTTATGGAAATTGTCTCCGACTTTTCGTTCCAAAACGTTGTCGGTTTCCTTTTTCCGATTGCTTCTTGATCCAAAGATGTTTTTAAGATCGTTCAGGCGCGTCTTGCCGATCACCCAGCCGAGATAAGCAAAGAGGATCATTACGATAATCGGAAGCACCGTATTAATAAAGAATAATTGCGAACGCCAAAAGATTGTCGAAATCAAAACTGCAATCAGCAATGAAATAACGACTGAAATGCTTTCCGCAAAAATGACCTCTGTTTTTTGCTGTGCCAACTTTTTTTCGAACTTTTTGATTATGTTTTCGATCGGGTCAACCAAAAAAACGGCTAAAATAAGCGTAACCAACAAGCCAATAAATGAGTTAATCACTGGACTTTGTAATAAATGGTTGCCAACCCTCAGGCTTTCCCATAATGGCGGCAAAAATGAATAGCCGATACTAATTCCAAGAATTGCAAAGACCAGCTGTATCATACGTTTTCGCATAATTTGCGGTCCCTCCATCCGTTAACTTTTAAATACTTGTTTGAGAGTTTCATTCAGGGTCTGAACCCCGACTACTTGAATATTGGACGGAAACTCCCAACCATCCAAATTGTTCTTAGGAACAAACGCACGCTTAAAGCCAAGCTTGGCCGCCTCCTTGACGCGCGCATCGATTCTTCCGACGCGTCTCACCTCGCCCGTCAGGCCCAATTCGCCGATGAAACAATCCGTCGCAAGCGTTTCTTCGTCGCGATAACTTGAAACGATGCTTACCGCAACCGCCAAATCGATTGCAGGTTCGTCAAGCTTGACGCCGCCAGCAGCCTTAAGATAGGCATCCTGATTTTGCAAAAGCAGCCCGGAGCGCTTTTCCAAAACCGCCATGATCAACGAAACACGATTATGATCCAGACCGTTGGTCGTCCTTTTGGCATTGCCAAATGCAGTCGGTGTCACCAAAGCCTGCACTTCAGCTAAAATCGGGCGCGTTCCCTCCATTGAAACGACAACGGAAGAGCCGGTCGCACCCTGCAATCTTTCTTCCAAAAAGATTTCAGAAGGATTTTTGACTTCATTCAAACCGTCTTCTCTCATTTCAAAAACGCCGATTTCATTCGTTGAACCGAAACGATTCTTGACGGCACGCAAAATCCTGTATGTTCTGTGCATGTCGCCTTCAAAATAAAGCACCGTATCAACCATGTGCTCTAAAATCTTCGGACCGGCAATTGCGCCGCCTTTCGTCACGTGTCCGACAATGAAAACAGTAATGCCGTTGACCTTTGCGACCTGCATCAATGAAGCCGTCACGGAACGAATCTGGGCCACGCTCCCGACGGCAGAAGTCAATTCCGGATCCTGCATCGTTTGAACGGAGTCGATTACGACATAATCCGGCTTTAAATCTTCGACATTTTGCAAAATGCTTTGCATATCGGTTTCAGGATAGAGATAAAATTCGCTGCCGCCGACTCCAAGGCGATCTGCCCTCATTTTGATCTGATTGGCACTTTCCTCGCCTGAAACATAAAGCACTTTACCGCCCATATCAGCCAATTCGCCGGAAAGCTGAAGCAACATCGTCGACTTTCCGATTCCGGGATCGCCCCCGATCAGAACCATTGAGCTTGGAACGATTCCGCCACCGAGAACACGATTGAGCTCTGCATTTTTCGTGACGATTCGCGGCGTTTCTTTTGTCGAAATAGCATCAATCAGCTGCGGTTTGACCTTCGTGCCTGAAAAAGTCACTCGCGGAGCAGTCTGAACGTTTTTTGATTCTTCGATTTCCTCAACCAAAGTGTTCCACTCACCGCAATTCGGGCATCGTCCAAGATAGCGCGGAGAAACGTACCCGCATGTCTGGCAGACGAATCTGGTTTTTGCTTTTGCCACAAATAACGCCCCCTGTCTTCGCACTTATAATTATAAAACATTTATGCCTTCTTTATTCATAAATTTAATATAAGATATTATCTTCCAGATGAACCAAAGCCGCCTTTTCTTTCAGCCAACGGCTTATCTTCATCATCGATTTGAAGATAAGGCATAAAAATTCCCTGTCCGATTCGTTCGCCCTTTTTGATGACAACGTCTTTTAAACCGAAATTAAGCAATTGAAAGAAAATTTCTCCTTCGTTTCCGGAATTGTCATAATAATCGCTGTCAACGATTCCGACGCCGTTTGGCAGAACCAACCGGCGCTTGAGCGGATTGCTTGAACGATTGGCCAGCATCAAAAATTCGTCATCCTGCATGTAGGCCTTGATGCCAGTCGGAACCAAATATGGTTTCAGGCATGCGTCTGCTTTCATAAGTTCTTCATCCGAATAATCTTTTTGTTTTCTGACCGCACGCAGAATTTTCAAGAAATCTTTTTTCCAAATACTCGGCAAAACAAAATCTTCTGCACATTCAAAATCGTACCCGGCAGCATTTCTAGTTGCTCTTTTCGGCAAATTCAGTCCTTTGTCCAAATATTTAGTTACAACTTTAAAACCACGTTTCATTTGCTCTTCGGACGGGGTGCGGCTGTTTCAGCCTCCCCGCCGCTCTCCTTTGTAATTTTTCTTCTCTTAACGACCGTCAATGCGGGGTTGCCGCAAAAACATCGTCTTAAGATCGTCTTGACTTTTAACTATACCTCCATTTTACCAAATTAATTCATTGTTTAATGTTATAATTTAACCAGAATTGCCGTGATGTAACTATTAGTAGCATTAACAACAATAAAACGTTGATATATCAACATTACTAGTTAATGACTATCTTAAATGACTTTATTTGTTATCTATCAAAGATAACAAAATAGATAACAGAATGGATAACAAAATCATGTTTGCACTCTGATATTTAGTAATGATCCAAATACAAATAAAAGCCGCCCTGCTTATGGACGGCTTTTTTATAGGTTCCACTATACGCCCGTAATAGCTTGTTAGAGCGTTTTTAGAGTTGCGAATGGAATTATACTCAATTAGTTTTAACTCGTTAATCCCCCCGCCTTACGCGCCGCGCGGAGAGCTACACACAGTGCCCACGTCTTACGTCGCGCGAATTTTTTAAAATTTTAAAAAAGGGGGGCTAGTATAGTTACAGCGGTTTAATTCCTAAATTTTCCAACAATTCCCCGTCTAACTAAACGTTCTTGCAGGGCGCTTAGTTACGTTCCCGCGAAAAAATTAGAACAGTGACGGCGGGAAAGCACGGATCAACAGCTAGGCGGGGATGTCCCCCCCTCTTTTTATGAACGCGCGGTCTTGCTGTTCGCTCTGTTCTCACTCTCGCAAGGGGTTTCTCTGTTTTTGTTTCGTCTTGCGGTTATGACAAGCAAAGCAGGCAAACATATCACTGTATGTGATTTGTTTTAGTGGTTCGTGTGGTGTAGTGATCATACTTACTTTTAAAAATTTAAGGTCGTCCAGAACGACCATAGACTTTTTTAATTTTTATACCTAGATATCTGTTAGGAGATTAACATAGGCTTTCGGCGCTTCACCGCACCCCCACGGTTCCGCGTGTGATTTTTGCGGTAACACTGAGTGACCTCGGATTTGAACGTTCCCTACAATGGGCGCGCGTGGTTTTACCGTGTTTCTTTGTACCGCCATTATTTACCTCCGTATTTACAGATACAGAGGTAAAATCTTTTCTGTCGCGTTTCACTACCCCCCCTTACACGTAAAAAAACACTAAGAAATGCTAAGTTTGTATGCGACATACCGGAGAAACGCACCCTAAGAATTACTTAGGATCAGAAAAAGGGTTCTACACTTCCGGAGAACCCCTAAGTTAAACTTATTCAGTTATTTTTTATTTATCTAACTCCACTAACCCATCACTTAAATTCTCAATGTCCGTAATTGAGTTCCTTAAACTCTCAATTACCTGAGACAATGATTGATTTACGAAAAACGATTTAATGTCGTCGTCGCTTATGTTCACTAGTGCCATCATTCCAACTAGCGCTTGTAGATTTTGGGCAATGCGCGTTAACTTTCTAGCGGTGGCCATATCTGTATTTTTAGTTTCGGTCATTTGTCATCCCCTCCTAAGTAGCCCTTTTTACGTAATTCGTTTTCGATACACTTAGCGACTTTTACGGCTTTCGGACTTGATGAAGGATTAAGTTGAATAGCTGCCGCCGCAATTGCTAGCCCTGGGGCGTCAATAAGCACGGTTCCTTGCTCGTCTAGTCTGTAATGCTTATCATCCAGAGCATTAAAAGGGAAGCCGTAATCTTGCTTGAATTTCTGAATAGGGTTATCAGCATCATAATTTTTTACCCATCCTTCTTTTATAGCTTCGTCCGTTGGTTTGCCATACCGGTCTATAATATTTGCTTCAATCATTTTACGATATACTTCCGCTTTGGTTAATTCAAAGCCTGCTTCTTTCAGGGATTTATAACTTTGTTCAACTAACATCGGGTATTTGATGTTCATTTTTATCACTTCTCACTTTCTAAAATGTTAATTCGTTCTTCCATACGCCTTACTTGCGCGCGCAATGGTCTTAATGCCATCTCTAAATCTGCTTTATTCTGGACAATATAATAGCCTGTTTCCTTCCCCTTACGAATTGCGCCAATTTTTGCATGGTGTTTTGTAATCAGATTAGCTATTGTTTCTTGCATTACGCGCTTACTTAGTCCCGTTTTCTCGCAAATCATTGCCCCCTTTATCGGCTTCTCGCTTCCTGTTGGGATTATAGTTAACACTGCCTTTTCTTTTTCGCTCATTTCCATTAAATCACTACCTTTCATGCATGATACCAACAAAACCGACTAGATACCGACTAAGTGAATTCACGCGCCAGCGCCGGGAATAGTTGCTACATAAAGGGAACCGACTTTTACCACCTAAACCAACAAGATTTTTCTATTCCCTATATACGTATATATGTTATTCATACTTTCTTCATATACTTTTTCTTTATATAGGAATAAGAAATATTAGTCGGTATAATACAGTAATAGTTGGTTTCCTTACTCTCGCAAGGAATGCGCGAACCGACTAGCGCTTCAATAAACCAACTAGATAGTTGGTAAATTCAGCATTTATAAATCAAACCTTGATATGCGTACCGTTTTTTTGGTTCATACGGATAAACATTTTTACGATCATAGAGGTTTAAAACGTCCATGTCTCTATCATCCCACCAGTCACCAACATACTTACTATTGCGCTCATACTTCCATCCCTCGGGAAGATTTTCTTTCAGTCGTTCGGTGAAGCCGCGTTGAGTAATCCGGCTAGGGTTGTTCTCGTATGCCATCACTGCAAGAAAGTATTTAAACAGAAAAGCGGTTGGGATGCGCGCGCTAGTCAATTCTGGAAAATACTCCTGCATGAAGTAGGCTATAGGGTCGCTCTGTTGCTTTATCTCCCTGACTTCGCCGCGGCTCTCTTCAGTATCTTCCAGGCGCTCAATATCAATCGTTACAGCTTTCTTTAACACCCATTCTAGCAATGATGTATCTTTGATATACTCATCTTTGATCTTCCGCCCTGCCGGGGTATCGGGATACTGATGATTGAACCTGATAATCTTTAACCGGCGCAAAGTACCGCCTGTTGCATCCTTAAACTTCGGTAAAGAGTTCATGCTCTGAACGATTGTAGCGGTGCTTTGATCCGTATACGGTGGTAATCCTTTAGGGTTGATTAAAACAACGTCCCCTGTAACCATACTTTTAAAATTTGCGCTGTTCTCGTTATAGTCCTTAGGGTTGTTGTCATCCCCGATAATCAGCGCGCGCCCCATTGCCGTTGCTAGCTTAAAATCATGCTCAAACTCAACTAGCATCAAACTAGAGTAATTAGCCTTACCAACTAGATTTTTAAGCAGCGTTTCAAAAGTGCTTTTGCCTGTCCGCCCTTGTCCGTTGTCAACCAAAAAGAAAGCGTACGGCTGTACATAGTTCGCGTTAACGGTACTTGCAATCAGTTGCCATATTAACTTCTCTTTGCTCTTATCACCGTCTGATAATTCTTTTATCCATTCTGACAGTTTCCACCCGTTAAAGTCAGGTTCGGATGCATCAAGGTTTAAGTTCGTTGCTATCTTTGATATGAACTTATACTGATCGTTAAAGGGTTCTAATTGCTTTGTTGCCTTGTTGTAAATACCGTTATTGCATACAATCAAAGCGGGGTTTTCAGTTGGTTCAACGGTCGGAGCTTCTAAGCGGATATATTCGATAGTTTCTTTTCGGCCTTTAATGTTTAACTCACGCTCCACTAGCAAGCAAAGGCGCTCTAACTCTCGTTGCAATGATACATAAATCCCTTGATCGATATCATAGAAATACGGCGCTTTATACGCATTCTCTTTGTTGTCCTTGCCAATAATAACGAACTTGATGTTATTCAATAGAATATCGGCAACCGCTCGGGGTGGGATGCGCGGTGTTGTAACATTGCCTGTTGTATCGTTTATCTTGGTATGTTCGGCCTTATATAATCGTGCTTCCGCCGTCAAGCGTTGAATTAAGTCAGCTTTGCTTCTAACGGGCGCCCTTAACTGTAACTCTGCCTTTCGCAACTCCGCCTGTTGATGTTGCATTGCTTTAGCAACAGTACGCCATTTTGCAAGATTGGCGGGTGTTGGCGGTGTCTTGGGGTGTTGTTCCTGCAATTTGGCCACCAGGTTATCAACGCTATCAATTGGCGGCAATTCCGTGGCCACGCCCTGTTCTATGTCCGGCGGTAACTCCATAAAATCAATCATTGTTTAAATCCTTCCTTCTTGTATTCATTGCGCTTCTAAATAGCGCTGTTAGCTCTCTTCCGTCAATGCTAGGGTAAACAAAACATGAATTAAATCCTTGAACCAGTTTCCAGATCGCCGCAACATCCATCCCTTGCGACAAGGAATAAACTACTAACTCAAATAGCTTATTATTACGCGCACCTTCAGTAATTCCGTTTGCGAATTCCGATAATAGGCGCCCTGTATAGGTCAAACCCGCCGACTGCGGGCGCGGGTTTTTGTATGCTCCGCGTGTTTTAGGTAGCACGGGGGCAACAATTCCCGGTGTAGGGTTTTCGTTGTATTCCTGCTTTAATATATTTCTGACAATTTGCATTGTTTTCTTGTCCGTTGGATATGCTAATCCATCATGCTTACGTATTAGCGGCAAATTAGGCGGATAGAACTGATTAATAACTGGGGTTCCAAATAATTGCCCCCATGTTGCATTAGAACCATCTTTGGCGGTTATAATTCCCGCGCGTCCTAGTCCGTGAGTTATCAAGCTTACTAAGGCGCTGTAATCCTCGGGGGATGTTATCGGGGCTTCTAGCATGACAATCAGGCGGTATCTGTTCCGCCCTAGCCCGTTTGTAGCGGTGGGGTATAGATACCAGTTACTTTGACTTAGAGCCTTCTCTAATTCGTGGTAAATGGTTACGTCCGTTAATTCTGGTGATATATAATCAAGATCCACCGCTAGCACGTCCCGGGCTTTTATACTAGCATTGCTTCGCGTGTGGCCATCAATTGTGCCCGATATTGCATAATCTAAGCCGCGCTTAACTGTATCCCTGTTATTGGCGGTTATTGTAATTCTTCGGGGATGATAGTTATATAGAAAAGCCGTAAAACCTTGCCCTGTTGCCTGCATTTGGTTTGTGTTTAATCCGTGCTGTATATAGATCATAAGCATCCACCTTTTACGCTTGCTTCTAACAGCTTTTTTAAGGTGAATGTAGTCAGCCGACCTGATACAAAGCCTACTAAAACCGGTTGAGGGACCTCGGCTAGAAGGGTTTTTGTATGATAGCCTGCCTTTTCCAATTCATGCTTAATTTCTTTATATACGCGACCTTCGCTAGATGTTATAATATAAATAGTCATTGGTAATTCCTTTCTTGGTTCTGGGGTTACTGATAAATATCAGAGCGCGCAAGCTCATTTTTTTAGGCGTATCGGTTCCACATTTACCGATATGCCTTTTTTAAATTCGGTATTTTGCAAAGAATTCAGCTATATCCTTCTTCGTGTAATAACTTCGTCCGTTAATGACGGATGCCCTAAGCCCCATTTTTTGCCATGTATCAATTAGGCTAGGGGAACAACCGCAAGCCGCGGCTAAGTTCTTACGCGTATACACCAACATTTCAAGCTTTTCATCATGCCTTACCCGTTCTATTTCTTCCTTTGCGACCTGATAGAAATACCCTCGCAAGGCTGCATCTTGTTCCGGTGTTAGCATTACCTGTAACGGTTCATTCATGTTTATCTCTCCTTTCTAGATTGGCTTAAAATGTAGGAACTAGTCACTCCTAAATAGTCCGCGACTTCCTGCAATCTTACAGCGTTGGGAATTTGCCGATTCCATTTAGAAATTGAACCGTTGGGATATCCTAGATTTTTTTCCAGCTTATAAATTGATATTCCTTTTTTCAAAGAAATACCTTTCACAGCATTATATATTTCCACAAAAAACACCTCCAATCGTCTATAACGAAACAAAAACGTTGACTGATAACCGCCAATAATCTATTATGAGGGTATAGAAATGCCATACGGCCTCAGTCTTACCGCTCTATGTTCGCTTTATGATGTTTTTAGTATATTAGATAATTAGACTAAACGCAAGGCTTTTCTAAATATTTATTAGATTATTATCAGTGTGAGGTGATGAGTTATGGGATTACGTGACGTTATTAAAGATTTGGCGGTGAAAAAGAAAATTTCAGTCGCGGAGCTTGAAAGAACCCTAGGCTTTGGGAACGGTTCAATTTCTAAATGGAATAAGCAATCCCCTTCTGTTGATAAATTAAATAAGGTAGCAGATTATTTTGATGTTTCGGTTGATTACCTACTAGGGCGAACTAATACGCGAAGCAAGAAAGATAATTCAAAAGTTGCTTTAGATGACAACGATATAATTATGACTTGGCGTGGCCAGCCGCTTTCTGATGAAGATAGAGAAATGATTAAACGGATCATGAACGGGAAGGATTAAAGCCGGGGAAAGCATGAAAATATACGATAGAATAAGACTTTTGGCGTCTGAAAAAAACATTTCAATTCGTGAACTTGAAATAAAGCTAGGCTTTAGTAATGGGTTGCTTCGTTCATGGGATAAGAGTACAAACACGGCTAGCCTGGAAAAAGTAGCAGATTATTTTGATGTTTCGATTGATTACCTGCTAGGGCGAACTAGCAAGCAAGAATTGCCTAAAGAGTTAGAATTAAGTGCTAATGCACCTTTTCTTTGGGAAGGGATGCCTTTTTCTGATGCAGATCAGGAATTATTAAAGAATATTGCTGCACGTCTTGCCAATAAATAGTTATGTCTTTTTTTATCTTTGAACTTGAAATAAAAAAGCCGGTCCCTAAGGCCGACCCTCTAAAATGATATGACAATCTAATTATATCAAAAGTATTTCCAATAGATAATTATTTCTCTTCATCCTTGAACAACCGTAAAGATATTCACGCTTGTTTTTCTCCAGATTACCCCCTGTTATAACCTAACATAACCTAACTTTTTAACTGATGATCATATTTACTTCTTCCAGGCGTAATATAAAAACATTTTGGTTATTGCTAAATATCAGAGCGCGCAAACTCTAGAAAGAGATGATAGACAATGACTAAAATTAAAGAATATACGCTCAAAAACGGCGAAAAACGTTATAAATTCGTTCTATATGCAGGTATTGACGAAAACACCGGGAAAAAGAAATATATTCAGAAAACGGGTTTTAGAAGCAGGAAGGCGGCGCAAGTGGAATTAACTCGGCTTGAATACCGGAAAGACAATAGAGAACTATTAAATAAGCCTTTAAAGTCCGTAACTTTTGACGAAGTAGCCGCCGACTGGTTCGCAACATACAAGTTAACCGTTAGAGAAAGCACGCTAGCAAATACTAACAGTCGCTATAGAACACATATAGCCCCATTTTTTGGGGCTTACAAGGTAGATAAAGTAACCCTTCGGCAATGTCAGGCGGCCGTTAATTCATGGTTCGTTGCTGTTCCTTCTAGTATGCCGGCGTGCATCTCGCTAACGGCCGCTATTTTAGATCTTGCGCGAAAGCAAGGCTACATTTTAGTTAATCCCATGAAAGATGTTACGCGCCCTAGGCGCCGCAAGGTACAGAAAGACAACAATTTTTACAGTCGCGAAGAGCTAGGACAATTCCTTAAAGCGGTGAAGGAAACTGAAAACAAGAAAATATATGCCTGTTTCCGTCTGCTAGCTTATTCAGGTATCAGAAAAGGGGAACTGTTGGCCTTGACCTGGGGGGATGTTGACTTCAAAGAAAAGGCTTTAAATATAGACAAGTCTTTAACTAACGGTCTTACCGGATTTAATTACGTTGATAAGCCAAAAACCGCCGCAAGTATTCGGACCCTTGCTTTGGATGATGTTACGCTTAGCAGCCTGCTTGAATGGAAACATGATCAAGCGAAAGAGCTGCTAAAACTGGGATGCAATGCCAACAAACCGCAACAAATAATATTTGATGACGGTAAAGGCGGTATCATCCCGCATAAAAATACTGTTAATCGGTGGTTAAATAGAATATACCGAAAGAACCCTAATCTAAGGCGCATCAGGGTTCACGGTTTCCGTCATACACATTGCACGCTACTTCTAGAGAGCGGCGCAAGCTTGCAAGCAACGCGGGAACGCTTGGGCCATTCCGACATTAGTACAACATTGAATTTTTATACCCATGTTACTAATAAAACGCGTAACGAAGCAATTAAAGGCTTTTTGAATTATATGCAAGGGTAGCACTGGAAAAGGGATGAAGATAACAAAATGGATAACAAAACAAGGCCAAACTTGTTGTAATGCTTGAATTTACTGTATTTATTCAAGCATGTTATAATTTAACCAGAAATAATTTTTAGGAGGTATTTTCATGCGTTTCAAATGGAGCGAAAATGAGTTCGCATATCTTAACGATGATGATCAAACGCTTGCCAGCATCGGTTTTAAAATGATCAACGACAATAAAACCTACGTCGTTGAGCGCACTTGGGTTGATGAAAAGGCACGCGGTCAAGGACTTGCCAAAAAGATCACGGTCGAATTCCTGCAAAACGTCAAGCAAGTAAACAAAACCGTTCTTCCGCTCTGCTCTTATACTCAAAAATATTTCGCAAAGCACCCTGAGGTTGAGAACCTTTTATTTAAACGATAGTCCAGGAGGAGAAAAATGAATCAAAACGAACTTAAAAGCCTTGTCGGCAAAAAATCGGTCGAATGGATCAAAGACGGCATGACTGTAGGCCTTGGCACTGGTTCAACCGTCTACTACATGGTTGAAGAACTAGGACGACGCGTCAAAGACGAAAATCTTAAAATTACGGGAGTTACGACTTCGATCAGAACTGCCAATCAAGCCAAAAGTCTCGGAATTCCGCTCAAATCGGTCGACACCGTTGATCATATCGACGTTACGATTGACGGAGCCGATGAAATTTCCAGCGATTTTCAAGGAATCAAAGGCGGCGGTGCCGCTTTGCTTTACGAAAAAATCGTTGCCACAAATTCCGACAAGGTGATGTGGATCGTTGACGAAAGCAAAATGGTCGATAAATTGGGACGGTTCCCGCTTCCGGTCGAAGTTATTCCGTACGGCAGTCAAAAAATCTTTGAACGTTTCGAGAAAAAAGGTTTGAACCCTGCATTCCGAAAAGACGACAAGGGGGGACTGCTTTCGACGGACTCGGACAATTACATCATCGATCTTCATCTCGGACAAATCGACAATCCGCATGAGCTTGCAGAATATCTGATTCACCAGGTCGGCGTCGTTGAACATGGTCTTTTCCTTGACATGGTCGATACGGTAATCGTCGGTCGCCAAAACGGACTTGAAGTTCTCGAAGCAAAATAGCGTTTTGTCAAACTCGCTTATTTACTTAATTTAATAAATGCTATAAAATTATTAATAGTTTGTTAAAGGAAGGTGAACGTCTTGGCTAAAGACATTAGTGCAAACCAATTAAAGAAGTTCCAAGAAGAACTTGATGCAAAAGCAAATCACAACGTTGCGGAACGCGCCGTAACAAAGAACGGAATCTTGGCAACAAGTGCCGACTATCGTTCAGAAATCAACATGGATCCTGTTTTCTCAATTGATTTGGATACGGGAAAAGTTGCCAATCAAAAACAATCCGGACGTTGTTGGATGTTTGCCGCATTGAACACGATGCGTCATGACATGAAGGACAAATTCGGCGTTGCAGACGATTTTGAGCTTTCACAAAACTATACTTTCTTCTGGGACAAGCTTGAAAAATCAAATTATTTCTATGAAAACGTCATTAAGACGGCCGCATTGCCAACATCTGATCGCAAGGTTGCCTGGCTCATGCAGACGCCTCAACAAGACGGCGGCCAGTGGGACATGTTCATGGCCATCATTGACAAATATGGCGTCGTTCCAAAGTCAGTCATGCCAGAAACGTTCAATTCTTCTGCATCCCGTGAATTCAATTCAACATTGAATCTGAAACTTCGCAAGGATGCCGTCGAATTGCGCGAACTCGTCAATGCCAATGCTTCAGAAGATGAGCTTGAAGCAAGAAAACAAAAGATGCTCTCAGAAGTTTATCGCATGTGTGCCTACAGTTTCGGCGAACCGCCTGCAAAATTCGACTTCGAATATCGCGACAAGGACAAGAACTATCATCTTGATCGTGACCTGACTCCGCAGGAATTCTTCAAGAAATACGTTGGCTGGAATACGGAAGACTATGTTTCCGTCATCAATGCACCGACAGAAGACAAGCCTTACAACCACATGTACACGATTGAAATGCTCGGCAACGTCATCGGTGGACGCGAAGTTCGTCACTTGAACGTCGACATGGACACGTTCCGCAAAATTGCGATCAAACAGCTTGAAGCAGGTGAAAGCGTTTGGTTCGGCTCAGACGTTGGCCAATCATCCGATCGCAAAAAAGGAATCATGGATACTGAACTTTACCACAACGACGAATTGTTCGATGTTGATTTCTCAATGTCCAAAGCAGAACGCCTTGACTACTGCGAAAGCTTGATGACGCACGCAATGGTCTTGACAGGCGTCAACCTGGTTGATGGCAAGCCTGACAAGTGGAAAGTCGAAAACTCATGGGGCGACCAAGTCGGAACGGATGGCTTCTTCGTCATGAGCGACAGCTGGATGGAAGAATACTGCTACCAAGTCGTCGTTAACAAGAAGTTCCTGCCAAAAGAACTCCAGGAAATTTTGAAGGAAGAGCCAAAGGTTTTGGCTCCTTGGGATCCGATGGGTTCTTTGGCAAAATAAGCGTCATACTTATAAAGACTCAAAACAGGATTGGATTTTTGCATCCAATCCTGTTTTTGCTATAAAATTTTCTTTTCGACGATTTTCAATCGATGGTCGAGTTCATAAATTATCGGTGTTCCGTTTGCAACCTCGACGCCATCTATTCCCTGATCGCTGATGTGCTCAATGAACTTGATCATCGCGCGCAGAGTGCTCCCGTGAGCCACGACAAGCTGGTTTTCTCCGTTAAGCAATTTCGGTGCAATTCCATCCGTCCAGTAAGGCACGATTCTGTCATAAGCCATCTTCAAGCTTTCGCCGCGCGGCACGACGACATCAGGAAAACAATCGTATCGCCTGTCGTGATCAATTTTTTCCAATAGCGGCGGCACCGTATAAAATGAACGACGCCATAACGCAACCTGTTCTTCACCGTATATTTCGCGCGTTCTCTTTTTGTTTAAGCCGCGCAATGCCCCGTAATGTCGCTCGTTCAAGCGCCACGTTTTATGAATCGGCAAATAGCTTTGTCCGATTTCATCCAAAACGATGTTTGCGGTCTTGATTGCGCGCACCAAAACGGAAGTGTGCACGTCCGAAAAGTTGATTTTTTCATGAAACAGCAACTTGCCCGCATGTCGCGCTTGACTGATGCCTTTTCTTGTCAGCGGAGAGTCGGACCATCCCGTATAAACGTCTTCTTTATTGGCAATGCTTTGCCCGTGTCTGATTAAAACCAACTTTACCATGCCGTTACCTTCCAAATCTTTAGAATAACTATATGATAACACGAAAACCCAATCGCAAAAAGTCCTCGTCGACTTTTACATTGGCGGGGACTTTGTCAGTTAGTTGTTTTTGGCTTTTTCGGAAAGCAGGTTCAATTGTTCCAAGTCATTTGCAATTTTCTTGTAATTAATTGAACGATTATCGACGCTGTCGACCAAAATATGCAGTCGATTGCTGTCTTCTTCAGATTTGGCAACGACGTCTTCCATCGTTTCGCTCATCTTGTTGATGTATTCGGCGTTTTCGCCTTGAATGCTCAAGACGTCATCCATATAAACGCCCACGTTTGCGCCGGATTCTTTGATCGTTTCAAACCCTTCCGTAACATCGCTGACGGCTGCATTCGTTTTTTCAATCACCCTGGTTACGGACTCGACCTGTTTTTGCAGCTGAACGACGACGTTTCTGAGCTCATTCATCGAAGACAAAATTTCGCGCGAAAATCCTTTGGTGCTTTGAGCAAGATTGCTTGTTTCGCTCGCAACGACCGCAAAGCCTTTGCCGGCTTCTCCGGCTCGGTTGGCTTCGATTGAAGCGTTCAGCGCCAAAATAGTGGTACTTTCGGCAATATCGTCAATGCTTTGTGCTTTGGTTGAAATGTTGTTAAATTCAGTGCGCAAAGTGCCCACCTCGTTCGTAATGTTTTTGATGAACTTGTCAAGATTGTCGACAATATTGCCCATTGTCTCAAAGTCTTCCTTTGAACCTTCGATTGCATCGCCCGTAACCTTCATCTCGCCTAAAACGGCTGAAATTTTTTCTTCCAGTTTGTCATTCGTTTTGGCAAGTTCCTTTGATGTTTCCGAGGATTCACGAATGCTTTCGATCGTTTCCTGATTGACGTTCAGGAGCTGATCCAGACTTTGCGTCGAATCGCTATCCATTTTCATCAGATTTTGAAACTGTTTTTGCGTTTGCTTTGTCAAATCATAAACCGTTGAATAGTATTCCGTTGCCGTAATGTTTTCATGAAGATCTATTTCTGATTCCTTTTTTTCTTCCAAAACGACTTCATCTTTCTTTTTGAACCATTTCATTATTTGATTTCTTTCCTTTCTATTCGATTCCGAGCAGAACCATCGTTTGGTTGCAATGATCAAAGTTATATTGCTCGCCAGCACTGATGAATCCGGCTTCTTTTTCGTTCAACTCGTCCAATGACGCAAAAACTTCGCGCCATTTTCCGTGTTTTTTAAAATACAGATCTCTCAGGACGCAATTGATCGAAAGCAGCGTGCTGGGTTTCATGCCCATCTTTTCTCTTGTCTCTGCCATAATCTGCTTCATATCACCTAACCCGAGCACGTCGATGAACTTGTTCGGAATAATTTCCGAATAAAAAGTAATCGAATGGTCGTGATTGATCTTTTGAGGCGAATTGATGAACAATTCGCCATCAACTTTTTGTCCTAACGGATGCGAAATGAACGCATCATTCAAATCGCAAAGCGAAATGCCTAATATTCTGGCATACTCTTCATCGGCCGGCCGATTATTGAACGTATAGACGCAACGCTTGATCGGATCGGCATTCGTAACGAACATCTTCTTTCCGGTCGGCACATAAATATTTTCTTTGACGAGTTTCGTCCGTTTTTTGCAATCAACGAAAATGCACAGATGCTTGACACGATGGCTGCCATAATAGATCAGCGTTTCATCGTGTTTCATATCGCCTGCGGAACCACCGATCATCTTGAAATCAGTCCTCATGAAGTAAAGACTCGTCAAAATCATGTCTTCTTGACCGGACAATCCGTCAGCAATCAGATACATGAAAGCATTCGGATTGTCTTTGACCTTGTCGTAGGCTTTTTTCAGATCATAGCGCGACAATATCGGCGGGTCGGCAATCGGCACGATTTCGCATTCATTTTTATCAATGACAAACCCGGTAAATCCGCGTTCTTTGCGTTCACCTGCATAAGTTTGCGCAAATGACGACGCGACAATCACGTTTTCCGGAAGTCTTGCGTCAATCATTTCGATTTCGGCATATGTACTGAATAAAACAAGGATCTGGTCAGAATTCAAAGCTGCGTATTCCAAAACCTGCTTGCTGTTTTCAAAGGTCACCGTCTGCATGAAATCCCCTCCAAAATCAAATTTTTTTCTCCTCTTTTTTAACTTCAATAACCTTCTTTTCTATAGAAAATCGACAAAATATCAATGCTTTTTAAGCTTATTAATAAATGTTTTTGCTTTTTCTCGCAAAAAAAGAATCACAGAAAACTGTGATTCTTTTTTTTATTTATATATCGTAGAATTCTGGTTTTAGTTATATTCGGCAACGCCTTAGTTTACGCGTCCGTATGAATCAGGATGATAATAATTCATTGACGTAACTTTGACGTGATCCCCCGTTGTCGGTGCATGCACAAAGTTTCCGCCGCCGATATAGATACCAACATGTCCCGTACCCCAGAAGACCAAATCGCCTGGCTGCAATTGGCTTTCAGAAATCGGCGTACATACCGCTTTTTGAGCCCCAGCAGTTCTTGGGAGCTGCTTGCCGAAAGCTGCAAACACGTATTGAACCAAGCCGGAGCAGTCAAAGCCGGAAGGTGATGTGCCGCCGTAAACGTAAGGCACCCCTTGGAACGACAATGCGTAACCGACAACGCTGCCGTACTTGGCTGCCGGAGCAGCGCTCGTATTGCTTGTCTGTTGCGTGCTTGCTTGAGCAGCAACGTTGTTATTGTTGTTATTATTATTGTTGTTATCTGACTTCGTAACTGAAGCAACCGCATTGTTTGCATCGTTGAGAGCATTCTGCGCGTCGCGTTCGTTCTTGGCATTGGCAACTTTTTCAGCTGCTTCTCTTGCCTTCTTTTCTGCTTCCTGAGCAGCTTTCCTGGCAGCTTCGTCTTCCTTTGCTTTCTTGACTTCAAGCTGCGTCTTTTGAACGGCTAATTGTGCCAGATCATTGTTGAAATTCTTGTTTGCTTGTGCCTGATCGGCTGCAGCCTTGTCAACGACTGCCTTATCGGCAGCAACCTTTTCCTGATCGGCTTTTTGCTGAGCAACGGCCTCGTTGTTGGCATGAACCAGAGTTGCGACCGTAAATGTGCGGCCGATTGCTTCAGACAGGCTCCTTGACTTTGAAACAAAGTCGATCATCGAACCGGCATTGTTGACCTGAGCGGCACGCGCCTGACGGGCAAGCTGAGCTTTGCGAGCCTTGATGTTCTTCTTCAAACCGTCGATTTCCATTGTTTTTTGGTATTGAAGATCTTCAAGCTTGGAAAGTTTTTCCTGACCTTCCTTGATGCTTTTTTCCGTATCCTTGATCTTTTGCGTGATCGCATCGATATCTGCCTGCGTATCTGCTTTGGCGGATGATTCCGCAAAACCTGCGAACGTCAACGCTGCTGCAGCTGTCAATGTTATCTTGAACAACTTAGAATTTCTCATTAGCGACTACCTTCCTAAACAACTAAATTTAACCAGAATACCGAAATTTCTTTCGTTCGTTTTAAGTACAATAGCTATGTTACCATTTAACAATCCTCAACTCAATTACAGTAAATTTACAAAATCGTTCAAAAAAGCCTCTAATGTTACAAAAATGTTTCACGAAGATTCCCTTAGTTGCTGCGCACCCGGATAAATGCCATTTTATCGGCTTTCAAACTGTTTTCGTCTCGTTTTTGACATTACAGTCTGTAATATTTCTCTTTTGTTACAAATTATTTTTTCTAATTTAAAACGTTTCCAACCGCTTATCGAGATTCCGGATGCTTATTCTTTACTCAGAATCTCATTCTAAAAAAAATAAAAAGCAGAATATTTCAACGTTTTGAAATATTCCGCTCTGCATTTTTTCTAATCTAAAGCGACTGCATGATGACCATGAGAATCGGCACGACGATCAAAGACATCAGCGTCGTTTCCGTTACCATAACGGCCGCATAAGACGAATCGGCACCATACAGATTCGCAACGACGGGAGCATTCGTCATCACGGGCATCGCCGATTGCAGGATGAAGACGTGCTTCATCAAAGTCGGCATCGGCGCATGAATCACCAGAACCGTCATCAAAAGCGGTGCGCAAACGAAACGTCCGAACAAAATCAGCAGATTGTCCTTTTTCAAAGACATCTGTGCCAAGCCGGCATGAGATACCGAAATTCCGATGAACAGCATTGACAACGGAATCGTCAGGTTGCCGAGATACGCCAGATCACGATTGATGAACGTCGGCAGTCGCACGTCCAAAAGAACCAGCACGATTCCCAGCATAAATCCGAGCAAAGGCGGGGAAAAGACTTTGCCAAGCGTCTTTTTCAAATCAAACTTGGCACCTTTTTCACCGTCGCGCTGGATAAAAAACGTTCCGAGCGTCCAGAAAATCGTCGTATTGGCCATATAATAAATCAAAACGTAAGGAATGCTGCGATCACCAAACAACGCCTGGTTGATCGGAAGTCCGACAAAAATCGTGTTGGAGTTGAAAAACATCGACGTAAACAGCCCTTGACGACCTTTTTTGATGTTGAAAATTCTTACCAGCGCAAACGCGATCGCCATTAAAATCATCATTGAAAGCACCGGGAACCGAAGATCGGGCAGCATTTCCAAAAGCTCATGCGCCTTGAACTTTCCGGTGATCGTACTGAGCATGTAGCACGGCAGCGAGACTTGCGTGACCAGTTTGGCAATCAGCTTGTCGGCATCTCCTTTAAACCACCCGTGTTCAGTCAAACAATATCCGACGAGAATCATCCCCAAAATAACGAGAACGCCCGACAGACTTTCCATAAAGACTTGCATAATCTACCTTCTTTTTCATCATTTTTTAATCTTTTTCCAAAATTATAGCATTTAACGTCGGCAAATGCACTAGCCGTTTTCCGCTAAAACGCTTTTATTGCGAAAATATTTCAAGAGTTTTTAGAATCCGTTAAACTTCTCCTCTTCATCTATCATGAAACCGCTAAGATGTGTATAATGATACTATTCAATATTTCATTCAAAGGGGATTTGAAATGTCAGTTCATACTAAACGATCCGTTGACTCGCAAGACAAAACCAAAATCAGAAAATGGGTCTGCAGCTTTTTGCTGGTTGCCTTGCTTGGCGGGTTCTACGGTTGCGGTGCTTATCTCTACAGCATGCTACATACGGCTGAAAAGACGATCACTACAACATATAAAAAAGTCAAAATCAAAAAAGCGCGCAACGTTTCAAAAGTCTTGAAAGAAAAAAAACCGATTTCGATTCTGCTGCTAGGAACCGATACTGGCGACCTTGGCCGAAGCGATACGGGGAGAACCGATACGCTGATTGTCGCCACCGTCAATCCGACGACGCAGCGGACGACTTTGACGAGCATCCCGCGCGATACCTTGCTTAAAATTCCGAATTGCCGCGATCCGTATGACAAAATCAATTCCGCATATTCTGTCGGCGGCGTTCCGACGACCATCAAATCGATTCAAAAGCTGCTCGACGTTCCGATTGACTATTACGTGCTGCTCAACATGGGCGGATTAAGACAAGTCGTGGATTCAATCGGCGGAATCACCGTCACTCCGACGCTGACGTTCCAATATGAAGATGCGGACGTGGTTCAAGGCAAAAAAAAGACTCTTGACGGCAAAGCAGCACTTTCTTATGCTCGCATGCGCCACGATGATCCGCTCGGAGATTACGGTCGGCAAAAACGTCAACGCCAGGTCATTCAGGCTATTGCCAAGAAGGCTCTGAATTTTTCAAACGTCTCAAAATTTGACGACATTCTAAAGGCAGTCAAAGACAACATGCAAACCGATCTCAGCTACGATGACATGTGGGCCATCGAAACAAATTACAAAAAGGCTGCCTCAAACATCAAATCCGATTGTCTGCAGGGAAAAAACGGATGGTATGATTCAACCTCATGGCAAGTTGCAACGTCAAAGGAACGAGCACGCGTTTCAAAAAACATTCGTGAAGAACTCGGACTGGAAGAATCGACCGAAACGTTTACCGACGATACAGGCATTGCCGAACAGGCCATCGCAGGCGCCGAGGCAATTGGACAATAACAAGCACATGATAGAGGCTGTGAAAAATAATGCCTCAAATCGAAAAACCGGATGATTTGCAATTAATCGCAAATCTGATCCGGTTTTTTTCGTATGCAGGACGATTGCTTTCCACGATGGAAATAACCCAAAATAGTTTGGCGGTAATTTTGACTGTAAGCCTGGCCGCTGATTTATCAGACCCGCATTTGGCAAAAGCTCTGCCGTTTACGGATACATCGATGAAAATGGGCTCTTTGTCCGTAGATTTGAGTGAGATCTTGGCTAAGACTGGTCGAGCAGCATCTTTTTAACGCAAAAAGTCCGCTTGTCAAAGGACAAGGGGACAAAAACTAAAATCTAAGCAACAAGCTGCCATAAGCCAACCCGGCACCGAAGCCCGTCAACAAGCAACGTTTCGGCCTCTTGCCTTGAGCAAGTGCTTCCGACAAGGCCAACGGGATTCCGACCGATGAAGTGTTTCCGGCCGTTTGAACGTTGATCTGAAATTTTTCAAGCGACAGATTCAAAGCCCTGGCAATATTTTCAATCAAACGCAGATTGGCCTGATGCGTGATCACCAAATCAAGGTCTTCAGGTTTCAGACCTTCCTTTTTCAAAAATTCGCACATATGAACGGTAATTTCGTCAGTCACAAAATTATAAACGGAACGGCCGTCTTGGTAAAAAGCATCCATCTTTGGGTAATTTTCAGCAGAAATTGCCTGAATCGGTTCGATGCGTCCACTGTGGATGACTTTCCCGTTTCCTTTTGCATGCAGTTCTTCTGCGATGAAGCTTTCATCTTCGGGGTTTTTGCTTGATTCCAACAAGACTCCAGCTGCTCCGTCGCCAAAAAAGACGGCAGACGTTCGATCCTTGAAATCCATCATCTTGGAATTCGTTTCTGCGCTGATGACGATTGCTTTTTCGTACTGACCGCAGCGAATAAACTTTTCTGCAGTGGACAACGCAAAAACAAATCCGGCACAAGCGGCAGAAATATCATATGCAAATGCGTTGACGCAACCGGTCTTTCCTTGAACCAAAGCTGCAGTTGACGGCGTGATCGAATCCGGAGAAATCGTCGAAACGATAATCAGATCGATTTCTTCAGGACTGACTTCGGCTTTTTCCATCAGACTGACGGCTACTTTTGCAGCCATGTCGGACGTATTTTCTCCGATCGCAAAATGACGCGTTTTAATACCGGTATGACTTCTGATCCATTCATCGGAAGTTTCCATAATTGACGCCAGTTCGTCGTTCGTAACAATTCTTTTGGGCAGGTAGCCTGCGCTCGCACTGATTTTAACAGACATATGTTTCGTATCCTTTCGAATCTTTCCAAGGTATATCTTACCAGTTTTTTCATTAATGCGGAATACTTTGATCATTCAAAACAATCGAACGCATTAAAAAAGCTGCAGACCGATTTCTCAGCACTGCAGCTTGCGTTATGCGGGTAAATGGATTCGAACCATCACGGGCTCAACGCCCACCAGATCCTTAGTCTGACGCGTCTGCCAATTCCGCCATACCCGCGACAACATCATTAATTATATCAAGTTATTCACAGCTATGCAACCCTTAATTTCAAAAAAATTATCGTAAAACAAAAAAATCGCAGAACCGATTCTTCATCAGTCCTGCAATCTTAATCATGCGGGTAAATGGATTCGAACCATCACGGGCTCAACGCCCACCAGATCCTTAGTCTGACGCGTCTGCCAATTCCGCCATACCCGCAACAACGTTATTCATTATAACAGTCATTTTCAGCGGACGCAAGTCTTTTTCAAAAAAAATTATCAATACTCATGAATCTCGACCAATTTAATATTTCCGTGGCACTTTGAACAGACAAAGCGCGCGGTATTGACGCGACGTTTGCGTTGATAAAGCCTCCCGCATTTTTCGCATTTATAGATATAAAATCTTTCAACCCCTGGCTTTTCAGATTTTAATTCCGGTGCGTAACGCAAACCATTTACTTTTTTCAATAATGCCTTGAATTCCGGATCCTTATGCTTGTATCCTTTTCCTTCCAAATGCAGATGATAATGACACAACTCATGTTTAATGATGCCGATCAGAACGTTCGAACCATGTTCCGTCAACATTTTGGGATTAATCTCAATATCGTGGTCTTTCAATCGATATCTTCCGCCCGTCGTTCTTAAGCGCCCGTTAAAGAAGGCACGGTGTTTAAATTTGCGTCCAAAATCTTCTGAAGAAATTTTTTCGACCAGTCCTTGAAGCGCTTGATCATTCATTTTTTGGATCCACCATCGTTAATTGAATGCGACCGCGTTTTTCATCCACGCTGTCAATCCACACGTCCACGATATCCCCCACGGACACGACATCGGAAGGATTTTTAACGAAACCTTTCTTGAGTCTGGAAACGTGAACAAGACCGTCCTGTTTGACCCCGATATCCACAAATGCCCCGAAATCCACGACGTTGCGCACCGTGCCTTGAAGCTTCATGCCTTCTTTTAAATCCTCAAGGTGCAAAACATCCGATCTCAGCAGCGGTTTTTGCATCGAATCGCGCAGATCGCGCCCGGGTTTTTTCAGACTTTCCACAATGTCTTCAACGGTCTGAACGCCTGCGCCCGTTTTATTCGCAAAAGCCTGCGGATCAAAGCAGCTGAGCTTTTCCAAACCGGCTTTTGTCGACAGCTCTTCATTTTTTAGCCCCGTCTCCGTCAACAATCGGCGCGCCAGATCGTAGCTTTCGGGGTGGATGTCCGTATTATCAAGCGGTTCCCTGCCGTTTGGAATACGCAAAAAGCCGGCAGCCTGTTCAAATGCCTTGTCACCTAAGCGCTTGACCTTTTTTAACTGCGACCTTTTTTCAAATCGCCCGATTTCTGAACGATAATCCACGATATTTTGTGCGGTCGTCGCATTCAGCCCTGAAATGTGCTCCAACAGCTGCGGACTGGCAGTATTCAGATTTACTCCGACCTTGTTGACGCCCGTTTCGATTACGAACTTGAGCCTTTCATCCAAATCCTTTTCAGGCAGATCATGCTGATATTGTCCGACGCCGATTGCCTTCGGATCAATTTTAATCAGTTCTGCCAACGGATCCTGCAAACGGCGTGCGATGCTGACTGCGGAGCGCTCTTCGACGTTGAAGTCCGGGAATTCTCTTCTGGCAATTTCGCTTGCCGAATAGACCGAAGCACCGGCCTCGTTGACGATTACGTAGGAGACTTTTTCATCGATTTCCTTTAAAACGTTTGCGACAAAACTTTCTGATTCACGACTTGCCGTTCCGTTTCCGATGGCAATCGTCTTGACGCCATACTTTTGAATCAGGGTCTTGAGCGTCTTTTTCGCATCTGCGACTCGCCTTTGATCAACGCGTTCGCCTTTGTACTTTTCATGCGGGTAAATGACCGCTTTGGCCAAAAACTTGCCCGTTTCATCGACAACTGCCAGTTTGCATCCGGTCCGATAAGCCGGGTCAAGTCCTAGTACGACGCGACCTTTAAGCGGTGCCTGCATCAACAGATGGTAAAGATTGTCTCCAAAAACTTCGATTGCTTTTTTATCGGCCGTCTCCGTCAAATTGCTGCGTAATTCGCGTTCGATTGCCGGCTTGATAAAGCGTTTGTACGCATCGTTGCAAGCCTTTTTAACATATTCTGCCGAATCTTCTTCATGATTTTTGGCATAATGGCGGTACATCTGATTCAAGATTCGCTCATCGTCAAGTTCGAGCTTGACCCGCAAAACGCCCTGCTTTTCTCCGCGATCAAGCGCCAGCACTTGATATGATGTGAGTTTTTTTGCTAATACCTCGAATTCGTAATAGTTTTTATAAACTTCCTGCGCATCTTCTGCATTCTTCTTCTTGGTGGCAACAATTTTACCGCGATTATCGGCTAGATCACGTACCATTTGTCTTGTTTGGGGATTTTCGCCAAAATTTTCGGCCAAAATTTCCATTGCTCCGTCAATAGCTGTCTTTTCTTCTTTAAGACCTAATTTCCGTGCAACTGCTTTTGATTTTGACTCAACCGTTTCTTTTTGAAACGTCAGCATCCACAGCGCAAACGGCTCCAAGCCTGCTTCCTTTGCAGCCTGGGCCTTTGTTCGTCTTTTTTGCTTGTATGGCAAATACAGATCTTCCAATTGCTGCATCGTTTCAGCTGCGTCGATTGATTTTTTCAGATTTTCGGTCAGCTTGCCGAGTTCTCCGATCCTTGCTTCAATATCGCTGCGTTTTTTTTCGATTTTTTCGACTCGTTGGTACTCATCGCTGATTTCTTTGATTTGAACTTCATCCAGACTCCCCGTTCTTTCTTTGCGATAGCGAGCAATAAACGGAACCGTATTGCCTTCTTCAAGCATCTTCAAAACATCCTCGATCTGATGCTTTTTGCAAGGCATGGTTTGAGCAACGATTTCTAAATATCTTTTTTCCACATGCATCCCTCCGATTTCTTTTTTATTCTATACTGTCTGATCAAAAAATTACAATAAAAACCACGTCCGAAATCTCAGACGCGGTTCCTTTTATCTCATAATCTTCTTGACTAATCTGGCAATGTCGTCCATGGCATTTCCCTGCTCTTTTTCAGAAACGTCAAACTGCTCCGCATCAACCCATCTTCCAGCATAATCGATTGATGAATTCATATGAGCGCAGCCTTCACAAAAACGACGATACGCTCCGACAAGTTTCTTGTGCACCCCGATAATCGCAATCGGAGCTTCCAGTCCCTGCAATTTTCTGAGGTTATTCTCGTACAATTCAACGCCGTTTTCAAACTCTGCTTTTGTCTTGTCATAATCTTCAGGGGAAATGTCCTTTCCTTCGTCAAGAGCTTTCCTGAACGTTTCAAAAAACGGATTGAGCTTTGCGCCCATATTTTCGGTCGTTTCCATCACTTCGGCCAAAACGCTGACGTAGTGCCCAAAATCTGCTCTGCGTTTCATTGACATCCTCCTTTACTTCCAAAACTCGTCATATACGTTAATCGGCATGTGACGCTTGTGCTGCGTCTTCAGATACCATCCTTCGATCGTTTCGGCAGCTTTTTCTTCGACTTCGCGTCCTTCCAAATAATCATCAATGTCTTTGTATGTTACGCCCAAAGCTGCTTCATCAGGCAATGCCGGTCGATCTTCCTCAAGATCAGCGGTCGGCGTTTTGAGATACAAATGTTCCGGAGCACCCAAAAGTTTAAGCATCTCACGACCTTGGCGCTTGTCAAGTCGCCAAAGAGGGCAGATGTCTGCACCGCCATCACCGTATTTCGTATAGAATCCGGTCACGGCTTCAGCAGCATGATCAGTCCCGGCAACGGCTCCGTTTTCGGAACCCGCAATCGCATATTGCGCAATCATGCGTTCGCGAGCCTTGATATTTCCCTTGTTGAAATCGCTGACCGTCAACCCGTTTGCCTCAACGGCCTCCATCATTGCATCACTTGACGGTTTGATGTTGACGCGCACGGTCTTGTCAGCTTTCATGAACTCAATTGCGTCCATTGCGTCCTGTTCATCGGCTTGATCGCCATACGGCAAACGAACGGCAATAAACTTGTAATCAGAGTTTCCCGTTTCTTCACGAAGCTCGCTGATTGCTTTTTGGCAAAGCGTTCCGCAAAGCGTCGAATCCTGGCCTCCGGAGATGCCAAGCACGATGGATTTGAAAAACGGATATTTCAAAAGATACGCTTTAATAAAATCGACTGAGCGACGAATCTCTTTTTCAGGATCAATTTCAGGCAAAACCTTAAGTTCATCAATAATTTGTTTCTGCAAAGGACGCATAACGTCTCCTCCCCTTCATGTCATAAAATGTATCATCATATTCATTGTACGCCTTTTAAACTAAAATTTCATTATAAATTTAATTGTACCACACAAAGCAAATCAACGTTATAATTGTCATTAGAGACAAAAAAAGAAAGCAGGTAAATACATGACCCAGCCATTTTCAACGGTCAACGTCTTGGGTTTTGACTTCATCAAAGCTACCCAACAGGAATTCGTCGAACAATTAAAAAAAGACAGCCTTTCTCACAAAAATCGTTTCGTGGTGACGGTCAATCCGGAAATCGTTTTGACCGCATTGAACGATCCTGAATATTCTTCAGTCATCAAAGGTGCAGATTATCTCACGGCAGATGGTATCGGCATCGTCAAAGGCGCCAAAATTCTCGGATCAAGTCTTCCGGGACGCGTCACCGGTTTCGACACGATGACTGCCATCCTGAAATGGTGCGATGAAGAACGTAAGAAAATCTACTTCCTCGGTGCAAAAAACGAAGTCATCATGACGATGATCGAAAAAATCAAAGCAACGTATCCCGGAATCGTCATCGCCGGCTTTCATGACGGATACTTCAAAGACGAGACAAGAATCGTTCGTGAAATTCAGTCTTCGGAACCCGATTTCGTTTTCTGTGCTTTGGGTTTTCCGAAGCAGGAATACTTTATTGAAAAAAACAGACGCGTCACCGATGCCATCTGGATGGGAATCGGCGGTTCTTTCGATGTTTTAGCCGGTTACGCCGAGCGCGCTCCGCAATTGTGGATCGATCACCACATCGAGTGGCTTTATCGTCTCTATAAGGAACCGACCAGATTCCTGCGCATGATGGCATTGCCGAAATATCTGCTCCTGGTTTACCGATACAAATTTTTCGGAAAATAAGCGTCAGCTCCTGAGACTTTTACCGGGCTCAGGTTTTTTTATTTTTTCAAAAGAAGGGTCTGGAAAAAGTCCCGTTTCACCCTTGAAATAAATGAAGCATCGAACAAATGAAGGCGCAGGTCGACTGATTTCATCCGGCATTTTTTCAATTTTGAGACATGAAAACAGACTTTTTGTCAAATGCAGCACTGCGTATCGCCTGCTCAATCAATGCGTCAAACTGGCTTACGGGCAACGTTTTTTAAGATTTGCCCGTAATCTGAGACAACACTGCTTTGGCGAAAGCAACCGAGTAGAACATTTTTCCAATTTTTTGGATTTTTGTTCTACTTTTGGTTCCGCGCGGGTCGAATTTGGTGGCGGCGGTAGAACATTTTTTCAATTTTCGGGGATTTTGTTCTACTTTCGGAGCCGCACGCCTCGAATTTGGTGGCGGCGGTAGAACATTTTTTCAATTTTCGGAATTTTTGTTCTACTTTCGGAGCCGCACGCCTCAAATTTGGTGGCGGCGGTAGAACATTTTTTCAATTTTCGGGGATTTTGTTCTACTTTCGGAGCCGCACGCCTCGAATTTGGTGGCGGCGGTAGAACATTTTTTCAATTTTCGGGGATTTTGTTCTACTTTCGAGGCTGCGCGCCTTAGTTTCGAAGAGCCAGGTAGACAAAAACCAGGCATTTATCACGGTAAAACAAAAAACGAACGTGCTTTCGACACGATCGTTCGTTAAGATCCACTTTAAAAGAAATTCGATTCGTTACTTTTCAAGATAAAATTCGAATTTGTCGCCGGCATACTGTGTCCTGACATATTCAAACGGTGTCCCGTCGCCAAGTTCCGTAATCTGTCTCAGCCTGAGAATTGCCGAACCGCGTTTGATGTTCAAATACTCGGCAATCCTTTCTGATGCAACCTGAGCAGAGACGCTTTGTTGCGCGTGACCGATTTTCCGTCCGCTTTCTTCAAGCGTTCGATAAAGCGACGTGGTAATCTGATTACGCTCGTAATCTTTGACGAGACTATAGGGAAGCGTAGCGACCTCGAAACAGATAGGCACTTCGTCCGCATAACGGATACGCTCCATTCGAAGAACCTTTTCATCGTCTTTAAGCTTCAATCGTTCCATTTCGCTCAAAGAAGGAGTCGTCACCAAATAAGAAACCGTTCGACTGGAAGGTTTTTTGCCTTGTTCTTCCATCAACTCCGTAAAACTCGTCACGCCGGTCATTTTTTCCTGCACTTTTTTGCGTGCAACAAAGGTTCCGGCACCGACTTGGCGCTCCAAGATTCCTTCTTCGACCAAAGTCTGAACCGCCTGACGCAAAGTCATTCGACTAACGTTAAATTCCAAAGCAAGCTCACGTTCAGAGGGGATTCGATCACCAACAGCCCACACGCCAGCCTCAATATCTTTTTTTATCTGGTTATGAATTTGAATATAAACCGGTGAACTCATAAAAAATCACCCTCCATAATTTTGATTATTCTTTAAAAAGCCTCCCGAAGCTGTACGTTGCTTCAAGTTCCATCTTATCGTCGAAAATATTAAAATCTGCATCCTTGCCGGCTTCAATTGCGCCTTTGGACGTCAGGTTGAATTCACGCGCCTGGTTGACTGAACTCATCTTGACCGCATCTTCAATGCTGCAGCCGGTGAATTTCATAATATTGGCAAATGCATCCTTAAACATCAGGACTGATCCTGCCAATGTTCCGTCTTCAAGGCGAGCCTGTCTGTCCTTGACGATGACCTTTTGACCGCCAAGTTCAGAAACGCCTTCAGGCATGCCCTTGGCGCGCATTGAATCCGTGATGAGTTCAATCTTGTCTGCTCCTTTCAGCTCATAGGCAAGCTTGATCATGTCAGGGCAAACATGAAATCCGTCAGCAATCATTTCGCAGCGAATATTGTCTTCAAGCAAAGCGTGACCGGTTACGCCTGGTTCACGGTGCTTAAATTCGCGCTGAGCATTGTACAAGTGCGTGATATGCGTTGCGCGCGAATGCTTCATTTCTTCTCTTGTTGCGTTGCTGTGACCGCATGAAGGAACAATTCCGTGTTCCAGACAATACTGTTCAAATTCAGGCGAAGTCTTGTGCTCAGGAGCATACGTCACGAGCCTGATCATGTTTCCGGAAACCTTGTTCCAGTGATCGAACAGCTCGACGTCCGGAGCTTCGATATACTCTTCCGGCTGAGCTCCCTTGAAAACAGGCGATACGAACGGTCCTTCCAAATGAACGCCCTGAATGACGGGATTTTTTTCAGCAGCTTTCTTAACGGCCGCCAAGGCATTTTCAATATTTTGGTGAGATTGCGTCATCGTCGTCGCAAAATAGGTCGTCACGCCTTCGCAAACCATGTGATTTACCATTTCATCGATTTCGTCGGCATTGCCGTCCATCGTGTCAAAACCGTAGCCGCCATGGCTATGAACGTCAATAAAACCAGGCACGATCGTCTTGCCCAGCACGTCAACAATTTCATCATCAGAAGATTTGCAAACATATTCGCTCATTCTGCCGACGGCTTCGATCTGCTTGTCAAACCTGATGTAACCATCCTCAATCTTCTCTGAACCAGTATAAATTACTGCATGTTTGATAACCTTGCTCATAATTGAACCCGCTTTCTTAATTTTGATTACAGTTCAATCATAATTGGTATAGACCAAAAAGTCAAGCAAACGGCTATTATTTTTTGTCTTTGTCAACTGTCGCGTCTAAACCTTTAATGACAGAAGTCGTAAATCCGTATTCTTCCATAGCTAAAAGTCCGGCTACCGTCGTTCCCCCCGGAGAACAGACGTCATCAACAAGGTCCATCGGACTTTTGGATGCTTCCAAAACCTTCAGAGCACTTCCTAAAACGGCTTGAGCCGCAATTTCAGTTGCCTGTCTCTTGTTTAACCCGTACTTGACGCCCGACCGAGACATCGCGTCGATAAAGAGATACACGTAAGCAGGAGAACTGCCCGCAAGCGCGACGAACGTGCTGAAGTCCTTTTCTTCCATTTCAGTCGTCTTGCCGATAGAATCAAAAAGATCCGTTACTTCGGAAAATTCGGTTTCAGTCACCTTTTTGCCTGCCTTCAGGGCAGTCATTCCCTCACCGATTTCAACGTTTACGTTCGGCATGATTCTGATGATTTTGGCTGCCGGAAAATGCAGCGCATCAGCCAGCTCTGCAATGCTGACGCCCGTAACCATCGAAACGAGCACTGGATTTTTCCTTTCAAATTCAGTGCTGACTTCTTCCAAAACGTCTTTGGAAACGATTGGTTTGACTGCCAAAAAAACAATCTCTGCGTTTTTGACGACGTCTGAGTTGCTTTCGCAAGGATTGAGCCCTTTTTCTTTCGCATAGCTTTCATAGCTGCTTTTGTGAGCACTGTGTATGTACACGTCCTCACCGGAAATCTTTTGTTCAGCAATCAAGCCGTTGATAATCGCCCTGGCCATGTTGCCTGCACCAATAAAGCCTAATTTCATCTAAATCACCTCTTGCTTACATTTTACAACCTTTTGCGAAACTATACCAGTGAACAAGCTCTTCATGATTTTTCAAAACACATACGCCGTGTCTTTTGAGAAATTGAAACCGAAACAGAATTTTGCTTTGATATGAAAAAAAGACAAGAGTCATAAAACCCTTGTCTCAAAGCGATATATAATTGGGGTAACTGGATTCGAACCAGTGCATGACGGTACCAAAAACCGTTGCCTTACCGCTTGGCTATACCCCAATGGTGGTGGAAGGGAGTGGATTCGAACCACCGAACCCGAAGGAGCGGATTTACAGTCCGCCGCGTTTAGCCAGACTTCGCTACCCTTCCATTACCTTGAACATCTGATGCCTTATCGCACCCGACTTAAATATAATAACGTGTTTGAAAGCTTAATGCAAGTCTTTTTTCGATTTTTTTGAATATTATTTTAAAAAAACGCCTGAAAACGTGAGATAACCGACTTTTTCGCCCCAAACTCTTTTTTGAAAAAGCTGTTTCTTTACTGAATTTAGCAAAAAAGCCGGGAAAATTTCCGGCTGAAAACTAGTTTATTTTACATCCAGCATCAATTTCCTGATTCTTGGTGCAAGAATCAGCAGCAAGATTCCAAAGACAATCGTAATGATGCCGACAACGCCGAAGTACATGACTTCCGTTTCGTGAGAATATAAACGCACGATCTGCGCGTTAAGTGCTTGCGCAACTGCATCGCTTAAGAACCAGATGCTCATCATTTGTGCCTTGAATGCATTCGGAGCAAGTTTTGAAGTTACCGAAAGCCCGATCGGTGAAATCAGCATTTCACCACAAATTACGAGTGCCCAGCTCATGATCAGCCAAAACGGACTGACCTTTGCGGACGTCCCGAAAGCCATTCCCGGAATCATCATCCAAACAAACGAAATTCCGGCAAAGAACAGTCCATATGCAAACTTGACCGGAGATGACGGTTGTCTTTTGCCGAGTTTCGTCCACAGTTTGGCAAAGAACGGAACATAAATCATGATGAACAAAGGATTCATGCTTTGGAACAAACTTGAAGGAAAAGCATGCCCGAAAATCGTCAGACGAGTTTGTTCGTTTGCAAATAATGCCAAAACGACCGATCCTTGTTCTTCAATTGACCAAAAGAGAATCGAAGCCAAGAAAAGAGGAATGTAGGCGAAAACACGCGAACGTTCTGCTTTGGTCGTTTTCTTGCTTCCAAGCATCATGATGAAGTAGTAGACCGGAATAAGAACAGCGATAACGGTAATCAAGTTGATGATGTTCGTGATATTCAAAGCATCAAAAAGTTGCATTATGATCAGGATCAAGATAAGCAAAACGACACCCGAACCTGATTTGACTGCGACTTTTTTCAACTCTTCGCCTTCAATCGGATCGCTTGGGTAAAGACTGTTGTTTGAAAGATACTTCTTGCCGTCCATCACGTATTGAACAAGCCCAAAAAACATTCCGATTGCTGCAAGCGAAAATCCAAGGTGGAAGTTGACGTTTTGTCCTAAATATCCGACTGCAATCGGCGCAATGAAAGCGCCCATATTAATGCCGAAGACAAAAATACTGAAGCCGGCATCGCGTCTCGGATCGGTATCGCTGTATAAGTCGCCGACCATTCCTGAAACGTTTGGCTTGAGCAGCCCCGTACCGATAACGATCAATGCGATCGAAACAAACAGCGCAACTCTGCCAAAAGGCGTTGCTAAAGCAATATGGCCAAACATGATCAAAACTCCGCCAATAAAGACCGTTTTTCTGCTTCCCAAGACACGGTCGCTCAAAAAACCTCCAATAACGCTTGAAAGATAAACAAGCGATCCGTAAATCGACATGATTGACGCAGCCGTGGTCTTGTCAAATCCAAGTCCGCCTTCTGCGACCGAGTAGTACATGTAAAACAAAAGGATGGCGCGCATTCCATAGTAACTGAATCTTTCCCACATTTCCGTGAAAAAAAGCGTGGCCAATCCACGTGGGTGACCAAAGAATGAGACATCCTGTGGTTTATTATCCATAAAAATTCCTCCAGACGAATAACTGCTGTCTAAAACCACTTTAAATGATTGAGTTTTTACTCAATGCTTATAATTATATTAATCATACAACATAGGGTCAAGCTGATTCATATTTTATCTTTTATAAATTGAGTCTTATTTAACGTTTTTTTCATTTCAATTTAACCGCAATTAACGCGGATGCAATTTTTTATTGCTCGATTTAACGTTCATTTAATTCCAAAGGTTGATTTTAATCATTTTGACTTCATCGCCTGAATTTAATAAAAATCTTCTAAATTATTACTAATTTTGCATTATAGAAGACATCATTTAAGGTAATATGAGTAAGGTAATATGAGATTGTTAAGAATCAAACCAGTCGATGATCACTATCTCAAGACAAGGTTCATCCATGTTATCTCATCGACCGACAAGAAAGGAGAAGGCGAGGTATTGTGAAATGATGCCACAATATTCGAAAATATTGGAAACTCGCCCAAAAGCAAATGAAAAAAATTATCGTAATTGCTACCGGTGGCACGATTGCCGGAAGCGGAGAAGATGGTCGCACAACAGAATATCGTGCAGGTACGATTGACGTCAGCGATATTCTGGAAACCATTCCTCAGATTAATAATCTGGCTGAAATTGAAATGGTTCCGCTCATTTCGGTCGATTCAAACGAAATGAACGAACGATACTGGATAAAACTGCGCAATACCATCAACGAGCAGGCAAAACGTCCTGACGTTGACGGAATCGTCATTACTCACGGAACCGACACGATTGAAGAAACCGCTTATTTTCTTAATCTGACGATTGCCACTGAAAAACCCGTTGTTTTGACCGGGGCAATGCGTCCTGCCACCGCAACGAGTCCCGATGGTCCGTTCAATCTTTTTCAGGCAATTGCTCTTGCGGCAAATGAAAAGGCCCACGATTGCGGCGTCATGTGTCTGTTTTCAAGCACGATCTATTCTGCACGCAACATTGCAAAAACAAACAATCATAAAATAGATGCTTTTGGTCTGAATGAACAGGCAGCATTGGGATATATGCGCGATGCTGATGTCTTCATCACGAATCATCCAACGACAAAACACACGCTGAGTTCCAAGTTTTGCAGCAAACAATTTGACGCTTTTCCTAAAGTTAAGATGGCAACGTATTATGCAGGATCCGACACCGATATTCTGGATGCGCTAAAACACGATTGCGATGGGATTGTCGTCATCGGAACCGGCAGCGGCAATTATTCTCAGGCATGGATGCAAAAACTTGATGAATTAGCTGAAAGCGGCATAGTTATCGTCAGAAGTTCCCGCGTTCCGCACTCGATCGTTTTTGATGAGCAAATTTTTGACCCGAAGAACCACTTTATCGGCTCCAATACTTTAACCCCGTTTAAAGCCAGAATCTTACTGATGCTTTGTCTGACTCAAACACGCAACATCGAAGAAATACGCAATACTTTTTTCAGATATTGATTATTGAAGGGTTGCTCATTGGGTCGTTCAAGCAATCTGACGACAAATTTGATTTGTAAGCGGTCGTTAAAACAGCGGTGTGTACACAAACAGCCCGAGACAGCATCATTATCTCAGGTTATTGGATATACATCGCTATTTTAATAACCAGTTAACAAAACTGCAAAATGATGTCTGTTGTCAACCACCACCGACTAAAGTCAGTGGCTTGTGAGCTATAAAACCTAACGGATTTCAAACCACAATTTACATAGATAAAAACAACCTGCCTGACCATCCGAAGCTGTAATCAAGCAGCGGTCGTCTAATTACCAATTTCTTTTATGTCCACTATGTCCACAGATTGCCATAGGGACGATACAGTCATAGATAAACTTGTACATGATGCAATTGCCTGCCTTAATTCTCAACAATGCAATTGCTAAGCTGTTCGCTGTCTATGATTAAACAAAAAAAGCCTGTATCACTACAGACTCAAAGTACTTTGGATGCCGGTTGCTGGACTCGAACCAGTGACCCTCGGTTTACGATACCGATGCTCTACCAACTGAGCTAAACCGGCAAAATGACCCGTACGGGATTTGAACCCATGTTACCGCCGTGAAAGGGCGGTGTCTTAACCACTTGACCAACGGGCCATAAACTAATGCTCTTAGTTTAAAAAACTCCGGCAGGCGGACTCGAACCGTCGACAGCCTGATTAACAGTCAGGTGCTCTACCAACTGAGCTATGCCGGAATAATAAAGCATGGCAACGTCCTACCCTCACAGGGGGCGATCCCCCAACTACTCTCGGCGCTATGGAGCTTGACTTCTGTGTTCGGAATGGGAACAGGTATATCCTCCATGCCATCATCACCACACTATTTTCCTTGAGAAAACCTTGTTCTCTCAAAACTAGACAATATTCATTTCTCTTTTCAAGAACCTGCGTTTTTTT
>NZ_FOPI01000042.1 GCF_900113455.1 Ligilactobacillus ruminis DSM 20403 = NBRC 102161 | reverse complement strand
CTGGCTGTTTTCGTCAACTTTTGAAGGCGCAAGGGCTAATGCCGTTGCGCTGTCGCTGATATATACGGCCAAACTTAATCAGTTGGATCCTGAAAAATACTTGAGAAAAGTATTAACGGAGATTACCAACATTGAGGTATTTGATCCTGAAAGGTTCCGCCAACTTCTCCCATGGAACATCGATCTTACCTCATAAATAAGAAAATAAAAACGATGCATACGCAATAACCTGAGATAATAATACTATCTCGGGCTATTTGTGTACACACCGCTGTTTTAACGACCGCTTACTAATTTCCAATGAATAAAAACTACTTTTTTCAAGCAGCAGTACTGCTCAGCCAATCCAGCCAAGCTCTCAGTCAAATTTACCGCAAAACTATTTTGGGTTATTTCCATTAAGGAAAGCGATCTCCTGTATACGAAAAAAACCGGATTAGATTTGCACTTGATTGCAAATCATCCGGTTTTTCAATTGAGACAAAGTTTTTCCCAGCCTCTTTTATTATTAATTCAAAATTTTGACCGTTACAGTTCGACGACCCCATGCCATCGATTGAGCAACCGTCGCAAAGTGCAAGTCGATGACGTTGCCTTTGATTGCCGTTCCCGTATCTCCGGCAACGGAAACTCCGTAACCAGAAACCCAGATAATGCTTCCGAGAGGAATGACGCTTGGGTCAACTGCAACGCAGCTTGGATGTTGTTTGAGGTTGATTCCTGTTGCGGAATAAGTACCCATTCCATTGGCTTCAGTCGAATAGGCCGTTGCTGACATTGTCAACGTCTTTGAACCTGAAACGTTGTCTGCCGATGTTGCAGCCTTAGAATTGTCAACCGTTTTCGTTGACGTCTGCTGAACCTGCTGCTGTTTTTGCTTTTGTGCTTCTTCTTCAGCCGCTTTCTTTTGTGCTTCTTCCATCGCTTTCGCCTGTTGTTCACGATCGGCCAGCTGTTTCATTTCGCTTTGTCCGTCAGCAATTTTTTTCTTTAAATCTGACATCTGCGAATCAAGCACTGCTTTTTGATCATTGACTTGGCGTTCTTGTGAAACAAGGTTTGATTTGTATCCCTGCAATTGCTCCTTGGCTTGCGAAATATCGACAATGCTTTGCTTAACGGCGGCCAAGCTGTCATTATATACGCTTTGCAAACGTTGCAAAGCAATCATGCTTCTTAACCACTGAGTCAAGCTTGTCGATTTCTCAAGAATCGAAAGACTCGTATTGGTTCCTTGGCGCTTTTGAAGTTCGCAAAGACGTTCTTTGGCATCTCTGACGCGATTCTTTTTTTCTTGCTGCGCCTGTTGCAACTTGGTTTGCGTTTGTGTAATCCGTTGCTCAGTTTCTTTCTTCTTTCCTTCCAAATCTGAAAGTTTTTGATAAACTTGGTTGATTTCATCCATTTTTCCAGACAATTCGTTTGAATTTTGGTCGAGCTGTTTCTTGACCGATTCTTGTTTTGCATGAATGTCAGCGACCGAATCGCATAATCCGACAACCGCTGCTGCACGAAGATTGAACAAAATGGAAATCAAAACCAGCAGTACTGCTTTTTTTATTTTCATCTATATAACAGCCCCTTTACTTTTCTATATAACGGCCCCTTTACTTTAATCAAGTATAACGTGTATTTTGATGAATGATATGACACTTTAATTACAATGAGATTGCTAAATGCAGTAATGTTACACAAGTGTAACAAAAAACTTAAGATGTCACTTTTTATTACTCAATTTGCTGCTAATGACAATATAAAAAATACGCATAGCGTTTAATTTCTATGCGTACGAAAAATTATTTAAAATTTTTGAGCGTTCGTTGAATCTCACGTTCCTGATCACGTCGCTTGATTGTTTCACGCTTATCATACTCATGTTTACCGGTTGCTACGCCGATCAAAACTTTGGCAAAGCCATTTTTAAGATAGACTTTGAGCGGAACAAGCGTCACGCCCTTTGCGCTGGTTTTTTGTCCAAGTTGAACAATCTGCTTTTTATGAAGCAACAGTTTGCGTCTGCGCAAAGGATCGTGATTAAATCGATTGCCTGCGGTATACTCTGAAATATGAACATTTTCAAGCCAAGCCTCGTCATTTTTGATTTGAGCAAACCCGTCCTTTAGAGTCACGCGACCTTCACGAACGGATTTGATTTCGGTGCCCGTCAGCACGATTCCTGCTTCAACGGTTTCCAAAATATTGTAATCATGTCTTGCTTTTTTATTTTGAGCCAACGGACGTTGTTTTTCACTATTTTTTCCAGCCATCCGAACCAGACCTTTCTATTTGCGACGCTTGTTATTGTTTCGGCCACTCTTATAATATGGCTTGTTGCCTTTCTTGTAATCTTTTTTCTTGTCAAATCCAGAGCGTTTTCCGCCACGCTTGCGATCATCTTTGCCATGACGGCGGTTATCGCGATTTCCTTGACGACGTGGCGGCAATTCAGGAAGATCAACGCCTTCAAGCAGATCGGACGTCGGTGCCTTATCCAAATCAAGGAGCTTGAAATTGATTTCTTTTTGTTCAACGTTGACGTCAAGCAGTTTGACGCGCACGGGCTGGCCGATGCGATACGTCTTGTGTTTGTTGCGTCCGACCAATGCCATGTGTTTTTCAACAAAAACATAGTAGTCATCACCGATTTCACTGATATGAATCAATCCTTCGACCGTATTGTCCAATTCGACGAACATACCGAATTTAGTTACTGAACTGACCATTGCGTCAAATTCTTCACCTACGTGATCTGCCATGTATTCGGCTTTCTTCATCGCATCCGTATCACGTTCGGCATCAATTGCACGACGTTCCATTTGTGAACAATGCGTTGCGACTTCCGGCAGCTCATCACGAAAAACTGCTTGGGAATCTTCCGAAAGCCCGTGTTCTGCATAATAATGAGCCATGCGATGCACCATCAAGTCAGGATAACGTCTGATTGGAGACGTAAAATGCGTATAGTCGGTTGCTGCAATTCCGAAATGTCCAAGCGGTTCAGGAGAGTATTTTGCTTGTTGCATTGATCGAAGCAGCATAACCGAGACAACGGCTTCTTCCGGGCGTCCGGCAACTTTTTTCAAAATGTTCTGCAACATCTTTGGAGTGATATCGTGCGTTGATCCCGTAACTTCGACGCCGATTGCAGATAACAACTCAAAGAATCGTTTAATCTTTTCTTCTTTCGGCGTTTCATGAATTCGGTAAAGAAACGGCACGTTCGCCTTGTTGAAATGTGCGGCAACCGTTTCATTTGCCGCAAGCATGAATGATTCAACCATGCGTTCGCTTGTCCCGCGTTCGCGAAGCTCGATATCGATTGCGTGACCTTTTTCGTCAACGATAATTTTTGCTTCATTTTCTTCAAATTCGATGGCACCGCGCCTTTTGCGCATTTTGAGCAAAATTTTATGCAATTCGCCCATCGTTTCAAACATCGGTACAAGATTCTTATATCTTTCCATCGTCTTTTCATCATGTGATTCAAGAATCTTGTTGATGGCAATGTAGGTCATTCGTTCCGTTGTTTTGATAACGCTCGGATAAATTTCATGCGCAATGATTTCGCCTTCAGGAGTAATTTCCATGTCGCATGAAAGCGCTAAGCGATCTACCTTTGGATTAAGCGAACAGATGCCGTTTGACAGTTTTGCCGGAAGCATCGGGATTACTCGATCCGTCAAATATACAGAGGTTCCGCGCGAAAAAGCTTCATCGTCAAGCGGGGTTCCGGGCGTGACATAATGCGAAACATCTGCGATATGAACGCCTAAATGATAGTTTCCGTTCGGCAATTTCCAAGCGGTTACCGCATCATCCAAGTCTTTTGATTCGATTGCATCAATCGTAACGAGTTGTTGATCGCGAATATCGCGACGACCTTTCATTTCTTCTTCCGTAACATGATCAGGAATTCTGGCAACTTGCTCCATGACCTCTTCAGGAAATTCGGAAGGAATCTTGTGTTGATAAACGATTTGCAAAATATCAATGCCAGGATCGTTAACGTTTCCGATAACTTTAACCGCCACGCCCTTTAAAATGCCGGGAACGTGCGGATCAGGATAAGACGTAATATCAGCCAACACGACTTCTCCTTCAACGGGGTGCAGCCCGTTGTCTTCCAACAGGAAACGATATGCGGCCAATTTTTTGTCCTTAAGATGAATCTCACCAAGGATTCCTGTCGGATAAGTTGCATCAGAATCGACAAAAAACGAGCCGACGACCTGCGTCAAATTATGTTCGACAATCGAAACGACTTTTCCGTCTGGTCGCTTGCCTGAAGCTTCATCGCCAGGAGTCAGCATCTCAACTTCAACTTCATCACCATTAAGAGCAGATAAGGTTTGAGTCGGATTGATGAAAAAGTCTGGTTGTTCCGGATCAACCGTGACAAATCCAAAGCCGCGATCATTGGCATGAAAAATACCCGTGAATTTTGGCAATGAATTATCCTGGGCCAATGTAAATGCCCCGTTTTGATTCAAAGTAATCTGCTTGTCATGTTCCATTTGCGCAATTGCTTGAACGACAAATTTGAATGATACGCCATCATTCATTTTAAGTCCTTCAGCTAATTCACGTACCGTAAATTCCTGGCTTGGACACTCTTTAAAACGTGCCAATAATTTTTCGATAATCTTCTCTTTTTCCATTGACTTCCTCGTTTTCGTTCTTTTTCTTTAAATTTTCATTTTTAGATTAAAAAAACTCCCCGATAACCTAATATTACGCAGGGAGCCAACTCTTAGTTAGTGTGAAGAAATGTAAACCAACGCTAATGCTAAAGCGAAGAATACGATTCCTAAAACAGTGGTAACTTTTTGCATGAATGCTTCAAATCCGCGCGGCTTTTGCTTGCTGAAAAGGTCAGCGGCACCACCGGATAATGCTGTCGATGCATTATCTGTCTTAGCAGGCTGCATCATGACAGAAATAATGATCAAAACAGAATCAATCATTAACAGTGTTAAGAGCGTATTGTACAACAGGGTACCCTCCTTACCCGCTTTGGTAAACTACATCTACTCTAATTTAGCATATATTTCATAATTTTTCCAGTTAATTATTATTTTGCTCAAAGGCATTGGCATCAATCGCTCTTCTGATTCTCGAGCGCTCGGAATGGGAAACAAGCACGACCAGCGTGTCCCCGCTTCTGATTACTGTATCCCCGTGAGGCAAAAGTTCTTTTTCGCCTCTTCTGATTGAAATCAACAGCGATTCTTTTGGCCAATTGATGTCTCTGACTTGCTTATCCTGCAAAAACGAACCGACAAAAACAGGAATCTCCAAACGATCTTTAAAATCGCCATGAACCTTGGAATTTTTGGATTTTTTTAAAATATCATCAAGCATTGCCGCATAAATCGGTTCACCCCGCAGCAGATCGACAACCATATATGCAACAAGTGCGACAACTGCTAACGGCATCAAGTGCTTGATTGACCCGACCATTTCGGTTACCAGCAAAATAGCCGTAAAGGGTGCTTTTGAAATGCAGGCAAAATAACCGGCCATGGCATAAATTATGAAGTTGACGACGTACATTCTTGGCATCAGTCCAATATCAGCCATAAACGAGCCGTAAAGTCCGCCTAAAATTGCACCGAGCGACAGAATCGGCAAAAAGATACCGCCCGGGAGTCCCGAACCGAATGACACGGTCGAAAACAGTAACCGTAAAATGAAAAGTCCCAAAAAAATCGTTGTCGCCGTTGGATGACTCCCCAGTGATATAATAAGCGAATTGCCGCCCCCAAGAGTCGAAGGAAACAACAGACCAATCGGAACAAGGATGATCAACGGAATAATCCCATGAAAACATCGCGGAAATTTGAAGATCTTACTATAAACCTTTGGAACTCCCAGAGTGAATTTATCATAAACGAGACCCAACAACCCCAAGAAAATTCCCAAAATAATCAAATGAAAATACTGCCACAAAGGAAGCGTGTGGCTATACGCCATATGAAGCACTGGCGTCATTCCAAAGAAATAAAGCGACACAAGGTTAGCAGTCACAGAGGCCGATAACGCCGTTGTCCAGATCAATGGAGAAAAATTATGATAAATCTCTTCGGTCACAAACAATGACGCCGCAATCGGAGCATTGAACGCAGATGATAAACCCGCTGCCGCACCACCGGCAATCATTACGCGCAATCCCGTTCCCTTAAGTTTGGTTTTTTCGCCAAAACCTTGTCCAACTGCCGCTCCAAGCTGAATTGACGGGCCTTCTCTTCCAAGAAAAAGACCAGATCCGATTGAAAGAACCCCTCCGATCCACTTTCGGAAAAAAATTGATTTCCAACTCAGTTCAAGTTCTCCTTCAAGCTGTCCTTCAACTTGCGGAATGCCAGAACCGCTGATGTTTGGCTCATCCTTAATAAATTTCGCATTAACCAGCCAAGCAACGATAAAAAACAAAAAGAGCAACAGCATCCAAATCGGTTTTTCAAACCCGGCAGAAAATACGATTTTAACAATCTTCAGCATATTCTCAATGCACAATCTGAATAAGCTGATGACAAAACCGGCAATGACTCCGACAACTGCACCGCGCCAAATAAAATGAAACCGCGTCTTATCCAATTGAAGAGTTTCCATAAAAATCCCCCATCTGCTGAAGCAATCAAAATCGCTTCAAAAATATGTACAAACAAAACAAGGAACCTTAAAATAAGGTCCCTTGTTTTGCGGATCATTAATCCTGATTAGTCAATCAACTAATTATTTTTCTTCGATTGCTTGACGTGCTTGTTCGCTCAAGTTGTAGAAGGATTGGATACCCTTGTATTGAGCAACGTTTTCTGTCAATTGATCTTCGATTCTCATCAATTGGTTGTACTTAGCAATACGATCTGTACGGCTCATAGAACCTGTCTTGATTTGGCCAGCGTTTGTAGCAACAACAAGATCAGCAATTGTCGTATCTTCTGTTTCGCCTGAACGGTGTGAAACGATAGCCGTGTAGCCAGCTTCCTTAGCCATTTCGATAGCTTCAACAGTTTCTGTCAAAGTACCGATTTGGTTAAGCTTGATCAAGATTGAGTTTGCGCAACCCATGCGGATACCCTTTGCAAGGTATTGTGTGTTCGTAACGAAGAAGTCGTCACCAACAAGTTGAACCTTCTTGCCAAGTTCAGCCGTAATCGTCTTCCAGTCATCCCAGTTGTTTTCGTCGATAGGATCTTCGATTGAGATGATTGGGTACTTAGCAACCAAGCCTTCAAGATACTTGATGAATTCTTCCGTTGTGAATTCTTCCTTTGTTGACCAGCGAAGAACATACTTGCCCTTTTCTGCATCCCAAAGTTCTGAAGAAGCAACGTCGATAGCGATGGAAACATCCTTGCCTGGCTTGTAGCCAGCAGCTTCGATAGCCTTGATCAAGTATTGAAGAGGTTCTTCGTTGTTAGCAAAGTCAGGTGCAAAACCACCTTCGTCACCAACAGAAGTTTCCTTGCCGTCAGCAGCAAGCAAGTTCTTCAAGTTATGGAACGTTTCAGAACCCATGCGGATAGCTTCCTTAACTGACTTAGCACCAACAGGCATGATCATGAATTCTTGGAAGTCAACCTTGTTGTCAGAGTGTGCACCACCGTTGATAACGTTCATCATTGGTGTTGGCAATACGTGAGCATTGAAACCGCCCAAGTAGTTGTACAAAGGTACTTGCAATTCGTCAGCAGCAGCACGTGCGCAAGCGATAGAAACAGCCAAGATAGCGTTGGCACCAAGCTTGCCCTTGTTAGGCGTGCCGTCCAATGCGATCATAGCCTTATCGATAGCAACTTGGTCCGTTACTTCGTAGCCAACGATTTCCTTTGCGATAACGTTGTTTACGTTAGCAACGGCCTTTGTAACGCCCTTGCCCATGAAGCGAGACTTGTCGCCGTCACGCAATTCAACAGCTTCGTGTTCGCCTGTGGAAGCACCAGAAGGAACGATTCCACGACCAAATGCACCAGCTTCCGTATAAACTTCAGCTTCAACTGTTGGGTTGCCACGTGAGTCTAAAACTTCGCGAGCATAAATTTCTGTAATTGCAGACATGAGTTATTACTCTCCTTTAAGTTAATTGACTTGAGACAAACTGTCTTCAGTGTTATTTTATATGTTTTTAGCCACAGTTGCAAACAATTTTACGCTGTGACGTCAAATTATTAGTCCTTGAAATGAACCAATTGCAAATATGATTCAGGAACGAGCGAAGCACCACCGACAAGACCACCATCGATGTCTTCTTTAGCCATCAATTCCTTAACGTTAGCAGGCTTTACGGAACCGCCGTATTGAATGCGAACCTTGTCCGCAACCGTTTGATCATAAAGATCTGCAACCGTCTTGCGAATTACTGCGCAAATTTCTTCAGCTTGATCAGCCGTAGCCGTCTTGCCTGTACCGATTGCCCAAATTGGTTCATAAGCAATAACCAAGCTGGCAACTTGGTCAGCCGTCAATCCTTCCAAGGCAGCCTTGATTTGGCCTTCTACCCATTCTTCTGCTTTGCCGGCTTCACGTGTTTCCAACGTTTCGCCACAGCAGATGATAGGCGTCATGCCGTTGGCAAAGATTGCCTTTGCCTTCTTGTTGATGTCTTCATCTGTTTCGTGGAAATAATCACGACGTTCGGAGTGGCCGATGATTACGTAATCAACGCCCATTTCCTTCAAAACTTTAGGAGAAGTTTCGCCAGTGAAGGCACCCTTGTCTTCAAAATAGCAGTTTTCAGCGGCTACTTTTAATTCAGATCCTTTGGCATTTTCAAGCAATGCGGGAAGGTCAACTGCAGGAGCAGCAATAACGGATTCAACTTCAGAAGATGCTGGCAACTGATCCTTGACAGCCTTTACGAATTCAGCTGTTTCTTCAGGATTCATGTTCATTTTCCAGTTACCTGCAAGAATTGGTGTACGCACTTATAATCATCCTTTCAGGAAATTATTGCCGAAGCGCATTCGGCAAAAGATTCAAAATTATTTTTCAGAAAGTACTGCAATGGCAGGCAATGTCTTACCTTCAAGGTATTCAAGAGAAGAACCGCCACCAGTAGAAACGTGTGAAAGCTTGTCAGCGATGCCGAGTTGCTTTGCAGCAGCAACTGAGTCGCCGCCGCCAACGATTGTCGTCGCATCTGAAAGCGTAGCTAAGAATTCGCCCAATGCAAGCGTACCCTTTGCAAAGTTAGGCATTTCGAAGACGCCCATAGGTCCGTTCCAAACAACGGTCTTGGCATTCTTCAACGTTTCCTTGAACAATTCAACGGACTTTTCGCCGACATCAAGTGCCATGTAGCCATCAGGGATGGCGCCTTCAACCGTCTTGTATTCAGCATCGTTTGCAAATTTGTCCGCAACAACGTTATCTACTGGCAAAACAAGCTTGTCGCCTGCTTTTTCAATAAGTTCCTTAGCCAATTCGACCTTATCGTCTTCAACCAAAGAACTGCCGACAGCAATGCCCTTTGCCTTGTAGAACGTATATGTCATGCCACCACCGACGATGACTTTGTCAGCCTTTTCAAGAAGGTGATTGATAACACCAATCTTTGAAGATACCTTTGAACCGCCCAAGATAGCAACGAATGGACGTACAGGGTTGTCAACTGCATCGCCTAAGAACTTGATTTCCTTTTCCAAAAGATATCCTGCAACGGCATCTTTGCCATTGGCCTTCATTGCTTCGGAAATACCAACGTTGGAAGCATGTGAACGGTGTGCCGTACCGAAAGCATCGTTCACGAACACGTCGCCAAGAGATGCCCAGTATTGACCCAATTCAGGATCGTTGCCGGATTCCTTCTTGCCGTCAAGATCTTCAAAACGCGTATTTTCAACAAGGATAACGTCACCGTTGTTCATGTTGGCAATTGCGTCTTCCAATTGTGCACCGCGCGTAACAGGCACGAACGTTACAGGCTTGTTCAAAAGATCTGCCAAATGTTCTGCAACCGGCTTCAAGGACAAGTTAGCCTTGTCTTCTTCAGTCTTCACGCGACCAAGGTGTGAGAACAGGACAGCCTTTCCGCCCTTTTCCGTAATATACTTGATCGTTGGCAAAGCAGCAACCATACGGTTGTCGTCACCGATAACGCCGTCTTTGATAGGAACATTAAAGTCAACACGGATTAAGACTTTTTTGCCTTCAAGGTCTTTTAAGTCTTCAACTGTAAGTTTAGCCATGAAAGAAAACCTCCAAAAAATTTTAATAGATAAACCTATATATAATAAAAGGCGAGAGGAGTTGCCTCCCCCCGCCTCAAACAACCTGCAAAAGCAAGTTAATGATTTTAGCCTAAGCTAGCTTATTAAAGCATGCTTGCAAATTTTTCCAATGTACGGATCATTTGAGCTGTAAAGCCAGATTCGTTATCGTACCATGCAACAACCTTAACAACTTGGCCGTCGCCTTTGCCAACAACTTGTGTTTGTGTTGGGTCAAATACAGAACCAAATGTTGTGCCGATGATGTCTGAAGATACGATGCCGTCAGCATTGTAACCGAAGGAAGCGTTGTTTTCCGTAACCTTCTTTACGGCTGCGTTAACTTCGTCAGCTGTTACTTCTTTGCCAAGCGTAGCAACCAATTCTGTCAATGAACCTGTGATAACAGGAACACGTTGTGCATGGCCGTCAAGTTTGCCGTTCAATTCAGGAACAACCTTGCCGATAGCCTTTGCAGCACCTGTTGAGTGAGGAATCGTGTTTTGAGCAGCAGCACGAGCGTTGCGTACGTTACCCTTGCGATCTGGACCATCTTGAAGCTTTTGTGTAGCTGTGTAAGCATGGATTGTTGTCATTGTACCAGCCTTGATGCCGAATGCATCGTTAACAGCCTTTGCAAGAGGTGCCAAGCAGTTTGTTGTACATGAAGCAGCAGAAACGATCTTGTCTTCTGGAGCCAATGTATCATCGTTAACACCGTAAACGATTGTCTTCATGTCACCAGCTGGAGCTGAAACAAGAACCTTCTTAGCACCAGCATTGATGTGTGCTTGTGCCTTTTCTGGGGATGTGTAGAAACCTGTTGATTCAAGAACCAAGTCTACGCCATCGTTCTTAACCCAAGGAATGTTGTTTGCGTCTGCTTCTGCGTATACAGGGATTTCCTTGCCGTTAACAACAAGTGCATGTTCTGTAGCGGAAACTTCGCCAGCAAAGTTACCATGAGCTGTATCGTACTTCAACAAGTGTGCCAACATTGCTGGAGATGTCAAGTCGTTGATAGCAACAACTTCCAAGTCCTTAGATGTTTCAGCAATACGACGGAATGCCAAACGACCGATACGGCCAAAACCATTAATACCTACTTTAGTAGTCATAACTAAAATTTCCTCCTTTAGGAAATAAAAATTTATTTTAAAAAGCAACAAATCCCTGTAGTGAAATTCACTGCCCTTTTAAAATCGTCTTTGCGGCACCTTCGTCAGTTACCAGATACGTCTGACTCGGTGCATGGTGCATATATGCCGCAATCGCCTTGGCTTTCGAAACACCGCCGGCAACGGCAATTATGCAGTTCATCGAAGCGAGATCCTTAAGTTGAAGCCCAACACGCGGTATTTTATAAACCACTTTGCCGTCTTCATCGAAGAAGTATCCAAAAGCTTCTCCGACAGCCTTGCGACTCTTCAGCAACTCAATCTGTTTATCGCCCATCGAGCGCCGGTTGGCCATATGCAAAGCCTCACCGATGCTGTGCAAAACTGCATTGCTATGCTCGATCAGTTCAACGACATCCTGAACAGCCGGCTCTTTCAAGAGAGTCTTGAAAGTTGTCTCGCTTACCTGCTCTGGCACATAAAGCGACCGGTGACTGCCACCAGTGCAAAGCGCCATCTGAGCACAAACGTTATTTGCTTGAATATCGACTCTTTCGCCGACACCGCCTCTGGCAGGGACAAACAACAATTCACGCCCTTCTGCGACTTCGGACGTCAGGCACGTTGCAACGCATGCCATCGTCGTCCCGCCCATCACGGCGATAATGTTCTTCCCGAGCGGAAGCAAAGTCTTCAAAGTATCCGTGACTATCTTCCCCATGGCATCGACAACCTTTCCGTTGTCATCGCAGTTGCCGGGAACGACCAGGCAATGCGCAATGCCAAGTTTCTTGCTGAGTTCTTTTTCCAATTGCTGAATTCCTAAAAGCGAATCCATAAAAGCCGACAATCCCAAAATTGTCTTATGACCCTTGTCCGTGAGAATCATTCCCGATTTTGTCGAAGAAATCAATTCGTACTTGCGCAGAAGATCCGTTTCCGTCCGCAAGACTCTTTCACTCATGCCCAAGGTCTGTGCCAATGATCTGCGTCCAACCGGCTCTTGCCACGCAACATTCTTCAATATCGTGTAACGCCTGCTCATGACCTCAATCATATCTGGAACGATTGCTTCGATCCATTCTATCTCTTGGTGCATTTTAAGTCTCTCTTTCCTGCGGGACGTATAACGTCCAATGGTGTCAATTAGTGACCCAGTAAGCTAAAGAAAAAAAGTACAACAACAATTGTATCACCCTGAATTGTTCTCATACCTCAATCACACCTTGAATTATATCAGTTACCCTTATGATTTGCAAGCCTCAAACATACTCAAATCAAATAAAAAAGCGGAAAAACACTTATCCAAACAAGCATTCCGCCACTTTTTACGAACATTTACAATTATCTCATCCGTTTAAAACGGATATCTTCGAACTTCTTGCATGATAACATTTGAAATCAGGCCCATATTTGGAACAATCGAAATATTAAAAAAAAACTCAATGTCGCTTACGAAAACTTGATGCAGGAATGCCGAGCCGCTCTCTGTATTTTGCAAGCGTCCGGCGGGACACTTTCAGCCCCTCTTCTTTCATCTTATCCACGATTTTTTGATCGGACAAAGGATTTTTCTTGTCTTCTTTTTCAACAATCAAGCGAATCTTTTGCTGAATCTCATCCGCACTTACGTTTTCGCCATTTTCTCCCGCATAGGAAACAGCGTGGGAGAAAAATGCCTTCAGTTCCATGACTTTTCCTTCATACAATAGATACTTTCCGCTGACGGCTCGGCTGATTGTCGATTCGTGAAGCTGCAGCTTTTGAGCCGCGTCACGCAGCAAAAAAGGCTTTAGAGGCCGATCGCTTTCGGTAAAAAAGTCATGCTGACGTTCAACGATTAAGCGTCCCAATCGAAGCAGCGTGTTTCCGCGCATCAAGACGTCTTCCTGAATCTTTTCAAATTCGTGCCGCTTTTCTTTCAGGTAATCCAAAACATGCTTGTCAGAACTGTTTTTCAAGCTTTCATAGTACTCTTTTTTAAAGCGAATCTCCGGATTGCTTTCCTTGGTCAATTTGACTTCAAGGCTTCCGTCAGGCTTTTTTTCGACAACCAGGTCGGGCTCGATATAGCCAACTTCGCTTTGATCATAAATCGCACCCGGTGCAGGCGACAAAGTTTGAACGTAATCAAGAATTTTTTGCACGTCCCCAATTGAAATGCAGTGCTTTTTAGCTATTTTTGACCACTTGCGATTCGTAAAATCTTCAAAATCTTCTTTAAGTATTTTCTCTGCATTTAACGGTGCCGAACTGTCATATTGAACTTGCAAAATCAGACATTCCTGCAGATTTCTGGCCCCCGTTCCAGGAGGATCAAGCTGTTGCAAAAGCGTCAGCGCATCAAGCATCAGGACTTTGTCGATGCCTTTTTCTTTTGAAAGTTTTTCCAGATCAGCTTTTAAATAGCCGTTTTGATCAAGCTGTGAAATGAAATAAACAACCATGTCTCTGATCGGCGTTTTTCTCATTGTCAGCTTGACCTGATCCATCAGGTAATCGTACAACGACTGTGCTTTTTTCTCCACTGCAAATTCTGCAATGTCATGTTCGTTTTGATGATCAAGCCCGCCCGTCACGTATGAATGCGAGGTATTGACAATCATGAACGGATTTTCAAGTGCGACGTTTGAAAGAAAATTATGCAGATCTTCGGAACCGTACTTTAAAATTCGAATCGACTGCTGCATCTGCTGTGTCATTGCCAATTTTTGAATCTGTTTTTGCTGCTGACCAAATCCTTGTTTCAAAGCCAAAAACTCACCTTCTTTCAAAATATTCTTGTAATTCACATGATATTAGACTAAAATAATATAAGTACGCACCGCTAGTGTAATGGATCGCACGCAAGATTCCGGTTCTTGTAATCTGGGTTCGACTCCCAGGTGGTGCATAACTATTATATTATTAGAACGCTTTCACAATGAATTGTCAAATCTTTTTTAATGCAAGGTGCGCCAGAAACGTTTTTCTGAGCACCTTTTTGTTCGTTTCACGCCTAAAGTGTCAGCACAGTCTGCAACCGATTGAAAACTTTTCGGCTTTTTAGGTGCATATTATTTGACCATTTTTGACCTATGAGTTAAACTAGCAATACAAACAGTTGAGTGATAGACTATTACATAGTTAGTTTAACAATCAGGAGGCTTTCAATATGAACTTAGTTCCTACAGTCATCGAGCAATCAGCCCAAGGCGAACGTGCTTACGACATTTATTCTCGTCTTTTGAAAGATCGCATCATCATGGTTTCAGGCGAAGTCACTGATGATATGGCAAATGCGGTTATCGCACAGCTTCTCTTCCTGGATGCTCAGGATTCAGAAAAAGACATCTATATGTACATCAACTCGCCAGGCGGTTCAGTTTCTGCCGGCCTTGCAATTTATGACACGATGAATTTCGTCAATGCCGACGTCCAAACGATCGTCATGGGCATGGCTGCCTCAATGGCTTCCGTCTTGTCAACGGCCGGTGCAAAGGGCAAACGCTTTGCGCTTCCGAACTCTGAAATCATGATTCACCAACCGCTTGGCGGAGCACAGGGGCAGTCGACGGAAATCCAGATTGCAGCCGAACACATCTTGAAGACGCGCAAACTGATCAACCAAATCTTGGCAGATCACTCAGGTCAAGACATTGAAACGATCAACAAAGACACTGAACGCGATAACTTTATGACGGCACAACAAGCAGTTGATTACGGCTTGATTGACGGCATTATGAAAAACAAGAAGAAACTCAAATAGTCATAGAATGTTAAAAGCCGTGTTCCTTTACTGGAGCACGGCTTTTTTGCACTATTGTCAACATCTCAAAAAGTTGTCAAAACGGCATCTTGAAGCAAAAGATTTTGATCTGCAAATTTTTGAAAATCATTGTCATGAGAAACGACGGTAAGCGGTCGTTAAATAAGCGTTCTTCATAAACCTCCGATGTCTTGGTATGCTTTAAACATCAAGTATATCGGAGGTTTAAATATGAAATTGGATGACGTCGTGGAAGTCAACCTTGTTGACCTAAGCCCTAAAGAAACATATCGACCGGTCAGGGAAATGGCTGCGAAAATTATTACGGAAGATGTTGAAATCCGAATCTACAACGGAGCTTCGAGAGAGATTCTCAAAAATTTGAACAACTATCTTTGGTATCGTGATCAAAATGTTTCCAAATATAAATAATATGAAAATCTATCTCATTTGCGGTAAGACCGATCTTCGCAAAGG
>NZ_FOPI01000050.1 GCF_900113455.1 Ligilactobacillus ruminis DSM 20403 = NBRC 102161 | reverse complement strand
GATTAGTTCTGACGGTGTCAAGTACGGCACTTTTAACGCAGAATGGCTGGAAAAACAAGCCGTTAGGTGGCAACGTAAGTATGCCAGACGTCGTTACCTTGCTCAATGCGAGGTGTGGAAGTGGAATCATAACCGCTCTGACCATCTGGAAGAGCTTGATGATTATTCCAACTGGCAGCGTGCAAGGGTCAATAAAGCCCGCTGCCAGAAACGGATTGCCAATAAGCGCAGAGACTACCTTCATAAGCTGACAACTGACTTGATCAGGAACTATGACGTGATTGTAATCGAAGATTTGAAAACCAAGAATCTGCAGAAGAATCACCACATGGCCAGGTCAATTGCCAATGCCGGCTGGTATCAATTCCGCGCAATGCTGGAATACAAGTGCGCCTGGTACGGCAGACAATTAGTTGTAGTGAAGCCTGACTACACCAGTCAGATCTGTTCGAACTGTGGCTTTAACAGCGGGAAAAAACCGCTGGAAGTCCGCGAATGGACGTGCCCGAAGTGCGGCATTCACCACGACCGGGATGTTAATGCGGCAGTTAACATCCTGCACAAAGGTTTAAAAGCCATTGGCCAGGGACTGGCCCTGGTAAAATAACGGAGTTCTGTAAGTCAGGTAGCTGGAATACCAGCGCAACATCCTGAATACTACTTCGTGTTCCCAGAAGCTCGGTTATTTATGGCCGAGTAGTTCACCATCAACGCGAGCGCCATTTCCAAAAAAGCAAAAAAACTCTCGCCGCAGCGACGAGAGTTCCCCCGTATCGGATACTCCATATCTCCTCTATCATACAATTTTTCAATGAAGCTTATCCTGGAGTTTATCCCCTAATCTGTCAACTCCCTTGACGGCGACAATGGTTCCCCCGATCAAAATGCCGCCGACAATTGCCGTCGAAAGCAGAACAACACGTAAAAGTCCTTTTGCCATTTGCATCACCTGCCCATGTTTAAGCGGGACATAATAAATGAAACAAGTGCTACCAATATAATCGCGCCAATAATTGACGGAATTATGGCCATCCCAGCAAGCTGGGGTCCCCATGACCCAAGGAGTGCTTCTCCAAGCGAAGAACCAATCAATCCGGCAATGATGTTGCTGAGCCACCCCATTGACTGACCTTTGCTCGTAATGGCACCTGCGATGGCACCGATAATCGCACCGACAATCAAAACCCATAACCAATGCATAGTGAATTCCTCCTTGCTTTATTTGACTCACCATATAACGCCAGGTTCCTAGGACCTACTGTCATTATATATGGAAACGCTTTCTGTTGCAAATAAAAACACTCATCAAAATAAAAATCACCAATAAACATTGATTTTTAAAAATGTTAACTTAACTATACTTTAGGTTGACAATTGCCGTGAAATACGCTCAAAAACGCCTGACGAACCGTACAAGACGTTTTTAAATTTCTTTGCGCCGGGGTCGGTCAGCGCATGAAAGTCTTTGACTTTCAAAACATAAGCACTTTTTTACGTATGGTTCTTTAGAATCATTTTCCATGAAAATCGTCACTACATTTTAATTCAAATGAATCTTTCCAATGTCTTGCCTGCACCAAACATCAAAACCACGATTGCGATGCCGACAAACAAATCGAGCGTAAGCAACGTGTCTTTTAAAAGCAATGGCAAAAAAATCAAAACGGCAGATGCCACGGTACTGACAGCTATCGTCGAAATCTTGAAAAATATCGTTTCGCTTTCAAATGCCGAGCGCATCACCAATTTGACTAAAGCATAAGCAATCACGACAATCAAAATGATGACGATTCCTTCGCCGACTGAAATTTTAATCGATGCAGCCGGCAATTTCCCTTTGATGATTTTCCCTGAAAAACCGGCCGAAAAAATTATTCCGATCAAAAGCGAAGCGGAACAGGCCAGGAAAAAAGTGCTGAAAAATTCGCACGCTGCTTGAAACTTTGTCTTCTTTGGCAAAGAATCGATGATTTCATCGCAAAATTCCTTGTAGTCTCTGCATTTTCCAAAAAGACTTCCAATATTTTCCCCTCGTTCCTGCGCTTCAAGCACCATTGACGTCAAATCGAACCTCACGACTTCAACGTCGTGTTCTGAAAGTTTTGATCCGCGCAAATAGCAGATGATGTCAGTGAAAACTGCCTGATTTTCTTCTTTGATGAGTCCGTCCAAACGATTATTCTCTTTCCTCAATTCGTGCGTGCTTTTCTCCATGTCGATCTTCCTTTCTTTCAAACAGCCTCAAAACTGCCGACTCCAACTCCGAAAAATTTTGATAAAACATTTCAATCTCCGTCATCCCTTGTTCGGTGATTGAAAAATACTTGCGTCTTGGCCCAACCGGTGATGACTTGTACTCAGCGGAAATCAGCCCGTTTTTTTGCATCCTGAGCAGCATCGGATAAATCGTCCCCTCGGAAATATTTCCGAAACCGTAAAATTTCAAGGTTTCCGAAATTTCGTATCCGTACGTTTCATGTTCGCTGATGATTTTTAAGACGCAGCCTTCGAGCATTCCCTTCAGCATTTGCGAAGGTATCATCGAATCACCTCTCTTACTATTTTGCATTACATAATACCTAGCTATAATGTATTACAAGATAGCTGTTCTGTCAATTATTTTGCTGAAAAATACAGTGCGTTGGTTGATCAGCTGCCATTTGATGTTCAGTTACGGGAAAAATGCCGACTTCTGGAATCTGCCCGTAAAACCCAGCTTCCGGTTACGGGCAAAACGACGATTTTTGGAATCTGCCCGTAAAAAGGCAGCCCTCGGTTACGGGCAAAACGTCGATTTTTGGAATCTGCCCGTAAAAAGCAGCTCTCCATTACGGGCAAAAAGCAGATTCTTGGGATTTGCCCGTAAAACCCAGCTTCCGGTTACGGGCAAAACTACGATTTTTGGAATCTTCCCGTAAAAGCCAGCTCCCGGTTACGGGCAAAAAGCAGATTCTTGGGATTTGCCCGTAAAAGCCATCTCTCGGTTACGGGCAAAACGTCGATTTTTGGGATTTGCCCGTAAAAGCCAGCTCCCGGTTACGGGCAAAACGACTATTTTTGAATTCTGCCCGTAAAATTCCCGAACACCGGTGAACGCCTTGCGTCAACGTGGTTTTTTACGGCAATTGTTGTTTTTCCGTGGATTTATCCCAAAGATTTCGGTTGCCTGAAAAATATATGCTATAATAAGCGGATAGTTCGCTTTACAATAATGACTGAATAAAAGGGGGAATCTTCATGTGTCTGATTTGTGATCGAATTAAGATGATCAAAGATGAGGCCAATCCTTTCTTTGTCAAGGAACTTGAGACCGGTTACGTTGTTTTGGGGGACACGCAGCGTATCGAAGGCTATACGCTTTTTTTGTGCAAAAAGCATGAAACGGAACTTTTTGATCTGGATGAAGATTTTGCGACAAAATATATGAAGGAAATGATTTTTGTGGCCAAAGCCGTCAAAAATGCCTTTTGCGCGGACAAGATAAATTACGAGTGTTTAGGGCAAGGTGACGCCCATCTTCATTGGCATCTTTTTCCGAGACATGAGGGCGATCTTGGAAATTATGGCAATCACGGCAAAGGCCCGGTGTGGTGGCTTCCGATGGAGGAGTTTTACGCTGATGAGAATTGTCCGTCAAAAGAAGAACTGTTTGATTTGAAACAGCGTTTGAAAGCAGAGCTTGAGCGCATCGTCGATATTTCCGGAACGATTTTGAAAACGTCTCGGTTGACGCTCAGAGAGTTTGAACAAACGGATCTTGATGATTTTCATGAATATGCGTCAGTTGACGGCGTGGGGCAGATGGCTGGCTGGCTTCCGCATCAAGACAAAGATGAAACGCAACGGATTCTTGACATTTTCATTGGCGGAAGAGATACTTTTGCCATCGTAAAGGATGGCAAGGTGATCGGTTCGGTCGGGATCAAAAAATTCAGTGCTGCCAAACTTGCTGCATTTTCCAATAAGAAAGGCTGCGAACTGGGCTTCGTCCTCTCCAAGGATTATTGGGGACAAGGGATTATGCCTGAGGCTGTTCTTCGCGTGATTGACTGGCTGTTTGAAGAACAGGGGATGGACTTCATTTCTTGCGAACACTTCGTAACGAACAGGCAGTCAAAAAGAGTTCAGGAAAAATGCGGGTTTAAGTATGTTAAAGATTCCGTGTATGAAACGAGCTATGGTAAAATTGAACAAGTCAAAGTCAACGTTTTGGAAAGAAAAGACTGGAAAGATGTTGAAGCAGGTGGCAAGGTTTAGAAAAATTTTGCCGGTCATCCTGATGATTTTGCCATATGTTTTCTTCGTTCATGAATATTTTGAATATAAGAATGCTTACAATTTCTTCACGTTGTACGTCATCCTGACGATTGTCGTTTATGTTTTGAATATCGTCAATGCGCTGACTTATCCGAAAGACAAGGTCAATGATCTTGCGTTTTACGACATGCTGATTAAGTTCGTTCATATTCCCTTTTTCCTGCTGATTTTTGGAACAGGTCTGCTATTGCTGTTTGCGATGGCCGTTCCGGCACTGATCTTTTCCAGTCCCTTAATGATAATGATTCTGGCAATCATCGACTATTTGCTGATGATAACTTCTTCGATGTACGGTATCAGCGTCGTTGTCAGATTGGAACAAAGCGGCAGGCTTGAAAAAGGCAAAGGGTTGATTTATCTCGTGCTGCATTTGGCATTTGTCGTTGATTTTTAAGTGCTGTTTCGCTTTATCGACGGGTTCGGCGAAATTGAGAACAAGTGCTTGCATATCGCACGCCGACCGCTTAGAATTAAATTAGAGTACTCTAATTGGGGGTTGTGCTTATGTTAAATCGTGAAAAGGAAGGTTTGCTGACCGACATGTACGAAGGCCTTGAGTATCAAGTCCTGGAGGATTTGTGCAATGAGTGGGAATTCGATAATGACGTGTCTGTCGGCAAGTTTGTTGAGCAACGCATCGATCGTCCGTTTCCAAGCGAAGAAGAAGCATGCAAGATGCTTGACATGCGCGTTTTTTGCGCTTGGATGGACAAGGATTGCGAGTTAGGCAAATACGAGGAGTTTATCAGGTCATCCAGCGACAAGGAGGACTCCGCGGCGATTTTGACCAGATGCAAAGAGGAACTGTGCGGTGATCTGTATTGTTTGCGCGCAAGACGTCTTTCTGGCGAATTTTTGGTTATTCACAATACCGGTGACATCTATTCGTATACGCCGGGGCTTTTTGAAGAAGAACTTGATTTGGACCTGGTCAAAAGACAGATTGATTCATTGGGTCAAGAGGATCTGCTTGTCGGATGCCTTTTTGATTTGAACAGGCTGGTTACGGTGGCGGCACATCGCTGCTATCCTGAACTGATTCAATATGTGATTCAGCATCAGGAAGATTATGAGCAGTTCGTTAAAGAAAAATATTGTTGAAAACGTCAAGCCTGAACTCGATCAGATGAGCTTAGGCTTTTAATTTTGTATTAAGCATGATTTTGAAAGGAGAAATTGCAATGGCTGGAAAAACCGGCAATATTCTTGCGCTTTATGCTGTGCTTTACAGATGCACGGATGAGGACCATCCGTTGACGATGCGCGAGATTCAGGACAAAATGGTCGATATGGGATATAATTGCAGCGAAGACACGATTCTCAGACACATGCGCCTTTTAAGAGAATGGGACGTCAAAGTTGAAGGAAGCATGGGCAGAAATGCCAAATATTATCTTGGAAATCGACTGCTGAAAAAAGAGGAACTCAAATTGATTGTTGATGCGATCAATGCTTCAAATTTTATCGGCAGAGAAATTGCGAACGAAATGGTGCAGAAGCTGAAAAAATTATTGAGTGAAAACCAGTGCGACTATCTTGACCGCAATGTTTTGGGGATGGTCAACAATAAAACCGAGAACCAAAAAATCTTGGACAACGTGGACAAGATTCAAGAAGCTTGCGATAAAAAAGTGCCGATCAGTTTTACCTACATGAAGTGGAACAAAGATCTGGAGCTCGTCCCTAAAAGCGACAAAGCAGAAATCGTCAACCCGTGGAGCCTGATCTGGGCTGATGATCGCTATTACCTTTATGCAATCAAAAATAAATGTGGAAAACTGGTTGAACGCCATTACCGCGTTGACAAAATGACTGATATCAAGCTGTTGAAGGATCAAACACGCGAAGGCATGGTCAAGGTGCGCGAAATTTGTCCCAATACTTACGTCTCAAGAAGAATGGGCATGTTTACCGGAGACGAACGAAAGATTACCGTTGCGGCAAGCGAAGAAATGGTCGGACCGATCATCGATCAGTTCGGAAAAAACATCAAGGTTTGCGCAAATCCTGACAAGACTGACAAAAGCAATGAACTTCTGATCGAATTTTATGCAGTTCCTTCAGTCATCTTGCTGGGATGGCTCATCGGTCTTGGCGACGTTGAAGTAATCGGACCAAAAGAGGTCAAAGAAGACATGATCGATCTGCTCAAAAAAACGTCTGCCAGGTATGATCGGCAATAATGTATCATGAGGAAGGAAAAATGACTGTCGCATGGTGATTTGAAGCGCAAGCGCTTATCATGATCAACGAAAAATTGATTGAATTCAGCGATTGAATCGATGAAGCGCATGTCTGCTTTTTGCCGTTTGCGGCAAAACGAATCACCGAAAAAATTATCTGTTTTTTGTCAAATGCAGTGCTTCGCCAGGTTATTGAAGCAAAAATTCACAAGCTTATTGTGTGCTTTTGAAGCGTAAATGAGTTATGATCATGGCGAAGGGAAGTGTTTTGAAATGTTGGAAACAGGAATTAAAGCACCATTGTTTACGTTGCCGGATCAAAACGGCAAGATGCACAGTCTCGATGAATATCGCGGCAAGAAGGTAATTCTGTATTTTTATCCAAAAGACAATACGCCCGGATGCACCAGGCAGGCCTGCGGATATACCGCACATTTGCCGCAGTTTGAAGAAAAAGGAGCCGTTGTTTTGGGCATCAGCAAGGATTCCGTCGAATCACACAAACGTTTTGAAGAAAAGCACGGTTTGAAATTTACGTTATTGTCGGATGAAAATCTTGAAACGATTAAAGCGTATGACGTGTGGAAGGAAAAGAAAAGTTTCGGAAAAACGTATATGGGGGTCGTGAGAACGACCTATCTGATTGACGAGGACGGAATGATTGTCAAGTCAAACGATAAGGTGAAGGCCGCAGAGGATGCGGAAAAAATGATGGAAGAATTCTGATTTAAGAAGTTCCTTAAATGAAATGTCGAACAAATGAGGTCGAATTGCGACTGATTTTGTCCGGCATTTTTTCAATTTTGCATATGGAAATGATAAACGATAAATGCGGCGCTGCGCATCGTTTGCTCAATCAGCGTGCCAGGGCGGGATTACGGGTATAACGTCGATTTTTGAGATTTGCCCGTAAAAGTCAGCCCTCGATTACGGGCAAATGAGCGATTTTTGAAATATGCCCGTAAAAGTCAGCCCTCGATTACGGGCAAATGAGCAGTTTTTGAAATATGCCCGTAAAAGTCGGCCCTTGGTTACGGGCAAATGAGCAGTTTTTGAAATTTGCCCGTAAAATCCAGAGATTTTGCCAAATACATGCTGCCGCTTTGCCGAATATGATCCTGATATTCAGGCCAACAAAAAATACTTGGTTATGCCCGTATAATGGTGTAAATTGATAAAAAAAAGAGAGCCAAGTGCTCGTCTCCCAGGTATAATTAAATCACCTAACAAAATAATACTAGGAGGACAAACAAATGGCTCAATTAAATATTACCTTAAATCAAGAGGAAATTCTACAACTTCTTTCAAAGGATCACGATCAGGCATTTCGCGAACTGCTGCGTAAAAGTCTCAATAGTATTTTGATGGCGGAATCCACTGCTCAACTCAAGGCTGAGCCTTACGAACGGTCAGAAGAACGCACGGACAGCCGCAACGGCACTCGAGAACGCGAGCTCAAGACACGGATAGGCA
>NZ_FOPI01000028.1 GCF_900113455.1 Ligilactobacillus ruminis DSM 20403 = NBRC 102161 | reverse complement strand
GCAGAATATTTCGATTTTCTTCCCATATGAAAATGCCCTCCAAGCATACAGCAAATTTTCTTTTTTACCTGTATACTTAAAGGACATTATAACCGGTCGATTTTCGACTGGTTTTGTCCGGCATTTTCTTAATTTGGATGCGTGAAGTTCTTTTTGTCAAATGCAGTGTCCGCTTAATCAATTAACCAAGACGGGATTACGGGCAAAACGGCGATTTTGGGGATTTGCCTGTAAAAGCCAGGCTCCGATTACGGGCAAAATCCAGATTTGTTTCTGTATATCCAAAAAATGGGATGAAATTTGCGATTGATTGTGAATCATCCTGTCTTTTAGTTTGAGACATAGGGTTCCTTAGCATCTATTTCACATATTATATATTCTTTTAAAATAAGGTAAGGTTTCTTTATCGTGAGTAATTGAGATTATCGTCAGATCAGGTTTTTCAGTCAGAAATTTCAGTATTTTATTTCTACTTTTTGAATCGATGGCTGATAATGATTCATCGAGTATAATAACTTGCGGGTTTCTAACCATTACGCGAATTAAAGCAAGCTTTTGCTTTTGACCTCCTGATAATCCTGAACCGTTTGAGTTCACTTGAGTGTTAATACCATTTGGAAGTTCCCTAATGTCTTTGGAGAAGTCGATTAAATCACAAAGGTGCTGTATTTTCTTTGAAGAATAAAAAGAATCATTGAGCCCGATTGTGATGTTATCTGAAATGGTTCCAGGAAATAGAGTCGTTTCTTGAGGAATATAAATTATCTTATGCCTGTAACTTTTTATGTTGTACTCTTCTGTACAAATTCCGTTTACGAGAATATTACCATAATCTGGAAGTATTTCGCGTGCAAGCAATTTGGCCAAAGTAGATTTGCCAGTCCCGCTTTCACCGCAAATAGCAATTTTATCCCTTTTATTTATGATCATCGTTAAGTTATTTATCGTATTATCGCCGTAGTCATAGCTGTAGCACAGATTGTTGACTTCTATTGATTCAACATTTCCTAGATATTCGTTTCCATAGTTGTCTTCTTGCTCGACAGAATATACTTCGTTTAAACGGATATTAGCTATATTGGCGGCCTGTATTTTGGTTTGCAATGATATTATTCCTTCGAGATGCGACACTAGGTATCCTAGCAAAGCATTGAAAGTCATCAGTTTTCCGATTGTCAGCGAAGTGGTATGTATCATCCTTGCACCAATCAATAGTATGATGACGTTAAAAATCAGCTGTATCAAATTTTTTAAGCAATTTTGCATGTTGACATGATTCGTGTAGTTAACATATTTTTGGATATAATTTGTGTATTTAAATTTTGCATGAGAATAGGAAAAATCTTCCAAGCAAAGCGATTTTATCGTTTCTATTCCAGTAATATTATCGATGATTGATGAGTCTACTTCTGAGTAAGATTGCATGAGATTGTAATTTTCTTTTTTGAAGTACGTTGAGAAAGCATATATCAGCAAAATATAGAGCGGAATGATACACAAAGATATGCAAAAAAGAGTGACGTTTTGATGAAATATGAAAAAAAGAATCGATATTACGATTATTGAATCCAAGCAAATAGTTACGATAGTTTCCCCCAATACCTCTATAAGAGTATTTGCATCAGAAAATCTTGAAGTGATTTCGCCTGTTTTTCTTGTTTCAAAAAAAGACATTGGCAATTTGATTATGTACCCCCAATATTTCAAAACGATTGATTTGGAAAGTGAATTACTCAGTTTTAAAAGAAGTTTTTGTTGAAAAAACAGAGTAATTTGTTGAAATATGTAGCATATTATCAACCCTGCAGAAACAATATCAAGAAGGTTGATGTTTTGTTTTGGAATATAATAATCTATCAATTCTTGTAGAAAATATGAGCTGATAATATTAACCGTCGCGATAAATATTGCGGTAACGAAAATTTTCACAATTGTTTGGTGCTCTTCCATCAAAACGGGAATAAATGATAATAAATTTTTAGAATTTACATGGTTTATTTTGAAATCATCACCTTTATGGCATGTAATGATGACACCGGTCCATATTTTTTCAAAAGAACGTTTGGAAATTTTGACCATCTTTACCGTTGGATCAGGGTCAGCTACTAGAACATATGATTCAGTGACTTGATATATTACGCAAAAATGACTGATTCCTCCTTCTTTTACTACGAAGGCAATTAAAGGAAGTTCTGGAAAGTTGCAGAGATTATCATAATCAAGCTCAAAAGAATCTGTCGTTAAGCCTATTTTTTCTGCTGCCTTCATTAACCCCAAAGCACTTGCACCGTTTTTTGTTATTTTGGCGAGATTTCGCAAGTATGAAAGATGATATTCAGAACCGTAATATTTAGCTATCATTGAAAGGCAGGCAATGCCACAGTCCATTTCATCAACTTGTGGAATATAAGGGTATTTTTTACTGAATATCATTGCAATATTGCTCCATTGTCTTCTTGACATTTTTTGCGTTTCTGCGTGAAACATCGACCGAAATGCCGTTTTCAAAGAAAATCTTTCTTTGTTTTGAATCAAAACTGACGATGTTTTGCGGATTAACCATGCAGGAACGGTCAACTTGAAGCAATTCGGGGTATCGTTTTGAAATTTCGTAAATCGTTCCATAAAATTCGGATTGTTCATCCTTGGCTACGACGACCAGACGATGGATAACGTCAGAAACTTTGATGTACAACAATTTGTTAAAATTGATAAAATGTTCCTCTCTGCCGATTTTAAAAGATAACTGTTTTTGGTTGGTCTTCTCAATAGCATCGATGCGTTTTTGTGCTTCGCTCAAACTATAATTGATTTCATTGTGAATGTTTGTGATGTCGTCATCTTTATAAATAAATGACAAGCATTCGAGGTGTTCTTTGATAACTTTTGAAACCATTTCATCGTGTGTCGTAATAAACGAAATTTTTGCTTCGGCATCATGTTCTCTGATCCATTTGGCTAATTCGATGCCGTTAATATGTTTTTTTCCAAGGTCGATGTCAAGAAAGTAAATCCCGCCTCTTACATCAAACGTCTCGATGAACTGCTTTATTTCTTCAGGCAACTGTGTTGCCAAGCTGATACTAAAGTCGTGCTCGTGAAATGCAGAATAGTTGGCTACATACTGTTTTAAAGATAACAATTGGATAGGGTTGTCTTCGCATATAAAAATTCTATGAAACATTTTTTCACTCCTGAACTATTATTGTTGCAACAAACAAGTTTTTTTCATACTTGTAGGAAACAAACAAGTTGCTGTTGTTTGTTTTAATCTCGTTGATGTTTTTAAGACCCAATCCAGAATGGTTGTCCTTTGAGGTATATCCTTCGCTTATTAATTGCTGGATAGGTTTTTGTGTCGCAAACATCGTGTTGGAAATGACGAATTTTGTAGCGTCGTCATTTTTCGAAATATTCATCAAAATTCGGCCGTCTTCATGGCCGCAGACCGCCTCGATTGAATTATCAAGCGTTATCCCGATAACTCGTACAAAGTCAAAAATAGGGATATTGATGTTTTCGATTATTTGAGGACAGGAGAATTCAGCAATGATTTTCTGTTCTCGCATATCTTGAACCTTTCTGATGAAGATGCTTTTAAGATAGGGATTTTTCAGATTTTCAAAATCGTTGAAACCCCAGATTTGGTTTGACGCAAACTTGATATTAAAGTATTCTTCGAGCTTTAAGACGCCTTCTTTAAATTTCTCTTTGTTTTCAAAATCAGCCAATTCTTTTAGACTGAGCAGCATGTTTTGATAATCATGTTTGAATTTTCGAAGTTTTCGCTCCTCTTTTTCAAGTTTTTCGGTATATTTCAATAATCCTTCTATCTCAGTTTGTTTGATTTTTTGCTCATTTAGCTTGTCATGTCGCGACAACTCGAAGTTGAACAAAATGATGACAAAGATGCACTGAATGATTAGAAAAGTGATTATGAGCGGGATAATACGGCCGAATATATTAATTTTATGCGATATAACATCAAGAAAGGTAACTGAAATATAAGCGTATAATGCAACAGTTAAGCTGGCTCTTTTGTACAGTATAGCGCTGTATTTTTTTATTATTTTACCTAAAATGTTATATATAATTAAAGAACTAAACGTTTCAATTATCCATATAATTATCATTAAAAATAAAGGTTTGTTATCATAACTAACAGGGATGTTAGTCAGAACGGATGAACCAATAAGGGTTGACAAGTCAATGATTGAAAAAGAAATCAAGATATTCATAATATTAGTTGATAAATTTTGGGGGTCAATCATTAACGAAAGAAATAGCATTCCTAAAATCATAACGTAATCTGCAATATCATAAAAATATGTATTTGAAATAAATGCAATAGATGACAATACGACATAGCAAAGGGTGAACGTCTTGCTTTTTTTAGATGATATTTTGAAAAAGCAGATTGATGAAATAAATAAATATATGATATCGCTAAGAATAAAATAATCTGCGCCAAAAGTGTGCATAGTGATTATCTCCAACATATTTTTTTAAAAGGATTATATAGGCAATAGCTTTGAGAGGTTTTTGGCTTAGCATGATATAGCCTGTTATGTTGAACCTTGCCCCCCTTTATTTTTTTCAATTCCTCTTCGGACAATTTTTTGAGATTATGTTTTGCATTTTCCATGATATGTGCCTCTTTGATAAGTTTTTACATTTTCAAATATAGCACCAAAAAATCATGAATGGTAGAAAAAGTCGCCAGCGGTTGTTTTAGTGTAATGAACGGCCAATTTTGCCGTTTACGAATTCAAATTGACCATTTGTGATTAAAAAGCCAAAAAATGCACAGCGAATGCTATGATGATGTTGTTGATCAAATGGTCAGCAAATTAAACAAAGCGAGGCAGAAATTATGAGACAACTTTCCGAAAAAGAACTCAAGAAGATTATGGGCGGCAAGTATTATGGAAACGGCGTTTACTGCGGCAAGCACAAGTGCCGCGTGGACTGGGGACAGGCATGGGGATGCAGTGTCAACAGATGGGGCGCCGCAGTAGGAACCGGCGGCAAGGCTACAATCGGCCATTGCTAGGTTCCGGGCGGGGTTATTGATTATGCATGTCAGAAAGCGTATTATATTGTTGGTACTGTTTAGCGCCTTAGCTGCATTTTCAGCACTGAATTTTACAAGAGTGTCAGCAGACGTGATGACGAACGTCGATGCGGGTGAATATCGTGCCAACATTACAGGAACGATTCCAATGGGCGTAAGGGAACTTGAGAATGGAATCGAAAGCAGGAGGACCTTCGTGGTCTTCTTCGGACGTGAAAGCTGTCCGTATTGCAGGGAGTTTTCCAGAACTCTGAGGACGTTTCTTGATGAGACCGGAGTTCCTGTGGGCTATTTTGACACTTCGAAGGTTTCGCCACAGGATGTTGACGGGAAGTTTCTTGACATGATGAACAACGTCATCGGACTTCAGTACACGCCGACCGTTGTCCTGATCAAGCACGGGAAGGTCGTGCACCGGTACGTCGGACCGGATGCAACGCTTGAAAGACTCATGACGCTTACTAAGTACAGATATCAATGAAAAGGAAGTAATTCTGATGAATGAGAAGCAGGAACTTGCTCTTGCTTTGGAACGTTTTGCCAAAGCATGCCAAAATGATTACGTCAACGAAGCCGTCAACAAGACGGCAGTCAATCTGAAGAAAAATGAAAATGTCGCCCAGGAGTCAAAGTGGGCATATCAGCGCCTGAACCAGGTGATGCTTGCGGAACATCTCAAATTGGATGACGAAGCTAAGGAAGCACTTGCGACAATCAAGAAGATTGCCGGATCTGACGGTGCTTTTGGCGGATTGAACACGTTGAACGCAACGAACGTTTGGTGAAAAAAATGAGGCTGGAAAAATATGCCTTAAATAAAAAACCGGATGATTTGCAATTAATTACAAATCTGATCCGTTTTTTTTTATTATGAATGACAATCTCCTGGTATGATGGAAATAAGTAAAAAAGTCTGTTTTCATTTCCTTGTATCAAAACGGCCCAAAAGCGGACGTTGTATGTAACCGAGGATTGCCATTTACGGGCAGATCTCAAAAAACGGCATTTTGCCCGTAACCGAGGACTGCCATTTACGGGCAAATCCTAGAAATCGCCGTTTTGCCCGTAACCTAGGTCTGCCATTTACGGGCAGATCCTAGAAATCGTCGTTTTGCCCGTAACCTAGGATTGCCATTTACGGGCAAATCCTAGAAATCGTCGTTTTGCCCGTAACCTAGGATTGCCATTTACGGGCAGATCTCAAAAAACGGCATTTTGCCCGTAAGTAGGTCTTGGCAGGCAATGCCGCAGTCCGTTTCATCAACTTGTGGAATATAAGGGTATTTTTTACTGAATATCATTGCAATATTTCTCCATTGTCTTCTTGACATTTTTGCGTTACTGCGTGAAACGTCGACCGAAATGCCATTTTCAAAGAAAATCTTTCTTTTTTGTGAATCAAAACTGACGATGAGTTTAAGTTTCCCCCAGTACCTCTATAAGAGTATTTGCATTAGAAAATTTTGAAGTAATTTCTCCTGTTTTTCTTGTTTCAAAAAAAGACATTGGCAATTTGATTATGTACCCCCAATATTTCAAAACGATTGATTTGGAAAGTGGATTACTAAGTTTTAATGGATACAGAAAATCTGATGAAAAAATTAAAAAACAATTGACAATTGGTGATAACGGTATTAAACTAACATACATAAAAACAAACGGAAAACATGATGAAGAGCAGAGTAGGTTTGCGGACGCTTGAAGAGAGCCCCTGGTTGGTGTGAAGAGGCAGTACGAAGCAGACTGAAGATGGGCTTGGAATGGTATCGGTGAGCGAGGTGAGCCGATAACGTGGTTGCGGACGTTACCACCGCAAGACTTTACGCATGTGCGCAGTGTGTCGAAGTTTTTGAGGCAGCATCTGAGAAGATGTTGCGAATTAAGGTGGTAACACGGTCTTGGTACCCGTCCTTTTTTGGAGGACGGGTACTTTTTGTTTATCCGTATTAATTGAAAGAGGAGAAGATGTCTTATGAAAAAGAACGTAATTAAATCAATCTTAGGCTTTTCAGCCGTTTTGTTGTTTGCCGGTACGGTGCTTTCAGGTTGCGGCAAAAAGGATTCAAAGGAACTGAGCAAAAAGGAAATTACGGTTGGCGTAACTGCAGGACCTCATCAACAGATCATGGAAGAAGTCGCAAAACAAGCCAAAAAAGACGGCTTAAACATCAAGATAAAGTCGTTCACGGACTACAATACGCCGAATTCGGCCTTGAGTTCAGGTGACCTTGACGCAAACAGCTATCAGACGATTCCGTTTCTGAAGGATCAGATCAAGAACAAGGGCTACAAGTTCGATCAGGCGTTCAAGACGGTGGCATATCCGATGGGTGTCTACTCAAAGAAAATCAAGAATCTGCAGGATTTGAAGGACGGCGATTCGATTGCTGTTCCAAATGATGCAAGCAACGAAACGCGCGGACTGCAGCTGTTCGAAAAGGCAGGCATCATCAAGCTTAAGAAAGGCGTCGGGCAGACGGCAACTAAAAAGGATGTAGTCTCAAATCCCAAGCATTTGAAGATTGTTGAACTTGAGGCTTCGCAGCTTCCAAAGCAGCTCGGTGAAGTAACTGCGGCGGCAATCAATACGAACTTTGCAATGGGTGCCGGACTTTCAATCAACGAAAATGCCATTTTCCATGAACCGTTGAAGAACAACCCGTACCCAAACGTTTTTGTCGTTCAATCAGGACACAAGAACGATGCGGTCATAAAGAAGATCGACAAGTACTATCACTCAAAGCAGACCGCTGCATTCATCAAGAAGGAATTCAAGGGTTCGGTAGTGCTTTCATCAAGCAAGTAAGAAGCAGGCAGCAGTAAGGAGCGATTTTAATGATTGAAATCAAGAACGTCACTAAAATTTACAAGGATAAGGAACGGGAAGTCAAGGCCGTGGACGACGTTTCTTTAAACATCAAGGAAGGAGAAATCTTTGGCGTCATCGGCTATTCAGGTGCCGGGAAAAGCACGTTGATTCGCATGATCAACGGACTTGAAGTTCCGACGACGGGAGAAGTCATCGTTGACGGCGAAAAGATCGATCCGACGGACAAGAAGAAACTGCAGCGGCAACGGTCAAGAATAGGAATGATTTTCCAAGGATACAATCTTTTAAAAACGGCGACGGTTCTTGAAAACGTGATGCTGCCGTTAAAGCTTGAAGGACTTGAAAAAGAACTTGCCGAACAGCGATCGGAAAAGTATCTCAGAATCGTGGATTTGTGGGAACAAAAAGATCGCTATCCGGCAGAACTTTCAGGCGGTCAAAGGCAGCGCGTCGCAATCGCGCGTGCTTTGGCACATGAGCCGAAGATTTTATTGTCCGATGAGGCAACGAGCGCGCTTGATCCTGAAACGACGGAATCGATTTTAAAACTGCTGCTCAAAATCAATCAGGAACTGCATATCACGATCTTTTTGATTACGCATGAACTGGACGTCATCCAACGCGTCTGTGACCGCGTGGCCGTTTTGGCGAAGGGGAAGCTGATTGAACAGGGCAATGTACTGGATGTTTTTACAAATCCAGAAAAGGAAGCTACGAAGAAGTTCATCGGCATCACGGACACAATGGGTGTTCCGCTTGAAATTCTCAAACCGTATACGACAAACGGACAGCTTGTTGTCTTGAAGTTTATCGGTCAAACGGCCAATGAACCGATTATTGCCGATCTTTCGGCAAAATACGGCGTGTCGCCCAACATTCTCGGCGGCGGAATCGGTTATCTCAAGAAGAAGGCCTACGGACGTCTGCTGGTTCATTTTGATTTTCAAGGCGAAAAAGAGTTTGACGATGCAATGGCAGGTCTGCGGACTCAGGATATTTATTACGAAAGGGTTGAGATTTAATGTCTTTTATCAATGAATGGGGTCCGACGATTTGGACCGGATTTTTAGAAACGCTGACGATGACGTCGATTACTCTGGTCATCTCAGTAATTTTGGGCATCCCTCTTGGGGTTTTGCTTGTCAACTCAAGCAATCAGGGACTTCATCCGAACAAGTCGCTTTATACGGTCGTCAACTGGTTGGTGAATATTTTCCGTTCGTTGCCTTTCATTATCCTGCTGTTTTTGATTTTGCCGCTTACAAAAATCATTGCCGGTACGACGATCGGAATCCGCGGGGTGATTTTGCCGCTTGTCTTCTATTGTGTTCCGTACCTGGCTCGTTTGGTCGAATCTTCAATTCTTGAAGTCGATTCCGGGATTATTGAAGCATATCAGTCAATGGGCATTTCCAACGGAAAAATCATCGTCAACGTCGTCTTGAGAGAAGCGCGATCAGGTCTTGTTCGCGGGTTGACGATTACGACGATCGGGCTTGTCGGCGCAACCGCAATGGCAGGTCTGGTCGGTGCCGGCGGCTTGGGCGACATTGCCTATCAGTACGGATTCCAACGCTACCAACCGTCAGTCATGTATGCGACGATCGTTGTTTTGATTGTTTTGGTTCAAATCGTTCAGACTGTGGGCGACATTTGTGCCAAAAAATTGCAGCGTGACTAATTTTACTGTATTTGAAAGAAGGATCATCAAATGGAATTTCCAGAATCAGATTTAATGCAAACATTGCCAAAGCAATTTTTTGCAGCACTTGTTGCCAAGGTTAACAAAAAAATTGCCGAAGGATACGACGTCATCAATCTCGGCCAGGGCAATCCTGACCAGCCGACGTTCGACTACATCATTGAAGGATTGAAAGAAGCGGCGGAAAGACCAGTCAACAACAAGTACTCGCAGTTTCGCGGCCAGCCGACTTTCAAGAAAGCCTGTGCAGCGTTTTATCAGGAGAAATACGGTGTCGAACTCGACAGCGAAAAGGAAATCTGCGTTCTCGGCGGTTCCAAAATCGGGCTGGTCGAACTGCCGTGGGCTTTGATGAATCCGGGCGACACGATTATTTTGCCCGATCCAGGCTATCCTGACTACCTTTCAGGCGTTGCGCTCGGTCAGGTCAAGCTTGAAACGGTGCCGTTGAAGGCTGAAAACGACTTCTTGCCGGATTATGACGATATTCCGGAAGATGTTGCCAAAAAAGCCAAGTTCATCTATCTCAACTATCCGAATAATCCGACCGGTGCCGTTGCGACGCGCGAGTTTTGGGAGAAGACGGTTGCTTTTGCTAAAAAATACAATGTCGGCGTCGTCAGCGACTTTGCATACGGTGCGCTCGGCTTTGACGGCTATAAAAATCCGAGTTTCCTTGAAACTCCTGGTGCAAAGGACGTCGGGATCGAACTTTACACGTTCTCAAAGACGTTTAACATGGCCGGTTGGCGCCTGGCCTTTGCTGCCGGCAATCAGGAGATGATTGAAGCTTTGAACCTCATTCAGGACCACCTTTTCGTCAGCGTCTATCCGGCAGTCCAGGATGCCGGTATCGTGGCCCTGGAGTCTTCGGAGCGCGACCCTGAAATTGCAAAGCTCGTTGCTCTTTACCAGAGCCGCCGTGACGCATTCGTCAATGCAGCTGAAAAAATCGGCTGGCATGCGTTTAAGTCGGGAGGGACCTTCTACGCCTGGATGCCCGTTCCGAAGGGATATACCAGTGAACAGTTCGCCGATGTCCTGCTGAACGAAGCACATGTGGCCGTTGCGCCAGGCAAGGGCTTCGGTGAGGCAGGCGACGGGTACGTTCGCATCGGCTTGCTCGTTTCGCCCGAAAGACTGGTTGAGGCAGTGGAACGAATCGATAAGCTGAATTTATTTGAGAGAAAATAGGAAAATGGAATGGAGGCTTGGAAAAAGTCTCTTTTCTCTCTTGAATTAAACGAAAAGTCGAACGAAGGCGGTCTTGTTGCAGCTGACTTCGTCCGGCTTTTTTAATTTCCGATGAATAAAAGCCACTTTCTTCAAGCAGCGGCACTGCTCAACCAATCTTAGCCAAGATCTCACTCAAATTTACGGACAAACGGCCATTTTTGCCCATTTTGTCCGTAATCGCCTTTCTTCGAGCAGGTCATTTACGGACAGAAGACCCATTTCCATCGATTTGTCCGTAAACGGCATTATTTTGACAAATGCAGCGTTTGATAAATCAACGTGCCAAGCTATTTTGGGTTATTTCCATCATGGAAGGCGGTTGTCACGTATACGCAAAAACCGGATCAAATTTGCAATCGATCGCAAATCTGATCCGGTTTCTCGATTTGAGGCAGAGTTTTTTCCGACCTCTTTTTTGTGCCTTGAGCTGAAGTTTGTAATGAAAAATGCAGCGCTTTCACAAAATGTTAACTTAACTGCTACATGACCGTTACGTTAAACTGATTATTCCCTTACATTCATCAGATAAGATTTACCCATAAACACATAGGGGTGAGCTTTAAATGACAATTGAACTGAAAAACATCGGCAAGAGTTACGATGGCAACTCTTGGACTTTGAACGGTATCACGACGGAAATTGAATCCGGTGAATTCTTTGCGATCGTTGGTCCGTCCGGATGCGGCAAGAGTACGCTTTTGAGAATGATTGCAGGATTGATTTCGATTTCTGAAGGCAAAATTGAAATTGACGGCAAAGACGTTACGAATTTGCCGCCGCAAGATCGCAACCTGACGATGGTTTTCCAAAATTATGCGTTGTTCCCGTTTTTAAGCGTGCGCGACAACGTTGCTTTCGGACTCAAGGAACACAAAATGGATGCGGAAGAAATCAAGCGCCGCGTTGACGAAGCATTGGACATGGTCAATCTGACCGAGTACGGCGACCGCAAGCCACGCGACCTTTCAGGCGGTCAGCGCCAACGCGTGGCCGTTGCGCGCGCGATTGCGAGCGATGCAGAAATTTGCCTGATGGACGAGCCGTTGTCAAACCTTGATGCGCAGCTTCGCGGCAAGATGCGTTCCGAAATTCGCATGCTGCAGCAAAAACTTGGCCTGACCATGATTTACGTAACGCATGATCAAGTCGAAGCCATGACGATGGCCGATCGCATCATGGTTTTGCACGACAGCAAGATTCAGCAAATCGGCACTCCGCTTGAAATCTATAATCATCCGGCAAATACGTTCGTTGCCGAATTTTTCGGCACGCCGCGCATGAATCTGCTTGAAGCGACGTATGACGCTCGTTTGAATAAGCTGGTCGTTGATGAAAGTTTGGAATTTGACTGCGAAGACGGCATGGATCGCGATGATTACATCGTCGGCGTTCGCCCTTCTGGATTTTCCGTTGAAAAAGCAGCCGACCGGTCAAATGCCAGAGTCGTCAATGCTGAATATCTCGGCAACATGTCGATTGTTGAGCTTGAACTTGACGGCGGTGACGAAATCAGAGTGACAGTTGATGACGAAATGAATCATGACTGGATGATCAATCAGCGCATGCTCGTCAAGCCGCAGGGGATTTTCTACATCTTTGACAAAACAGGGAAATTATTCGCAAAGGGAGGTTCTTCAAATGGAACAAGTCGATCAGAAGAAGAGTTTGTCGCAACAGCTGCACGATAAGGCTTCAAAAATCAGCATCGGGTACGATATCGAGGCACATGACAAGCATTATGCGCTGCTTTTTCTTGGACCTTCCCTCTTGATTTTATCGGTCTTTGTTTTTTATCCGATGATCAAGACGGTTTGGATGAGCTTCTTTTTGACGAACAGTTTGGGCAAGCCGACCGTATTCGTCGGGTTGCAGAATTATATAGATCTGTTTACGTCAAGTGCTTATCTTAACAGCATGAAAGCCACGTTCATTTACGTTTTGTTCGTGTCGATTCTGACGATTGTCTTGGGATTGCTTTTGGCACAAACCGCAAGTTCCAAACTGAAGGGCATCGGCTTTTTCAGAACCGCCTTTTCTTCCACGATGGGCGTGTCCGTTTCCGTTGCCGCCATTTTTTGGCTGTTCATTTTCAATCCTTCGGTCGGATTAGTGAACAAGATTGCCGAATTTCTCCATCTGCCGGTGGTCAACTGGCTGACTCAGCCTGGCTGGGCAATGTTTGCCATCATTGTTTCGACCGTTTGGATGAATCTCGGGTTTACGTTTTTGATCTTGTTCGGAGCATTGCAGTCGGTGCCGGTGACGCTTTATGAGGCAGCGCGAATTGCTGGTGTTTCCAAGCGTTATCAGTTCTTTAATATTACGATTCCGATGATTTCGCCAACGCTGTTTTTTGCGGCAATCATTACTTTGATCGATGCTTTCAAAAGTTTCGGACTGATCGACATGATGACGGCCGGCGGACCGAACAACACTACGAATCTTTTGGTCTATCGCATTTATCAAGATGCGTTCTTGAACGGCAACTATGCTCTTGCAAGCACGGAATCGGTTGTTTTGGCAATCATCATCGCCGTCTTTACGCTGATTCAATTTAAATTCCTGGAAAAGAAGGTGACATACTGATGGAAGAAGTAATGTCGAAAAAAGAGCGCATCAGTCGCTACGTGGTTTTATGCTTGCTTTCGGTCTTTATCCTGACGCCATTTGTTCTGGGACTTTGGACGAGTTTCTTGCCGACGGCAGACATTTCGTCAGGCAGCTTGTTCAGCACTCATATTTCGCTTGACAACTACGTCAATGCCATGAAAAACACGGCAATTATCCGCTATTTGCTGAACAGTCTGGTGATTTCGGTTTTAACCACTGCATTTCAATTGATTTTCTGCTCAATGAGTGCTTATGCGTTTGTCTTTTTGAAATTCAGAGGCCGCAATTTCCTGTTCGGCCTGTTCCTTGCCACGATGATGCTGCCGTTTGAAGCAGAAGTCATTCCGAACTTTGCGACGATGCGCCAGCTGAATCTGCTTAACACTTATTCCGTAATGGTCGTGCCGTTTTTGACGTCTGCTTTCGGCACGTTCATGCTGCGGCAAAATTTCAAGCAGATCCCTGCTGAACTGAAAGAAGCTTCCGACGTTTGCGGACTTTCCCATTGGAAATTTTACACGAAAGTCACGTTGCCGTATGCCAAGATCAGTCTGCTGACCCTTGCCTCATACAGTTTTTTGAGCAGTTGGAATCAGTATCTTTGGCCAATGCTGACGACTTTTTCTGACAAATACAGACCGGTGCAGGACGGTTTGCGTCAGTTGCAATCCCAGGAAACGTTCAATGACTGGGGAATGATTCAGGCAAGTGCGGCAATTGTCGTGATTCCGACGCTGATTGTCTTGTTTATTGGTCAAAAGTCGTTTAAATCAGGCATTAATGAAGGGGCGGTCAAATAATGAAGATCAAAAGGATCGCAGTGGCATTGGGCGCTGCATTTTCCATCATGGCGTTTGCGGCAAATCCGGCGAACGTTTCTGCTTCCGAGCGCACGAAAATCGTGTTTTGGCATGAAATGACCGGTCCGGCGCAGGTCGAACTCAAGCGCTTGGTAAACGAATTCAACAAGCATCAGGACAAATATGAAGTTGAAGCGGAATTTGAAGGCGACTATAATGAAGCTGTGCAAAAAATTTTGAACACTCACGGAACGGATGCTTCGCCGGCGGTTTTCCAGGCAATGGATATCTCGAGCGCGCAGATGTACTACAGCAAGCATACGACGCCGGTTCAAAAGTTCATTGACGAGGACGGTTATGACGTCAGTCAGATTTCATCAGTGGCACGTGCCTTTTACTCAAAGGACTTCGATGCCGTTCAACTCTTCGCAGCCCGTGCTCTACTATAACAAGACGCTGCTTAAAAAGCTCGGCATCACGCCGCCTCCGCTTGATCCGTCATATTCTGACGTCACGCGCGTTGCAAACAAAATCTATAAGAAATCAAATCATAAGATCAAGGGCATGAGCATCGAAATCTACGGCTGGTTCTTCGAACAGTTCTTGGCAAATGCAGGGGCGTGCATGGCAAACAAAGCTGATGGCCATAACGGCGTTCCGACTGCGGTTGATTTCACGTCAAGCACTTCCGTCAACACGATGAAGTGGATTCAAAAAGGACTCAAGCAGGGCAGTTTCATGAACTACGGCGCCGGGTCAAATGCCGGAACGAAACGGCGGCATTTTTGTCACGGCGTTTAGGTATGTTTTTGCAATCGTCCGGGTCGATCACGCAGCTGACAACGGGAACGAAGGATGAAATCGGCGTTTGCTACTATCCGCATGAAGACGGCAAAAAAGCCAACGGAGTCTCCATTGGCGGGGCTTCGCTCTGGATTTCAAATGACAAGTCCAAAGATGTTCAACGCGGCGCCTGGGAACTCGTCAAATATCTCTTGACGCCAGAATCACAGGCAAGCTGGCAGGCGCAAACCGGATATCTTGCCTTGAACAAGAAATCGGCAGATCAGGATGTTTTGAAGAAGCTTTACAAGAAGATGTCGCAGGCAAAGATCCCGAGTCAGCAGCTTAACCGTACGATGCCAAACAAGGCAAACTCCGGCATTTTCATGCAGAATTTGGTTCAGAACCGTTTGTTGATTCAAACCGCAATGGAACAGATTTATGACGGAAAAGATGCCAAAACCGCCTTGACTGAGGCGCAGACTTCAATGAACAAATACGTTGCATCAAATAACAAGGCTAACGGCTTTGACAAGTAAGAAGGGTTTTTATGAAAATTGAAACGAAAATTTTTGGACACCGCGGCTATCCCGCAAAATTTGCGGAAAACTCGCTTGAAGGTTTTGAATACGCCTTGGAAAACGGTGCTGACGGAATCGAATTTGACGTTCACTTGACAAGGGATCAGGTTCCGGTCGTGATGCACGATGAAAAAATCAACCGCACCACCGACGGCAAGGGAAACATCAAGGATTACACGCATGAGGAGCTGCAGCAGTTTCATCTGGAAAACGGCGAAACGATTCCGGATTTAAAGGACGTGTTTGAGTTGATTGAAAAACATGATGCTTTGGCAAACCTTGAATTCAAGACGGACAAATACGAGTACCGGGGGATTGAGGAGATCGTTCTCAACATGGTCCGGGAATACGAGTTCAGACATCCGCTCATCTATTCATCGTTTAATCTGCAGACAATGCTGAGATGCCTTGCGATTGATAAAGATCTTGATTGCAACTGGCTTGTGTACAGGAAAATTGCCGACCCGGAAAAAGTCGTTTCGGACAACGGACTTTCCGGAATCCATCCCAATGAATATCATGATTTTGACGGCGTTCAGCGCATTTGGACGATTGATGATGAAAAAGAAGCAAAAGAATTGATGGAAAAAAATGTTGCCGGCATTTTTACGAATGATTTTGTTAAAATGAATGAGCTAAGAACAAGGTGTGAAGCCGAGCGGTCATGACCCCGTACGCAAGCTTTGGGCGACCGAAGGCGAGCTCGTCTCGTCCAGGGAGTCCTTGCTTGCGATAGGGGGAATGTGAGGCGAAACCCGATTAAGACAAGGTGTGAAGCCGAGCGGTCATGACCCCGTACGCAAGCTTTGGGCGACCGAAGGCGAGCTCGTCTCGTCCAGGTAGTCCTTGCTTGCGATAGGGGGAATGCGAGCTGGAACCCGATTAAGACAAGGTGTGGAAGCGAGCGGTCATGACTCCGTACGCAAGCTTTGGGCGACCGAAGGCGAGCTCGTCTCGTCCAGGTAGTCCTTGCTTGCGATAGGGGGAATGCGAGCTGGAACCCGATTAAGACAAGGTGTGAAGACCAGCCGCTCAACAAGGCGGTAGATAAGGAGGGGCGCGAGTGATCAGCGCAAGCGCAGTCACGACGCGGCACGAAATTATCATGAGCCTTGTTGCTGGTCTGAACCCGATTAAGACAAGGTGTGAAGCCGAACTCTTATGACCCCGTACGCAACTAAATAATGATAAAAATACGTGCCGTGATGGCACGTATTTTTTATTTTTGGGGCAGTCCGCCAAGATTTCACTCAAATTTACGGACAAATAGATGTTTTTTCCTATTTTGTCCGTAATTGGCAGTGATTTTGCCAAATGCAGTGCTGCGCGGCAACTGCTCAGGCACTGCACCTGACTTCGGTTACGGGCAAAACGTTCTTTTTGGAATTTGCTTGTAATCTGAGATCACACTGCTTTGGCGAAGGTACCCGAATAGAACATTTTTCCGATTTTGGAGGATTTTGTTCTACTTTCGAGGCCACGCGAGTCGATTTTGGAGCCGGCGGTAGACAAAAACCAGACATTTCCCCCGGTTTTTGTCTACTTTCGAGGCCACGCGAGTCGATTTTGGAGCCGACGGTAGACAAAAATCAAAGATTTCTCCCAGTTTTTGTCTACTTTCGAGGCCGTGCGACTCGATTTTGGATCAGCCGGTAGACAAAAATCAGACATTTCCCCCAGTTTTTGTCTACTTTCGAGGCCGCGCGACTCGATTTTGGATCAGTCGGTAGACAAAAATCAGACATTCCCCCCGGTTTTTGTCTACTTTCGAGGCCGCGCGGGCCGAATTTGGACCAGCAGGTAGAAAAAATCATACTGTCCCTCGAGATTCAAAGTGGATTACGGTCAAAAAGCCGCTTTTTGAGATCTGCCCGTAAAATCCTGCCGCCGCCAAAATCAGAACATAATTCTTTGCAATGTCGTCAAAACTGGCTTATAATTTCTTAGAATAAGACGAAAGCGAGGAACAAGCGATGCTGACGAATTGTGACAATTTCCGCGACATGGGCGGAATCAAAACGCACGATGGTCATGTCTTAAAGGAGAAGAAAATCATCAGAAGCGGGAAACTCAGCAATCTGAACGATGATGATGTTGTTTTTCTTGAAAAATACGGTTTGAAACATGACGTTGATTTCAGATCCATGTCTGAACGAAAAAATGAGCCCGATCGAATTCCGGCAAGTGTAAGATATCACTTCGCACCGGTTTTTCCCGTTGACGAAACGAGGAGCGGAAACGACAAATGGGAATCAAGGCGCAATTACTACGTTGATGAGCAGGCGGCATTCAAAGATATGCTGGATGCCTACAACGATATTGTTTTGCAGGATTGCGCCAAAAAAGCGTATCGCGAATTTTTCGATGTTTTGCTTGCAAACGACAAAGACGACGAATCGGTTTTGTTTCATTGTTCTGCCGGAAAGGACAGAACAGGGATGGGGGCCTTCTATCTGTTAACGGTGCTTGGCGTTGATGAAACGGTGATTCGAGCTGATTACCTGGCATCCAACAAGTATCTGAGAGGACAGCAGAAAAAAGAAGAGGTCCGTGCCTTGCAAAAAGGCGAAATTTTTGCCAAGAATATTTTTAATTTGGGCTCTGTTTCCGAGCATTATTTGGATTGTGCGCTCGGTACGATGACTCGTGAATACGGAAGCATTGGCGAATATTTGGAAAAAGAGCTGAAGCTTAGCGCAAATGAGCAAGAAGATTTGAGAAAAATTTATTTGAAGTAGGCTTTTGCCCGTTGAATGTGACGTTCAGCGGGTCTTTTTTATTTAAATGCAGAGGATGATTTTTATAAATGCAGAGCTTACTTACGACAGTGAAAACCTGGATGCTTTTCCGAAATAACCGTGTCCGACAGAGAATTCTTAAATCTGAATATTATGGAAAGATTACATTCGACTAATGGAAATTAGGGTGGAAACTTTTGAGTTTAAAATTTCTATCATGTAAATATCTAGCGTAATTACATAAAAATTGGAGGAATTGTTCCATGAGAAAGGGTATGAAACTAAGAAAGCTGTTGCTGATTGCGGTAATGGCTTTGTCAGTTGTCATGATCAGCGCATGTTCACAAAAAAAGAGCGTGTTGGATGACGTCAAAGTCAAGTATGAAGGCTACAGTGGGCACGGCATTGCTGATTTGGACAGCAAAAAACTCAATTCGAACATGGTTGACGTCTTTTCCAAAAAACTCAAGCTTGATGATTATCTGACGGAAAAGCTCAAGTCGAACGAACTTAATGCTGAAGCACTTGAAAGCGAAGCAACGTCTGATGAAAGAGATAAACTTGTCAAAGTTGAGCGTTGGGTCAAAGACACGCGCGTCAGAGTAAACAAAGCACAGAACTTAAAAAACGGCGATAAGTATGTCGTAACGATTAAGACCGGTGATAAGGAAAACCCGATTAAGAGCGAATCTAAGACGTATACCGTAAAAGGTTACCGCCAAAGATATTGCCAAGGATTTGAACGTTCAGGCATACGGATATAACGGCAAAGGTCTGATTGCCATCACAAGCAAGAAGTACAAGGGCGAAGTCATGTTCCACATCAAGAAGAACGGCTCGTTAAGCAACGGCGACAAGGTGACAATCAAGCTTCCTTCCGAATTTACCGATTATGAAAAGTTCGACTTCCGGGGCAAAAAAGAATTCACGTACACGGTTCAAGGGTTAAAGGAACTTGCTGCAACAAAAGATCTTGATGAAATCAAGAAGGTCACTGATTCAATGGTTAACGATGAATACCCGTACGGCGAAATCGAAAAGTACGTCAACACGTTCATCAATATGTATTTCGTGCCGACGTCCGCCTATTCTGATTACAGCGATGAAAAAGATACGTCTGTTGAATTGAACGATAAGTCAGGCCTTGAGGCATCAAGAAAGGACAAGATCACGATTGCGGTTCTTTACACTGTCAAAGATGATTATGATGAAGACGATGAAGCAGACGACAGCAACACCAGGGTGGTTGAAGTTACCGTCGGCAATGTTTCAATTGAAGGAGATCATACGAACATTGACAGCATCGATACGGAAGACGATGGTAAGGTGTCGACGCAAGACAGTTCGCTTGAGGTGCTTCAGCACAACCTTGCCGCAAATGGCATCAAAGTCAAGTAGTGTTGGTTAAAATACAGAGCTTCGGATTGGATATGCATTTTTTATGCATGAGAGGGGGAAATATAAAATGGAAGAAAACAAGCAAACGGAAGAAGCAAAAGAAGTCAAAAATGAGCAGACTGCTGAAACGCCTAAAAAAGACGTGGCATCAAAGGTGACGGAAGCCGTTTCTCAAATCGATACCGATGAACTTAAGAAAAATGCCGCAAGCTATTGGAATTGGCTGGTTACTTCGTGGAAGAACCCGACTGAAGTCAAGCAGACGAACAAGTATGCGGGCTTGATTTCGCTTGCTTTGGAATCATTGTTTTTGATCGTCGGCATCGGCAAGTATGTCAATGCGATTGTTGAGGTTGCTTCAAGCTCGGTTGCAAGTTTCTTTGGTGATTCGTCCTACGAATCCTCAGGCATGGACTTTGGTTTTTATCTGACGGGGTTCATCGTCTTTTTCTGCGCAGCTTTGGCGATGGTCGGTATTGCCTATCTTTTTTGCGGACGAGATGAAAAGACGAATTTTTTGACGTTTTCAAACAAGGTTGCTCATTACAGCAACGTTATTTTGATTGCAGATACGTTGTTTATTCTGTCCGGGTTTGTCGTTGCAAGCTCGTCGTCAGTCATTTTGCTTGCGATGCTTTTGCTTGCGGCTTCATGGCTTGAATGGAACGTTTCGCTCGTTTATGCTGCCCAAAATGAAAACAGGATGAACAAAATTTATTCGGGGACGCTGGTCATGATTGCCAATATTGTCGTGCTCGTGATCACGTTCAGAGTTATCTGCAGCATTTCGGGCGACAAGCTGCAGGAGCTGATTCAAAGCATTTTTAGCAACTGATTTTGAAACGAAAAACAGGACCATTGAAGCAGTTAAGTGCGACAAGGTCCTGTTTTTTAGTATCTAATAAAGGTCCAGGCGCCGATCTTTAAAGACCGGGATGTTTCCTCTCGCCTTGTCGACGAGCGAAAGGTCAAGGATTGCCGAAACGATTTCTTCTTGTCCGCTGCATCCGTTTGCGATTATTTCTCCAAACGGATCGATGATCAGGCTGTGTCCGTTAAAATGGTCGTTTGGAGCATCACCGACTCGATTGGCTGCGACAACAAAGGACTGATTTTCGATTGCGCGCGCACGAAGCAGAATCTCCCATTGCTTGATGCGAACGTCAGGCCACTGAGCGGAAACGAACAGGATTTTTGCACCGGAAGACATCAGTTTGCGCTCCCATTCTGGAAAACGAATGTCGTAGCAGATGACGCAGCTCGATTTTATGCCATCGATTTCAAAACTGCTCTCAGAATTTCCCTGAGCGATAAACCGGTCTTCCTGCATGAGTCCAAAAAGATGAACCTTGTCGTATTCGTTGCTCAGCTGTCCTTTTCTGTCAAAATCATAAGCGGTGTTCCAAAATTTGCCTTGGCGTTTGACGGCACAAGAGCCTCCGACGATATTGACGTCATGTTTTTTGGCAAATGCAGAAAGGAAATTCTTTGTCCGCTCGCCGTTTTCGTCTGCCAGTTCGTCAAGTTTGTCCAACGCATAGCCTGTATTCCACATTTCTGGCAAAACGATGACGTCCGGATGATTGGCCAGGGCTTTTTGCAGAGCATTTGCCGTTCGTTCATAGTTTTTAGAAACATTTCCATAAGCAATATCGATTTGTGCAATGCTTACTTTCACTTCGAGACCTCATTTCATTCTAATTTATGTAATAATCATAGCATATCAACGTTTCAAAGGAACAATCTTTCTTAAAAAAATTTTGAGACAATGGGGACAGAGTGAATAATCTCAAAAAAGCATTGCAAAAAAATTAGAAAAAATGTTGACAATTAATTTTTTTATAAATATAATAGCATTAATCAAACCGACAAAGGGAATAAAGTACAAAGGAGTGGTTGAAATGAATTGTGACATGAATAAAAGACATAAATCGTTTCAGTGCGCTTCGCTATTTGCCCGTCTAATTATTATCAAGGATTCAGGAACGTAAGAATTAAGATTTTTATGTTGCTGAGTCCTTGTTTGAGTGTAGTTGGATGAGGTCTCCCGGGATTAAAAAGCCTTCATCCATTTAGGATGAAGGCTTAATTTTTTTCTTAATCGGCGAGAATCAATATCAGGATCATCAAACGAAGGGATTGGGATTTTTTATGAAAATTAAGAAAATGGCAGGCTTTGCGGCTGCAGCAATGATGTGTTCCGCATTTATGGCAGGATGTACGGTCAAATCAGCAGCTTCCAAAGGAAATCAAGCAGGCGACACGATTAAAATCGGCGTCAACATGGAACTTTCCGGTGCTGCGGCAGGTTATGGCCAACAAGAAAAGAACGGGATTGAATTGGCCGTTCAAGAAATCAATGCAAAAGGCGGCGTAAACGTCAACGGCAAAAAGAAGAAAATCAAAGCAATCTATCGCGATAACAAGAGTTCGACTTCAACCAGCGCTTCCGTTGCGGCTCAATTGACTTCTCAGGACAAGGCTGTCGCATTGATTGGACCGGCAACGACAAATGCCGGTACGGCAACGATTCCAACGGCAAACAAAGCAAACGTGCCATTCCTTTCGGCATCGGCAACGGCACCAGACTTTACGCTTGACAAGAAAGGCAAGGTTCAGCCTTATGTCTTCCGTGCATGCTTTAAAGACGACTACCAAGGGATTACGGCGGCCAAGTTTGCTTACGATACGCTGAAAGCAAAGAAAGTGGCAATTTTGGCAGACAATTCCAGTGATTACGGCACTGGCATCACAAAGGCCTTTAAGAAAGCATTCAAGGGCCAAGTCGTTGCTGCACAGTACTTCCAAGCAGGCGACAAGGACTTCAATTCGATTTTGACGTCCATCAAGAGCAAGAATTTTGATGCGCTTTACATTCCTGCATACTATACGGAATGTGGCACGATCATCAAGCAGGCTCGCGAAGCCGGCATCAAGCAGCCGATTCTGGGGGCTGACGGCATGTCCGACGACAAGATGATCAAGATTGCCGGAAACGCAAATTCATCAGACATTTACTACACGACACCGTTCACGGCTCTTTCGGCCGCAACTAATCCGCTTGTTTCCAAGTTCAACAAGGCATACAATGCAAAATTCGGTGAAGATGCACCGACGTTTGCCGCTTTGGCATATGATTCGGTTTACATGGTCAAGAAAGCCATCGAGACTGAAAAATCAGCTGATTCCGTCAAGATTCGGGAAGGTCTTGCAAAGCTCAAGAACTTCAAGGGCGTTACGGGCAACACGACAATGGATGCCAAGCACAATCCTCAAAAATCGATTACGATTGTTAAGTTGGAAAACGGCAAGTCAGTTAAGGGTTATGTAGTCAAGTAAAAGACGCAGGGCCGCAGGTGAATTTCTTGCGGCCTTTTGTCAATAATTCAGAAATTAGGGAGGAATAGCTGATGTCGACATTTTTGCAACAGCTGATCAACGGCCTTTCTCTCGGAAGCATTTATGCCCTGCTGGCTTTGGGTTATACGATGGTTTACGGGATTATCAAGCTGTTGAATTTTGCTCACGGTGACGTATACATGCTGGGGGCGTTTTTCGGATATTATACGATTAAGTGCTTGCACTTTGGTTTCTTTGGCGCGCTTATCTCATCGATGGTCTTTTGCGCACTGGCCGGTGTTTTGGTTGAAATCATCGCCTATAAGCCACTGTTGAATTCTCCGCGGATTACGATGCTGATTACCGCAATCGGCGTTTCATATTTCCTTGAAAACGGAATGACTTATCTTTTTACTGCGAACACGAGAAACTTTCCGCAGGTAATCAAGCGCGTCTCGTATGATTTGGGACCGGTTCAGGTTTCAAACGTTCAGCTTTTAATTTTTATCACGACGATCATTTTGCTGATTTTGCTTCAGGTGATCGTTCAAAAAACCAAGATGGGTCGTGCCATGAGAGCCATGGCCGTTGATCCTGATGCGGCAGCTTTGATGGGAATCAATGTCAGCGGAACGATTGCATTTACGTTTGCAATCGGTTCAGCGCTTGCGGGCGCTGCCGGTGTTTTGATTGGGATGTACTATAATTCGATTGATCCGATGATGGGACTTACTCCTGGCATCAAAGCCTTCGTTGCGGCTGTTTTGGGCGGCATTGGATCAATTCCCGGCGCCGCAATCGGTGGCATCGTCATTGGTTTCTTGGAAACGATGTTCCAAAGCATCGGTCTTTCAGCATATAAGGATGCGGCCGTATACGCCGTTTTGATCATCATTTTGCTGGTTTTGCCGTCAGGGTTGTTCGGCAAGAGAACGATTGAGAAAGTGTAGGTGATTATCATGAAAGCAAATTTGAAATCAAATCTCAGCTGGCTTTTGCTCATGGTAGTCGGCTTTGTTCTAATCAATTTTTTGGTTGTGATCGGAGTAATCGATTCTTTTACTGAGAATATGCTCGTGACGATCGGAATCAACATCATTTTGGCAGTAGGCTTGAACCTTGTCATCGGTTTTTCAGGTCAATTTTCGCTCGGACACGCTGGATTCATGGCAATCGGCGCATATGCGACAGGAATCATGACGCTTGGAGGTTTTGACAGTTTCGGCGGTTGGATCGTTTCGGTTCTCGTCGGGATGGCGATTGCGGCCGTTGTTGCGATTATCGTCGGAATTCCTTGTTTTAGGCTCAGCGGAGACTACCTTGCGATTGCAACGATGGGTGCGGCTGAAATCGTGCGAATTGTTTTAAATAACATGAAGATTACGAACGGTCCTGCCGGCCTGTTCAATATTCCTCAGTATACGACCTGGCCGCTGGTTTACGTGTTGACTTGTCTGACGACGATCGTAACGGTAAACTTTATTCATAGTCGCGGCGGACGTGCGGTCATGTCTGTTCGTGACAACGAAATTGCCGCAGAAGCAATGGGAATCAACACGACTCGCTGGAAGCTGGCTGCCTTTGTTTTGGGTGCGGTCACGGCCGCCATTGCCGGCTCGCTAAGTGCCAGCTATATTCAGACGATTGCTCCTTCCAATTATGGCATCATGCAGTCCGTTTCGATTTTGATCATCGTTGTTTTAGGCGGAATGGGAAGCATGACCGGGACGTTTGTTGCCGCAGTCGTTTTGGGAATTTTGGACACCGTTTTGCAAAGTTTCGGCGTATTGCGCATGGTGATTTATGCCATTGTTTTGATTTTGATGATGGTCTTCAAGCCAAGCGGCCTGATGGGAACGAACGAATTATCGTTTGCCAGAATCTTCAATTATAAAAAAGCTGACAAAGGGGAGGCGAAGGCATGACGACACCTATTTTGGAAGCAAAGGAACTTACGCAAAAATTTGGTGGCCTGACAGCCGTTGACAACGTCAGTCTTCATGTCGGCGTTGACGAATTGGTTGCTTTGATTGGGCCGAACGGTGCCGGCAAGACGACGCTTTTCAACATGCTGACGGGTGTGAATGCGCCGACTGAAGGAGACGTTTATCTTGCCGGAGAAAAAATTACCGGCAAAAAGGCTTATGCCGTGGCTCAAATGGGAATTTCCAGAACGTTTCAAAATATTCGTCTGTTTTCTGACATGACGGTTTTGGAAAACGTATTGACTGCTTTGACGAATCACTATAAGGAAAGTTTTGTTTCGTCCGTTCTTCGTTTGCCGAGCTATTATAAAACAGAAGATGCAATGAAAGAAGAAGCAATGAAATTATTGAACGATTTTGGGTTGGCTTCTGTGGCCGAAAATCGTGCCGGCAATCTGCCTTACGGTGCTCAGCGTAGGGTTGAAATCGTTCGGGCGCTTGCAACGCGTCCGAAAGTTATCTTCTTGGATGAGCCTGCTGCCGGAATGAATCCGGAAGAAACGGCGGATCTGACTCGTTTGATCAAAAAGATCCAATCAGAATATCATACCGCGGTTTTGCTGATTGAACACGACATGTCGCTTGTCATGAATATCGCAGAGCGAATCTACGTGCTTGATCATGGTCATCTTTTGGCAGAAGGAACGCCAAAGGAAATTCAGGATAATCCTGAAGTTATCAAAGCTTACTTGGGAGGTGACGCTGATGCCGATGCTTGAAGTTAAAAATCTGTCAGTGAATTATGGAGCGATTCAAGCTGTCAGAAACGTCAGCTTTCAAATCAACAAAGGCGAAATAGTGACCTTGATCGGTGCAAACGGTGCCGGAAAATCAACGATTGTCAAAACGATTTCCGGAATTTTAAAGCCTAAGAGCGGTGAACTCGTTTATGAAGGCACTCATCTTGAAAAATTAAAGCCGAATAAAGTCGTGGCGAAGGGCATTTCTCAAGTTCCGGAAGGACGACACGTGTTTGAGGAAATGACCGTTCGCGAAAATCTTTTGATGGGGGCTTACCTGCGCAAGGACAGAGACGGCATCCAAGAAGATTTTGAAAAGATGTATCAGCGCTTTCCCGTCCTAAAGGAACGTGAAAAACAGGACGCTGCTACGCTTTCCGGGGGCGAACAGCAGATGCTCGTAATGGCCAGGGCTTTGATGGCACGTCCCAAGCTGATTTTGTTGGACGAACCTTCAATGGGACTTTCTCCGATTTACATTCAGGAAGTCTTTAAAATCATCGAAACGATTCGTGATCAGGGGACAACTGTTCTTTTGATCGAACAAAATGCCAAACAGGCATTGTCAATTGCCGATCGTGGGTATGTTTTGGCTTCCGGCGAGGTCAAGATGACCGGAACTGGTAAAGATCTGCTTGACGATCCAAGCGTTCAAAAAGCATATTTGGGCGGCTGATTGCAGATTGGTGAAATTGGCAAAAAACTGTGCTTAAAATTTAAAAAACGGATGAGGTTTGGAAAAATATGCCTCAATTGAAAAACCGGATGATTTGCAATCAATTGCAAATCTAATCCGGTTTTTTCGTATATATGACGATCGCCTTCCATGAAAATAGTTTGGAAGTAAATTTGACTGAGAGTGTGGCGCGCTGATTTAGCGAGCACTGCATTTGTTAAAATCACTGCCGTTTACGGACAAATCAGCAAAAAATGGCATTTTGTCCGTAAAATTGAGTGAGATCTTGGTTGAGCAGCACTATTTTTTAAAAGATGTTTTTTTACGTGCAAAAAGGGATGTTGTCTTGGTTATGCCCGTATAATGGTGTAAATTGATAAAAAAAAGAGAGCCAAGTGCTCGTCTCCTAGGTATAATTTAAATTAACCAAAAAAAACTAAAAATACTAGGAGGATGAACAATGGCTCAATTAAATATTACCTTAAATCAAGAGGAAATTCTACAACTTCTTTCAAAGGATCACGATCAGG
>NZ_FOPI01000048.1 GCF_900113455.1 Ligilactobacillus ruminis DSM 20403 = NBRC 102161 | reverse complement strand
GTATAGTTTCATTTTATAGCATTGCGAAGATATTTTGTGAATACAAAAAATGGTGTTGAAAAATCATCATCAACACCATTTAGTATAGACCCGGAAAAATGCCAGTTCAAAAATTCCGAAATCACCAAAAAACCGCAAGTCTAATCGACCTGCAGTTTTCCAAATATCGGCTTATCAGTCAACCTTGGCAATCTTTCCCTGTTCGATATACACCGCAAGAATTGCCAGATCGGCCGGATTGACGCCGCTGATTCGGCTTGCCTGAGCCAGCGTTTCCGGCTGAATCTTCGTCAGCTTCTGCATGGCTTCCGTGGCAAGGCCTTCAATTGCGCTGTAATCAATGCGCTCAGGAATCTTCTTTGCTTCCATGCGCTTGAGTTTTTCGATCTGTTCGTATTCTTTTTTGATATAGCCGGAATACTTGTACTGAATCTCGATCTGCTCGATCACGTGGCGATCCAGAGTCTTTTCAGGTGCCGGTATGAAATGCAGCAAATCAGCATACGTGACGTATGGCCGGCGCAGGAAGTCGCTTGCCAAAACGCCGTCCTTTAAGGCGCGATCACCATGTTTTTCAAGGTATTCGTCAACTTCTTTGCCCGGTTTGATGCGAATCGACTCGAGCCTTGCTTCTTCTTCCTTGATGGCTTTCTTTTTTTCAAGGAATTTTTCGTAGCGTTCATCTGAAATCAGACCGATTTCGTGTCCGAGTTCGGTCAAACGAAGATCGGCATTGTCATGACGCAAAATCAGCCGGTATTCGGCACGACTCGTCAAGAGACGATACGGTTCATTCGTGCCCTTGGTTACAAGATCATCGACCATTACGCCGATATAGGCATCGCTTCTCTTCAAAACGATTTCTTCTTTTCCGAGCGCATGACGACCTGCATTGATGCCGGCCAGGATGCCTTGACCGGCTGCTTCTTCATAGCCTGAAGTTCCGTTCGTCTGACCGGCCGTATAAAGTCCGCGCACGAGCTTTGTTTCAAGCGTCGGTCGCAATTGATAAGGTTCCACCACGTCATATTCGATTGCATATCCGGGACGCATCATTTCGGCGTGTTCCAAACCTTCAATCGAATGCACCATCTTGAGCTGAATCTCTTCAGGCATGGAAGTCGACAGCCCCTGAACGTAATATTCATCCGTGTTGCGGCCTTCAGGTTCAACAAACAGCTGATGGCGCTTCTTGTCTGCAAAACGCACGATTTTCGTTTCGATTGACGGACAGTAGCGCGGACCGACGCCCTCGATGGCTCCGGTATACATCGGCGCACGGTCAAGATTGTCCTGAATCAGCTTATGGGTCTTTTCGTTCGTATAGGTCAACCAGCATGAAAGCTGATTCTTGACATCGAGATAGTCTTCATCCTTGCTTTCGTAACTGAAAAGATGCGGCGTCGAATCACCGGGCTGTTCTTCCGTCTTGGCATAATCAATCGTATTCCCGTCAACTCGCGGCGGCGTTCCGGTCTTGAAACGCTTGAGCTTGAAGCCGAGACGTTCCAAGTTTTCTGAAAGCTTGATTGCCGGTTGCGTATTGTTGGGACCGGACGAATACATCAATTCGCCAATGATGATCTTGCCGCGTGCAGCCGTTCCGGTCGTCAAAACGACCGCTTTTGCTCCGTAGCAGGCCCCTGTATTTGTCACGACGCCCTTGATCTTTCCTTCTTCAACAATCAGGTCGTCAACGATGCCTTGGCGCAGCGTCAAATTAGGCTCTTTTTCAAGCGTGTGCTTCATTTCAATCGAATACTGGCGCTTGTCGGCCTGAGCTCGTAACGCTCTGACGGCCGGTCCTTTGCCCGTGTTCAGCATTCTCATTTGAATGTACGTTTTGTCAGTGTTGCGCCCCATTTCGCCGCCCAAAGCATCGACTTCACGAACGACAATACCTTTGGCAGGACCGCCAACGGCCGGGTTGCATGGCATGAATGCCACCATTTCAAGATTGATCGTGATCAAGAGGGTCTTGTTGCCCATCCGACTGGCAGCAAGAGCCGCCTCACATCCCGCATGACCCGCACCAACAACGATGACGTCATAATCGTCGGCTTGATACTTGTTTCCGAATTGCATTTTTTAACCTACTTTCCCAAACAGAATTGACTGAATAATTGATCCAACAGCTCGTCTTCGTAGCTTTCACCGGTAATTTCGCCCAAAAGATTCCAGGCTTCCGTCATGTCGATCTGCACCAGATCGACCGGCATCCCTGAACTGATTCCTTCAAGAACAGAATCAAGCGAATTTTGTGCTTTCTTAAGCAGTGCGATATGTCGAGCGTTCGTTACCATTACCGTTGACTGAGAATTTTCGATTCCGTTGAAAAACAGCTTGGAAATTGCCTCTTCCAAGGCCTCCACACCCTCATTTTTCAAGATCGACGTTGCGTAAACCGGTGCATTTCCCGAAATTTTTGCCAGTTCTTTGCGATCGAGCTTTTCTTCAAGGTCAGTTTTGTTCAAAATGATTATTCGCTTTTTGTCATTGGTCAGTCTGATCAGTTCAAAATCTTCTTTTGTCAGACTTTCCGCTGCATTTAACACCAGCAAAACCAAATCGGACTGCTCGATGGCTTTCTTCGAACGTTCGACCCCGATTTTTTCAACCTTGTCGTCCGTTTCTCTGATGCCGGCCGTATCGATCAGCTTCAACGGGACGCCTGACACGTTGACGTATTCTTCGATCACGTCGCGCGTCGTGCCCGCAACGTCAGTCACGATAGCCTTGTCTTCATGCAAAAGATGGTTCAAAAGACTTGATTTGCCGACGTTCGGACGTCCGACAAGCGCCGTTGCCAACCCTTCGCGCATGATTTTTCCTTGCGAAGCAGTCTTGAGCAGCTGTTCGATGCGCTGCTTGATTTCAATTGCCTTTTCCTTGAGCAGCTTCGTCGTCATCTCTTCAACGTCGTCATATTCCGGATAATCGATGTTGACCTCGACTTGTGCCAAAACGTCCAAAATGTCTTTTCTCAAAGAATCGATCAGGTGAGACAAGTTGCCGTCAAGCTGGTTCAGAGCGATTTTCATTGAACGATCCGTTTTGGCCCTGATCAGATCCATCACCGATTCAGCCTGGGTGAGGTCGATTCTTCCATGAAGAAACGCGCGCTTCGTAAATTCGCCCGGCTCGGCCAGTCTGGCTCCGTTTACCAAAAGCAGCTGCAAGATCCGATTCGTCGCAACGATGCCGCCATGGCAATTGATTTCAACGACGTCTTCTCTGGTAAAAGTCTTTGGCGCAAGCATCAAAGAAACCATCACTTCGTCAATTTCCTCATGGGTTTTCGGATCGACAATATGCCCATAGTTTATCGTATGACTTTTCGCCTGCGTCAAGTCCTTGCCCGAAAAGACTTTTTGCGCAATTGAAACGGCTTCTTCACCGCTCATTCGCACGATCGAAATTGCCCCTTCGCCTGGAGGGGTCGAGATTGCTGCAATTGTATCAAATTCCGTCACCGTAGCCATTTTCTGTTCCTCCTTGAATTATATCACAAAAAAAAGCGCCCCCACGCAGCCGGTTGTCCGAAACAAAACGTGGATAAAGCACTTTCACTACTTCATCGATTTAAGATAAGAATGATTACCTCTAATATAATGTTATTTTCAAGAATTGTCAATTCCCTATTGCAGCCTGAAACTGATCGCTTTGTCAAAAATCGTTGCCAGCGTGATGATTTCATTCATTTGCGGCAAAACTTCCCCTTTTTCGATTCGTTTCAGCCGCGAGACCTTCATCCCGACGGCTTCGGCAAACTGCTTTTGGCTCATCTTCTGATCTTTTCTGAGCTGATGAACCGCCAGCTGAAAGTCAATCTTCAGGTTGTTTTCCTTATAAAATGCAGTGCTTTTAACCTCGATTTCCTCAAATCGATACGCCTCTTTTTTCCCGAATCTTCTTGCAAATCTGTCAGCCTGGTTGAGCTGAACAATGCGCCGTTCGCGCTCAAAAGCACGCTTCATCAATTTGTGCTCTGCTTGAGCCATTTCTTCGATGAATGCTTTTGTCTCAAGACATCCTTTTGCAGGCAGCATATCCTCTTCCAAGCCATTTTCCCCCCAGCGTTTTCTGTCCTAGTCTTTAGCCTAACAGAAGTACGACAAATAAGACAGATGGCAGGAGCGTTTGTAACAAAAATGTAACTTTTTCCAAAAGGATACCGGGCAACCCAGCCATTTTTGTCCGTAATCGTAATCTATCCAGGATCTCACTCGAATTTACGGACAAAGGCTTCATTTTTGATGATTTGTCCGTAAGCAAAACGCATTTTACGGACAATCGGCTATTTTTGACCATTTTGTCCGTAATCGCCATTTTTCGAACAGGCCAATTACGGACAAAGCGTTCATTTTCATCGATGTGTCCGTAAACGGAAGTGATATTGCCAAATGCAGCGCGGACTGACAACACACATCTTTTGGGCTCTTTGATACATGGAAAAGAAGCCGACTCTTTCTGGATATTTCCATCATGGAAAGCGATTGTCATGCATACGCAAAAAACCGGATTGAATTGCAACCAATTGCAAATCATCCGGTTTTTCAGTTTGAGGCATGGTTTTCACGGTCTATTTTAGTTTGAGACACGGTTTTTCAGCCTCTTCTCTGCATTTTTACATCGAAAGGTCAGAACCCTTGCTTTCAATGACTTTCTTATACCAGTAGAACGAATCCTTCGGAATGCGTTTCAAAGAACCATTGCCGCGATCATCGCGATCAACGTACACGAAACCGTAGCGCTTCTTCATTTCGCCAGTTCCGTTTGAAACAAGGTCGATGCAGCCCCACATCGTGTAGCCCATCAGATCAACGCCATCAATGTTGACGGCGTCATCCATCGATTGAATGTTTGCCTGCAGATACTTGATGCGGTAATCATCGTGAATCTTGCCGTCTTCTGCGATTTGATCGTTCCATCCGATTCCGTTTTCAACGATCCAAAGCGGCTTGTGATATCTGTCCCAAAGCGTATTCAATGCCAGACGCAGACATTGCGGATCAGTTGCCCAGCCCCAGGCATTCGTTTCAAGATACGGATTCTTGACGCCGTTCATACCAAGATTTCCGCTTGCCTTTGCCTCAGTTTCGTGCGTCGTCAAAACGCCTGAACCGTAGCAGGAGAAGCTGAGAAAATCAACGGTGTAGTTCTTGAGCAATTCGTAGTCTTCAGGCTCGTCATCAAGCTTGATGCCTTCACGTTCGTATTTCTTCCATTGATAGTCAGGATAACGTCCGCCGGATTGAACGTCCGTGTAGAACAGCATTTGCTGATCATGTTCAAGCACCAAAACCTGATCGGCGGGATCGCACGTATAGGCATATGCCGGTTGATAGGCCAACATTTGACCGACCATCATCTCAGGATCAATTTCGTGCGCTGCTCTGACTGCCTTGGCACTTGCAACAAATTGATTATGGGCGCCTTGAGCCCTGTTTTGAGCATTATCGTCCAAAAGACCGCCGCCCATGTACGGACACATTTCCATGGCATTGATTTCATTGAACGTCAGCCAATACTTGACCTTGCCCTTGTAGTATTTGAAGACGGTCTTGGCATAGTTTTCAAAAATATCGATCATCCTGCGATCATGCCAGCCACGGAAACGAATCATCAGGCTCAGCGGCGTTTCATAGTGTGAAAGCGTCACGAGCGGTTCCATGCCGTATTGATGGCAAAGATCAAAAACCTTGTCGTAAAATGCAAGACCTTCCTGATTAGGTTCAGGATCATCACCGTTCGGGAAAATGCGCGACCAATTGAGCGAAAGTCTGAAGCACTTGAAGCCCATCTCGGCCATCAATTTGAGGTCTTCTTCATAGTGATGATAGAAATCGGTTGCCGTATGACTCGGATAATAGAAACCGTCAACCAAGGCCGGTTCTGCATCCGCTGGAAAATCCAGATACTCTCCGCCCCAGGAAATCGGTGATTTGCCTGTCGTCCCGTCAGCTTTCTTCCAAGTAACGCAGCGCGGTTCCGTTGCAGAACCGTTCGTTACGACGTCAATGGCATTCAAGCCTTTGCCGCCTTCGTCAAATCCACCTTCGTATTGATTGGCAGCCGTTGCGCCGCCCCACAAGAAACTTTCTTTAAAAGCCATTTATTTTCCCTCTTTCTTATTATTTTTCCATATGCACGGGATCAATCACGTCCTCCAAGAAGAAACGTTGTAATTCGGTGTCAAAGTCATATTTGAAAATTCCGCAATTAGGAATGCAATGTTTCTTTAAAATCGGTTCCGGATCTTGCCAAGCAGACAAGAAATTGGCACAGGCACCAGCGTGAGAGACCGCCAGAACCGTGTTGTTTCCGTCTTTGTTCATGACTTCAAGCAAAGTTTTGACGACGCGCTCTCTGACCTCATTTTCATCTTCTCCGCCAAATTGCTTGTAATATCCGGCATGACGTTGTTCTCTTGAAGGATGAAGATATTCGTGTTCTCCTTCAAACATTCCAAAACCCACTTCTCTGATGCCCTTAAGTCTCGCATAAGGCAAGGAAGTGATTAATTCAAGCGTATCGCTTGCTCTTTCGGCTGTTGAACAGCATGCAGCATCAAACTTGATGCCTTCTCGTTCATAATAAGCAGCTGCCGCCTTGGCTTGTTTGATGCCATTTATCGTCAAAGGCGAATCGCACCAGCCTTGAATCTTGCCTTGAACATTGAACAACGTTTCACCATGTCGCATTAAATATAATATTTTCTTCATTTCGTTTGCCTAATATATATACAAATATTTTTACTGACTTTACATTTCACATTATAGCGCTTTCTTTTGGCTGAAGTCAACTATTTTCTTGTCACGAAAAAATTTACTTATATCAGTTTTTATTTCATAAATAAACTTTTACAAGAGGAGATGTCCGGAAACGGCATGCCTCAAATTGAAGACTCAAATGATGCAAATAAGCAAAAAGAGTCCGTCAAAAAAGGCCGTAACCGAGCTCCGACTTTTACGGGCATATTCCAAAAATAGGCATTTTATCCATAATCCACCGGACTGACGCGCAGCACAAATCATGCAGTTGGTGCGCGGCACTGCACTTGACAAAAAGGCAGTTTCCATGCATCAAAATTTAAAAATACCGGACAAAGTCAGTCGCAGGTCGACCGCCCTTGTTCGGCATTTCATTCAAGATAAAAAAACGCGACTTTTTCAAAGTCCTTCTTGCTTAATTTTGGAGTTCTGCGACTCTTTCGTAAACGTCGACCAAATCCTTGGCAAGATCAAGGAAAGTAATCGCATTCATCAAATGATCCTGCGAATGAACGGTCAAAAGCGTAACATTCACATGATTGCCTTGTGCTTCTTGCGTCAGCATCCCAGTTTGGGTATTGTGTGCTTCGACAAGGGCCTGATCGGCATCTTTCAATTTGGCCTTGGCACCTTCAAAGTCGCCGTTTTTGGCGCATGTGATTGCTTCAACTGCAAAGGCTTTGGCATTCCCGGCGTTGATGATCAGCCCCATCGTAATCTGCATCTGTTCTTCTTCAGTAATCTTGTTTTCTTCAGTCATCTGTCGAACCGTCCTTTATTTCATCAAATCAATTGCTTGTTGGAGCACCTTAGGACCGTTCATCATGCCATATGCCGTCATGTCGATTATGGCTAGAGGAATATTCGTTCCTTCAAGCTTGTTTTTGAAATCAGCTTCCAAGTAGCGAACTTGAGGTCCGAGCAAAACGACGTCAATCTTCTTCGTAGCAAGCTGTTGATCGGCATCAGAAGCCGCCGTTGCAAAAATTTCATAGTCCAGACCTTGTTCCTTTGCGGATGCTTGCATCTTTGACACCAAAAGACTCGTGCTCATCCCTGCAGCGCAGCATAACATGATTGTTTTTTCAGCCATAATAATTACCTCCAGAAAACACTGTTAAACGTTAACGGTAACATTGTTGATTTTAGTGATGTTAACCGCTTTCTTTTTACATCATCATTTATAACATATTGGTACAGGTTTGACAAGTACTTTTTTTGGATTGTTTGATAGCTTCTTTGTTGACTTATATCCCCTCTATAAAATGCAGTCTTAAGTATGAAAAAGTGCTCTGGATCGCCAAAGCAGTCCAGAGCACCGTATCTTATATTGCAATTTTAGAACGCACCGCCGCCGGATCCACCGCCGACACCGCCGGAACTTCCGCTGGAAAAGCCGCCGGATCCGCCGCTGGCCGAGGAACTGACGGATGACAGTGCCGAGGAAAACGATTCGGAAAATCCTCTTCCAAAATCAGATCCGGACATGACAAAGATATAGTTTGGCCCCCACGCATCTTCGATGGCCTTTTCGCCGAATTCAAATTTCAATGCGGCAATGACGCGATCGGCCAGATCAAATGCGACCGCATACGGCAAAATCCGTTCCCACAAAATAATGTCGCCGACTTCTTTGAGGTCAAATTTTCCGATGTCTTTCAGCATCTTCTTGAAGCACCGAATCTGATAGCGGAGTTTTCGTCCTTCTGTCGTATACTTGTCATGCGTTCTGCAATAGTAAACGTATGCTGCCCAAACGACCAGATCAAGCACCATCAACAATCCTGCCCCTTTCAAGGTCACGAACGACGTTTCAAAAACGGCAGCCATAATCACTAAAGCAGCCATAATCACTAAAAACGAGATTACGACGGCACAAATGCCAAATGTGATTCCATAGGCGGAATTCTTCTTGTCTTTATAATTCAGCTCATCGGCTTGGTCCTTGGTTGTCCTTGCCCAGCTTTCAAAATATTGATTCAAACGCTTTGAATCTTTGAATCGTCGGCATTTTTTCTTCATCTCCTTGACTGAAAATGAAGTTCCGTCACCGATTCTGGTAAAAAGATAGTCAAGAAACGTTGACTCATCAAGCAGTTTTTCATCCTTCAAAAAGATGCGATAATCTTTTTTGTCTTCATCAGACTTGACGATTTCAAGGCGTCGTTCTCCTGCAAGACGCATCAAATAAGCCGAAAACGCTTGAGTATTCGGGGTGACGTCCTTGTCGATCACATAAGCGACTTCCGGCGTAACGGAAGGAATCTCATATGAATGAACGTACTTTCCTTCCGGTTTGGTCTTATTGCCAGGAGAAACGAAAACCGCCACAATAACGTAAACGACTCCCAAAACAACAACGAATGCCGTAAACAAGCTCTTCAAGCGCCGCCTCTGCTCCCTTTTTACATTGGCTTCTTTTACAAGTTTGGCCTCTTGTTTTTGAATCCTCTTTTTTGCATCCTTGAAAACATGATTGTAACTGTAAGGAACGACATCTTTTGGAAAAATCATATGCGTTTCAACAAAAGTATTTGAAGGGTTGCGATCAAGCGTCATGATTACGCGGCCGGCCTTTTTGTCCACTTTCGTTTGTCCGTCGAGAGGTCCGTGAGTCCATGCCTGCAGCTTGTCGATGTTCTTTTTTGGAAGATTGATCGTAATTTTGACATTATGCAACGAATGATCCCATCCGGTTCCGATGACCTTCCAGTTCAATTCTGCCGTATCATTATAGCAGGTGACCATTTGTTTTAGCGTATAGCCATAAGTAAATACAGCCTTGTCATCCGAAATTTTGTGATACAATTTCAATTTGAAATTTTGAGCATTGTTCTCAACGATTCCGTATGTATTGTCTGCACCGGAATTACCTTCTTCCAATTCAATCGTCTTGCCGTTTTGAGTCACTTGTGCAGAAACGTCCCGAATGCCTTTGATTCCCCTCATGTCCTGGTTGTAGTAAACACCGTGGAAATCCCCGTCAAAATCGTATGCAACGTCTTGTCTGACCCTGGCGTCACCATTATCCAAGATATCAACGTTGACTTCATACTTTGTAATTTCGTAATCATCATCTGCCTTGGCACTGGCAAATCCCAACATCCAAAAGCAAATCATGCTGAAAAAAATAAGCCGTAATTTTTTCATTAATGCCCTCTTTTAAAATACCTATTTTCAATATCTATAATGGAATTATCTCATATTTTCATGAAGCTTTCTATCTTTTTGTCAGCAATAGGTGATTAACGCTCTGAATTTCCACAAAAACAACAAAAAAACCGGGAATATTTCCCGGGAAATAATTATTTTTGACAATCTTTAACTCAAACAATCAGTCAAGTCCTAATTTGTGTGTAAAATATTTTTTCCCAGGCACAAGTTGTGCAGGGGATGCGAATGCATCCATGTCTGTCCATTATCACTCTTGAAGGAGCTGTCAAGGGTGCGCCATCTGCGCACCTCGAAGAGGTTCCCTTGACAGCTTCGGAAAGAGTGATACACCTTACGCAGCTCTTAGTTTTTGTTGTTCCTCTGCCAATTCTTTTAGTTCAGCAACCGTCTTAGACTTGATCATTTTTGCGTAAGTTGCCGGACTGAATATGGCTTTCTTGGAGCTAACGACATCGTTTCTTTCCAACAGAACGGAACCCATCAGCCGCATCAGCGAGT
>NZ_FOPI01000020.1 GCF_900113455.1 Ligilactobacillus ruminis DSM 20403 = NBRC 102161 | reverse complement strand
ACATGAACATCATGCGGTGTTCATGGTTATGCGGTATTAGCACCTGTTTCCAAGTGTTATCCCCCTCTTTTGGGCAGGTTGCCTACGTGTTACTCACCCGTTCGCCACTAAGCTTCTTTCGGTGAATGCAAGCATTCGGTGAAAGAAAGCTTCGTTCGACTTGCATGTATTAGGCACGCCGCCAGCGTTCGTCCTGAGCCAGGATCAAACTCTCAATTTATAGTTTGTGACTCAAAATTTACTAGCGAATTGACTTCGCAAATATTGTTGCTCTTGTTTGAAACAAGAAGCCCTGCACATTTGCTTATCGAAACTTTGTTCAGTTTTCAAAGATCTACTTCTAAGATGTCGCTTAACGCAACTTCTTAAGTCTATCACTGATTATTCATAATGTCAACAACTTTTTAACTGTCAACAAAATTAATTCAGTTTTCTTATCAGAAAAACCAAGTTTCTGACAAGAAATCATTAAGTGACAACTCGATTATTGTAACAAATTCATTGACCAATGTCAACAACTTTTTTTGAAACAATCTCTCAAGAACTTAACAACAGATACTATAATACCAACGTTTTGCTTAATCGTCAACAAGTTTTTTAAATTTAGTTTGTTTTTTTAAATATAGGATCGTTAATTATCTTTCACTTTAAATAATCCGTATTATTCCACATTTTCACCTTAAAATCAGCAAAATCGTTCGTTTTTAAAATGCACAACGAAGTATTATCAACCAAACCTTCAGCCCTGATTTTATTCAGATTTTCACCGAGCAACGTTTTTACCAAAAAAGTATTCACCAAAGCATGCGCAAATATCAGCACTTTTCCGTTCGGGTGTTCCAGATGGATTTTTTCAGCAGCATGTTGGATTCTGCCGACAAACTGGTGATAATCTTCTCCCTGCATCTCAATCGGCACAAAATTTTCAGGATCTTTAAAGAACGTTTCAAATTCACTGCTTTTTTCATGTTCAGACACCAGATCTCCATCCCAATTTCCAAAATCAAACTCGCGCAATCCTTCAATCGTGCTAATCGAAACATCTCCCAATCCCATTCCTTCAAGAACCGCTTTGCCAGTTTGCTTTGAGCGTCCCATCGGACTGGAGAAAAAAGCCTCAAAATGAGTTCCCTTAAGATACTCACCGGCTTTTTTAGCGTCTTCAATGCTTTGTTTAAGCAATGCCGAGTCTTTTTTCCCGCCTTGAAAGCGGCCTTCTTGATTAAAAACGGTTTTGCCGTGCCTTATCAGATAAAATTCAGTCATTAATATTTCCTCCAAACCAAAAACAGGGGGGCAAATTGCCCCCCTCTCTGCATAGATTAATCCTTCGTAATCTTTTCCAAACCGCCCAAGTATGGACGAAGTACTTCCGGAACCGTAACGGAACCGTCCTCGTTTTGGTAGTTTTCCAAAATTGCGGCTACCGTACGACCAACGGCGAGTCCTGATCCGTTTAAAGTATGAACGAAATTCAGTTTGCCGTTTTCATCTCGATATTGGATATGGGCACGGCGCGCTTGGAAATCTTCACAGTTTGAACAAGAAGAAATTTCGCGATACTTGTTTTGAGCAGGCATCCAGACTTCAAGGTCATGAGTCATTGCGGCACTAAAGCCCATGTCGCCGGTTGAAAGCGTAATTACATGATATGGCAAACCAAGTTTTTCCATAATGTTTCCGGCATTTTGCGTCATCTTCTCAAGTTCGTCATATGAGTTTTCGGGCTTTGAAAACTTGACCATCTCGACCTTATTGAACTGATGCATGCGAATCAAGCCGCGCGTATCACGACCGGCACTGCCGGCTTCCGAACGGAAACATGGCGTAAGCGCAGTAAAGTATACCGGAAGCTTTTCCATTGGAATAACTTCATCGCGGTAATAGTTCGTCAACGGAACTTCGGCCGTCGGAATCAGCGTCATGTCTTCTCCGTTGACTTGATAAACGTCTTCTTTGAACTTAGGGAATTGTCCCGTTCCGTACATTGTCTGAGCATTTACGATATATGGCGGAAGCATTTCCGTATAGCCTTCTTTTGCGTGCTCATCAAGCATGAAGTTGTAAACGGCGCGTTCCAAACGGGCACCCAATCCTTTATAGTAAACGAAGCGTGCGCCTGAAACCTTTGCTCCACGTTCAAAATCAAGAATACCGAGATCTTCACCGATATCCCAGTGTGCCTTTGGTTCAAAATCAAACTCGCGCGGCGTGCCTACTTTGCGCAATTCAACGTTGGCACTTTCATCCGGACCGACCGGAATCGTCGGATTCGGCAGGTTAGGCAAGCGAGAAGCCATATCCTTGACCGTTGCTTCCACTTCTTCGAGTTCCTCGTCCAAAGACTTGATTTTTGCTCCAACTTCACGCATTTCTTTGATTGCGTCAGTTGCATCCTGCTTATTGCGCTTGGCATTGGCAATTTCTGCAGATACTTCGTTACGCTTTTGCTTCAGTCCTTCCGTTTCAACCAGCAATTCGCGGCGACGCTTGTCTTTTTCAAGCAAAGCGTCGATTTTTTCTGCCTTGACGCCGCGCGTTGCGAGACGTTCCTTAATTTCGTCAGTATTTTGACGAATCATTTTAATGTCTAACATGTTTATTCCTCCTATATTTTCACGTAATCGAAAAAAAGAGCCTTCTCATCCCTCTATTGGGACGAAAAGACTCGTTTCGCGGTACCACCCAAGTTCGACCATGCGGCCGCACTCTCAGAATTAACGATCTCCCGTGCAGAATTACCTGCCCATTCAACGAACGCTGGAGTTTCGGTCAGTGATTCTCAGCTGCTTCACTTCTCTGTACGACCTACTTATGGCGAACTCAGATGTTTCGATTATTTGTTTAATTGTTATTATAGTATGATGGGGATTAAAATGCAAGGTGTGAAGCCGAACGCTTAGCCCCCGCGTATCCAAGTTGCGCTTGCGACGGGTAAGCTCGTCTTGCCCGAGCAAGGGTGCTTGGGACAAGGGGGTTGTGAGGCGAAACCCGATTATGCAAGGTGCGAAGACCAGCCGCTTAACAAGGCGGTAGATAAGGAGGGACGCGAGTGATCAGCGCAAGCGCAGTCACGACGCGGCACGAACTTATCATGAGCCTTGTTGCTGGTCTGAGCCTGATTATGCAAGGTGTGAAGCCGAACGCTCATGACCCCGTACGCAAGCTTTGGACGACCGAAGGAGCTAAAAATCCCCGATTAAACTTCAGCCGTGCATTTCGATAAAATCTATTCATTTTTGATGTCGTGCGGCGTCAAATCGACCTCGTCCAACGGAATCAGTTTGGTTTTGTGCTTAAGCTTGTAATAGAAGAAAAGCACCAAAAAAATCGGAATCGACATATACGTTACGCTGATTGCCTGCCAATCGAAATTTGCAAAGGACTTGAGATCTTGGCCAACCATGACCAAGATGCACAGGACAAGCGCAAGCAACGGCCCGAACGGGAACCATTTTGCATGATATTTAAGCTCGCTTAAATCATGTCCCTGTGCGATGAAAGCCCGCCGGAAACGATAATGAGCAATTGCGATTCCAATCCAGGCGATGAACCCCGACAAACCGCTCGAATTTACCAAAAACGTGTAGATTCTGGTTCCAAAAATACTTGCAAGAAACGTCAAAAGACCGACAAACGTCGTTCCAAGCAAGGCAAAAACAGGAATTCCACGGTCGTTGACGCGCGAAAACATCTTCGGCGCATCACCGGAAATCCCCAACGCGAACAACATTCTGGTTGAAGCATACATTCCGGAGTTCGCTGCTGAAAGAACCGACGTCAAAATGACCGCATTCATCACTGAAGCGGCAGATGCAAGACCGGCACGCCTGAATACGAGCGTAAACGGACTGATCGTGATGTCCGACGCGCTCGATCCGAGCAGATTGGGACTGGTGTATGGAATCAGACAGGCAATCACGAAAATCGAAAGAATGTAAAAAAGCAAAATCCGCCAAAAAACTTGCTTGATGGCTTTTGGCAAGCTTTTTTCAGGATTTTCCGTCTCACCGGCCGTGATTCCGATCAGTTCGGTCCCTTGAAATGAGAATCCGGCAACGACGAAGACGCTCAAAACCGTCGGAATCCCGCCGACAAACGGCGCCTTTTTATAGGCAAAGTTTTCGAGAAATACAGCGTGTCCGCCCAAAATGCCGATAATCGTCAGCAACCCGACAATCAAAAAGACAATGACGGTAATCACCTTGATGAGCGCCATCCAGTATTCGGCCTCACCAAACGATTTGACCGAAAGCGCATTTATCAGAAAAATCATTACCAATGCCGCCAAGCTGAAGATCCAGCCGGGAACGTGCGGAAACCAAAACTTCAAAACAAGCGCTGCCGTCGAAAGATCAACTGCAAGCGTAATCGCCCAATTGAACCAATAGTTCCATCCCATCGCAAATCCAAGTGCAGGATCGACGAATCTTTTCGAATATTCCGCAAATGAACCGGTAATCGGCAGATAGGTCGCCATTTCTCCAAGAGACGTCATCAAAAAATACACCATTATTCCGATTCCCAGATAAGCTGCCAAAGCTCCACCTGGACCAGCAGTCGAAATTGCGCTCCCGCTGGCAACGAACAGCCCCGTGCCAATGCTTCCTCCAAGCGCGATCATCGACAAATGTCTCGTCTTGAGCGAACGCTTGACCTGGTTGTTTTCTTTCATTTAAAATTCCTCCCATGCAAAACTCAGAGGAGATCTTCAGCGCAAAAAGCACGACCTTCAAAACGGAGGACGCGCTTATCAGTTTCTGTCTTAAAATACGTTTTAAGCAACATCTCGATAGCGCTCCGCTGCATTTTTTACAGCGACAGTCTTCAGTTTTTTCAACTAAAGCCCAGCATCGCCTGCATAAAGGCATAGCATGCTTCGGCAAATCTCCCTTTCGTCCAGTTTCAGCACTGCTTTATCAGCTCCACCGGCTTACTGATGATCTTTGCGACCTCTTCTTCGACAGTTACTATGATACAATCTGAAAAATATAATTGCAAGGCTCGAAATTGCACAAAAAAGCCCAGGGCAAGCCCTGAGCTTAAAACAAGCTTCATCTTCCGGAACGGAGATTCGTCCGAATTTTCTCAACAATGGCCGTTGCCTGTTCGGACGGCGAAAGCTGCAGCTTGTTCCAGTCAACTTTTGGAACGTCGACCGTCCCGAGAGTCTGACACAAAAGATCGTAAATCGTCACTTTGTCAAGTTCTTGTCGCCACAGCTGATCGGCCGCATCAAACGCCGCGTTGATTGCGCTGTTGCCTTCGGTCGCAATCGGCTTAAAGTCGCTGAATACAAGATCCAGCAATCCGTTGTTCGGATAGGTATGAATCTTCCCTTCAACCGCTGATACGATCTGCAAAAGCGTAATGTCTTCCGGTTCTCTCGCCAAACTGAAGCCGCCGCTGTTGCCTGATGCGGAAGTTATCAATCCGCCGACGACAAGCTTGCGCATGATTTTTTTCAAGTACGTCTGCGAACTGCTGACGCGCGTGTGAATGACGTGTGACGACAGCGGTATTCCCCTATTTTGAGTTGCCAAAAGTGCCATGATGCACGCTGCCTGCTCAAAGCCTTTTGTCAATTGCATTATTACATCAACCTTTCCATCCATGAACGGATCTTATATGGATATCTGATGTCTACATTATAACCTTAATTTTATTGCAGTTCTATCGACGTTTTTCCTATTTTGTCCTCTTTTTGCGTTTGGATTTGCTTTCAAAGGTATAACGACCGTTTGAAATCATCTGCGGACGCATGGCAAAAAACAAACAGAAGAGTTCACCGGCAACAGGGATGAAACGGAAAACGATCATGAACATCGGCAGTTCCGAATCATGGAACCTCCTGATAAATGCAGTGATGGTCGTGATAAAGAAGAAGATCATCCAAACAGTGAACATCACGTCAAAAGCAGTTCCGACCATCTTCGGATAATACATGTAGATTCCCGCCAAAACTGCACCCATGATTACGCTGACAATAATCGTCAAGAGATACATTCCAAGATAACCCCACCAAAAATCACCGGTTCCCATGCGCTTGTCAACCGTCAGCCAGTCTTTGAGCATCAGCTTGGTTGATACGATCAAACCCGGCTTTTTGGACTCGTTTTTGGCAATATGGTACTTCTTGGCATTGGCTTCACGAATCTTGTCTCTTTCTTCTTCAATTTTCTGCAAAAATTTCTCCACGTCAGAAGGATCGTTGATTTCAAAACTTTCCAGAGTTTGCAGCGGATCTTCCAGAGAATCGTCTTCATTTTCCCGTTCATCACGGATTTCCTTTTGATCATCTTTGCTGTCGTCAAACGACATCTCATCATAAAACAACGTTGCCTGGTCCAGACCACAGTAAGGACAGTAGTTTGCATTTACGGGAATGGCTTTCTTGCACTTTTTGCAAGGCTTCGTTTCAATTGAAGTTCCTTCACGTTCTTGAACTATCCCGCAAAAATGACAACGCAGCTCGTCATCAGCTATTTGTCGGCCGCATCTTTGACAATAAAACATTTTTGGCCCCCATCATTTAAATTATTTATCAGTAAATACTTTATTAGTTTTTTCAATATTTATCAAGCGGTTAACAACGCTCTTCAGGCTATTTTTTAAAATTTGCACAATTTTAACAAATATTTACTACTGTTCAGGTCATCTTTGTTAAAATATATGGTAGCGGTGCGTTTCAACTAAAAAATTCAGCACACCAGGAAAGGAATATATCATGCTTCATACGGCATTACTCATGCTTTGCATCGGCATCTTTGCCGGTGTGATGGGTGCTATTTTAGGGATTGGCGGCGGAATGATCATCACTCCTATTGTTACGTTAGCACTCGGAATGGATATCAAATATGCAATCGGAGCAAGCATTATTGCTGTTATCGCAACCAGTTCCGGATCAACGATCGCATTTTTGCGCGATGATGTTTTAAATCTTCGCGTTGCAATGTTTTTGGAAATTTTCACAACAATCGGCGCAATTATCGGTGCTCTTTTGACGGGTGCCTTCAACCCGATGATTCTTTACGTCCTTTTTGGAGCTCTGCTTGTTTTCTCAAGCTGGAACATGTACAGAAAACTTCGCCGCGGACAAGAAGTTTTGAAACGCGTTGAGCCGGACAAGCTTGCCGAAAAATTCAAGTTCAACAGTTCTTATTATGACAAAAACCTCCACAAACAAATCGATTATCAGGTCGAAAACATTCCGGGCGGCGCCGCCATCATGTTTGGCGCAGGCCTTGCCTCAGGAATGCTCGGAATCGGTTCAGGTGCTTTCAAAGTTATGGCAATGGACGGAGCCATGAAGATGCCGCTCAAACCTTCGAGTGCGACGAGCAATTTGATGATGGGCGTCACCGCAGCAGCAAGTGCCACCGTGTATTTCTTCAACGGATCCATCAAGCCTGAAATTGCCGTCCCGCTGGCTCTTGGCATCATCGGAGGGGCAACCGTCGGGAGCCGCATCATGCAGCTTTTGCCGGCAAAAATCATTCGCGGAATCTTCATTCCGATTTTGCTTTATCTTGGCTTGCAAATGATTCTTAAAGGATTTGGGGTGACGATCTGATGTCTGAAAAAAAAGCTACTACCAGAGAAGAAATGATGGCCGTTGAAATCGTTATCGGAAAAATCATGCGAATCGGAGTTTTCCTGGCAGCTACCGTGATGATTATCGGCTTTGCGATGCTGATGATCAAGGGCACGAGCGGATACCCCGGAAACAGTTTCCCGACGACTCTTTCCGGTGTCGTTTCCGGAATGTCCGCACTCAAGCCGTATGCTTGGATGATGGGAGGAATCTATCTTCTGATCTTGACTCCTGTTTTGCGAGTCGTCATCTCAATTTACGCATTCATCAAAGAAAAAGATTATCTGTACGTCAAAATCACATCGCTGGTTCTGCTGATTCTGATCGTCAGCTTCTTTCTTGGCCACAGATAGTCAAAAGGAGTGAAAAATATGCCACAAAAGGACAAAGGATACGTCAATCCCGAAATTTCGCCGCGTTCCGAACGCAGTAAAAAACATCACCAAGCAAAGAAAAACCATCGAGGTTGTTTCTTCTGGGGGTTGCTCGTGACCGTTATCGCCCTCATCGTCGGCGGCAAATATGCCTACGCAAAATATACGAATGCTAAAAATGCCGCTAATACGATTTTCCAATCCTCAAACGTCAAAAAAGCTCGTGACGTCAATTCGACCTTAAAGGACGGTCATCCTGTGTCAGTTTTGCTGATGGGAACGGATACTGGTGCGCTTGGACGTGATTTCAAAGGCAGGACGGACACAATCATGATTGCCGTTCTCAATCCTAATAAAAAAACAATGACGGTCGTCAGTCTTCCTCGCGATGCCAAGGTTGAAGTTTCCGGATACGAATCAAAATATCCGAGCAAGCTTAATTCGGCCTATTTCTACGGTGGTTCAGGAACTGCGGTCAAGACCGTTCAAAATTATCTCAACGTCCCGATTGATTTTTACGCAACAATCAACATGGGCGGCCTTGAGCGTTTGATTGACTCGGTCGGCGGACTAGATATCAAGCCCCTTCTGACTTTCACTTATGATAATCAGTCATTCGTCAAAGATGAAGAAACACATATGGATGGTGCTCGTGCACTCGCCTATGTCAGAATGCGCTACACCGATCCTCAGGGCGATTATGGTCGCCAGGCCCGTCAACGCCAAGTTTTGACGCAGCTTGCATTCAAGGGCAGCCATCTGATGAGCTTGATCAATCAAAAATTTCTGTCGACGATTTCAAAACAGATGGTTACCGATCTTACTTTTGACGACCTGCTTGTTTTAGGGAGCAAATACAGGGTCGCGACCCACAACATGGTTACGGATCACCTTGCCGGACAACCGAACCAAGAAAACGGCGAATCGTTCGAAGTTCCGACTACCAAGGAACGACAGCGAATCACCAACCTTTTGCGAAAAGCGCTTGATTTAAATCATGCTCAAACCGGAGACTCTGGTGAATGGATTGACGCGGATGATTAACAAGGTATGAAAGCGAGCGCTCATGACCCCGTACGCAACTGAATGATGATTTTAAATCCGTGCCAGTGATGACGCGGATTTTTTATTCTGGGCGGCACACCGAGATTTCACTCAAATTTTACGGACAACGCGTCATTTTTTACTGATTTGTCCATAATCAAAACGCATTTTACGGACAAAGCGTCCATTTTCATCGATGTGTCCGTAAACGGCAGTGATTTTGCCAAATGCAGTGCTGCTCATCACCTGCTCAATCACGGTCAAAACGTTGCTTTTCGATATTTTGCTACTTTCGAGGTCGCACGGGCCGAATTTGGAGCCGGTGGTAGAACATTTTTTCATTTTTCTCTGTTTTTGTTCTACTTTCAGCTCCGCGCGGCACGATTTTGGACTCCGTGGTAGAACATTTTTTCATTTTTCTCTGTTTTTGTTCTACTTTCAGCTCAGCATGGCTCGGTTTCGGCCTCTGCGGTAGAACATTTTTTCATTTTTCTCTGTTTTTGTTCTACTTTCAGCTCAGCATGGCTCGGTTTTGGCCTCTGCGGTAGAACATTTTTTCATTTTTCTTTGTTTTTGTTCTACTTTCATCTCCGCGCGGCACGATTTTGGACTCCGTGGTAGAACATTTTTACGATTTTTTGAGATTTTGTTCTACTTTTGAGACCACGCGCTCCGGATTTGGAGGCAGCGGTAGACAAAAATCACACATTCACCCCGGTTTTTGTCTACTGGACCCAGAGATTCAAAAGGGATTACGGGCAAAACGGCGATTTTTGAAACATGCCCGTAAATGCCAGTCCTCGGTCACGGGCAAAAGGCCGTTTTTTTTAATCTGCCCGTAATCCCGCGCAAAACGCTGCCGCCTTCACTGCATTTGTCAAATAAAAATACCTCGTTTCACCAAAGAAACGAGGCTTAGCTTCGACTACTGCTGAGAATAACCGTGAATTTTAAAATAGACCTGGGATACGAACTCGGCCAAAAAGAAACCGACCGCAATCGAACCGGCAATCATCCCGACTTGAACAAGATAGCTCAAAGCCAAATCGTTTTTTCCAATCGCAAAATAACGCACGGCACGATATGCCTGACCTCCCGGCACAAGCGGGACAAGGCTTGGAATATTAAACAAAATCATCGGCATTTTCTTGAAACGGGCACAGAACATGGCCCCCATACCGATGGAAAATGCTGCCAGCAAGTTGGCAAGCATCGAGCTGCTGAAACAGTCCTTTATGCAAACATAGACCAACCATCCGATGACGCCGACGATTCCGCATTCGTTCAATCCGCGTCGCGGGATGTTCAGGATAACCCCAAACCCGACGGTTGCCATATAACAAAAAACAACGTTCACAATTAAAAATAAAATCAGATTCATCATCGCTTACCTCAGAAAAAACGCAATACGACGGCAATTCCAAAGCCAATTGCGCACGCAGAAATCAACGCTTCGGTTCCGCGCGAAATACCACTCAAGATATGCCCAGCAAGCACGTCACGGACCGCATTTGTCAAGGGAACTCCTGGAACCAGCGGCATGACGGCACCAATCGTGATCATCCCCATGCTTGTTCCAAGGTGAAAGCGAACAACAAATGAAGCGCACAATCCGATTACCAACGCTCCCAAAAATTCGCTCACAAATTTTACTTTAAATCTCGTATTAATATACCAATAGACCGCATAACCGATTCCGCCTGCAAAAAATGCAGGGAAGAAATCCAAAAAACTTCCGCCATACATCACAAGCAGCGTTGAACTGACGATTGCTGCCGCAAGCAACTGCCAAGGAAAAACGAAGAACGGAGTGGTCGTTTTCATTCGGTTAAGCCTTTCATCCACCTCTTCAAGCGATAATTCGCCGCGCTGAAAGGCCCGCGACAAATCATTGACGCGCGAAACCACTTCAAGATTGATGCTGCGCTCATTGATTGGTTCGATTCGAGTCAGTTTGCTTTTGGGCGCAGACATCATGATTCCCGTCGTCGTTTCAAAAATGCGCGGCTCTTTGATCCCGGCATTTTTTGCAAGACGATACATCGTATCATCGACTCTGGTCATATCAGCTCCGCTTTCAATCATCAGTTTTCCAGCGGTCAAAACAACCTCCATGGCCAATTCATCACGTTTCATTTCATTCATTTCTTAATTTCACCATTGCCATCCAAGTTAATTTCGACGCATCCGATCAAGATGCTACCAACGATTATGACAAAAGCAGACGTAAATGTAAATAGGGCAGCGTATGAAAAATTATCGATAATTATCCCGCCCAAAACGGGACCGACTGCGCGACCCAATGCCGGAAACGCGGTAACGAGTCCCTGATACTTCCCTTTTTCGCTAAATGAGCTGAGGCTTGAGACAAAAGCCGGGAAAGTCGGAAAAGTCAGCACCTCGCCCAAAGTAACAATGGCCATCGACAAAACAAAATACGGATAGCTTTTTGCAAAAATCAGTGAGCTGAATCCGAAGGCAAACAAAACGATGCCCAAATAAATCTTATGCGTCAGCTTTGTTTGGAAAGATTCGTCAAAGCGATTGATCAGCGGCTGAATCAAGACAATTATGATACCGTTGATCGTCCACAGCAAACTGTAGTTTTTGACGGGAATTCCCAACTGTCCCATGTAAACCGACAAATTGCTCTGCCATTGCGAATATCCGACGTCGATTGCAAAATAAAGTGCGAGCGCTGCAAAAATCACGATTGCTGCTTTTTTAGGCGTTTTATCGGAGACACCCTTCTTTTGACTTGCATGTTTAGCCAAAACGTGCTGTGGGACAAAATAAAACAGCCAGACTATCAGCAAAAAAACGGCATACATCGCAAAATTGACGATAAAAATCATGTTGATTGAAATTTCAATGACATATCCGACAAGCATCGTCCCAGCGACCACGCCGACGTTTTGCATGAAATAGATCATATTAAAAACGTATCTTGGATCTTTTTCTTTAATTCCGGTTGCAAGCGAACTGACAATCGTTGACGAAATACCGTTTCCGAAATTATCCAGAATCAGCAAAAAAGCAAAACATGGCCAATCATGGAAAAAAATCAGCAAAAAGACCGATGCAGCTTGCATTAAAACTGACAAGATCAAGAAAAATCGCACTTTTCCATGATCGTATATGTATCCTCCAAGCCAGCTTCCGATAATCAGCGTAATCGAGTTGAAGAACAGTACTGTTCCGGCAACCGTTAACGACTGATGCAAATAATCATGCATATAAATCGTCGTCAAGGGCCACAACAGGCTTCCGCCGGTCGAACAAATCAGGCTTCCTAAAAGAAGCCAATGCAAGCGTAACTCTCTTTTCAAAATTTTGCCCCCTTTTTAAATCCAGTATCATAAGTGTAATCCCGCACAAAATTTCATGCAAGCAAAAAAGACCGAATGAAATCATCCGGTCCTCTACAATTGCGATTTTCATTTCCTGATCAACAGTTACGTACGCAACTGTCCTGAGTTGTTTTAGTCTTTAACGACGTTTGCAGCTTGCAAACCGCGTTGACCTTCTTCAACGTCAAAAGTTACGTGTTGTCCTTCTTCCAAAGACTTGTAACCTTCACCTTGGATTGCAGAAAAGTGAACGAAAACGTCGCTGCCGTCTTCACGCGTGATGAAACCGTAGCCTTTTTCTGCATTAAACCATTTAACTGTACCTTGTTCCATTAATAAAACTCCTTCTGCGCCATATGCGCATAATTATTGTAATTCTGACAGGCGCAAATGGAGATGTTGAATGAAACGATAACCAATATGACCAATACAAAAATACAAGTCTAATTATACCACATCAAGCTGATTTATAGTAGGCATCAGACCTACTTAACAAAAATATAGTGTGCCGCCTTATACCCGATGCTCGTTTCTTCGCCGCTGTCGCAATAAGTCAGCTTGATCGGGCCTTCAAACGGAGTATGTTCCCCAACGACAAGCCTGTCGCCAAGATTGATGTGAATATCGTCCAAATAGGAAAGCAATTCATGATTATCGATAAAACGATCAACGGTGACCGTCGTCCCCTCTGCAACGTCAGCCAAAATCAAATAGCTTTCTTCGCGGTAGGTTCCCGATTTGTACGGAATAACTCCCCCGTGAGGACAATGTTCGGGATGACCTAAAAATTCTTCCAAGTGATCCATCAAATTGTCGCTTGTAACGTGTTCTAAAATCTCGGCATCGTTATGCACGTCCTGTAATTTATAATTCAGCTTGTCAACCAAAAAAGTTTCCCATAAACGATGCCTTCTGATCAGATTTTCTGCAATCTCAGTCCCCTTTTTCGTCAAAGATATTCCGGCATACGGAGTGTGATCGACAAGTCCTTCTTTTACGAGCTTGCTGACCATTTCCGTCACGGAACCCGCTGCAATGTTCAAACTCATTGCAATCTGCTTATTTGAAACTTTCTTTTTGCGTCCGCCCAATTCAAAGATGATCTTTAAATAGTCTTCTTTTTTTGGCGTCATTAATCTTCACCTGACCTTTTTGTTCGTCTAGTTACAAACATTATACCAAATTTTTAGGTATATTAAAAATATTTGTCAATCAATCACAATTTATGCATCTCAATTCCCCTAACAAATGTTCCATATCATTTTCAAGCGGCAATTCAAACCTGAGCCTCTTGCAGGAAAAAGGATCGTCAAATGCCAAACAGCAAGCGTGAAGTGCTTGTCTTTTGCATGCATCGTTTCTTTTGCCTCCATACAGTTCATCTGAAATCAGCGGATGCGTAAAATGTGCAAAATGAGCACGAATCTGATGGGTTCTTCCGGTATGAAGAACGCACTCAACCAACGTGGCTTCGTTGCCAAAACGCTCTCGAACCCAATATTCCGTGACTGCATTTTGCCCATCGCAAGAAACGATCCGCCTAAAACCGTTATCCTCTTTCTTAAGCGGCAAGTCAATAATTCCGTGATCTTTCTTGACAAATCCAGAGCACACGGCCAAATACCGTTTTTCCATCGAATGTTCCTGAACCTGCTTTGAAATCAGTCCTTGCGCAAACCCATGCTTTGCGCAAAGCATCAGTCCGCTTGTAAACCTGTCCAGTCTTGTTACGGCATGAGGAACAAGATTTTCGCTTTTTTGATCAATCAGATACCCCTTGACGCGATTCATCATCGTATCATGATCGTTCGAAGGACCAGGAACGCTGGATATTCCTGCAGGCTTGTCAAGCAACAGCCAATTTTCATCTTCATAGACGACTTTAATCCTTTCGTGACTGACAAGAATCCGCTCATCGTCATTTTCCGGTGGAAGCACGAGCGTTACTTTATCATTTTGACCGACCAAGGCCGAAAGAACCGTTTTTTCTCCGTTCAGTTTTACGTTGCCTTGGCCTCGCTTAAGTTTAGCGATCATCCGATGACTGACGCCATGATTGGTCAGAATTCTTTTCACCGTTGCTTTTTTCCCCGAATGGTTCTGCCACGTAAATTCCATGTTTGCCATCCCTTCGTTGATGTTTAGTTCATTTTAGAGCAAAGCAGCCAAATAAGCAAGCAGCCCTTTAGTCAAAAAAAGAGCCTTGCCTTCCGGCAGGACTCAAAAACAAATATGTCTACCGATCAAAACGATAGTAGCTTGGCAAAGATTCAATCTTAAGACGTGACGTCATAAAAATGACAAAACCTGGAATAATCAGCATCGCAGAAAACATCCACTGTAACCTGACCCAGGTCATTATCACCATCGAAAAACAAATTTCGCGTACGTATAATAAATCACCGATGCCAAATGCAGTGTTTCCTAACGAAAAAAACAGTGCAATCGTCATAAGAAGTCCGCCAGAAATTATCATTGCCAGACCTGAACCGTAAAAAAGCCGCCACTTATTTTTGAGATAAGCAAACAAATACCCCACGATAAGGATAATCAGACTTCCGAATACGAAAAGTCCCGCCCATGAGATGGTGCTCAGGAATTGATAAAAGTGCTGCATTCTGGAAATCTGCATTTGACTTTCCCTTGCTTCAACGTATTCATTCAGATTGTTTCTGAACTTAACTTTGACATTTGTCCAATATTCCTTGTCCTTTGACGAATACCCGGCACCGTTTACGTTGTGATCAAGCATCTTGTAAACAGTATTCGATTCAATTACCTTGTCATTCATTACGCGAAAATTCGAGATCATTTTTTTGGAACATTCTGCCGTTTGACTGTCGCTGAGAATCAGCTTTTCCCTAAACCTCAGCGGCATCCCCGTATACTGTGCCGTTTCGATTACAGTGCAGTTCAATTCATCACCGAGTTCTTTAATCATCGCAGCATCATTTCCGAAACGCACAGGGTCCAAAAAACTTTCGATACTAATCAAAAACGTTATTGACAATACGCACAGTGTAATTGACAATGCTAAAATAGAAGAACTTATGCGCGGCGATTTGACATATGTCCTGCGTAATTCCTCCGCATAATTTTGCAAAAAAACCAGCTCCCTAAAATTATACCTAATCAACATCCAGTAACCGTCCGATTTATTATTTCTCTTTCCCCTCTCAAAATAAATAAAACGATTACAGTAATTTACTTTTACGATACCCGGTGAAATTATTACACACAAATATTGATTTTTATTGCCATATTTGTGAATATTTTTAATAAACATCAAATTTTTTATTTATTAAAAAATGCAGCCAAGATTCCAAACACTCTCTTGACTGCATTTATCCCATTCATACGAAACGATCAATCTCGTCGCCAGTATATCATTGTCAGCACGTCTATCAGCATAACCGATAATATCAACCCAAAAAAGACTCTGATCATCGGCTCCGCACATGCATCCATTATCATTCCCCATAAAGGCAAATGCAAAGAGAACAAGACAACCACCAACAATAAGGCAACAAGCTCAACATAATTTCTTCTGTCTAACATGCTATCCTCCCCTTGCTGCGCAGAACACCTACTCAAAACGCAGCTTAAATCTCTTAATCACCAACAAACAAAGTGATATCGACACGATTGCGTATATTATGGCTGGATAAACGGGGTTCATGCCCTTAATCATACTCTCGATGCCTAGCAAAAATGAAGTGAAGGCATTATGTTTTTCAATTTCAAAAACGCCCGATCCCCAAACGGCATTCACGCCAACCAAGATCAACGCCAAGACTATTTTACCATTTTTTTCCAACATTCTAAAGACGCAGCCAATCAACATCGCCGTCATCATTCCGTCAACATACAAAACCACGGCAAACGGCAGGTCATTGACATCACTGATCGAAAATACGTTTAGCAGATAGTTGTTTTGGGGATAAAACTGCTGAAACGCAAAATAGTAGGTCGATCCTGAAAAAAACATTGATTCCGTAAGTCTTAAACGACCTGCTCGAAAAACGGGCAAAAACATCCGTTGGTCCGTAAATTTGAGTGCGATTTTGGATAAATCAGTTGAGCAGCACTGCATTTAAAAAAGCCGGACAAAGTCAGTCGCAAATCGACCGCCTTCGTTCAGCTTTTCGTTTAACTCAAGTATGAAACGGGACTTTTTTCCCAGCCTCTTTTTTATATTTTTTGACAATCACCAATATCTATTCTTCAAAACCGTTATTATCGCTTGTTTCTCTGAACCAACGGCCTGAATCCTTGATCGTCTTGATTTGCGTATGAATATCGTCACGAATAAGGCCATAACGATTGCGATATGCATTCATCCACGACCAGCAGTCAATGCCCGTCCAAACAAAGTAGCCATGGCAGTTTGAACCTTCTTCGATTCCGCGATGAAGTTCTTTCAAGTGATTCTTCATGAAATTGATGCGATAATCGTCATGAACTACACCATTTTCATCCATAAAACGCTCTTCGCGAGAAACACCCATGCCGTTTTCTGAAACGAACCAAGGAATGTTTTTGTAATTGTCGCGAACGTTGATTGCAATGTCATACAATGCTTCCGGGAAAATTTCCCAGCCTTTGTCAACGTTCATGACGCGACCAGGCATCTCATATTCATCAAAGTAGATGTCAGGCATCCAGTCCTGCAAACTCTTGGATGATACTTCAGGCGCCTTGACGCGGAACGGATGGTAGTAGTTGACGCCTAAAACGTCGATGGTTTCTTTGGCAATCAAATCGAGTTCTTCTTGAGTATAATCCCACAAAACACCGTCACGCTTCAAAATTTCAACAAGCTTTTCAGGATAGCATCCCAAAATAGCCGGATCCAGGAACATCTTGTTTGCCCAAAGTTCTGCGAATTCAGCTGCTTCCTTATCTTCTTTAGAGTCGGATGCAGGATATGCGGGCGTAAGATTCAAGATAATGCCGATACGCTTGTCGTCATCATTTCCGTAAAGCTTGCGGAAACGTTCAATTGCTTTGGCAGAAGCAAGGTTGATGTTATATGCGACCTGCACTGAAAGAGGACCGTCAACTTTCAACGGATAATGGAATTGATACAAATATGCACCATCCAGGATAACCTTTGGTTCGTTGAACGTAAACCAGTTCTTGACGCGATCGCCAAAGAGCTTGAAGCATTGTTCAGCAAAACCGGCATACAAATCCGTGACGTGCTTTGATTCAAATCCGCCGTATTTATGCTGCAATTCGACAGGCATGTCAAAGTGGCAAAGATTCATGTATGGTTCAATGCCGTTTTCGAGCATCGCATTGATCACGTTGTTGTAAAAATCGACCGCATCCTGATTTACCGTGCATTTTTCAAAATCATCAATCAAGCGGCTCCATTGAATGGACGTCCGCAATGACTTGATGCCGGCCTTGCGCATGAGAGCAAGGTCTTCTTTATAATCGTTGAAAAAATTCGATGCGGTATCAGGACCTACTCCGTCATAAAATTTATCTGGATCATTGGCATACCAATAATCAAAAACGTTTTGGTGCTTCTTTTTGAAAGTACCTTCGGATTGGGGCCTGACGTTGCGGCACCCCACGCAAAATCACTTGGAAATTTCAGCATGTTCGTTGCTCCTCTCAATTATGTCAGCCTTCAGGATAAGTTTGTTCGAAATCGACAACGGCTCCGTACAAGTTGGCGCTGCCGCGATAAGCGCACGTTTCGATGACAGGCTTGATCGTTGCAACGTCAGACCTGTTCCTGATCTTTTCGACTGCTGCGTTTAAAAGCGGAACGAGCTTAGGATTATTAGAAACCGCCCCGCCCAAAATGAACTTTTCAGGGTCAAAACTGTGCTGCAAATTAAAAATTGCAATGCCTAAAGTTTCTGCCATCTGGTCTACTTGAAACTTGGCAGCGTCATCCCCCTGATCCGCAAGATCGAAAACGGTCTTGCCATCGACGTTTTTGCCGGTTTCTTCATTATAGCGTTTGGCCATGCTTACAGGAGAAGCAGCTTGACTAATAGTCAGCAGCGTTGGAGTTGCAACCATATAGCCGATTTCACCGCCAAAAAGATGCGTACCGTGCCAAACTTTACGATTAATGATTACTGAACCACCAACGCCCGTTCCGATAATGATAAAGATCATATTTTGACAATCACGTCCGGCACCTTCTGCCACTTCTGCCAAAGCCGCACAGTTAGCATCATTTTCGATCGAAACGGGAAGCTGGAAACGTCTTTCCAACTCTTGTTCAATATTAAAGTTATGAATATATGGCAATGCGCTTGCACCTTCAATAACGCCGGTTTTCTTATTGACTGCCCCGGGGGCACTGATTGCAACGCCTTTTACGTCGTATTTTTTCTTGAAATCATTTGTTTCATGCTCAAGAATTTCATAAAATTCGTCAAGAGATTTCGGCGTATCTACCGCATGGACATCCATCAATTCGTTATTTTTCCATGCTGCAAATTTGATCGTCGTTCCTCCGATATCAATAACTGCTAAATCTCTCATTGTTGTTTAACCTGCTATATAAAATATAGAATAATATGGAATTGTAAAACTTTTTCCCGTATTATTCAGAAAGAATATAGCTTTTCCTTTCCTGATTTTATTTGTTGCCGTCAAAACCAGTCTTCCCATATCCTAACGTGAGGGTAATGACAGTGACCGGCTCTTGCAGCTTAAGGGTGTATCCCGTCCCTTTTGATTTTTTTATATCAATATCAACAAATTCATGACCGCATTTTCATCTCTGTCCATGACGGCACCGCATTCATAACAAACATATTCGTTATGCTTGGTTTTATGTTTCATGTTGCCGTCAAGACCGATTTGGTCGTCACCAGCCTTGACGAATCCGCATCGAGAACACCGTTGCGTGCTTGGATAGAATTTGTCGGCTAAAATTCTTTGCCGTACCATTGGCATTTATAAGCTAAAACCTGTCTGAAACAGCCGAACAACAACCGCTTTCACCACCTGTCAAAGAATCATCGGTTTGCTTTTTTGCTATATAATCCCATGCAATTCTGTCTTTTTCTGCAAATTAATTAACAGTTAAGTTGCTCCCTGTATCTTAATCAGCATAAGATAGTAAACGCTTTAATCCAACGTCTACAGTATACTCCTCAACCCGAATGTAGTCAATACATATAACAGCAATTGTATATTCTTTTGCTTCATTAAAAAATGTTCTGTCAATTACCGGATTTTTTGCGCAATAGCGACAAAAGAGGCCAGGAATATCAACTCCTCGCCTCTTGTCATCACACGACATCTTCCGGAATGCAGTCATCAGCAAACATGTCGTCGTCAAAAATCAGATTAATCAATAATCTTCTTATAGACTTCAACAATTTCCTTGGCAAGATCGACAAACGTAATGCCTGTCATCAAATGATCCTGCGCATGAACCATGTACAGATCGATTGGCGTATGTTCGCCACGAGCTTCAGCCGTCAACATTTCAGTCTGCGTATTGTGTGCGTCAACAATAGCTTGGTTGGCTTCTTCAAGTTTCTTTTCAGCTTCTGTAAAGTCGCCTTTCTTAGCAGCAGTAATTGCTTCTACTGCATGCGCCTTTGCATTTCCGCCAGCCATAATGATTCCCATTACAACCTGCATTCTTTTTTCGTCATCCATTATCAACAATACCTCCTGGATAAAATACAGAGCCGCACAAAATGTGCGGTTCCGCATTATTCTCAATATTTAATCAAGCACTCGCAACCTCAGGACTAACCCATGGTCTTTTCTGCTTCTGCAAGTACGTTCTTACCGTTCATCATGCCATAATCCGTCATGTTGATAACTTCCATAGGAACGCCTGCATCATCGCATTTTCTTTGAATATCGGCCTTCATGTAGGCAACTTGCGGTCCAAGCATCAAAATATCTGGCTTTTCAACTTCGAATTGATGATCAATATCAGCAACTGACTTTGCGAAAATTTCGTAATCTTTGCCTTGTTCTTTAGCTGCTGCCTGCATTTTTGAAACCAAAAGCGACGTTGACATGCCTGCTGAGCAGGCAAGCATAATAACTTTATCTGCCATTTTAATCTATCCTTTTCTTTATTAATAAATTACTAACTAAATTTTTCTTAATTATTGAGCATCCTTTGCAGCATTTGCATCTTCTTGTTCCTTCAAGTACTTGTCATACTTAACAGCAAATGGCCAGTAGATAGCAGTTGAAATTGCAAGAACGCATGCTTGCCACAATGCCATCTTCCAACCACCGATGAAGAAGCCGGAGATAACAGCCGGCGTTGTCCAAGGAGCAGCAACGCCTGTCGGAGGAACGATGCCGAACTTGATTACAAAGTATGTTGACAAAGCAACAACAACCGGTGTCAAGAAGAACGGAATTGCCAACCATGGGTTCATAACCAATGGGAGACCGAACAAGAACGGTTCGTTGATGTTGAAAAGAGCAGGAACAAGTTCAACTTTACCAATTGACTTGAATTGGACTGACTTAGCACCAACTAAAGTAAAGATAACCAAACCAATCGTAATGCCAGAACCCGTCAAATTAATGAAGTTGTTGTAGAATTCATTTGTAACGATATGTGCACCGTTTGCAAGAGACAACTTGCCTTCAGCAAGCAAGCGAGCGTTGTCGGCAGAGTTCGGAAGAAGGAAGGCACCGCCGATACCACCCATGATAAGGCCGCCGTGAACACCAAAGAACCAGAAGAATACAACCATGAAGGCAAGAATGATACCACCGCCAAGGGAGTCTGACAACCCTTGCAAAGGAATTTGCAAGGTCTTGTAGATCCAGTTCAAAAGATCCGTGTTAAGAGCCTTGTCGAAGATTGCATAGACAACCATGGCAACAGTGATGATTACGCCAGAAGGAATCATAGCTGAGAATTGGTTTGCAACGTTTGCAGGAACTTGTTCCGGAAGCTTGATTTCCCAACCAGCCTTAGCCATCAACGTATATGTCCAACCAACCAGGAGACCGCAAAGGATAGCTGCGATCATACCCTGGCCGCCAAGCCATGTCATGTTGATAACGTTTGTAACAGGTGACTTCAAATATGTTTGAATCGCATCAGGCAATTGTGAAATTTGATGTGCCAATTGTGAGCTCGTGTAAAGCGTCTTGCCAGCAGCATCCGTAATGCCGGAGCCGCCCTTTGCCATTGCGCCGACAAGCGGAGCATCCACTTGGAGCTTTTGCAAAAGGAAGAAGACTGAAAGTGATGTCAAACCAACAGGAAGCGGTTCGAGTTTTTCATTCTTAGCATAGACGTAAGCAATACCAACTGCCGTCCAAATTGAAATAATAGCAAATGTCGTTTGATATGCTTGGTTGAAGAAAACCGACCAACCAATGTTATCAAAGAATGTTGAAACCGCAGGAACAGGAAACGATTTCAAGATCAGGAATACAGAACCAATGATGATGAACGGCAAGGCGTAAACCATACCATCCTTCAATGCAACAACAGCTTTCGTATTAACGAACTTCATTACAGAGGGCAGAATTTTTTCGTTAACAAACGTGCCTACTGATGATTTCTTTTCAGCCATTATAACTCATCTCCATTATCTTTAAATATCTTTTTAAACCAGTGAAAGGATTTTTTCGGTATGCGTCTCAAATCTTTAAGATCATGATTTGAACGGTTAACATAAACGGCACCGTAACGTTTTTCCATGTCTCCATGGGAACTCGGAATGTCGATCAGGCCCCACCCAAGATATCCTATGACTTTAGCGCCGTCTTCAAACATTGCGTCTTTCATCGCTTTGATGTGATCACGATGATATTCGATTCTCTTATCATCTTGAATCTCATGTTCGCCATCCCATTGCTCGCGAATTCCGATTCCGTTTTCGATAGGAAAAATCGGAAGCTGATATCTGAAATACAGAGTATCGATTGCTTCTCTGAAACCTAAAGGATCGATCTGCCATCCCCATTCATTTGCTTCAAGGTACTCATTTTCGACGTACCCGAAATTCAAATAACGGTTTGGAGCAGTTCCGTCCGGAACCTTCGTCGAGTCGAGAACGTCCGTGCGATAATAGCTGAATGCCAAGAAGTCAGCTTTCATCTTGGACAAAATTTCGCGATCGCTTTCCAAAAAGTCCATGTCAAGTTTGTTTTCCTTGATAAAGTGTTCTACTGCCAAAGAATAATGGCCATTTGCAAATAAATCACACAAATTATAAATTAAAAATTCCGTTGCCCTGTCAGCTAAGAACACGTCTTTCGGACGAGAAGCAGCTGGATATACAGGTGTGTAGGCCAGCATTCCGCCAAACTTAACGTCATCGTAGTTTTCATGGACGAAAGCATCCAATTCAGCGTGCGCCAACATCGTATGATGAAAAATCTTATAGAGGTTGTCCAATGACTTTTCGACATTTTCGCATCCTGCAAAAAGAAATGCTCCATCACCGAAGTAAAGATTATGCTCATTAAACGTAATCCAATATTTGACGCGATCGCTGAAATGTTCAATCATCTTCTTGCCATAACGAACAAAAGCATCAACGACATGCCTTGACATGAAACCATTACCGTTTTTTGCCAAGTTGAGCGGCATGTCAAAGTGGTAAAGACAAATCATCGGCTCGATTCCGCGTTCCAGCATTGCATCGACCAATCGATCGTAAAACGCAATCCCTTCTTCGTTAAACTCGCCGTCACCCTGCGGATTGACGCGTGACCAGGAAATCTGAATACGATACATGTTCATATTCATCTCAGCCATCAAGTCCAAGTCTTCTTCGTAACGATGATATTCATCAATCGCTACGTGCCAGTCTGAACTATTTTCGTCTGCAGGCCGAACGTCATAAACGGATAATCCTTTGCCGCCAATGTTCCAAGCGCCTTCTGTCTGCATACTTGAAACTGAGTTGCCCCAGAAGAACCCTTGTGGCATTTTACGGTTCGTTTGCATTAAATCTCCTCCTCAATCTTGATTTTTTGATGTAACCGTTTAACCCTTTCAACAGTATTTAGTATAACCGCTTTCATGATTTTAGTCAATACTTATCAGCTTAATGTGTGTACATTTTTGTGATTTGTAACTCCATTAGTTCTAAATTAACGTTACAATACCAATGTTGTCAAGAAATTAACTTTTATAAATCTCTTTAAAAATTTTTCTGTTTTTTTACTTTTCGCTCTCCTCAAGTCTCTAAAATAAGTTAAAAAAATTAAGAATAAGCATTTGAAGACCCGCCCGTTATTATCGCTTACACCATTGCTTTAGCCACATTATGCGCATAATTTAGCTTTTATGATTTAACGTTATCAAAAATATTTTAATTCTTCCAAAAAATGTCATGTGCTAAAACTAGAACATTCGTCATGACGTGTACTTTTGTCTGAATTTCCGTCTCAAAGAAGATCATTGCTCAAGGTTTTAATGCTATTTGCAGAATTCAAAAAATTCCCGCAATTCATCGGAACTTTTCGGGCGATGCTCACGTCCGTACTCTGACAAAACCAACAGCTTCTTTGGAATTGTTCCGATTGAACGCTGCCATCTGCTTTTTGGAAAATACGACCGTGTCTTGGGGGCCAATGACCATTACGACTTCTCGGCCTGATGCTTGACGTCGACGTAATCAAGCAATCTGAAAAACTCGTTTTCATTTTTGCGAAGCGAATCGTGATATCTGAACCAATATCCGAGTTCATCAACGGCACGGACATCACATCCTGCTCCATATGCTGCTCTGTAATCAGTCAAATCGTCAGCTGATTTGATAAAAATGGCAGCAATTGCCTGACCTTTAAAAGAGAAACGAAGTATCCCTCATAAAAAAGTTATTTTTTTGTCAGCCTTTATGCTTTTATATTTATGTTATCTAAAAATCAAACATGGGGCTTCATGATACATTTTTTGAAATTGTCTCAACATTACTTTTAGCTTTCTACATCAGCTATTTGTTGATGACGATTGCTCTGAATTTGTCAAATGCAGCACGGTCAAAAAATCTGCCGATCATCTCATGCCTGACTGTTTGCAAAAAGCCTTTGATTTCAATGTCTTTCGTGACATGCATCATTTTAGCCGTGATAATCGGTCGCTTGAATCTTGTCGTTTTACATTATTCCAGGATCATGCGCATTCGCAATTAATAATTTATCTAAAAATTTGATCAGATGACATCTATAGTAAATGATACACGTAAAATACATCATTTGCTTTTTTTGTTATACTGTTGCATAATACAAGATAAATAAAGGAGATTTATATGATAAACTTATTCCCTTTGGAAAGGATGCTTTTTAATGTCTACAAAATACCAAGTTGTCGCTAATGCAATTCGTGAACGCATTGAAAACGGCACATATAAAATCGACGAACTTATTCCAGATCAAAATGCACTCGCACAAGAGTTCCACGTTAATCGCTTAACCGTTAAGAAAGCTTTGGACGGTCTTGCTGCCGAAGGTTTGATTTACAAGCAGTCCGGTCTTGGCACCTATGTCCGCGGAAAGATTCCGTTCATCACTCCGCATGACGTTTCAGTCAACGACTTCGGCGGAGCATTCCACCATTTTGGCGAAGAACATATCCAAAGCAAAGTCATTTCCTTTGACGTCGAACTTCCAGATGAACGCATTCAAAAGAATTTGAGCATCAAGCATATCGACCCCGTCTACAACATTACTCGTCTCAGGATTGTAGATGGCAAGCCGACCGTCTTGGAACATACTTACATGCCTGTTCGACTTGTCCCTGATTTGGAAAGAGAACATGTCGATACTTCAATTTACACATACATTAATGAAACTCTTGGCCTGAAATTTGGCGGTGCCTTCCGCAAATTCTCAGCATTCGGCGCAAGCGGTGATGACATTAAATATCTTGAAGTCGAAGAAGGCAGCCCGATTCTTGAAGTTGAACAGCTTGTTTGGCTGTCGAACGGCAAGATGATCGAATATTCAACAAGCCGCAATCCAGGCAACCTTCGCAGCTATACGGCTTTGAATGTGAATAATTTTTAAGCAAGGTGTGGAAGCGAGCGGTCATGACCCCGTACTCAACTGAATGATGATTTTAAATCCGTGCCAGTGATGGCGCGGATTTTTTTATTCTGGGCGGCACACCGAGATTTCACTCAAATTTTACGGACAAAGCGTCCATTTTCATCGATGTGTCCGTAAACGGCAGTGATTTTGCCAAATGCAGTGCTGCGCGGCAATTGCTCAAGCACTGCACCTGACCTCGGTTACGGGCAAAACGTTCTTTTTGGAATTTGCTTGTAATCTGAGATCACACTGCTTTGGCGAAGGTACCCGAATAGAACATTTTTCCGATTTTGGAGGATTTTGTTCTACTTTCGAGGTCACGCGAGTCGATTTTGAAGCCGGAGGTAGACAAAAATCAGACATTTCCCCCAGTTTTTGTCTACTTCCAGGTCCGCGCACCCAAGTTTGCCCGTAATTATCAGAGATGCTACAAAGATTACGTCAAATCAAAAACTCTTCCAAACAGTGTTACCAACAGCACTGCATTTCCCACGAAAAGAGACTTCATCCACCTTTTCCCAAAAATGCCAAAAAACGCAGGGCCGATTTGCCGCTGCGTCATCATCATAATCTTTATTTAAATTCGTCCGCCACCTGCTTGACTGACTTTCCTTCGTGCTTGGCACGCAGGATAACCTGACGAACCTGCTCATCCGTAAAGGCCTTTTCGTTGAGGCCTTGTGCTTTCAAATCTTTGCGGGCTTGTTTCACCTGAGCATCAGTCATCTTGCTTTCGGCTGCGGAGGCAGCAGAATCAGAAATACCGCTGAAGACGTCTTGTTTGGTATTTTTTGAATACTTTTGCGACCTGGTCTTGTTCGCATCGGTCGAATCGTCATCGACGGTATAGCCAAGCGAACGAAGGATGCGATCGTTGTATTCTTTCAATTTTCTGGCATTATTATAGACGTCGCGATAATAGCTTTCATTAATACTGCCATAACCAAGAATTACCGCAAGTTTCGTGTTGGAAGCAGTATATTCATAGTTTTCCGAAAGCGTTTTGGCTTTCTTGTAAGCTTTCAGGAAAATCTTTCTTTCCTTGATGACTTCCTTGAGCTCCGTTGCAAGCCCAGATGACCGCTGAACGAGAAGAGATGAGCCGGAATCAACGTTAGCAACGCACTGAAACTTTTGACAGGCGTCAGCATACTTGCCGTTGTTCATATCCTTCATCCCCCGTTGGTAATCAGTCAGCTGATCGACAACGGTCGTTGCAAAATCATCGTTTGGCTTCTTCTTCAAAGCATCCCGATATGAAAGCTTGGCAGCATCATAGTTGCCGTCACGAATGCTTTGCTTGCCGGCCTCAATCGCTTGATTATAATATTTTTGCGTTTCTGCCTTCCTGGTATAGCCGTACCCGACGAAAAAAACGGCCAACACGATACCGACAATCGTCCACCATGCCCATCTTTTCAATAGCCTCACCTCTTTTACAACTTACTTCACATTATACCATGTTTAACCGTTCTGATTAAAGATTGACGTGTTGGGAAAATTGTCCTCAAGCCATCTTTTCAAGAGAAAAACCCAGCTTTGAACGTCTTTTTCGACATAAGTTTCATTTTTTGCGCTGATTTTTGTTCCGAGTCCCAAACCATGCCTTCCTTTCGGGTAAACGTGAAGTTCAAAAGGAATTGCGTTTTCGCTCAAAGCTTCAGCTAAAAGCAGACTGTTCTGAACGGGAACGGTTCTGTCGGCAAAAGTCTGCCAGATAAACGCTTTTGGCGTTTTATCATTCACTATTTTTTCAAGTGAAAATGCAGAGCTTCGTTCCATCAGCTCATCTCCCAAAAGGTTTTCAAACGAGCCTTGGTGCCAATATCTGCCTGACGTTATCACCGGGTAGCATAAGATCATCCCTGCCGGGCGAATCAACTTCTCATCATAGCCAAGCTTTTCAAGCTCATCGGGGATGATTCCAAGACAAGCTGCCAAATGTCCGCCTGCAGAAAAACCCATTACCAAAATTTTTCCCTCATCAATGTTGAACCGCTCTGCATTTTCCTTGAGAAATAAAACGCTTTGCGCAAGTTCGCACAAAGCTTTAGGAAATCTCCTGGGAGCACAACTGTATCGCAGAATGCACACCGCACAGTCCATCGATAAAAGTTCCAGTGCAATCGGCTCTGCTTCGCGATCCGACGTTTTCGCGTATGATCCGCCAGGACAGATAATAATCGCCCTTCTTTTGCGATGCGGTTCAATCTCTTCAGAATTGTCCGGAATATAGCAGATCAGCCGAGCATCACTTGTCAGCGGTGTTTTCAGGTTATGTTCGAAATATCTCATTTTAAGTCCTCTTCAGTAAAAAAGCCGGGATAATCCCAGCCAAATTAATCTTTCAAATTGGAAATGCCATTGCCAGCAATGCAACGGCGACAAGGCCCAGCACAACGGAAAGGCCCATTGAACGTGAGCGATAGGCAACGATCGCAACCAGCACGGAAGCAAGAATCTTTGCCATATAATCGCATCCGACGAACGTGTATGTTTTCGTATTCATGAAAACGTCCTTTACGACCAAAGCCGTAAAAAGCGAAACCGGGACATATTTCATCCATTCATTGAACCACTTTGGAATCTCACGTGTTGAAAAGATACGCAACGGGATAAAACGCGGCCCGAAAGCAACCAGCATTGATAAAAGGATCAAAATGAAATGATCCATCGTTGACATATTCATACGCTACTCTCCTGACTTGCTAATGACTTTGCGACTCGCTTTTGGCTTGATTCGCTTGAGCCAAAAACCTTTCTCCTTGCCCTTCTTCACCAAAGTGTCTTCGATGATGAATCCAGCGAGCGAAGCAATCAGCGTTGCAACGACAAGACCCATCGTACTCTTCAAAATCGTCATCGAGATGATCGCAAGAACGGCTGAGAAGAAACTGATCAAAATGGTCAGCTTATTCTTAATTTGCATCATGATCATATAAAGGAACAAAGCAGTCAAGGCGTAGTCGACGATTGCAAGATCAATCGTAATCACGTTGCCGATCAAACTGCCAACGAGGTTTGAAAGCGTCCAAAAGAGCAGCGAGTAGTGCTCGACCATCAAGGCATCTTTTGGAGTCCATTCCTTATCAGTGGCAAATTTAAGATAATTAACCGCATAATTTTCATCATTAAGAGAAACGGCGAAGAAATACAGAAACTTTTTGCTCGTTCCACGAACATACTGCGACAAGCTTGATCCTAACAAGGCATAGCGCAGTTCAAGGAAGAACAGCATAACAAGAATCGTATGCATTGGGGCATTGACGGTCAGCATCGATGCGATCATGAATTGAGCACCGCCCGAAAAAACAAGCAATGAAACCAGACCTGTCATCAAGGGATTGAAACCCGCAGCATTAAGTAAAATGCCGCAGGCAACACCGATCGGGATGTAACTCAAACATAAAGGCATCGAAACCTGAAAGACCTCTGCCCAACGTGGTTGTTCTTTTTCCAAGGTAATCCTCCATCAAATCATAGAAATAATAGATCTAACTGTACATCATGTATAAATCGTGTAAATTTACACAAATTTAAAAACCTCGCAAAATCGATTATAACATAATATGTTATTCATTCGAAATCGAAAATAGAGGTTTAACCCAAATCTAACATTAAAAAAAGAACAATTATCCGATAATGATTTTTTCTGTCGGAAGTTCATAGCTCAGATCGCGATTGCGTTTTGGAATGAAGAACAATAAAGTATAAAGCATCCCGATTCGACCGACAAACATCAAAACCATGATGACGATTTTACCGACAAGAGTCAAACTGCTCGTGATTCCAAGCGAAAGCCCCGTGGTTCCGAATGCCGATGCGACTTCGAATACGATCGAAAGAAGCGATGCATCCTCCGTAATTGATAAAATCAAAATCGCCCCCACGCACAAAATAGTCGACAAGCCGACTACAACGATTGCCTTTTGAACGTCGTCTCTTCCGATGCGGCGATTGAAAACATTGATATTGTTGTGTCCGCGAATGAATGAGAACATATAGAGAATAAAAATTCCGACGGTTGTCGTTCGAACGCCGCCGCCAACTGAGCTTGGGCTTGCGCCGATAAACATCAGGATCGCCAAAATCAAAATCGTCGTCGTGTTGAATTCGGCCATATCGTTGATCTGAAGCCCTGCATTTCGCGAGGAAACACTGTAAAACATCGCCGTCATCAATTTGTCGAACCAGTCTTGGCGAGACAGCGTTCCGCGCATTTCCGAAAAATAAATCAGGATCGTGCCGACGATGAAAAAGAAGACCGCAAAAAAGACCGCCATTTTTGCAAACAGCGAAAAACGGAATTTGCGCTTCGTCGTCCGCTTGATGAATTTGTAAAAAGCCCAGTTTTCGCACTCGATCAAAACCGGGTAGCCAATGCTTCCGATGATGATCAGAATCATCACGATAAACAAAAAGCCGTAATGGTGCCTGAACGGGATGATCGAATTTCCCGTCACATCAAAACCGGCATTCGTGACCGAACTGACCGAGACGTAAATTCCGTGGAAAAATGCGGCGGGCCAAGTCGTCCAAACGCCCGTTGCCTTAAAATAAGCCGCAAAAATGACGCCAAAAACGATCTGAACGACAATCATCAGACCGAAAACCGACGTTACGAGGCGAACCATGCCGCTTAATCTGGGCTGATTCATGTCAAACTGAATCAGCTGCCTTTGGTGCAGACTGATCCTTTTGCCGGCAATCACCAAGGCAACGGTTGACAGCATCGTAATGCCGAATCCTCCGACCTGAAACAAAAATTCCAACAAAACGACGCCGCCCTGATTGTACACCTGCTCAATCGGAAACGTCGTTAAACCGGTCACGCTGATGGTCGAAACGGCCATGAACAGGGTATCCAAAAACGAAATTTTCGCCCCTGGATTCTTAAAACATGGCAAGCTTAGCAAAATAAAGGCAGCTACGGTCGCCAAAGCGTAATACGTCACCAAGGACTGAATCGGCGTTGCCCCGCGATAAAGCTCCTTTAGCTTATGAATCATCTACTTCCTCACTCGATTGCTTTCATTTTCTGGTAACTGATGACAATTTTTTGTTTGAGATCAATTGCCGTATTCGTATGGTCAAATTCAGGGTCGAAATTAAGAATCGCAGAATTTCTCAATTGCTTTTCGATCACACCGGTAAAGCGATGGCGATGATACGTGAATTCAACGTGCGTTCCCTTGACAAATGCTTTTCCGATACTTGAAACTTCAATCTCTTTTTCTTCACGAGCCTTCTGCCCGCGTTTTTCGGATTGTTCCATCGAAAGAATCCCCCTTTGCTTTCTCTTACCTCATTATACCGCAAAAAAAACAAATTTTGCTAACCATCGATTTGCTCATGAAACAGCGCAAAGTATTTTTCAAGATAGATCTTATGTGCCGCCGTCATGATGATATTGTCAAGCATCCTCTTTTCTTCAGTCTTGTCCCGGCCGATTTTCTTGAGCGTTTCCTGCGTTCCAAAGACATATTCCAGCGCATTGTCGAGCTCTTCCGTGAAATATTCGTATGCTCTTCTGGTAGTATAAGTCTTGCGCTGAATCTCGACTAAAACCTTGAGATTGGCAAGCGGCAGAACCGTCTTTGAAATTGCGATAAAAAACAGGTACGCAAGCTGTTCGCGCGAATACTGCTTTTTGATTGGACTTTCAATCAGATGCTTTTTGACGTAATTGCTGATCATCGAACTCGTCAATTGAGTTCCGTCCAAGGGTTCAAGATATTCGTTCAAAAACGTCGTCGCCTGCTCCAAATAAAGTCCGACATTCGGAATCTGATCGAACGTCGGCATTTTAAATCCTTCAATCGATGGCACGAGTGCTTTTTTATTATCGTCAGTCATGTTCCAATTCCCCTCTCAACCGCCTTTCAAGCAATTATACCGATAGCGCGTCTTAAGGTCAACAAAACTCTAACAGCGGTTTTTGCAAAACTCTTTACAAGCAGTCGATTTAAGTCTATACTCTAGATACAGTTAACGGGTTTTTAGAAAACCGATGATGAAGAATATAATTCTAAAAAAGGACTTAAAAATTATGATTAAAAAAATTATTTCTGATTCAGGCGCAAACGTTTTGCATTTAGATGGCGCATCATTTGAAAATATTCCGTTGACGATTCACGTCGACGGCACGGATTATCAAGATGATGCCTCGCTTTCAGTCAACGAATTTATTGAAGCGCTTCATCAAAATGACGGAAAAACTTCAACGGCATGCCCAAGCATTGCGCAATGGCAAAAAGCCTTCGAAGGAGCTGATGAAATCTATGTAATCACGATTACGAGCGTTCTTTCCGGAAGCTACAATTCTGCCGTTCAAGCAGCAAGCCTGTATCGCGAAGACCATCCAAAAACAAAGATTCACGTCATCGATTCGCTTTCAGCCGGACCCGAGATGGAACTTATCATCGACAAGCTGAAAGAATCAATCGATGCCGGTCTGAATTTTGACGAAATCTGCGCAAAAATCAATGCATACAAAGAAAAAACGCACCTGAACTTTGCGCTTGAATCGCTCGATAATCTGGCCAAAAACGGGCGCATCAGTCCAGCAGTGGCCAAAGTCGCCAAAATGCTCAAAATCCGCATCATCGGTCGTCCGGACGACGGCAAGCTCACGCCGATCGGAAAAGCTCGCGGTGCCAAAAAAACCATCTCTTATTTAATTAAAGACATGGAAGAACACGGTTTTTCCAACGGGCGCGTCATCATTGCGCATATTTTGAACGAAGAAGGAGCAGACAACCTGAAACAGGCCATTCTTGCCAAGCATCCTGAAGCTGTCGTCGAAATCAGAGAAGCTCGCGGTCTTTGCACCTACTATGCCCAAAAAGGCGGCTTGATGGTCGGATACGAAGCATGATTTTGCTTAAAAATGCAGAGCACTGAAGCTGCACTGCATTTTGACGAATCAAAAGACATTATACAGACACAAAAAAGGAGCCGGGAATGATTCCCGGCTCCTTTTTGAAGTCAGTCATTTACAACTGTTTAGTTGCCTGGATATTCTGATTCCATTTCTTCATGGAATTCTTGTTCCGGACGGATGATGCGCATCGTAACGTACAACAAGATGAGGAACGCTGCAATGAATATCAGCTGAATCAGAACCGAATGCAGGACCTGATTTGCTCCAAGTCCTGACGTCAATGCTTCACGGAATCCGTAAACAGAGTACGTCATCGGCAAGTATGGGTTGATTGCCTGGAAGAAACCGTTCATTCCGCGAGTGATTTCGATTGGGAACGAACCGCCGCAAGATCCGAGCTGGATAACCAGCAAGATCATCGAGATGAAGCGACCAGGGTTGCCGAATGCCATTGCCATGAACATAATCAGGAACATGGACGTGAACGAGAACGAAACGGCGTTCACGATCATCTGAACCGGATGATCCGGATGAAGCCCGCAGACCATCATCAAGACCGTTTCAACCAAAGCATTGCCCGTAGCTACGAGCGCTCCGACCGCAACCTTGCTGAAGAACCATTCCGTTGCGCTGCCGTCTTCCGTTGAAATCCGACGAATCGGATAAACGAGATTGAAGACGAGGCATCCGACGAACAGAGCAACTGACAGCATGTAAGGTGCCAGAGCATAGCCGTAGTTAGGAACGTAGCTGTAATGCTTTTCTTTAAGCTTCGTCGGGCTTGCAAACATGCTTGCGTTAGCTGAACCGAGGTTGAGCTTCGTTACGGTATCTGCACCGCCCTTAAGAGCAGAAGCAAGTTTCTTGTTGCCCTTATGAACATCGGTTGCGCCCTTGTCAAGCTTGCCTGAGTTGGCCGCAAGCTTCGATGTGCCGGCCGCAAGCTGTGAAACGCCGTCAGTCAATGTCGGTACTTGGCTGTTGAGCTGACCAAGTCCCGCTGCAAGCTGACCTGCGCCTGAACGCAATGCGCCTGAGTTGGCCGCAAGCTGCGACGTGCCAGCTGCAAGCTGATTTACGCCGCTTGCAAGGGCCGGAACTTTGCCGTTGAGCTGGCCGAGACCGGATGCAAGCTGACCTGCGCCTGAACGCAATGCGCCTGAGTTGGCCGCAAGCTGCGACGTGCCAGCTGCAAGCTGATCTACGCCGCTTGCAAGGGCCGGAACTTTGTCGTTGAGCTGGCCAAGACCGGCATTGATTTGGCTTGCGCCTGAATTGAGCAAAACTGAATTGTTCTTAAGCTGTTGAGTACCATTATAAAATGCCGTGATTACTTGCGTAAGTTCAGGAATCTTTTTACCCAATCCGTCAACTCCGTTTGCAAGTTTTGTTGCGCCGTCATTAAGCTCGTTGTTTTTGGCAACAAGCTTGTTGCTTCCGGCAAGAACTTGAGAAACGCCGGCCGTGTAATTTCCAACGCCTTCAATCAGTGCAGGAATCTGTGAATGCTTAGCCATCTTGGCTGATTGAGAAGCAACAAGCTGCTGAACCTTGGCTTCATCCGCACTGGCTGCAAAAATTGCGTTCAGATCAAGATCTTTGAGGGCTTCTTCAGTATTGACGCCGCTGTTGACCGCCGTCGAAATCTGAACCGCATTAGCAGATAAGCCTTGCAGGCTCTTGACTGCCGCAGACAATTTCTTCACTTTGGCCTGCGACTCTGCATTTGTCAAATCGTCACTTTCAGCCAACAGTTTGTTTGCCGTGTCGATTGTGCCGTCAACGCTAGCAAGGCCGCCCTTGAGCTTGTCAACGCTGCTCATCAGATTATTCAATCCGCTGAGAACTTTTTCGGTCGTAGTATTGAACGTTTGGGCTGCAGCCTTCAAATTGTTGACTGCTTGCAACGTATTGTTGTTGTTCGTTTGAATGGCTGAAATCTGTGTTTTGGCATCATTGAGAGCGTTCTTTTGATCTTCGCTGAGAGTGCCGCTGTTCAAAACTTTATCAATGTCAGCCTGTGCAGTCGTTGCGCTGGCATTTGACTTAAGGGAATTCGTGGCAATTTCGGTCAAATACTGCGTCATTGCCTTGTTGAATTCAGTCTTGGCGTTATTAACCGTTGCAATTCCGGTCTTGGCGGTTGCCAATTCGGTATTAAGCGTCCCGATGTTTGCCTTGATCGTTGCTAAAGTTCCTGATAATTTTGCAATCTGTTCCTTCTTCGACTGAACATCAGCCATTGAAGAAACCATGCTGTCCAATTCGTTCGTATCAATCTGCTTGAGACCGGCATTGATCGTGCTGTTCAAAACGTATGTCGCAGCGACGCCTTGAGGTAATTCGCTCAATCCGGCAACGCTCTTGTTGAGCAATGCGGAATTTGAATCGAGCTGCGTCAAACCGGCATTGATTTGACTTGCACCTTTCGTATAACCGGAAACGCCTTTTTTCAGATTGCCGGTTCCTGAAACCAATTTCGTTGCACCAACCGTAAGTTTCGGAACGTTGCTGTTAAATTGTGCTATTCCGTCAGCAACTTGATCGGTTCCTTTGGTATAGATCGCAACTCCGTCCTTCAACGTGCCTGAGCCGGTATAAAGCTGACTCACGCCGCTCTTCAAAACAGGAACTGAACCCTTGAGCGTCTGCACGCCGCCATTGACCGTATCAACTCCTGCAGTATAAGCATTGATCCCGTTTTTCAACGCGTTCGAACCCGTATAAAGCTGACCCACGCCGCTCGTCAAAGCAGGAACTGAACCCTTGAGCGTCTGCACGCCGCCATTGACCGTATCAACGCCTGCAGTATAAGTGTCGATTCCTTTTTTCAACGTGCTTGATCCTGTCGTCAATTGCAAAACGCCGCTTCCCAAAGGAACTACACCGGCATTGAGCGTCATGACGCCTTTGTTGACCGTATCAACTCCTGCAGTATAAGTATTGAGTCCGTCAGACAATGTCTTCGAACCGTCCGAAAGCTTCTTGGCACCATTTGCGGCCGTCTTGAACCCGCCGCCGACCTTCTTGATAACCTTGAACATCGTATCGGCATATGCTTCAGACACGCTTTCCTTAACTCTTGCATTGACTTGAGTCGCACCTTGTTTGGAAATAACTTCACCAATGTAGTTCAAGGAATCATTGGTTTTATAAGTAAGTTCCATCTTCTTTGGTTTCTTGTTCAGTACGGTCGTTGCATTTTTCGAGAAGTTTTCGGGAATCGTAATTACCATGTAATACTTCTTATGACTCAATCCGTACTGTGCTTTCTTTGCAGAAACGAAATGCCAGCCAAGATCATCGTTTTCCTTGAGCTGATCAACCAACTGATCACCTACTGCAAAATTCTTGCTTTGGAATTTGACCGATTGATCCTTATTGACAACGGCAACCGGAAGATGCCCGGTATTGCCGTAAGGATCCCAAACCGACTTTAAGAAGAATACGGAATACAAGAACGGAATAATCATCATTGCACAGATTGTCGCAGTCAAAATCTTGTGCTTTGCGATGTTCTCGAATTCTGCTTTAATCATCTTCAAAATTATCTGCCTCCCTTAATTAATTATGATCAAGTATAATCATTATCCACTTTCATAATATACACGCAATGTCCACGAAAAACAACATAATTGTATGCGACAAACGTTGCAATATGTTTCTGATAACGCTTTCTTTTGTTTTTTATACCATCCCACTTATTGCATCGGTTAAGTGTTTTTCGTACTTAACCATGATTAAAATTGTTTCACCCATTGTTCTTCTATAAGATGTCCGCTGCCGTGCGGTCACAGACTTCGGGCGGATCTGGATTTAACCGTGCCGGCAAGAAAATACAGTGCAGATTGCCGCAATTGATGTTTTATGCCGCTTGATTTGGCAGAATCACTGTTGTTTACGGACACATCGATGAAAATGGACGCTTTGTCCGTAATTGGACTGCTCGAAAAATGGCGATTACGGACAAAATGACCAAAAATCCAGCTTTGTCCGTAAATTTGAGTGAAGTCTTGGCGTGCCGCCCAGAATAAGAAAAAATCCGCTCCATCACTGGCACGGATTTAAAATCATTATTCAGTTGCGTACGGGCTCATGTCCGCTCGGCTCCACACCTTACCTGTTAAACACACCCTTGATTGCACGCCATGCAATCACGAAGATATTGGCCTTGTCAACTGCTTTATCGGTCTTGGCCTTGATTTTGATTGAAGTTGCGCCATCAAGATAGTAAAGATCTTGACCTTTGACTTTGACGGAAAGTTCGCCGACCGTCTGGCCCTTCTTCAAAGGAGCAACAAGGCCGCCATCCTTGTAGAGCTTCTTGTCGCCTGAGAGCTTGGCAACGAGATTGGCTGATGAAACGCTGCTCTTAAGCCAAACATCGGTGTCATTTTTGGATGAAACGGCAACTTTCAGATCCTTGCCATGATAAACAGGCAATGAAGCGGCATTTTTGAATGATTTGCCAGCTTTGATCGTTTCATATGAATAGCTGTTGTAGCAATACGACATTAACTTTTGCGTTTCGACGAAACGGGAAAGGTCTTCCTGACTGTCATGCTTGGCACCCAAGACAACGGTAATCAGACGATGACCGTCCTTGTTGACCGTTCCGGTAAAGCAGGCACCAGCTGAATCTGACGTGCCGGTTTTAAGACCATCAACGGGAAGCTCAGAGTAGGCCTTTGCCAGTCCCGGAAGCATCCAGTTCCAGTTTTCCATCGTTGTCTCATCAGTGCCGTTTTTGAATTTCATCCGTGCAATCCTGGTCGTCTCAAGAACTTCAGGATAATCTTCAATCAAGCGCTGACCGATGATTGCCATGTCTTTTGCGGAAAACTTGTTTTCGGCATTGTCTGAAGCACCAGGATATTTGGCATCAAAGACTTCATCGTTCGTCAAGCCGTTAGCCGTATAGATTTCAGCATCATTGATTCCCATCTTCTTGGCTTCCTTGCGCATCATGTCGATAAAGTTCTTATGCGTTCCGCCCACTGCATTTGCCAAAGCCATTGCGGCCCCGTTGGCAGAGTAGATCAATGTTGCTTGATACAGTGCTTTTACCGTGTACTTATGGTCAGCCTTCAAAGGAACGTTTGAAAGATGCGTGTCCTGACTGACTTTTTGCGAAGCCTCATCAGGCAAGATCTCTTGATTCCAGCTCAGCTTGCCGTTTTTGATGGCTTGAAGAACCAGATAGACCGTCATCAGCTTGGACATTGATGCGACCGGCAGTGCTTGTTCCGCATTCTTTGCGTAGAGAATCTGCCCCGTCTTGGCATCAACGGCAATTGCGGCCTTGACGTCAAGATTCAAATTCGAATCTGTTTGTTGCGGTAAAGAGTCGGCAGATACTTTTTGAACAGACAGGCCACCGATGCCTGCTGCGGCAGCCGTAGATACGGTTACGCCTGCGATGAGTGCGATCATTGTTTTTTTCAATGATTTGAATAGTTTCATTACTAAGCAGTCCCCTCTAATAAATTCCTATTTAAGAATACCCAAAAAAAACCAAGGATTCAATAGTTTTTCCAACAAAAAAGGACGAATTCGTTATTCATTCGTCCTTTTTTCAGCCTTTGCCGGCTTACGCACAACATTCTTGTGTTCCGTTGGAAAGTGCATCACAAAACTGGTCAGTGCCGCATTTGATTCAACGTAAATATAGCCATTATGGCGTTCAACGATGCTTTGCACGATTGCAAGTCCGAGTCCTGATCCGCCCGTCTCGCGAGATCGTGAGCTTTCGGCACGATAAAATCTGTCAAACAGCTGCGGAACAGCATCTTCAGGAATGGGTTCTCCGTCATTTTCGATTTTGACGACGACTTCTTTAGAAGAAAGCTGCTTTACCGAAAGATAGACGTGCTTGCCGTCGCGTCCGTATTTGAAAGCATTCGAAATCAGGTTGTTGAAAACCCTGGCCAGCTTTTCTCCGTCTGCTTCCATAAATACCGGCTCATCCGGAACGCTGACTTCGACTTTCATCCCTTTTTTGCTTCCTTCAAGCTCATAGCTTGCTCCGATCTGTTCAAGCATCGCGCCCAAGTCGATTTTCACGATGCTTAACGGCAAACTTGGCTGTCTGACTTTGGTATATTCAAACAAATCGTCAACCAACGATTTCATCTGCTTTGATTTCAAAAAAGCCGTGTGGGTGTACTTTTTCAATTCTTCTTCGCTGCCGTACTGATTGTCTTCAATCAAGCCGAGATATCCGATAATCGAAGTCAACGGCGTTCTGATGTCATGACTGACGTTTGTGATCAATTCGTCTTTTGAGCGTTCAATTCTCCGCTCGTCTTCCATCGCGTTGATCGTACTGTCAACCAACGCATTGACGCTTTCAACGACGCGCTGCATTTGACCGTCAAGGGTAAATTTGATTCGATGCGAAAAATGTCCGGAAGCAATATAGTGCAATTCCGAAATAACGTGACGCAGCTGCATTTGACGATAGCGACGCATCAGGCGCCAGTAGACGATAAAAGCATCCACTAAAAGCATCAAGACAGTGAAAACCCATCCCCAAGACCACAGTCTGATGGCATGCGGCCCGAGAGAAAGCGACAGTTTAATCTGAAAAATTCCGGCTGCAAGCCCTGGGTTGCGGGCGATTTCCTGGTTAGCAATCACAAAAATCGACATATTGAGCAGCAACAGCAGGATAACCGTTGCAACGCCTTCACCAAACAGCTCGCTTTTTTCACGCGTCGTGAGTTTAAATTGCACTAAGCATCACCCCGTTAATGTGATTCAATCTTGTATCCAACGCCCCAAACGGTCTGAATGACCTTTTCGCCGCCGGTTGATTCTTCAATCTTGTCTCTTAGATGACTTACGTGAACCATAACCGTCTTGGCTGAAACAACCGATTCTTGCTGCCAGACGCGCTCAAAGATTTCATCAGCAGAAAATACTCTGTTCGGATGGCTTGCAAGCAAATACAGTATGCCAAATTCCAAAGCCGTCAATTGAATCGACTTGCCGGTGACGGTTTCGACTTCATGCGAATCCTTTTTGATGATCAGCGGACCGATTTCGATCTGATCCGGTTCGTCATTTTTAACGTCATGCTGGCTGCGACGAAGCAGAGACTTGACGCGTGCCATAACTTCAAGCGGATTGAACGGCTTGGTCACATAGTCGTCCGCACCTTGAATCAGGCCTTGAATCTTATCCAAATCGTCGGTTTTGGCCGAAAGCATCAATACCGGAATCTGACTATCCTTTCTGACTTCTCTGACGACTGCAAGGCCATCCATCTGAGGCATCATGATGTCAAGAATCATCAAACCGATGTCAGGATTCGTATTGAGTTTCGTAATGGCCTCTTTTCCGTTATAGGCACGTTCCACTTCGTAGCCTTCGTTTTTGACATAAATACTGAGCAATTCAACAATATCTTTATCATCATCAACAATCAGAATTTTCATGGTATTTGACTCCTTTTTGATATGTACCTTGCGTAATATATACCTATATGATACCAAATTTCGCAACGTCAAGACGTAAAGAAACATCTAAAAAAAGTCGGTTTATTTAAGAAATCTCAAGAATCATCCGATCAGATAGACCCTGTCATCAATAAAGTCAAAACGTTCGTGCCGTTGATTCAGATCTTCCGGCTCTTCTAATCGGCACCCATCCCAAAATTTTTCGGAATTCGTTGCCCCGTTTTTTTCGCCGATCACGATAAACTCGCCAGGCCAGCGCATTGTTCTGAGCTTTTGCAGCACTTCCCAATCGTCTTCTGACGTATCGGGAGCCCATTCCATGATGATGACGTCCATAACGTCCGCATATTTTTCAACTGCGGACGTTGCATCAAGACTTTCAACTTTTGTCCATGGATCGGGACGCGTAACGTCTTGTTTTGACCAATCAAAGCTGTCCGTTGCCGTCACGTTCGCCAAACCGGCTGAAAGCACTGCATTTCCCGACATTAATTGGAGCGTTTTCCTTCCGTTTAAATGCAGAGCAAGATCATCAAGCCAGTCTTCCGAAAAAATATGCCAAATTCCAAAGTTTTCGATTACCGTTTGGCGCAAATCATTCAGTCTGCTGTCAAGTTCCAGCAAATTGGCGCAATCAAGCAGATGATCCATGATGAATTCTTCGCTAAAGCCGAGTTTTGGCAAAGGATGCCTGGGCAATTTGCGCTCGCCGTATGCTTTAAGCGTTTTTTCAACGGCTGATACCTGCTCAAGCACTTCTCTTTGCGAAGAACCCTTTGACAAACGTTCAAGTTCTTGCAGATATTCTTGCCACCTCATAACATGACGTCCATCGCTTTTTTGAAATAATGCTTGTAAAGGCCCGCAAACCGACCGATGTAATCTTCGTCCCACGGCTTGTCCCTTCCGCAGAAATGCAGCACGACAGTATTCTTTATGACCCAGTCAAGGTCCCATTCGCCCATGCTGATTGCCTCATAGATCGGATTCTTTCTGACGTCATAATTATAAAGCTCATCTTCAACCTTCTTGATCTTCTGCCCGTATAGTCCGTTCAAGACGTCCTGATCGGGTAATAACAGATTAAGCTTGTTTTTTTCAACATATTCGACAATTTTTTGAGGATCGACGACTCGTCTGATTTCTTCAAGGTTCATCAAAAGCACGCCGGAGTTGAAGTAGCTTTCGCCGCTTTCTGCCCCGAGCCGTACGTTGTTGAGCACGTTTTTGACGTTGGTCAAACCCGAATGACTTGCCGCTGCGTAAAGGTTGCCTTCAAAATCAAGTTCATAAAGCCGACTTAAATCATTGATGCACAAAACGTCGGCATCAAGATACAAAATGCGTTTGATGTCATTCGGCAAATACTTGTGCGCAAGCAATCGATAATAAATCGTTTCCGGATACCTGTCCGTCACCGGAAAATCAGAAAAATCCTCATCGCCGATAACTACCGGATGATACTTGGCTCCGGTCTTTGAAGCAAATTTTTCGATTTTCTTCGTTTTTTGAAGCTTCTTTTTTTGCAGAACGTAAAAATCGAGCTGATCTTGCGTATTTTCCAAAATTGAGTAAACGGATGTCAACATTTGGTCAACGAAGCCGTCGTTAACCGCAAAGAGCAAGTTCATGGCGAAAACCTCCTTAACTTTCTTTCTTCCATTATAACAAATTTTAGAGTCGAGGTAATTTTGTTCTGCTTTTGGATGGGGCAGCTGTAAAATATTTTTTCAAATTTTTGGTCTGCTTTCGGTGTCACCGGCTCTGATTTTTGGTTTTGTCATAATTTTCCCGACACACTGCCCCAAATTACGTACAAGCACTGCATTTGACAAAAAAATCCGCACCATCATGAAGTGCAATAAAAAAGTTAGACAAAATTAAACAATTAAGCTGTCATGGCATGATTTCGGTATTCTACCGGAGTCATGCCTTTTGTTTTTAAAGAAACCCGTTCGTAATTAAAGAAATGGATATAGTCTTGAACCATCATTTGAAATGCAGTAATGTCTTCAAATAATGGTAGCCCATCCAGCAACTCAGTTTTCAGTATGTGGAAAAAGCTTTCCACTGGTGCGTTATCCAGACAATGTCCCTTACGAGACATACTTTGAACAAAGTGATGGTTAGCCAATCTTTGAGTATAGTAAGGCAACTGATACTGCCATCCCTGATCC
>NZ_FOPI01000033.1 GCF_900113455.1 Ligilactobacillus ruminis DSM 20403 = NBRC 102161 | reverse complement strand
CGTGCGTTCTTCTGACCGTTCATAAGGCTCAGCCTTGAGCTGAGCAGTGGATTCCGCCATCAGAATACTATTGAGACTTTTACGAAGCAGTTCGCGAAATGCCTGATCGTGATCCTTTGAAAGAAGTTGTAGAATTTCCTCTTGATTTAAGGTAATATTTAATTGGGCCATTTGTTCATCCTCCTAGTATTATTGTTGTTTGTTGATTTAATTATACCTGGGAGCTGAGCACTTGGCTCTCTTTTTTTTATCAATTTACACCATTATACGGGCATAACCCTGAAAGTAGACAAAAACCGGGATAAATGTGTGATTTTTGTCTATCTGACACTTCGAAACCGAGTCGCGCGGCCCTGAAAGTAGACAAAAACCGGGATAAATGTGTGATTTTTGTCTACCTGACACTTCGAAACCGAGTCGCGCGGCCCTGAAAGTAGACAAAAACCGGAATAAATGTGTGATTTTTGTCTACCTGACACTTCGAAACCGAGTCGCGCGGCCTCGAAAGTAGACAAAAACCAGGTAAAATATGTAATTTTTGTCTACCTGACTCTCCAAATTCGGCCCGCGCGGTTCCGAAAGTAGAACAAAATCTCCAAAATTTGGAAAAATGTTCTACCGCTGCCTACAAATTCGGCCCGCGCTGCCCTGATAGTAGAACAAAATCTCAAAAAATCGGAAAAATGTTCTACTCGGTTATCTTTGCCAAAACATTGCGATCTCAGATTACGGACAAATTTCAGAAATCAACGTTTTGCCAGTAATCGAAGTCAGATGCAGCGATTGAGCAGTTGCCGTGCAGCACTGCATTTGGCAAAATCACTGCCATTTACGTACACACCGATGAAAATGGGCATGCTGTCCGTAAATGGTCTTCCCGAAAAATGGCGATTACGGACAAAATGGTCAAAAATGGCGCTTTGTCCGTAAAATTCGAGTGAAATCTTGGCGCATCGCCCGGAACAAGAAAAAATCCGTGCCATCACAGCACAGATTTTAATCCTTATTAGTTGCGTTCGCTTCCACACCTTCATAATCGGGTTCAGACCAGCAACAAGGCTCATGATAAGTTCGTGCCGCGTCGCGACTGCGCTTGCGCTGATCACTCGCGCCCCTCCTTATCTCCCGCCTTGTTAAGCGGCTGGTCTTCGCACCTTAATCTTCCGCAATATGTTCCTTGACCGCCTGGAAAATCGTCATGACATGGCGGTCCGCCAAATGATACAAGACGCGCTGACCGTCCCGCAAACTGATGACGAGACCGGTCTGACGCAAAATTTTGAGCTGGTGCGAAACAGCCGACTGCGTCAGTCCGACTGCCTCAACGATTTCATTAACCGAAAGAGCCTGTTCAAACAGGAGATAAAGGATGCGGTAGCGAGTATCGTTGCCGAATGCCTTGAAAATCTGAACGCATTTTTCGGTTTCTTCTGATGTTGGTAATGTTGGTTTCTTTTCTTCTGACATATCTTTCACCTACTTTACATTCTACCATGATTGATGTACGGATGCTAAGCAAACCTGTGAGCAAATAAATTGCAATTGGATTAATAAAAAGTTAAAATCTAACCAATTGTGCAAAGAGGGGGATTATGATGCGAAATTTAATGTCACACGTCAGAAATTATCGCATTCCGGTTTGGGGTTCGGTAATTTCTTTGATCATTGCGGCGTTTTGTTCGCTGCTTCAGCCTTGGCTGCTGCAGGATACTTTAAACTGTTTGATGAAAAACGATGCTGCAGGAATTAAAGAATACGGCATCTTTTTGTTGCTTCTGGCAGCCATCGGCGTCGTGTGCGGCATTTTGAACATTTGGTTTGCGGCCAAAACGGCCCAAGGCGTTACGAGCGACGTCCGCGAACAGCTTTATCGGAAAATACAGAGCTTTTCATTTTCAAACATCGAAAAATTTTCGGTCGGAACGCTGATCGTTCGTTTGATCAACGACATGAATCAGGTAACGAACATCATCATGACGACTTTGATGCAGGTCTTGAGGATGCCGATTATTTTGATTGGTTCATTTGTCATGGGAATCGTGACGCTGCCACGTTACTGGTGGGTTCAGATATTGTTGCTTCTGATCGTTTCATTGGTGCTTTTTTTCGTTTTCCCGTCGCTTGACAAGCTGTTTTCTAAATATCAAGTCTGGTTTGACGAATGCAACACGGTCGCAAGAGAATCGATGCAGGGTGTCAGAGTCGTCAAATCGTTCAACCAGCAAGATCAGGAAACTGAAAAATTCACTGCTTCGTCAAACGAACTCAATCGGCTTAACATTAAAATCGGCTACGTTTTTTCGATTCTGATGCCGGCTTTCACGCTCGTCGTCTGTATTGGAACGGCCTTAATCGTTTATCTGGTCGGCAAAAACATCGAGTTGTATCCAAAAGACATCAGCGCCATCAGTTCTTATGTCGGCTACCTTAACCAAATGTTGTCAAGCCTGGCGTTTGGCGGGATGATGCTTGCGCAGTACTCACGTGGCCTCGTTTCTTTGAAACGAATTGATGAAGTAATTGAAACGGAGCCTGATTTAAAGTTCAATCATGAAGAATCAAACGTTGATCTGAAAGGTTCCGTTGAATTTGACGACGTCAGCTTCAAGTATCCGGGAAGCAGCAAAGAAGCTTTGAGCCACGTCAGCTTTAAAGTCAATTCCGGAGAAACGGTCGGAATCGTCGGCAGGACCGGTTCCGGTAAATCAACATTGGTCTCTTTACTGGTCAGATTGTATGATCCGACGTCCGGAACGATCCGTCTTGGCGGATGCGATCTTAGAGACGTCAATGAACGGAAATTGCGAAAAATGGCAGCATTGGTTCAGCAAAAAACTTTGCTGTTCAGCGGAACGATTGCCGATAATCTGAGACAGGGCGATGAGAATGCCACGGAAGAAGACATGGAACGAGCAATCGAAATTTCCCAGGCAAAAGAATTTATCGACAAATATCCGGATCGGTTCGAACACGTTGTTGAAGAGCGTTCAGCCAATTTTTCCGGCGGGCAGCAGCAGCGTCTGTCGATTGCGCGAGGCATAATCGGCAAGCCGAAAGTTCTGATTTTGGATGATTCGACTTCAGCGCTTGATGCGGAGTCCGAAAGGAAAGTTCAAGCTGGTCTTGAACAAAAGCTGGGTGACGCCACTGTATTTATCATTGCCGAAAAAATATTTTCGGTCATGCATGCCGATAAGATTCTCGTGATGGACGACGGGAAGATCAAGGCGATGGGCACGCATGAAGAGCTGCTTTTGACATCGCCGCTTTATCAAGAAATTTATGAAACGCAAAGGGCTAGAGAGGGTGGAATTTGATGAAGAATTTAAAACAAAGCATCGGGTATTTCGTCAAGTACATGAAACCTTTTAAAAATTCAGTGCTCATCATGGTCTTTTTGCTTTTGATCGCAATGATCGCACAGATCGTTGCACCTTATTACATGGGACAGGCCGTGACTTCGCTCGGGAGATTTTTGGCGCACAAGGCGCATGCGATGGCAGATTTTCGTCATTTCATGCTTTTGATGTGTGCGGCATTTTTCTTCCAGGTTTTTGCGCAGCTTATCGCCTGGGTCATCATGTCCGTTTTTAACGCTGAAGCAACGAATTCGATGAGAATCAGTCTGTTCAAAAAGCTGCAGAAGATGACGATCAGGTATTTTGATACTCATCAGGACGGAAAGTTGCTGGCATTGTTCAATTCGGATATCGACAACATCTTCAATGCGCTGAACGGTGCGATTTTTGATCTTGTTTCTCAAACGATTTTGTTTGTCGGGACGATCGTCGTCATGTTTGCAATCAACGTCAAACTGGCGCTCGTGACGATGGCTTCAACGCCGATCGTTGTTTTGATCGCATTCAGCGTGATGAAGAAAGCGCGAAAGTATCTTGACGAGCAGCAAGAAGACATCTCCGTTTTGAACGGCTACATCAACGAGCAGCTGAACGGAGAACGCATTATTTTGGCCAACGGTCTTCAAAAATCATCGATTGCAGGGTTTGTCAAAAGGAACGACAAGCTTCGAAAGACCATGTTTCGCGGTCAATTCTATTCTGGACTGATGTTTCCGATGATGCAGGGACTGTCGATGCTGAATTTGGCAATCGTCATCTCAGTCGGAACCTTGATCGTGGTCGAAAGCGGCATGTCGCTTGCCGTCGGAATGGGTTTGATCGTCACGTTCGTTCAATACTCTCAAACATATTTCATTCCGCTGATCAACCTGACTTCGTTTTACTCAATGATTCAGCTTGCTTTGACGGGGGCCAGGCGTCTGTCCGACGTTGAAGCCGAAAAAGAAGAAGACGAAGTTTCTTCCGGCATCAACATGCAGGGAATAAGCGAAAGCGTGGCTTTGAAAGACGTTCATTTCAGCTATGAAAAAGGAAAAGAAATCCTTCACGGCATCAATTTAACGATTCCTCGCGGCAAGACGCTGGCTTTGGTCGGCCCGACCGGATCCGGCAAAACGACGACGATGAATCTGTTCAGTCGTTTTTATGACGTCGACAGCGGCACGGTCGAATTTGACGGAACCGACGTGCGAAAGTTCTCGCTTGATTCCGTCAGAAACCATGTCGGAATCGTGCTGCAAGATTCGATTCTGTTTACGGGAACGATTGCCGACAATATTCGGTTTGGCAAGCCCGATGCAACCATGGAAGAAGTCAAATCTGCTGCTCAAAAAGCACAGATTGCCGATTTTATCGAAAGTTTGCCGGACGGTTACGAAACTAAGATCAGCGATGAGCAGTCCTTGTTTTCAAAAGGGCAAAAGCAATTGATGAGCATCGCTCGAACGTTGTTGAGCGATCCCGAATTTCTTGTTTTGGATGAAGCCACGTCAAACGTTGACACCGTGACGGAAGAAAAGATCCAAAAAGCCATGGACATCGTGATGGAAGGTCGTACAAGCTTCGTGATTGCGCACCGCTTAAAGACTATCGTCAATGCCGATGAAATCGCCGTTTTAAAGGACGGCAGCGTCATTGAGCAGGGAAGCCACGAAGAACTGCTTGCAAAGGGCGGGGTCTACCATAATCTGTATGTAAATCAGATGGTGTTGGATTAAGGCAAGGTGTGGAAGCGAGCGCTCATGAGCCCGTACGCAAGCTTTGGGCGACCGAAGGCGAGCTCGTCTCGTCCAGGGAGTCCTTGCTTGCGATAGGGGGAATGCGAGCTGGAACCCGATTAGGCAAGGTGTGGAAGCGAGCGCTCATGAGCCCGTACGCAACTGAATAATGGCGAAAATCTGCGCCATCATGGTGCGGATTTTGTCTTATTCTGGGCGGCACGCCAAGACTTCACTCAAATTTACGGACAAAGCCGGCTTTTTGGAGCATTTGTCCGTAATCTCCATTTTTTAGGAAGACCATTTACGGACAGCATGCCCATTTTCATCGATGTGTCCGTAAACGACAATGATTTTGCCAAATGCAGTGCTGCGCATCACCTGCTCAATCGCTGCACCTGACTTAGATTACGGGCAAAACGTTGATTTCTGAGATTTGCCCGTAATCTAAGACCGAAATGCTTTGGCAAAGGTAACCGATTAGAATATTTTTTCAATTTTTCGAGATTTTGTTCTACTATCAGGGCAGCGCGGGCCGAATTTGTAGGCAGCGGTAGAACATTTTTCCAAATTTTGGAGATTTTGTTCTACTTTCGGAACCGCGCGGGCCGAATTTGGAGTCGGCGGTAGAACATTTTCTCAATTTGGGATGATTTTGTTCTACTTTCAGGGCAGTGCGGGCCGAATTTGTAGGCAGCGGTAGAACATTTTTCCAAATTTTAGGGATTTTGTTCTACTTTCGGAACCGCACGGGCCGAATTTGGAGTCGGCGGTAGAACATTTTCTCAATTTGGGATGATTTTGTTCTACTTTCAGGGCAGTGCGGGCCGAATTTGTAGGCAGCGGTAGAACATTTTTCCAAATTTTAGGGATTTTGTTCTACTTTCGGAACCGCACGGGCCGAATTTGGACTAGCCGGTAGACAAAAATCAGACGTTTCCCCGTTTTTTGTCTACTGTCCTTCTGGATTCAAAGCGGATTACGGGCAAAATGGCGATTTTTGAAACATGCCCGTAAAAGGCAATGGCAAACGGCAGCAGAGGCACCGTAAGGACTTCGATAAATCAAGGGGCTTAAGGATTTTAATGAGATTGACGGAATTGAATTTCTCAGATCAAGACTTGTCGACAAAAATCCCGTTATTCTCATAATTTCTGTCGACTCTCACATCCCAATCGGCCACGCGGCTCCGAAGGCCCCACGCCAATAACCTTAATTTTTGTTTACTTGCTTGCCCCAAATCAACTCCGCAACTTCAATAGTCTATCCGCCCCGCTTCCCCAAAATCAATGCTCTGCATTTTATCAATGAAACATATTGATATCGATCCTGTCAAATGCTATAATTCACTTGAAGATATGAACATATGCTCATAAGCCGATCAAGAAAGAAGGTTCTGACATGAAGAAGCTTTGGGACGATTGCGACGAGGATGGTCGCAAAATGCTGAAAAAGATGGGGCTTACGCTGGTTTTGCTGATTTTGGCAAACTTTTTGACGGGCGTGGCCGCAGTCATGCTGTACGGGATGGCGTATCTGATAATCGGCTTTGACGTTTTGAAAGAAGCCGTTGAAGGATTGAAGGGCGGCAAAGTGTTTAACGAGAATACGCTGATGGCGATTGCGACGATCGGTGCTTTTTCGATCAAGCAGTATTCGGAAGCCGTCTTTGTAATGTTCTTTTATAAAATCGGCGAATTGTTCGAAGACATCGCCGTGAAAAATTCTCGTTCCTCAATTACGGCGCTGCTTGATATCAGGCCCGACCATGCTTGGCTTAAGCTGGGAAATGCAGTAAAAGAAACTTCTCCTGAAAAAATCAAGGTCGGTGACGTGATCGTGGTTAAACCAGGCGAAAAAGTTCCGCTTGACGGAATCGTGACTGATGGAAGCGCGTATTTGGATACGGCTGCTTTGACGGGCGAAACGAAGCCTTCATTTGTCAAAGAAGGCGACAAAGTGCTGAGCGGCACGATCTGCAAAAACAGCACGTTAGAAGTCAGAGTCGAAAAAGAATACGGTGAATCAACGGTCGCAAAAATTCTTGAGATGGTGGAAAATGCCAGCGAAAAGAAAGCACCGGCCGAAAATTTCATTACGCAATTTTCCAGGATTTATACTCCTCTCGTCGTGTTCGGGGCGATTCTTCTTGCGACGATTCCGCCGTTGTTTTTTGGAGGCGCTTTTACCGACTGGCTTTACCGCGCTTTGGTTTTCTTGGTAATTTCATGTCCGTGCGCTTTGGTGATTTCAATTCCCTTGAGCTTTTTTGGCGGAATCGGTGCTGCTTCAAGAGCAGGCGTGCTCGTTAAAGGCAGCAACTATCTTGAAGCACTCACTCACGTCAAAACATTTGTTTTTGACAAGACCGGAACGTTGACGAAAGGCAAGTTTGCAGTGACGAAGGTTTTGCCAAATGAAGGAGTTTCGGAAACGGAGCTGGTATTTTTGGCAGCGTGCTGTGAACAATTTTCTCCGCACCCGATTGCTCGTTCAATCGTCGATTACTATGACGGAGAACTGAAAAAAAGCGACGTTTCCGACAGCCAGGAACTGGTCGGTTTGGGCGTCAGCGCCAATCATGACGGAAAAATGATTTATTGCGGCAACGCCAAGCTGATGAAAAAAGTTCTTCCGGAGACAAAGCTGCCTGAATCTGAAATCGGAACCCAAGTTTATGTGGCGTATGACGGAAAGTATGTCGGAAGCTTGGAAGTAGCTGACGTCATCAAGGAAGATTCAAAAGAAGCAGTAATCGATCTGCGCGCAGCCGGCGTTCAAAAAATCGTGATGCTGACCGGTGATGCGCGCAAGGTCGGTGAAGGAGTGGCGCGTGAACTCGGGTTAGACGACGTTAAAACGGAGCTTTTGCCTCAAGACAAGCTTGAAGAAGTCGAGAGGTTGAAGTCAAAACTTGACGACCAAGACAAGCTGGCATTCGTCGGCGACGGTTTGAACGATACGCCGGTTCTGGCGCAAAGCGATGTCGGAATTGCCATGGGAGCGCTTGGTTCAGATGCTGCCGTTGAAGCCGCAGACGTCGTATTGATGTCAGATGAACCTTCTGCCATTGTGCGCGTCATGAAAATTGCGATCGGAACCAGAAAAATAGTTTGGGAAAACATCAGCTTTGCGTTGGTCGTAAAAGCAATCTGCCTGGTTCTTGGAGCCCTTGGAATTGCCGGAATGTGGCAGGCCGTCTTTGCGGACGTTGGCGTGACCGTGCTCGCCGTTTTGAACAGTCTGCGCATTTTGTACGGGCAAAAAGATTCAAGCAGGGAAATTTCAGATAAAGTCAAGGCGCATGCGTGAACAGCTGTTTATCTCTTTGAAAAATGCAGAGCATGCAGTCTTTTTTGCGGTACTGATTTTTTCGTTGGCAAATTTCTGATCAGACCAACAAAATCGTTCAGAAAGAGGATGGGAAAAAACTATGCCTCAAATTAAAAACCCGGATGATTTGAGATAAATTGCAAATCTAATCCGGGTTTTTGTGTATGCGAGACAATTTCCCTGTTATGCTGGGAATAGCAAAAGGAGTCGAAGACCGGCATTACGGGCAAATTCCAAAAATTGACGTTTTGCCCGTAACTGGAGTCTGGCTTTTTACGGGCAAATCTCCAAAAGCGTCATTTGACCGTAAGCCAGTCCTGGGCATTGATTGAGCAGGAGATTCGCAGTGCTGCATTTGACAAAAAAGTTATCAGAATTGAAAAATACCGGACAAAATCAGTCGACTTGCGACTTCCTTTGTTCGGTATTTCATTTAATTCGAGTAAGAAACGGGACTTTTTTACCAGTCTCTTTTTGCCATTTCGCTATTTGGTTTTTTTGCCCAGTTCCTTGATCATGTCAAAGAAGCGTTTGTTGTCGACATCATAGACAAGCTGAGCTTCTCTGCCGTTGTCATCAAGATACGTGCGTCCGTCACGCGGAAAGTCGGTATAGACGCTGCATTTAACGGTCTTTTGCTTAATCAGAGTCGGGTCTTCCAAAGCACATGTTGTCAAAACGTCCCACAGGAAGTAGGTTGAGTTCGTTTCAAACATGCTGAGTTCAGGAACGAAGGCATAGCTGTTACCGATAAAATCGATGCCGGGGTAACGGCGATCTTTGGCCCATGACATGCGCACGGCCGGCGTGAGAGGAACATTGTGCGTGCTTTCGAGCGCGACCATTGTGATTTTGATGCCGCTTGAAAAAACGGTTGAAACGGCTTCGGGATCCCAAAAAGCGTTCCATTCCTGCGTTCCGTCGCAATCGGGTTCGGCAACGTTGCCGCGTTCCTGGAAGGTTCCGCCCATCCACATGAGTTCTGCTATCTTGTCTTCAATTTCCGGTTTCTTTTTCAATGCGCTTGCAAGATCGCTGAGCGGGCCGGTAAACAAAAGCGTAACAGGTTCGTTTGAATTCATCAGTTTTTCGATCAGATCATCATCGGCCGCAAGGGGAGCTTTAGGAGTCTTGATTTCCCCGGATTCGTTCAGGATAGGCAAAGAGTTTTCAGAGTAGGCATCGAGGCGCCATTTTGTCGGGAAAGGATGGACTGCACGAGCATTCGAATAGGCGACTTCGAGTTTTTTGCCATGACCGAAGCGGTCGATGACTTTTCGGCTTGCTTCTGCGGCTGGCTGCAGGTAGCTGTCCGCTCCCATGACGCCGACTCCGATCAAATCAACATCATCCATTTGAAGAAGTAAGAAAAGCGAAATAATGTCATCGACACCGCCGTCTTGACTGAAATAAACTTTTTTAGACATGTATGTTCCTCCATGAAATAGCGTAAAAATACGAACTATTGGAGCTGATTGGGAAAAAATGGGATTTAGGTAAAACCTTTTACCTGTCCGCAATCAGCATAACGTTACGATTATACCACGGATTACATACGTTTTAAAACCTATTAAAAACGAACGTTAGGAAAAAAATTTCGAGAATTATATTGATTTTACAAAAAAACAATGTATACTAAAATTTGTAAATTGATTAATCTGTTTTGGAGGGTGTACTATAATGCACATTAACAAAAAAATCGCTTCGGCCATTGCGGCAACATTGATGCTCGGAACTGTTCTCGTTGGCTGCGGTAACGGTAATTCCGGTTCCGAAAAGGTAAAACACACGGCTGCTTTGGTAACTGACGGTGGCAGTATTGATGACAAGTCCTTCAACCAATCAGCTTGGGAAGGTCTTGAGGCATGGGGTAAAGAAAACAAGCTTGAAAAGGGCGTAAACGGCTACAACTACGCACAATCAAACTCTGATGCAGATTTCACTCCAAACATCAATAAATTGATCAAGGCCAAGTATAGTACGATTTTCGGAATCGGCTACAAGCTTGCTCCGGCCATCAAGAAGACGGCCAAGCAAAATCCTAAGACGAACTTCGTTATTATTGATGATGTCGTTTCCGGAAAGAACGTTGCTTCCGTAACGTTCAAGTCAGAACAATCTTCATTCTTGGCAGGCGTTGCTGCTGCAGAAACGACGAAGACGAACAAAGTCGGCTTTTTGGGCGGTGTTAAGAGCGACGTTATTACAACCTTCGAAAAAGGTTTCATCCAAGGCGTTCATGCCGTAAATCCAAAGATTACGGTTGACGTCAAATATGCAGGCTCATTTACGAAGGCCGATTTAGGTCAGTCAATGGCAACTGCAATGTACAACAACGGTGAAGACGTTATTTTCCATGCTGCCGGCGGTACTGGCGCAGGCGCATTTACGGCTGCAAAGAACCTTGCCAAGAACGGCAAAAAAGTTTGGGTCATCGGCGTTGATCAGGATCAAAAAGCTGACGGCGCATACAAGGGCGGAAACGTTACGCTTGCATCTGCCGTTAAGGAAGTCGGCAATGCCGCAAAAGATATTGCAAACAAAGCTATGAAAGACAAGTTCCCTGGTGGCAAGGTCGTTACCTATGATCTTAAGAGCAAGGGCGTTGATTTGGTAAACGACAATATGTCAGACTCTGCTTGGAAGGTTGTTCAACAATACGAGCAAAAGATCATCAAGGGCGACTTGACGGTTAAAGCAAAATAAGCTGCGTTAAAAACGCTGGCTCCTTTAAGGGGCATCGGGTGGAGTATTGGTTTTTTAAGATCAGCCGGTACTTCACCTTTTTTATTAAAGAACGCATCAAATTTAGGAGGGAAATATGAGTACAAGCGTCGTTGAAATGAGGCATATCACGAAGAAATTCGGCAATTTCAAAGCCAATGACGATATATCTCTTACATTGCACAAAGGCGAAATTTTAGCTCTCTTGGGAGAAAATGGCGCCGGCAAGTCAACATTGATGGGAATGCTTTCCGGTCTTTTGAAACCGACTGAAGGTCAGATTCTCGTTGAAGGAAAAGAAGTCGAAATGGAAAGCCCGCGCGATGCCAAGAAGCTCGGAATCGGCATGGTTCACCAACACTTCATGCTGATTCCTGCATTTACCGTGCTGGAAAACATTATTTTGGGTGAAGAACCGCTCAAGGGCGGCAGAATCGACTACAAAAAAGCTTCACAGGAAATTGAACGATTAGCTGAAAAATATCAGCTTGACATCGATTTGAAAGCCAAAGTTGCTGATATTACGGTCGGGATGCAGCAACGCGTCGAAATTATGAAAGCTTTGTATCGCAAAGCCAACATTTTCATTTTTGATGAGCCGACTGCCGCATTGACGCCGCAAGAAATCGATCAACTGATGAAAATTTTTCGCGCGTTGGCTGATGAAGGAAAATCGATCATCTTCATCACGCACAAGCTCAAGGAAATCAAGGAGGCTGCCGATCGCTGCATCGTGATTCGTGCCGGTCGCGTCATTGACGACGTGATGGTCGCAGACGTTGCCGAAGAAAAGATGGCCGAAATGATGGTCGGAAGAAAAATCAGAACGACGGTCGACAAAGCAGAGGTCGATCAGTCAAAGGCGGTTCTCGAAGTTAAAGGGCTGAATGTTGAAAAACATGGACTTCAAGCAGTCAAGAATCTCGATCTTACGGTTCACACCGGCGAAATCGTTGGGGTTGCGGGCGTTGACGGCAACGGTCAGAGCGAATTGATCGATGCTTTGACCGGAATGCGCAAAATCAAATCCGGTTCGGTCAAGATCAATGGCAAAGAATATGCCAACCATCCGGTCAGAGAAATCACTGAGGCAGGCGTCGGGTACATTCCGGAAGACCGTCAAGTCGTCGGACTCGTTTTGCCGATGACGATTTCTGAAAACCTTGCATTGAAGAATTATTATCGAAAGCCGTTCAACAACCATGGCATTTTGGAGTATGCTGACATCAACCAAAACGGCAAAGATCTGATTGAAAAATTCGATATTCGTTCTCAAAGCGAAAAGGAAGCAGTCGGGTCTCTTTCAGGCGGTAATCAGCAAAAAGTCATCGTTGCCCGTGAAATCGCAAGCAAACCCGATCTGCTGATTGCGGCCAACCCTACCCGTGGCGTTGACGTTGGCGCAATTGAATACATTCATGAAAAAATCAACGATGAACGAAACGATGGTCGTGCAGTCTTGCTGGTAAGTTTTGAATTGGACGAAATTCTCAAGCTTTCGGATCGCGTCGTCGTGATGCATGCGGGCGAAATCGTCGGCGAAATCGACCCGAAGAACACGTCTGCTGAAGAATTAGGTTTAATGATGGCCGGCAAAAAGATTGCTGATGCCGAATAGGAGGAAAAATGTTGAAGGGAAAGAATAAAAATGCCTTAATCATCCCGCTTTTGGCCGTTCTTTCCGGCTTTATCGTCGGAGCGGTTCTGATGCTTGTTTTTGGCTATAATCCGATTCAAAACTACGTTAACTTGTTTGCCGGCGCATTCGGCGACGTTTATTCCGTCAGCGAAACGCTGCGCAACATGACGCCGTTGCTTTTGACGGGGCTTGGTTTTGCCGTTTCCAGCAAAGCCGGATTCTTTAACATCGGCGGGCCTGGTCAATATCTTATGGGCTGGTTCAGTGCAGTCGTTTTCGCACTGCATTTTCATGCCTTGCCCGGCATCGTCTTGATCATCGGCTCCATCTTGTGCGGCGCATTGTGCGGCGCAATCTGGTCAGGAATTGCCGGTGTTTTGAGAGCATTTTTCGGGACGAGCGAAGTTATTTCAACAATCATGCTGAACTACATTGCTTTATATTATGTAAACTATGCCATTAAAACCTGGCTTGCTCCGAAAGGTTCCGACTCATCCCCGAACATTCCGAAGAAGGCAAGCCTTTGCACTGATTTCCTGCAAAATCTGACGCATGGATCAACGTTTCACTGGGGCTTTTTCCTGGCAATTCTGTGCGCATTTGCGGTTTGGTTTTATTTCAACAAGACTTGTTCCGGCTTTGAAGTGCGCAGCGTCGGAATGAATCCTTCTGCCTCGCGTTATGCCGGCATGAACGTCAAGAAGACGATCATCGTTGCAATGATCATCTCGGGAATTTTAGCCGGAATGGCCGGAGCTCTCGACGGCATCGGCAACTATCAAAACATTTCCGTTTCAAACTCTACGCCAAGCGTCGGCTTTGACGGAATGGCCGTGGCTTTGCTTGCCGGTGAAAATCCGATCGGCATGCTGTTTTCGGCCTTGCTCTTCTCAGCGCTTCAGATTGGCGGGTTGAGTATTTCAGTGCTTTCAACGACACCGTCCGAAATCGTCAACGTCGTGATGGCTTCAATTATTTTCTTCGTCGGAATCAAGTATGCGTTTGAAATGCTGATTATAAAAGGCGTAATCAAGAAGGGCGCTAAAGCAAAGGAGGCAGGCAACCAATGAGTTTAGAAACAATTTTGATGACGGTTTTCTCGTCAACGTTGATTTATGCGGCTCCGTTGATTTTTACGGCTTTAGGCGGAACGTTCTCTGAACGAAGCGGCATCGTCAACGTCGGACTTGAAGGAATGATGATCGTCGGAGCTTTCAGCAGCACGGTCTTTACGTTATCCTTCAGCAACGCGTTGGGTACTGCGACTCCGTGGCTTTCAATCCTTGTCGGCGGCTTTTTCGGATTTTTGTTTTCAATTTTGCATGCAGTTGCAACGGTTAATTTCAGAGCAGATCATATTATTTCAGGGACGGTTTTGAACTTGCTCGCTCCCGGACTTTGCGTCTTTTTGACCCGAATCATCTACAATGGCAAGGGTCAAACTCCGATTATCGAACAAGGCCTTGGAACCTACACTTTCCCTGGACTTTCAAAAATTCCGGTTCTAGGAAAAATTTTGTTTACGCGGACGTCTCTTGTTGCATACTTTGCGATTTTGATTGCAATCGTCAGCTGGTACTTCTTGTATCGCACAAACGTTGGGCTGCGTCTGCGTTCCGTTGGTGAAAATCCAGTGGCGGCAGACACCTTGGGAATCAACGTCTATAAATATCGCTATTTGGGCGTTTTGATTTCAGGCTTTTTAGGCGGCATGGGCGGTGCCGTGATGGCTCAGTCGATCACGATGAACTTCTCGTCGAATACGATTTCCGGTCAAGGCTTCATGGCTTTGGCAGCCATGATTTTTGGCAAGTGGCATCCAATCGGCGCAATGGGTGCGGCATTGTTCTTTGGCCTGGCACAAAGTCTGCCAATCACAGGAGCCTACATTCCGTTGCTCAGCCACGTCAACTCGGTCTGGTTCCAGGTTGCTCCTTACGTTATTACGATTATCGTGCTCGTAATCTTCCTCGGCAAGGCGGTTGCACCGGCTGCTGACGGGACGAATTACATCAAAAACAAGTAATCAGGAAGGGGCTTTAAAAAACATGCCTCAAATTGAAAGAGACTGAAAAAAACTCTGTCTCAAATTGAAAAACCGGTTGATTTGCAATCAATTGCAAATCAACCGGTTTTTTTTCGTATGCATGACGATCACTTGACATGATGGAAATAAGTCTGTTTTCATTTCTATATGTCGAAACTTTTTGCCCGTAACCGAGGTCTGGATTTTACGAGCAAATCTTGAAAAGCGATGTTTTGCCCATCTTTGCGGGCTGATTAAGCTGACGCATCGCAATCTGAGCGCAACAGACGCAGCATTTTGCAAAAGCTGACGAGACCGTGAATTTGCACTCAGAAACGGCACGCTGATTAAAGTTCAATTGGATAAAATCAAAATAGGCTTGATTTTGCGTTTATTATGGTTATATACTTTTAATATATACAGTGTGCAACCGCTTTTATTACGATGTGACAGAGAGGTCTTACGTTATGGCAACAATCAAGGACGTTGCGCGTCTAGCGGGAGTTTCTCCTTCGACTGCCTCACGTGCGATGCATGACAGTTCACTTATTAGTGAAGAAACTAAACAAAGGGTGCGCAAAGCAATGGCAAAGCTCGACTATTCACCGAACTTTGCAGCGCAAAATTTGGCGAACAAGTCGTCAAACATGATTGGGGTTATTTTGCCTGCAAGAGAGGATGCCGTTGGCGACAACCCGTTCTTTATTCAGATTATTCAAGGATTGGTAGCGATCTGCAATGCGCATGACTACATGGTTTCCGTAGCAACGGGTCAAAGCGAAGATGAGCTGATTAAAAACATCGAGACGATGATCAAGCGAGGCAACATCAGACAGTTCGTTTTCGTCTATTCCAAAGCGCGCGACAAGGTTTTGGAGTATGTCAAGAAGCAAGACGGCGTGCGGTTCGTCATTATCGGAACGCCCTATGAAGATCAGGAAACGACGCTTTACGTCGACAATGACAACCGAAAGGCAGGCTTTGACGCGACGGAATTCTTATATGACAAGGGGTTGGAAAACATTTTGTATGTTTATACTGATCTTGATGAAAACGTGCAAAATGATCGCTTTTGTGGGTATCGGGATGCCGTCAAAAAGCACGGTGGGCAATTGTTGAGCCTGAGCCTCGGGAGTGAAGACGAACATGAGCGCACGAAAGCTTTGAAAGATTATTTCAAAGCCTATCCAGAGATTGAGGCAATCATTGCATGCGACGATATTTTGGCGCTTAAAACGAAGTACTCATGCGAAGCCGCAGGAATCGACGGCAAAAAACTTGCAATGATGGGATTCAACAATTCCGCATATGACAAGATCATGCACCCGACGCTGACTTCGGTCGAGATTTTCCCACGTTTTTTGGGATCGGAGGCCGCTGCGCTTGCGATTGATTCGAATCTTAAAATTGAAAGCAACTGCGTGATCGTCCCGCACAGGGTCATCGAGCGCGAATCAACGAGAATATAGCAGAAAAACCTCTGAAATCTGAATGTTTCTGGAGGTTTTTGTCTATAAAAATACAGTGCTTCGGAAAAATTTTTGAAGAAAGTTCTTGCAAATGCAACCGATTGCATATATAATAATAAGCGAAAATGAAAACGTTTGAATGAAGGGCGGCAAAGTAAATGAAACGTATTTTTGAAATAAACCCGTGGAAAGTAATTACACATACGTTCAATAAAGAAGACAAGCGTCTTCAGGAAAGCATGACGAGCACCGGCAACGAGTATATGGGCATGCGCGGAATGTTTGAAGAAAAGTATTCTGGTGATACGCATAAAGGCATCTATCTTGGCGGCGTCTGGTTCCCGGACAAGACGCGCGTCGGTTGGTGGAAAAACGGCTATCCTGAATACTTCGGCAAGGTTATCAATGCGGTCGATTTTGTCAGCGTTGACGTCAAGCTTGACGGAGAATCGGTTGATTTGGCCAAAGATGAATTCAGCGATTTTGAACTTGCGCTTGACATGAAGAGCGGCATTTTGACAAGAAGCTATGTTGTCAAACGCGGCGAAAAGAAGGTCAGATTAAACTTTGAACGCTTTGTCAGCGTTGACATGAAGGAGCTTTATGCAGATCGCATCACGGTTGAAAACTTGAGTTCAGAAAGCGTTGAAGTTGAAATTGATTCATCAATCGATGCGGACGTCTTCAATGAAGACTCAAATTATGATGAAAAGTTCTGGAACGTCTTAAGCAAGAAAAAGGATCAGACAACAGGTCGTCTGGTTGCCGAAACGATCGAAAACAATTTCGGTACTCCGCAATTTACGACGGAAATGCTGATGGAAAACGTTTCGGATCTTGATGCAAAAGAACCTGTCGAAACAGATCTCAAGGTTGCAAACGTCTTTTCCGGAACGCTTGAATCAGGCAAAAAGACGGTCTTTGAAAAGCGCGTCGTCGTTTTGACTTCGCGTGACTACGAAACGCTTGAAGATTTGGATGCGGCCGGAGAAAAGCTGTCCGCAAAACAAGCAGAATCAAGCTTTGACGAATTGAAGGCAGCACAGGCAAACGGTTGGGCAAAGCGTTGGGAAAAAGCTGATGTTGTCGTTGAAGGAAACGATGAATCGCAACAAGGCATTCGTTTCAACTTGTTCCAGTTATTCTCGACCTATTATGGAAACGACGCACGCTTGAACATCGGACCAAAAGGCTTTACCGGTGAAAAATACGGCGGTGCTACTTATTGGGATACTGAAGGCTTTGCCGTTCCTTTGTATTTGGCATTGGCAGATAAATCAGTGACACGAAACTTGCTTGAATATCGTCACGAACAGCTTCCTGGCGCATACCACAACGCCAAGCAGCAAGGATTGGACGGTGCATTGTTCCCAATGGTGACGTTCAACGGAATCGAATGCCACAACGAATGGGAAATCACGTTTGAAGAGATTCACCGCAACGGAACGATTGCATATGCGATTTACAACTACACGCGCTATACGGGCGATACGGAGTACGTAACACATGACGGCTTTGACGTTTTGGTCGGCATCGCACGCTTCTGGGCAGATCGCGTTCATTTCTCAAAACGCAAAGGCATGTACATGATTCACGGCGTGACGGGCCCGAACGAATACGAAAACAACGTCAACAACAACTGGTATACGAACATGCTTGCCAAGTGGTGCTTGAATTATGCAAACGAAATTGCTGACAAGGTTGATGCTGACAAGACGGCTGAACTCGGATTGACTTCAGAAGAACGTGCCAAGTGGCATGAAATTGCCGACAATATGTACTTGCCGGAAGACAAGGAATTGGGCATTTTCGTCCAACATGATACGTTCCTTGACAAAGACCTGACACCGGTCAAGGATCTTCCACAAGATCAATTGCCGCTCAATCAGCATTGGTCATGGGATCGCATCTTGCGTTCGCCATACATCAAGCAAGCTGACGTTTTGCAAGGAATCTACTACTTCGTGGATCGCTTCACGCAAGAACAAAAGGAACGAAACTTTGATTTCTACGAACCGCTGACCGTTCACGAATCAAGCCTTTCGCCATCGATTCATGCCATTTTGGCTGCCGATCTTCACAAAGAAGACAAGGCGTTTGAAATGTACTCAAGAACTGCGCGCTTGGATCTTGACAACTATAACAATGATACGAACGATGGCCTGCACATCACATCCATGACTGGTTCATGGCTTGCAATCGTCCAAGGCTTTGCAGGCATGCGTGTCATTGATGATGAGCTGCAGTTTGCTCCGTTCTTGCCAAAGGAATGGACGGGCTACAAATTCAGAATCAACTTCCGCGGTCGTTTGCTCAGCATCAGCGTCAGCCAAGAAGGCACGCAGATCGACTTGCTCAAGGGCGATGATTTGACGATCAAGCTGAATGGAAAAGATTTGAAACTTACGGCAAAATAAGGGGGATCAGAACGTGAAAGGCGCAATTTTTGATTTAGACGGCGTAATTACCGATACGGCCAAATTTCACTTTGCAGCGTGGAGTCAGCTGGCTTCCGAAAAACTGGGGTTAAAACTTCCGGCTTCATTTGAAACGGAGCTCAAGGGCATTAGCCGAATCGAATCTTTGGAACGAATTTTGGACTTTGGCGGTCTTCGTGACAAATACACGGCTGAACAAGTCGAAGAGCTGGCGGCAGAAAAGAATGGCTACTACTTGAAAGCTATCGATACATTGACAAAAGACGACATTCTTCCGGGAATCACGCGTTTGATAGGAGAATTGAAAGAACATGACGTCAAGCTTTCCGTTGCTTCCGCATCAAAGAATGCTCCAGTTATTTTGAAAAAACTGGGCTTGTTTGACAAATTTGACGCGATTGCAGATCCTTCGAAGGTCGAACATGGCAAGCCTGCGCCGGATATCTTCTTGGCTGGTGCTCGTGCTGTTTCGCTAGACCCGAAAGATTGTGTCGGCGTTGAGGACGCAGTTGCCGGAGTTGCCGCAATCAAGGCGGCAAACATGACGGCCGTGGCTGTTGGCGACCCTGAAGAACTCGGAAAAGCAGATGCCGTTGTTCCTACGACGGATGATTTCAGCTATGCCTTGTTCGAAGAAACGTGGGAAAAATCAAGGAACTAAAATAATTTTAGAGGCTTCGAAAAAAACTATGCCTCAAATTGAAAAACCGGATGATTTGCAATTAATTGCAAATTAATCCGGTTTTTTGCATATGCGGGACAATCACTTTCCATGATGGAAATATCCTAAAACAGTCTGGCTGTAAATTTGATTGAGAGTTTCACCCGCTGATGCATCAGATGCTGCATTTGGCAAAATCATTTCCGTTTACGGGCAGAATTCAAAAATCGCCGTTTTGCCCGTAATCGAAGGTTGGATTTTACGGACAAATCTTAAAAAACGGCATTTTGCCCGTAAGCCATTCTTGACGCATTGATTGAGCAGCTGCTTTGCGGCACTGCATTTAAAAAACACGTCAAAAACATTCGTTTGTATTGAAAAAGGAGGCAAAAAGTGTCAAAGCAGCTTGAGATAACGCTTTCAAGAAACTATAATAAACTATGTAGTTATTTCACTTTTAGGGGGCATGATCAATGAGGATGCTGACATTGAATTGCCATTCTTTGTTAGATTATGATTCTGACAAGCAGATTCAAGAAATAGTCGATCAGATTGTCAGAGAAGAAATTGACGTCTTGTCGCTGCAAGAAGCAAATCAATCACAGTTTGAATCGGCAATCGCTGAAGACGAATTGGAATCACTGGGGTATAAAGAACCAGCAGAAGGCAATGCAATTATCAAGAAGGACAATTTTGCCTATCGATTATCAAGAGCGTTGAAAAAAGTGAAGCTTGATTTTAAATGGTCGTGGAATTCGGCCTATGGAGAAACAAACGGACTTGAATGGGGAGTTGCGCTTTTTTCGCGTCTTTGTTTGACCAACGTTCACAGTACTTTGATTTCAAGCAGCGATTTTACGTGTAATCTGACAAAAAGGTGCGTTTTGTTGGCTCAGTTGTCCGATGAAATGAAAACAGTGGTGACGGCCGTACATTTTAACGGTGAAAATTCGTTTGAATTTCGTCGTGAGTGGAGCAATTTGATGGAAACGATTGCGGGATTGGGGCTGAGCAAGCGTCCAGTATATCTGCTCGGGAATTTCAATGTTGACGCAGAAGTTGATACGGGAAGCTACACGCTGATGTGTCAGGAATTTGAGGATACATACTGCTCCGCAATTTCAAAAGGCGACGGCATGACCGTCCGCGGCAAACTTGACGGATGGGATGACAGCGGAATTTCTGAGCGTTTGGACTATATTTTGACGAATGCGCAAAATGAAGTGTCTTACAGTCGTATTTGTTTTGACGGAAACATCGGTCCGCGCATTTCGAACCATGCAGGGGTTTTGATTGAGGTCTCAGATGATTCCGAAACGTGTTCTGCATAAGCAAAATTTGATATAATTCAGGTATGAACAGATTGGAGTGATTAGAGTGATAAAAAAAGCAGCGGTAATTTTGGCACCGGGTTGTGAAGAAATCGAGGCTTTGTCAGTGGTTGACGTTTTGCGCCGTCTGAATGTCAAATGCGACATGGTTGGTTTGTTTGAAACGAAAGTTGACGGCGATCACGGCATTCTCCTGACCTGCGACAAGACTGTTGATGAAAGTCTGCTTGACTATGATCTCGTGGCTTTTCCGGGCGGACTTAAAGGTGCTCAAAATCTGCGCGATTCAAGCAAGCTTGAAAAGCTGATGGTTAAAAGGCAAAAAGACGGTAAGTGGAATGCGGCAATGTGTGCTGCTCCGATGGCATTTGCCAGATACGGTCTGCTTGACGGGGCAAAATACACGATGTATCCAGGAATGAATGATGATATCAGCTCTGAAGTTGACAATGGGTCATTCAAGGAAGACGTCGTCGTCATTGATGAAGAAAAGCATCTTGTGACGAGTCGCGGACCGGCAACCGCATTGGCATACGCATATGCGATTGCAGAGGTTTTGGGAATCGACACAAAAGCAATCAAGCATGGGATGCTGTACGATTTCTTGCTTGAAAACAATTAGCCGAAACGCGAAAAGAGCTCGAGATTTGGTCTCGAGCTCTTTTTGTTAGTGCTTCTTCAAAAGCTTTAAAGCAGTGATGACGCCAGAAACGATGGCAATCACGAAGAGAATTTCTCCAATGATAATCGTGAAAAAACCTGGTTCGTGAAGCATCCCGTATTCATCGACGTAGGAGGACAGGTTGCCGATGAAAGGAATGGCAAAACTCAAACCCAAAAGAAGAAGCGGGAATCTGAAGCTTTTCATGCCTTGATTGTAACAAGAATTTGTTTCCTATTGGTTAAAAACAGGTTAAGAAAAGGTAAAACAAGACCGAATCGGCATTCGGTCTTGCTTTTTCAAATTAAATTTATCAGACTTTGAATCGATTTGCCTGTTCGTCCAATTCTTTGGCAATCTGTTGCAAATCAGCCACGTGTTGTGTAAATTCGTCCATCGTTGCCAAAACTTCTTCGGAATTTGCGGAAACCTCTTCCGTTCCAGCTGCGTTTTCTTGCGTTGAAGCAGAGATGCTTTCAAGTCCTTCGAGCACTTTGCCTTGAACTTCTTCGATCTTATCTGAAGCTTTGGCAACGCCTGCGACTTTTTGTGCCATTTCCTGATTGCGCTTGAAGACTTCCATCGTCGATTTGATGGCTTCTTGAATCAGCTTGGACTGCTTTTGACCGCCTTCAACGGAACTGTTCGTCTTGTCGACCATTTCAGTTGACTGATTCTTGATGTTGTCGATGATGCCTTCGATTTCCTTC
>NZ_FOPI01000008.1 GCF_900113455.1 Ligilactobacillus ruminis DSM 20403 = NBRC 102161 | reverse complement strand
GAGAAAAAACTGGCTGTTTTCGTCAACTTTTGAAGGCGCAAGGGCTAATGCCGTTGCGCTGTCGCTGATATATACGGCCAAACTTAATCAGTTGGATCCTGAAAAATACTTGAGAAAAGTATTAACGGAGATTACCAACATTGAGGTATTTGATCCTGAAAGGTTCCGCCAACTTCTCCCATGGAACATCGATCTTACCTCATAAATAAGAAAATAAAAACGATGCATACGCAATAACCTGAGATAATAATACTATCTCGGGCTATTTGTGTACACACCGCTGTTTTAACGACCGCTTACTTAAAAAAGCCGGACAAAGTCAGTCAAAAATCGACCGCCTGAGTTCGGCTTTTCGTTTAATTCAAGAGAGAAAAGAGACTTTTTCCAAGTCTCTTCCGGCTAGACATAATTAAAAATTTCGCTGTCAGCCAAATGAAATAAATATATTTTTATATGAACTGATAAGGATCAATCCCTTCCATTCCGATTAATGGATCTATTTTCTCAATATTGTCAAAATTCAAAATCGTCTTTTGAATACTGCCACGACTAGGATCGACATCAGCAAAATCATTTTTGGCTTCAAGCTGAACCGACTTTTCCTGAGGATTCGTTTTAGATTTTTTTCCGGTAAATTGAAAAACAATCTGTTGTTTCAGCATCGTCTCACGATTCAAAGCTTCAGCACGAATACAATTGACATAAGCACTCGGCTCGCCAATCAGCATTAATTTGAGCTTAGCACGCGTCAAAGCCGTATAAAGCAAGTTTCTTGCATACATCCGCGAATATTGTCTGACCATTGGCAAAATCACAATCGGAAATTCGCTGCCTTGAGATTTGTGAATCGACATGCAGTAGGCCAAAGTCAAATTTAAAAAGTCAGCTTGTTCGAGCTCGACTTCACGTCCTTCAAATCTGACCGTCATCGTTGTCCCGCGTCCTTTTTGCGGCTCATTGATTGCAATGATCTTGCCGATATCACCATTAAAAATATTCTTTTCAGGATTATTTTGCAATTGCAAAACACGGTCACCGATATGAAATTCATTTTCCCCAGACTCTACGCTTTTAGCATTCAGTCTTGTTGGATTCATCAACGGGGCAAGCGTGCGGTTCAATTGATTGATTCCGGCGGGTCCCATGTACATCGGTGCCAAAACTTGAATATCATCCGCATTTTGTCCCTTCTTCAAGACAATCTGAACGATTCTCTTCGTCACGCTGCAGACCTGCTCGCCACTGCATTTTATAAAAGAACGGTCACCGGTTTTTTCCAAAAGATCCGATGGAACTTCGCCATTTACGATACTGCGCGACAGTTTAACGATTGAAGAACCGTCGCCTTGACGGTAAATATGCGTCAATTCTTTTGACGGGATCTGCATGCTTTCAAGCATATCGGCAAAAACTCGGCCAGGTCCGACCGAAGGAAGCTGATTTTTATCACCGCAAAAGATGACCTGCATGCTGTCAGGAATGCAGGAAAGAAGCATATGCATCAATTCCGTATCGACCATCGATGACTCGTCAATAATCAGCAACGTCCCATTCAAATAATCTAAATCATTTGCGGAAATCTCATTGCCTCCAGTAATTCCGAGCAGATGATGAATCGTCGAAGCATCCATCTCGGTCGCATTGGCCATTTTTTGCGCAGCCCGTCCTGTCGGCGCAGCCAGCTTTATCCCCTTTGCGTCTTCCCTGTCAATTTTATTGAGTTTCATATAAACTTCGGTAATCCCTCGAAGTATCGTTGTCTTCCCCGTACCTGGACCGCCAGTCAAAAGAAAAACCGGTGATTTAATGGCATCCTTGATTGCCTGAAGCTGATCTTGACCATAGGTAATGCTAAGTTCAGCCTGGACGTCTTCAAGACAACGATCAATTTCATCTTCGTCATATTCAATCGGTTCATCGCGATTATTCATCAAGCGATAAAGATCATAAGCAATCTCTTGTTCGGAATTGTAAAGGGATTTCGGATATATTCTCTTTCCTTCGATTACTACTTTGCGTTTATGTCCTGCTTCGATAATCGTATCAGCTACTTTTTCGGGATCAACCTTTTCAGAACGTGCTCCTTCCAAAAGCTGCAAGGATTTTTCGAGCAAAAGCTTATCATTGACATAAGTGTTGCCATTTGAATAGCATTCTTCATACAAGGAAGTTAAAACGGCACCAAGGATTCGCTTTTGATCATCAAATGAAATCCCCATTCCTTGCGCGATCTGGTCGATGCGCTTAAATCCCAATCCGCGAATCTCGGTTGCCAAACTGTATGGATCTTTCCGGATAACTTCCAACGATTTTTCCTGGTAACGCGAAAAGATGTCTTCGGTAATCCGACTTGAAAAACCCAGATTGTTGAGCTCGATTATCGTTTGTTCAGTCCCGTTGTTTTCAATTATTCCCTGCATCAAAACGCCTTTTTGGCGTTCGCTCAAGCCAAGCGTTTCGACCTTGTCCTCGTCTGAAAGAAGCACGTTGATTGCGTTTTTTCCTAAAACGTTCACGATATGTTCAGCTGTTTTTTTGCCGATTCCGGGGAAAATATCCGATGACAGATACGAAACCACCCCATCGGTCGTCGCAAGCGTTTCAGATTTATAATTTTGTGCTTGAAACTGCATTCCATAACGTGCATGTTTGGTTAAACGCCCTTCGAACGAATACTCGTTTCCTTCAATGATGTCAGCAAAATTTCCGACTACGGTTATTTGCTTTTCGCTCCATTGAAAACTTGCTTCCTTAATTTTCACCAAAAGAACCTTGTAAAAACTGTTTGGTGCTTCAAAAAAGATATGCACCGCTTTTCCCTTAACGTGTTCGGTCATCCTTTCCCCCCTGTTTCCCTTTGTTGATAACCTTTGAAATATCGTCCAAACGTTCAATCATCTTGGAATAATATTCCTTATCAAGCTGCTTTGCTCGGCCAAAATAAGCATCCGGAGCTTTTCCCAATCCTGTTTCAACGACGCCACGCATGAAAACCGCGTGCTTGTCATTTGGTCTGTCTTTCAGATACAGATCATAATACTCGCATGCCTGGTCAAAGCATCCAAGTGCCAAAAACGAATCTCCTAAAACGATGCAGGAATCCAGCCTCGTCTGATTATTTCCTTTTTCAAATGCGGTCAAGGCATATGCCAATGCCCTTTGATAGTTTCCGTTTGAAAGCTCAGTCTGTGCCATCATCAGCATTGCATCAGACTCATATTTCGATCCGTTAAGCATTTTAAACTCAACCGATGCTTCTTTAAATAATCCCGTCGCATAAAAAACGTTGCCCAATCCATAATGAAGCAGTGCCTGCTTGTCTTCCTGCCCTTCAAAGACGTTCAACGCCCTTTTAAACAATTCTTCCGCCTGTTCAAAACTTTGCAGTTCGGTCAGATAGCATCCCAAAGCATAATATCTTTGTGGGTCATATGGATTTTCATCAACCTTTTCGATTAATTTCTCAATCTTTACTTTGGTCTTTTCTTCCAATCGATCTCGCTTATTTTTTTCCTTGTCCAAAAAATCACCGCCTCAGACAACATCCGTTGGATCAATATCGCGTTTCAAATAATCATTCTTATTCCATTCGATGCATTTGAATGTCTGACCATTATCGGTCGTTTCAAGAATTGAAGTACTTGTATTCGCAAGGCCGCCCTTATCTCTGATTTTTGAAAGCGGAATTCCCATCAAATGTCTTATTTCAGCACATAAAGCCGCCCCGTGACTTACGATCAGAATATTTTCCTTTGGATATCTTTCACAGATTGCCTTTATTTTGGGAGTCATTCGTTCAATCACGTCTTGATAGCATTCACCGTTGATTTTAGCACCGTCGTATCGATCGGGATGATGTTTGAATGCATCAAGCTCTTCCGGAAACTGCTTAGCAACCTCAGTAAATTTCATTCCCTCCATTTTGCCTAAATCAAATTCCTGAAATGCACGATCAGATTCAAGCTTAATGGGTTGATCCAACAAAGAGACAAGCTTTTGTGCCGTGACCCGCGCCCGCTTGATCGGACTGCAATAAGCCTTGGCAAACTTGACGTTATTCAAATATTCAGCCAACAATCCGATTTCAAGATAGCTTTGCGCAAGCAATGGCGAATCACCGTGTGCTCCTTGATATCTTCCTTCAAGATTCCACTCAGTTTTACCGTGGCGAACAAAATATAATCTGGTCATCAACCGACACCCTTTTCCAATTATAGTATGCTATACAGTTATTATCTCACATTTTACGCCATTAATGAACAACGGTGTTTTTGATTTGCAAACAAAAAAGCCGGGAAATTCCCGGCTTAGTCATCATTCCTTGACTACACGTATTGCAAAAGCCGCCCATTTTGATAAGCGTGATCAATCGTTCCGCTTCCAAGGCATTCTTCACCGTCATAAAAAACGATTTCCTGTCCGGGAGTTATTGCTCTGACCGGATTGTCAAAGACTACTTCGACCTTGTTTCTTTCATCGTTGAAATTCACTGTAACGCCGGAATCTTTTTGGCGATATCTGAATTTTGCGGTGCAGTGAAAACTTTGTCCGCGGTCTTCAATCGGTGCCACAAAGCTCAGTTTCGTTGCATCAAGGCTCGTTGCATAAAGATGTTCATTATGATATCCCTGACCAACGTACAGAGTATTCGTTTTCAAATCTTTTCCGACGACGAACCACGGCTCGTTTGACTTGCCGTCACCACCGATTCCAAGTCCGCGACGCTGTCCAATCGTATAATTCATCAAACCGAAATGTTCACCTTTATATTCGCCTTCAAAGGTCATCATTTTGCCTGGTTTTGCAGGCAAAAATTCACTCAGAAATTTGCTGAAGTTTCTTTCGCCAATAAAACAAACACCCGTTGAATCTTTTTTGTCAGCCGTTGCCAAGCCTGCTTTTTTGGCAATTTCGCGCACTTCCGATTTTTGCATGCCTCCAATCGGAAACATTGCTTTTTCAAGCTGTTTGCCTGACAGTTGGCTCAAAAAATACGTCTGATCCTTATTTTGATCAGCACCTCTCATTAAATGCACGGTTCCGTCATCATCACGCTTGATTTGAGCGTAATGTCCCATCGCAATATAGTCAGCATCCAGTTCCATTGCATAGTCCAAAAAGGCTTTGAATTTGACTTCTTTATTGCACATGACGTCCGGATTTGGCGTTCTGCCGTGACGATATTCATCCAAGAAATACGTGAAGACACCATCCCAGTACTCTTTTTCAAAGTTGACTGAATAATACGGGATACCGATTTCGTTAGCAACCTTGGCAACATCTTGGTAATCTTCCGTCACCGTACAAACGCCGCTGTCTTTTTTTTCGTCCCAATTTTTCATAAAGACGCCGACAACGTCATAGCCTTGACGTTTGAGCAAATACGCACAAACAGACGAGTCTACGCCGCCGCTCATTCCGACAACGACCCGAATCCTGCTGTTATCTGTCATAATAAAAACTCACCATCGCTTTATTAAATTCTGAATTAACAATTGAAGGTTGTTTTCTTCAGTGTTTCCTATGATAGCAAAGAATTTTGGAAAACACAAGCTGTACAAAAAAGAAAAGCAGTCACCCAAAAGGTACAACTGCAATTTCCAAAAAATTTATCAATATTTCGTCATTATCGTTTATTCTTCTACGATGATGTTGTGATCCATCAAGTCTTTCAAAATGTAATTTAACTGCTCAATGTGAGTTTCAGCATTATTGCCCTTAAAAACGTTGACTTCCTTGATCCCGTTTGCGGTCGTCGTCACCATTTTAAATCCGTCCAACGCAGACGTTACAGTCATCTTGAACTTGAAACCTTGATTATAAGGAGAATTTGGATCAAGCGAACGCTCCAATGTGAATTTTCCGCCCTTTGATTCGACAAAACCAACGTCTCGCAACGAATAACGTTTAATTTCAGGCGATAATTCAAAAGTTCTCGTATCGCCTTGCAACTTTGCTTTTTGTCCGTATGCCATGTTTATTACCTGCCTTTTTTAATTCTCTTAATCGTTTTTGACAATACCTCGATAATGCGTTCAACTTCTTCTTCAGTATTGTATCTTCCAAAACTGAAACGCAATGATTCAGAAACTTTTGGACTGTCTTTTCCGTACATCGCAGTCAGCACGTGGGACGGCTCAAGCGAACCTGCCGTGCATGCAGACCCGGCAGAAGCAGCGATTCCATTTAAATCAAGATTGGTCAGCAAGGCATCGCTTTGACACCCTTTGAACCAAAGACTGACGATTTGAGGAAGCTCGCTTCCATCATGCAACCCGTTTATTTCAAAATCGATTCCTTGATGCTCCAAGCCTTCCACCAGTTTTTTCTTCAAATTCTGAAATTTTTCTCGCAGTTCTTTTTTATCGGCACTCGCCAATTCAACTGCTTTGGCAAAACCGGCAATGGCCGGAACATTTTCCGTTCCGGCACGACGCTTCAGTTCTTGATCTCCGCCGCGCAAATACGCTTTAAGATTTAATCCTTCTCGTTCGTATAAAAATCCCAAAAACTTCGGACCGTTCAATTTGTGTGCAGACGTCGACAACAGATCTATCTTGTCTTTTTGAACGTCCACATCCAAAATTCCGTAGGCCTGCACGCAATCTGTATGAAACCACGCATTCGACTCCGAAACGATTTCGCCGATTTCATGAATGGGCTGCCTGCTTCCGACTTCGTTATTGCCCATCATGACGGACACAAGAATCGTGTCGTCACGTAATGCATCTTTTAATTCATTCAAATCAATAATTCCGTTTTCATCAACCGAAAGATACGTTACTTCGTATCCCTGGCTTTCCAAAAAAGCCATCGGTTTTAAAACCGCCTCGTGCTCGATTGCAGTCGTAATAATGTGTCGACCTTCATTTCTCCGAAGAAAAGCAGTCTGCATGATGGCAGTATTGTCGCTTTCGGTTCCTCCGCTCGTAAAAACGATTTCGTTATCGCTTTTTGCGTTGATTGATTCGGCAATCACATGTCTGCTTTCATCAAGCACGCGCCGCGCTTCACGACCGAAGCTGCTAACTGCAGAAGCGTTGCCGAAGACGTTTTTCATCATCTCCGTCATGGTTTCGATTACCTCGGCAGCCATTGGAGTCGTCCCGGCATTATCGGCATAAATTCTCTCCACGAAAAACGCCCCCTAATCCGCAAGCAAAGCCATGATCATCTTGGCCGAACGCTTGCCTGCATCAATAATGAACTCGTCAAATGATTGCGCCGCGTCGCCATTGCCGTTATCAGACATTGCCCTGACGACGGCGAACGGTGTCCTAAGCTGATATGCCGCTTGCGCAATGGCAGCTCCTTCCATTTCACAGCAAAGCGCGTCAGGATAAATTGCCTTGATTTGAGCAATTGCTTCATCGGAACTGACAAATTGGTCACCGGTGACGATTAAACCTGTTTTGACGTTCAGATTTGTTTTTTGGGCTGCTTTCTCAAGTCTTGAAACAAGTTTCTTATCGGCTTCAAAAATTTGCGGCTGGCCCGGAAGCTGTCCCTTTTTATATCCGAACGCAGTCGCATCAGCGTCATGGTACGCAGCACCGGTTGACAAAACAACGTCGCCAACATGCAGCCCGTTCCCGATTCCGCCGGCTGAGCCGGAGTTGATGACGCAATCGACATTAAATTCGACAATCATCAACGCCGTCGTAATGCCTGACTGGACCTTGCCGATTCCGCAACGTACCAAAACAACTTCTTTCCCTTTGATTTTTCCCGTATAAAATTCAGTGCCGCCGACCTTTTTATCAGTTCGATCTTCCAAATTTTCAAGCAGGTCTTTCAACTCTTCATCCATTGCGCAGATGATTCCGTAACGCATATTATCATTTCCCTTCATCGCTTTAAGCAGTCAACCACCACAGACTAAAGTCAGCAGCTTGTGAGCTATGAACCCTAACGGATTTCAGACCACAATTTACATAGATACAAACAACTTGCCTGACCAGCCGAAGCCGTGATCAAGCAGCGATCGTTTAATTACCAATGTCTTTTATGTCCCCAGGTTGCCATAGGGACAGATAAGCCAGGATAGTTTAGCTATTCCCTTATCAAGAATATCTTTAGCGGCATTCCAGTCACGAATATGGCGAGTGCCACAGTCAGGACACGTCCGTTCACGACCAGCCAAGGTTAGCTTTTTAGTATCATTAGTCCCCATCACAAAGCCGCAGTCGTGACACGTTTGAGTAGTATTTCTTGGGCTGATTTTGATGAATTGATGACCATAAGGATCTGATTTATAAGTCAATATGCCGAGAAAGGAACGCCATCAAAGCGCTCAAAGGCAGAAGCGCCTTTATTTTATTGCGTCGACACCCGGAAATTCGGCGGTCCCAATCCTGGGATGGTCATTTATGGTCGCCTGGCTACTACATGAACACGTCAGGTAATATGAGTAAAGAAACAGTCGAGAAATATATAAACGATCAAAAATACAATGAGATGAAAAAAGCTCCTTGCAAAGTTTGATAGGGCCTATCCATCCCATGGCTAAAGTCACGGGATTTCCGGCTAGACATAATTAAAAATTAACGAATCGCATGAATAAAAAGGCCAAAATAATTGCCGCAATTAAGAAAACAATGGCAATATCAAGTTTTTTCTTCAAACTTTTCGTCTTTTTCTCAACCATGTTTTCATGATTTTCCGCCAGCACCCGACTTCTGCTCACTGAATCTTTCTGCTCATCAAAATGCTGCGACTCGTTTTGAAAATTATCTTTTTTCCGTACATTCCGGAAAGGATTTGCGAACTTTTGCCGGTGCCTTCTGTCCGATCGTCTCAAAGGTTCGACCCTGTCCTGATCAAAAAATTCTCTTTCGTTGTCTTTATCGCTCATCTTATTCCTCAATTATTGCATCAATTGCCAAAACAAAAGACCCATGATCGTCTTGCTGTCGCAAACGAGCCCTTCTTTCATCGCAGACATTGCTTCCGGCAAAGTCAGCTCAACAAGCTCAAGAAATTCATCATCATCTTGCGGAAGCTCAGTTGAAACCGGCTTTAATCCTGAAGCGTGATACAGATAGATTTCTTCATCGCTGAATCCCGGGGTAGTATAAAAAGGAGTGACCAGCTCGATGTTTTCTGCCTCATACCGAGTTTCTTCGTTCAACTCGCGAATTGCCGTTTGAAGGGGATCGCTTTCTTCTCCAGGTTCGATTTTTCCGGCAGGTATTTCAAGCGTGACTTTTCGCATCGGCTCACGCCATTGTTTAATCATTACGATTTTGTCGTCGTCAGTAATCGGAATCAACGCAACCGCGCCATGATGTCTCACGATTTCGCGAAAAGCTTTTTTCCCGTTCGGAAGTTCAACTGTTTCTTTATCGACCTTGATAACCTTGCCATCAAAAATATTTTCAGTTGATAATACTTTTTCTTCAAAATTCATTCTGATTCCTCCAAAAATTATTCGCAAATTTTCTTGACAAATTTCTCATAGCTTGCCTGCTCGCCTGTTTCTTCCCAGGTTGCGGCCGAAAAATCGCCAAGAAGCGCTTCGTCCAATGAAACCGTGCATTTTGCGACAAAAGTCCCGTTCCCGATCAAAGACATGAAGTAGTTACCGTCTTCTTTTCGATGAACAATCGTTTTGACCATGCCGCCAGGATTTTTTACCGACAAGGTTTTTTCAAATCCCTTTCCATCAGTTTTTTCGAGCACATAAATCAGACTGGAAGCAGACATTGCCGTTCCGCACGCATTCGTATATCCGACTCCTCTTTCATACGTTCTAACGAAAATTTCGTTTTCCGAAAGAATTTCAACAAAACTGACGTTTACTCCGTCTGGAAATAAAGCATTTTTTCCGTCATTCAGATACGAAGCAATTCTCCCGAGATTTTCTGAAACAAGCGTTTCATGATCAACAAATGATATCAGGTGCGGGTTGGGCACGGCAACTGCACTGAATTTCAATTCACCAGACAGCATTTCCAATTTATCTTCATGCAATTCTTCTTTACCGACGTGCATCTTCAAATCATCAGCCGAAAAACTGACCGGTGAAATCTCAACCGCAAAAGTCTTTACTCCTGATGCGAGTTCATTTGCCTGCTCGACTTCAAGATCGGCATACATCGTTGCGACTTTAAAAGATTTCTTGCCGTTTTTTTCGCTTAGATAGCGCGCAACCGTTCTGAGACCGTTGCCGCACATGCTTGCTTCGCTTCCGTCTGCATTGATGACGCGCATTCTCCCCAAAACATCGTCACGTGTTTCAGGCAAGACGCATAAGATTCCGTCCGCTCCGCCGTGAAAACCGTGCTTGCGATCACAGACTTTGATTGCTAGCCGTTTCAGCTCCGTTTCAGATATTTTTCTTCCAAGTTTTTCTTGATCCAAAATGAAAAAATCATTTCCTGAACCATGAACTTTGATTAATTCCATGGGCTTACCTCTTTTACGAAAATTCTTCTGAATATATCTTATCATCTATGTGGCTTTTCGGCAAAGTTGTCGCACATATTTTCATGTCGCACATGTTTTCATGTTTTTGCAAAATTCAGCGTCAATCGCCTCGTCAGCGTAAAAAAGAAAACAGCTGAGAACAAATTTCTGATTCTCAGCTGCTTTGCTTTAATTTTTAGATTTTGATAAAATACTTGTCTGATTTCGTCAATTTTCCGACATTAACCGAAAAGCGAACTATTCCAATCCTTCAGTCAAAGCTTCAGGGTAATTTTTGGAAACAACTTTGGCACATTCATCACACAATTGCGGCAAACGTGCATCGCTTCCGACGGTTGTCGTCGTACGACGGCAGCGTGGGCAGACTTCGCCATCGGCATGCTTGACTACTACCTTGATTTCATCGTAATCATCAGCATCCTCTGGAGCTTGGTCCTTTGGCAAAACGTCCAAAGCGGAAACAATCAGTAACTGACGAACGTTTGCATTAAGCTTTTCAAGTTCGGCTTTGACGCCATCCGAAACATAAAGTTCGACATGTGCTTCAAATGACTTGCCAATCAGCTTTTCATTGCGTGCGTTTTCCAATGACTTGAAGACGTCAGAACGAACTTTCATGAATCGTTTCCAATTTTCCAAAAGTTCAACTTCACCGTCATAGTGTGCAACTTCCGGCATTTCTGCAAGTTGAGCGTAGTCTTCAGGTTCTTTTAGGTATTCCCAAATTTCTTCAGTCGTATGCGGCAAAACAGGCGTCATGAGTTTCGTCAGACGAACCAAGACGTCATAAAGTACCGTCTGCATCGAACGACGCTTGTGCGAATCTTCAGCTTCAACGTAAACGACATCCTTTGCAACGTCAAGGTAAAATGCTGAAAGATCAGTTGTCAGGAAGTTGATCAATTTCTTATAGATGTCCATAAAATTATAGTTTGCATAGTCATCAAGAATTTCTTTCGTGAACTTATTGGCCAAGACTTCCATGTATTTGTCGCATGCTTCAAGATCATCATATGCAACGGTATTTTCAGCAGGATCAAAATCCGTCGTGTTGGCCAACATGAAACGCATCGTATTTCTGAACTTGCGGTAGCTTTCAGAAATTTGCGAGAAACTATCCATCGAAACACGAACGTCAGCCGAAGTATCAACGCTGAGAACCCATAAGCGAATGATTTCAGCTCCCATCTTGTCAACGACTTCGCTCGGAACGATCGTGTTGCCAAGTGACTTGCTCATCTTGCGTCCTTTTCCGTCAAGCGTGAAGCCTTGAGAAATAATCTGCTTGTATGGAGCATGACCGGAAACGGCAACGCTTGTAATCAAACTTGAATTGAACCAGCCGCGATATTGGTCGGACCCTTCAAGATACATGTCTGCCGGATAGGTCAAATAGTCACGCTGTGCGCAAACACCCTGATGAGAAGAACCGGAATCAAACCAAACGTCCATAATATCCATTTCTTTTGTGAATTCGCCGTTTGGAGAATGCTCATTCGTATATCCTTCCGGAAGAAGATCCTTCGCCTCACGTTGGAACCAAATATTCGAACCGTATTTTTCAATCAATTTTGCAACATGCTCAATTGTTTCTTTGTCCATGATTGCCGTTCCGTCTTCCGCATAAAAAATCGGCAGCGGAACGCCCCAAACGCGTTGACGCGAAATTACCCAATCGCCGCGATCGCGAATCATGTTGTGCAAGCGAACTTTGCCCCAATCAGGCAAGAATTTGACTTCATCAATCGCATCAAGAATTTTTGAACGAATCTTGTCGACAGATGCAAACCATTGAGGAGTTGCACGGAAAATAATCGGTTTCTTCGTTCTCCAATCGAACGGATAGCTGTGCTCGTAATCCATTTGCCTAAGCAAAACGTTTGCTTCTTCAAGTTTCTTCAAAGATACTTCATTTGCATCATCATAGAAAACGCCGGCAAAATCAGGACCGCAGTCATCCGTCAAATATCCTTGATCGTTGACAGGTGCATAAATCGGCAAGCCGTACTTCATTCCGACCTTGTAATCATCGTCGCCATAGCCGGGAGCCGTGTGAACCAAACCGGTACCTGCATCAAGCGTTACGAAATCACCGATCATCGTCAAAAGTTCCTTGTCGTCATAGAAAGGATGACGTGCCGTGACATACTCAAGGTCAGCACCCTTCAACGTTTCAAGAACTTCATAGTTTTTCCAGCCAAATCGTTCGGCATTTTCTTTGACAAGTTCTGCAGCCAAAACAAATTTGCGATCATCGCCCTCCGGTTTAACAACCGCATAGTCGAATTTGGCATCAACCGTTACGCCTTCAGAAGCCGGAATAGTCCAAGGAGTAGTCGTCCATACGACAAGGTATGTGTTCGTATCAAGAACTCCCTTGCCATCTTTGACCTGTACGCCGTAAAATGCAGATGGTGACACGACGTCGTGATATTCGACTTCTGCTTCTGCTAACGCAGATTCAGATGACCATGACCAGTATACGGGACGCAAGCCTTTGTAAATCAGACCCTTTTCTGCCATTTTGCCAAAAACGCGAATTTGCGCAGCTTCAAATTCAGGATGCAGTGTCAAATATGGGTTATCCCATTCTCCCGCAATTCCAAGTCGTTTGAAATCTTTCTTTTGCCCTTCAACTTGTTTCAAAGCATATTCGCGACATTTTTCGCGAAAATCGGCGACTGTAAGCGCCTTGCGATCAACGCCTGCTTTTTTTAATTGTTGTTCGATTGGAAGGCCGTGAGTATCCCAGCCGGGAACGTAAGGAGCTCTAAAGCCCATCATCGACTTGGAACGAACGATGATATCCTTTGAAATTTTGTTCATTGCATGTCCCATATGAATATTGCCGTTTGCATATGGAGGTCCGTCATGTAATACGAATGAAGGCTTGCCTTCATTTAATTTTTGACGACGTTCGTAAACCTTGTTTTCTTCCCAATCTTTTTGGCGTTCTGCTTCACGAACAGGCAAATTACCGCGCATTGGGAATTTGGTCTTGCCTAAGTTCAATGTATCTTTAACTCTCATGTTACACCCGCTGTATAAACAGCCATCCTTTCTTAATCTTATTTTCCAAAACAGATTTTGATGCTTGTTTCATCAAAAAATAAAAACCCGCCCCAACAGGGACGAGTTTTCGTGGTACCACCCAAATTCAGAATCAAATCAATGACTCCCTTTGGGTCAATAACGGCACCACCCGACTCAGCTTACTTTGATTCAGCTGAGCAAAACCGAGATGATAAGCATTGCATCAAAACAATCGACCTTTCACCATTTCGTCGACTCGCTTTTGCATCTCACGCAACGCTCGCGTTCTCATAAAATTTTACATATTTTCTTCTGCTTCATCAGCAAAATGCTGACCGCCAGCATCAACGTCTGATTCTGGGAAAACGACGACAGCATCAGCTTCTTCGCTATCGTCAACTTCGCCGTCTTCAACGGCGTTTTGATAATAAACATCATCTTCACTGTCGTTTGAGAATGATTTTACTTCTTTAGCGGCCTCTTTGTCAAGAGTTTCATCGCGACGAATTGCTTCCTGAATTGCTTCGTAGCTCGTTGTTTCGCCTTGTTGCAAAATTTCATCCCATTCGCTTCCCTTAACTACTTCAAGCTGAGATTCCATCATGACTTGGAGCTTTTGTCTGAAAATTCTTGCCTGCTTGCGCAAATCATCGGTTTCAAGTGCCAGCTTCTTGGCCTTTTTTGAGGCCTCTTCGATGATGTGGCGTGCTTTATCGTTTGCTTGGTCAATAATATCTTGGCCTTGCTTTTGGGCTTCACGATTGATAATTTCGGCTTCTCGTTGGGAATTAGCTTTAACCTTATCAGCCGCTTCTTGCGCAACGATAATCGACTGATTCAATGAGTCTTTTAAATCATTGAAATACTTGAGCTTTTCTTGACTCTGCTTCAAGCTTTCAGTCAAATGATCGTTTTCTTTAAGCACAGCTTCGTAGTCTTTGATGACTTGATCCAAAAAGTCATTGACTTCATCTTTGTCATAGCCGCGAAGCTTTACATCAAATTCTTTATTGTGAATATCCAATGGGGTTAATGCCATTCCCCTTCACCTCCAAAATTATCGTAATTTTTTCAAAACAGAAACTTTTGCTATAAATTTGCCTTTTTTAGAAACACCGGTGAGTTCGTCCATCCTTACTCGCCCATATCCTCTCACGGATAAAACGTCATGGACTCTGATCTCAAAATCAGCTTTTGAAAAAATCATCCAATTTAACGACACTTTATTGGTCTGCAAAAGATCTTTTACATGTTTCCTTGAAAGATTGTACACCGAAGAAATCAGCACGTCGCATCTGAGCGAACTCAAGATAACCGTTGCATGATCCCATTCTTCAATTGGAGACACTGCATTTTGCAGTGGAATTTCCCCAAGCTTTACCTTGACCTTGCCGACTCTGTCGATATTTTCAAGCAGATACGGCTCAATTTCCTTTTCGCAAAAAAACTGCCACTTAGTGCCGTCTGTAATGATGTCGCCTATGACATCGCGTTCAAGGCCACAGTTTGCAAGCGTGCCTAAAATCGTCCGATGTTCCAGTTTGGCGAACTTGACGGGATAGTTGATTTCAAGAAGCGACATTGAAAAATCATTGTCTTGGGGTTCGTAATATTCCGGATAAAACAAAATTCTTTTTCTTTCGCTTCCTAAAAAGCCGCCAAACGTTTTCAGCTTAACGTCATCGAAACGTCCGATAAGCACGTCTGCAATAAAATGCTGCCGCGGATTCAAAAAATGAGTCAAAATCGGGCGGTATTCATCTTTTGCACGTACGATTGCTTCATTTAGGCTATCGATGACCGATGCTTCTTCCGGTCTGAAATGCTGATATATTCCATCCATTTGCTGCTCCGATCAATATATTCCAAAGATTCTCATCAAGAACAACGCGCCTTTTTCGGCAAACTCCAAAACAATTAAAGCGACAATCGGAGAAAAACTGATTCCGGCAATCGGGGGAATAAAGTCAAAGAGATCAAGATATGGCTGACACAACTTTATCAAAAGCTGACCGATCTTGCTCTCATATGCCCCAGGAAACCATGAAAGAAGGCAATATGCAACAATCAAAAACTCGTAAACTCTAAAAATATCAACTACTAATAGTGTAAGCAATTAAATACCTCGCATTTTAAATTCATCATCTTGTCTCGTATCAGTCAAGTTGCCTTCAACGATAAAATCATCAGGCGTACAAAGGAAAATCTTTTCGCCGATTCGCTGGATTTTTCCGTCAATTGCAAAAGTTACCCCAGATAAGAAATCAACCACGCGATGGGCCTGCCCGTCATCGATTCTTTGAAAATTAACGACCGCAGCCTGTCCGTCCAACAATCTTTGTGCAATTGCCTTCACATCTGAGAAAATGCGAGGCTCAAAAAGCATGATTTTTTTTTCATGATTCTTGTTGACCAATTCCATGACTTTGGAACCGTTGCCCTGGGTTTCAGCCTGTGCCGTGCGATAATCTTCTTCATCATAATCGGTTTCGTCCTCATCATATTCGTCCGATCTGAAAAATTCGCTTATTTTCATAGAAATCCCTCCTTTGATCATTTTTTGACTGAAATCAGCTTTATTGATTATTTCTGTGATTCAAAAATGGCGGCATGCTGAGATCATCGTCTCCATCGCTAAAGTCAGAATTTGAACCAAAAACGTTGAACTCTTTTTTCTCAACATTTTCAAATTCGTTCCCGCGAACCGGAGACTTGGATACCCCGTTAATTTCGCGCGTAATGTCCCAATCCCTCAAAGGATCAGATTTTTTGGCCTGATTAACGTCAGAAGGAGTTTCCTGACGAATGCCGTTTTTCTTTCCCTGCTTTTCCTTTTTATCGATTCCGGTTGCAACGACAGTCACGATTACCTCATCTTCAAGATCAGGGTTGATTGACGTTCCAAAGATGATGTTGACATCTTTTGTTGCTGCTTGAGAAACGATATTCGAAGCTTCTTCCGTTGCAACAAGCGATAAGTTGAGTCCACCCGTAATATTGAGCAAAACGTTTTCGGCACCGTCAATCGAAACCTCAAGCAACGGTGAAGAAATTGCCTGCTTCGTAGCTTCAGCCGCTGCATTTTCACCAGTTGCGGTCCCGATTCCCATCAAAGCCGATCCTTGATTTTGCATAACGGTTTTGACGTCCGCAAAATCAAGGTTGACGATTCCCGGCGAAGTAATCAAATCAGAGATGCCTTGCACGCCTTGGCGCAAAACATTATCCGCTTCTTTGAACGCTTCCAGAAGAGGGGTCTTTTTATCAACAATTTCAAGCAAGCGATTGTTGGCAATGACAACCAGCGTATCCACTTGATCTTTGAGCTGTGCAAGACCTTCAGCGGCAAAACGGGCACGCTTCGGTCCTTCAAACGTAAACGGACGCGTAACAACTCCGACCGTCAATGCTCCCTGATCCTTGGCCATTTTAGCCACGATCGGAGCAGCACCGGTACCAGTCCCGCCGCCCATGCCGGCCGTAACAAAGACCATGTCTGCACCTTCAAGCGCTTCAGAAATAGCTTCTTCGCTTTCTTGAGCGGCCTTATTGCCCGTGTCGGGATTTGAGCCTGCACCGAGTCCTCGCGTCAATTTTGGTCCAAGCTGAATCTTCGTTTCGGCACGTGAGCTTTTGAGTGCCTGAACGTCAGTATTGGCCACGATGAATTCGACGCCCTTAACGTCATCTTCAATCATTCGATTGACGGCGTTTCCGCCGGCACCGCCAACGCCGATTACTTTGATAGTTGCACTGTTTAATGTTTCCGTATCATCCATTGAATAGTCCATAATAAAATCCTCCGTCATTCAATCATCGTTAATCAAAGAAGCTCTTAAAAAATCCAGCTATCTTAGAGGCAAATGAGCTTTTGTCTTGATTTGAATCCTGTTCTTCTAAATATTCTTCGTCGTATCCGTTTGTCTCTTTTTCATGATATTCGTTATCGTAGTCCTTATGCTCTTCAGATTCTGAAACTAAGAATTCATCCTGATCGTCAAGAGTATGACGAACGATTCGTTCAATTTCACTTTCATGGGTAATATAATCGACGATTCCGATTACCTGAGAAAATGACGGTATCCGCAAATTCATTTCTTGCGGAACATAAATCGAAACGTGCACGCCTAAAACTTCCTCTGCTAATTCTTTGATTCCCGGCAATGCAGCCAAACCACCGGTAATCACGACACCGCCTGGAAGCTGAAAAGCTTTGATCCCTTCCAAATCGTCTTTGAGCTTTTCAAAAATTTGCCGCATGCGAGCTTCAATAATTTCGGCAAGCTGCATTCCATTAACCAATTGAGGTTCCTGTTGTCCAACGACGGTTACCGGGAAGACGTCATCTGGAGATGCCATTGAAGTCGTCGCATAACCATAATTGCGTTTCAAAACCTCTGCATTTTCAATTGAAGTATTCAAAACGATCGAAATGTCGCGCGTAACGAAATCTCCGCCTTCCTGATCGACGTAAGTGTACTTCAGTTTATGATCATGAACGACTGCGGCAGTCGTCTGACCGCCGCCAAGATCAATCAAAATTGCTCCGAAATCCTGTTCCCCATCAGTCAAAGCAACGGTCGCCAATGCAAGAGGCGCAACGACCAAATCACGAACTTTGAGGTTTGCCCTTTCGACGCACTTCTTAATATTATGCAAAATAGTCTTCGGACCAGTATACATGATCCCTTGCATTTCCATTCTGACGCCAACCATTCCGCGCGGATCTTTGATTCCGTCAAAACCGTCGACGACGAACTCATCAGGAACGATATCGATCACGTCGCGTTCAGGAGGCAGATTTTGGACTAACGCTGCCTCGGTTACTCTCCTGACGTCTTTATCGCTGATTTCCTTTGAATTGCCATCATCTTTTCCAACAGCAATCATCCCCTTGCAGCGTTCAATCGACAAGAGATTCGCAGGCACGCCTACGCTTACCTCTGATATCGGGTGCGATGCTTTCTCTTTGGCCTGGTCAACTGCTTCTTTGATTACCTGGACCACCTGATCAATATCGACGACTACCCCACGATTCAACCCTGCAGAGCGGGTATTGCCATAACCGATGATGTTCATCTGGTTTTTCGCATACTCGGCAATCACCACTTTGATTGATGTTGTGCCGATGTCTAAACCGACATAAGTACCAGAATTATCCATCGATTTGCCTCCCTTTAATAATCTTGTAACATTTTAAATATACAAATCCATCCATATGGTACAATTTTACCACAAAAAATCAAGTATTTCTTGTTTGTCAATACAATTATCAAATTTTTTTAAATTAAACTTCAATTATTTTCTCTAATTTTTAGGATATGCGTAAGCTCCGACTTCTAAATCAATGATTCCTTTAAATTTCATTTTGGCAGTATACTGAGGATAATAGTTTATTTTCCTGGAAAATGTCGAAATTTGCGCAATGACTTCATTTCCGTCATTCATATAAACGTGAACCCTTTCCGGATCAACCTTGGATGGCTCAAAGTGAATTTCAGAGATGCACCCGCGGACTTTCTTGTCGATGCTGTCAACTTGAAGAGACATGTCCTTTAGCAACCTGCGATTGTTGTTAAAGCCGTAAAATACAGGGTAGCTGCCGTCAAAATCTTCAACGCCGTAATTGACAGTCATGCCGGAACTCGAAAGCTTATAGTACAAGTTGTCTCTTTCCACATATCCGATGGTTCGATATTCCGTGATTGCTAAATTTACGTGATTGAATCGACTGATGCTAAGTTTGACCGATTTGACGTTTCCGACTTTATCCGAAATTCGTTTTTCAATTTTTGACTTATCGGGCCATATCGAAAAAAGCGATTCATAGTAGTTAAGTCCGCTTGCCTTGATGACGGCGATTTTCGTTTGCTTGTCGCCGCCAGAAACGTCTAATGACGCCAAACGGCTGATCGGCATAATCGAATAAAGCGAAATAAGCGCAGTCAATCCAAAAATCGTCAGCAGCGGAATCGTTTTTCGAAATAAACGCCTTTTTTGAATAGAGTTCGTCATCTTCAAGCCAGGATCCGGATGATATCGTCCAACGTGCTGCACTTTTTCATGCTTAAGTCGACGTTTTTCTTGCAGCTTCCTCCATTTTTTAAACTTCGACGAGGAGCTCTTGTTATTTTCTTTTTTAAACAATTTTGCTCCTCCCTAATCGTTATTATCTCACAAGAGATTCCAATACGCTGAGCAATCGATCAGCAGCATCGGGAACGCCGGCAGCTTTTGCATTTGACGCCATCTTTTCTGATAATTCTGCATCATTTTCAAGCTCAGAAACGGCATCAAACAGCTTTTGGCCATCAAGTTCTGCTTCCTTGATCATCAAAGCCGCTTTCTTTTCAACCAGACTCATCGCGTTATAAGTCTGGTGATCGTGCGTAACGTAAGGACTCGGAATCAGGATTGACGGAATCCCGAGTGCGGTGATTTCAGCCAGGCTCGTTGCACCTGCCCGTCCAACAATCAGTGAAATTTCAGGCAAAATCGACGGCATGTCGTTAACATAGGGTACGATTGCAACATTTTGCGGCAAATCTTTTGCCGATGGGCTTGCCATAATCTTGTCATAATGAACGCGCCCGGTGACAAAAAGAACCTGCCATGGCTGTCCTTTAAAATATTTGATTGCTTCGAGCGCACTCTCGTTGATTCTTCTTGCTCCGCGTGAACCTCCAAAAATCAAGACAGTCCTTTTGGAAGGATCAAGACCGAACTCTTTCAGTCGATCCGACTTTTTGATTTTGACAACTTGTTGTGCTCGAGGATTTCCCGTAAAGACAATTTTTTCCTTTTCCGGAAAATCATCTTTTGCATGATCAAAGCAAATGCAGATTTTATCGACAAAGTGTCCCAAAAATTTGTTCGTAACGCCTGCGATGCTGTTTTGCTCATGAATCACCGTCGGAATTTTCATCCTGGCAGCCGCGTAAAGAACTGAACCGCAAACATATCCGCCCGTTCCGACAACAACATCCGGTTTGAAGGTCTTAATGATTTTCTTTGAATCATGAACGCTCTTTAAAAAAAGATAAATCGTTTTGAGATTCTTCAAAGAAAGCGAACGCTTAAATCCTTGAATTTCAATTGTTTTAAAATCAATTCCGACATCAGGAACGATTCTTGATTCAAGTCCCCTGCTCGTACCGACATACAAAATTTCAGACGTCGGATCTTTTTCCTTCAAATCTTCAATCAATGCCAGTGCAGGATAGATATGTCCACCCGTCCCGCCGCCAGAAACTAACAAACGCATCATTTTTCCTCCCGTGTCAATTTTTCGACTTCTTCAATATATGCATCCCCGCGCGCTTCAAACGTCGGCCACTGATCCCAGCTTGCGCAGGCAGGAGAAAGCAAGATGATATCTCCTTCAGAACTCATCTCATAAGCAGCTGAAACGGCGGCTGAGGAATCTTTTGCATGCTCGATCTGACCAATGCCGGCAAGCTTGCCTGCTTCCTCCAATAAATCGGCCGTCTGTCCGAAGACGACCATTGCCTTGACGTGCTTTTTAAGATACGGAACGAGTCGCTCGAAAGTAAAGCCTCGATCCAATCCCCCGCATAGCAAAACGACCGGATTTTTAAAACCTGACAAGGCCTTCTCAGTTGCTTCCATATTCGTTGCTTTGGAGTCATTATAAAATTTGCGCCCGTTAAAGGTCGTCACGTACTGTGTTCTGTGACGAACACCGGAAAACGTTCTTAAAACCTCGGCAATATTCTCGTTGCTTTGGCCTTCAATCTTGGCAACGGAAATTGCTGCCAAAGCATTCTCAACGTTGTGTGAACCGGGAACCTTGATTTCATCAACATGCATGATCTCTTCTCCTCTGAAGAAAATCACTCCGTTTTTGACGTATGCCCCTTCTTCAGTCGTGTCTTGACGTGAAAACGGAACGATTTTGGCCTTTGTCAGCTTGGAAAGATTGCGCCATTCTTCAGAATCCCAGTTGACGACAAAGTAATCGTCTTCTTTTTGATTCTTCACGATTCTCATCTTGGCTTTGACATAATTTTCTCTCGATCCGTGATAGTCGGTATGCGCTTCATAAATATTGGTCAAAACTGCAATATGAGGTCTGAGCTTTTCAATGCCCATCAGCTGAAAACTGGACAGTTCGGTCACCATTACGTCTTTTTCTCCGACTTCTTGCGCAACCTTGGCAGCAGAAATGCCGATGTTACCGCACGTGTAAGCTTTGCCCTCTTCACGATTTTGATTGAGCATGAGCGCAATCATCGTTGTTGTTGTTGTCTTTCCGTTTGTTCCGGTAACTCCGATAAGCTGCGATTCGGTAATTCGATACGCAAGTTCCGGTTCCGTTATAATCGGAATGTTTCTTTCAACCGCAGCAGAAATCAGCTCATTTTCGTACGGAATCCCTGGATTTTTAACGATCAAATCGGTATCGTCCAAAAGCTCGAGGGGATGAGAACCCGTAACGCACTTAATGTTTCTTTTTGAAAAAGCTGCAAGCTGATCTTCGTTTTCAAGCTTTTTCTTATCGTTGATCGTAACGTTTGCGCCAAGTCTTTTCAACAAATAAGCTGCACTGATTCCGCTTTTTCCCAAACCAACGACCAAAACGTTCTTACCTTGATAATCTTTTATATCTTTCATTTTAAATGACTCCTATAAAATTCAGATTGTTGTCAGCACGCCGATCACGGCCGCTATGAGACCGACAGCCCAAAAAGTCAAATCGACGCGCCATTCGCTCCAACCGCACAATTCAAAATGATGGTGAATCGGACTCATCTTAAAAATTCGTTTGCCGGTTAATTTGAATGAAGCAACCTGTAAAATAACGCTCAATGTCTCGCAAACAAAAATAATGCCAATTAAAAGCAACAGCATCTCATGATGAACCATGATTGAAACTGCCGCCAACGCACCGCCTAACGCAAGAGAGCCCATATCTCCCATGAAAATTTTGGCCGGCTTGTGATTAAACCCAAGAAATGCAAGCAAGGCACCAATCACGGCCCAACAAAAGATGACGACGTCATATTGCCTTTGATGATAGGCAATGATCGCATAAGCCCCGAACGCAATAATTGCTTGACCGGATACAAGACCATCCAATCCGTCAGTGAGATTTACCGCATTTGAAAAGCCGACCAGCCAGAAAATAACGAATAATCCATAAACAATCAATCCAACTTGGACTTCATGTCCAAAAAAGGCCAACGAATACGGTAATTTTTCATGATGGTAAAATGCCAAAAAAATCAAAGCACCGATAATTTGACACAATAATTTCTGCCCAGGAGTAAAACCTTCGTTTTGTTTTTTTAAGAGTTTGATCGAATCATCCCAAAAACCGATCAATCCGTATAAAATCAAAGTTACGTCCAAGGCCAAAACAACGGGCGTTAAATGATCAAAGCAAAGTGGCACCCATAATCCCGTAATCAGAATCGCAATATTGAATACGAACCCGCCCATCGTCGGTGTTCCTGATTTTTTTTGATGCCACTTCGGACCTTCTTCTCTGATCATCTGTCCCTGATTTTTTTTATGCGCATAATTAATGAATAACGGCGTAAACAGAGCGGTTAAAATGAAACTTGACAACGCGCTCGTCAATATTTGAAAAATGGTCATGCTATCTTCCTTCCCTGCTGTCCAAAGCTTTTGTGGCTTCTTCAGCATCATCAAAGTGATGCTTCGTATGCCCGATAATTTGATAATCCTCATGGCCTTTGCCTGCAATCAAAATGATATCACCAGGATTTGCCGCATTTACGGCAGCCTGAATGGCCTCCCTGCGGTCAAGGTAGACCGGGACGTTTTTTTCGGGAACCCCTGAAAGCATTTGATCGAGAATCTTCTCAGGATCTTCAGTTCTTGGATTATCTGACGTAAAAATAGGATGATTGCTATATTCAACGGCTATCTGAGCCATTTTTGGACGTTTTGTCGCATCGCGATCACCTCCGCATCCGACAACGCAATAAACATCTCCTGAAGCAAATTCGTTAATTGTTTCCAGGGCATTAAGCAACCCATCCGGAGTATGCGAATAATCAACGATTGCGCTAATGCCGCAGTCAGAAGAAATCAGTTGCAATCTGCCTTTGACGCCGGGAAATTTCTCCAGACTTTCAATGATTGCATGTATGGAAACTCCGTTTGCATAGGCCGCCCCGAAGGCTGCTAAAAGATTGTAAACGTTAAACATTCCGACTGTTTTGACGTGTAAATGGTACTCATCTTCAAAAACTTTCAAATCAAAATCGGTTCCCTGAGAATGAATTTTGACGTTTGACGCTTTGATCATCGCATCATTTTTAATTCCGTAAGTCAAGACTTGAGCTGAGGTATCCTGAGCAAAATTCTTCCCCATTTCATCGTCAATATTTATGACGGCAGTCTTATCATTTCCGTAAGTGTTTCCCAACTGAGCGAACAGCAGGCTTTTAGCGTGCGCGTACTCTGCCATCGTTTTATGGTAGTCCAAATGATCCTGCGTAAAATTGGTAAAGACCGCAGTATCGACGTCAATTCCCCATACTCTCCCTTGAATAAGGGCAATTGAGGAAACTTCAATTGCAGCGGCCTTGACGTTTTCCTTTTTCATTTCTGCAAAAGTCTTTTGTAACGTCAAGATGTCAGGAGTCGTGTTCGCAGTCGGGTAAGTTTTTTCTCCGATTCTGCGATACATGGTTCCAATCAATCCGGTCCGATCTTTTTGATCTCTGAAAATTGCTTCAATCATGTGGGTTACGGTCGTTTTTCCATTTGTTCCGGTTACGCCGATGACCTTCATCGAACTTGAAGGAGATCCATAAAACTTATCGGCCAAAATAGCCAAAGCTCGATTGGTATTATTTACACGAACAATCGTTACGCCTTTGATATCGTCTATTTCTTCTTGAACGACAATTGCCTTGGCGCCCTTTCTGATTGCCTCCGGAATAAACTCGTGTCCATCCACCGTGTATCCTTTGATTGCTACAAAGATGCTGTTCTCTTCAACTTTTCGCGTATCGGATACAAGACTCGAAACTTCAAAATCGTCATAATTTTTCGGAGAAACGACTTTGAATTTTATTTCGGAAATTAGTGTGCTTGCTAACATTTTATCCCTCTTTCACTACTTCAATTCTACTGTAAGCTCTTTGATATCAGCAATCTTGGTTCCGGGCTTGACGCTTTGATTTTCGACAAATCCGGATCCCTTGAATTTGACATTGATGCCAAGCAGATTCTTCAGTTTAAACATATCTGATTTTGTCCATCCTTTCAAGTCTGGCAACGTCTGTCCCGAATCAGTCACGAGAATTATCCGTTGCCCGGGCAGCAATTCTTCGCCCGCATCAGAAGACTGCTTTATAATCTTAGCACCATTTCCGATTGCGGTCACTACCAAGTCTTTGTCTGAAAACGATTTAACGGCATTTCCCGTTTCTTGGCCGACAACGCTTTTAACATCGATTGCTTCGCTTGGTGTCGATTCGTTTTGGCTTTCATCAAGCACTCGTTTCATCAACGGGTTAAAAATCGTTGCAAGCATCTCGCTTGACGTTTTTCCTCCGAATCCCGCCGGCTGCTTCATCGTCACGTAAAGCACGTATTGAGGATTTTTGATTGGTGCCATCCCCGCAACCGAAAAGATGTAATTCGTCTCCCCGGTCAAATACCCGTTGTTTCCGGAAATTTGAGCAGTACCTGTTTTGACGCCAATATCATATCCGTTGATTTTGTAAGCATTGCCCGTTCCGTTAGGATCGTTTACGACGTCTTGCATCATGTCGCGAACCTTTTCTGCCGTTGACTTTTTGATTGGATGACCTACGACGGTCTTTTTGTCTGTTTTGATCGTCTTTCCGCTTGTCGGATTGACGATTTTTTCAATAAGATACGGTTTTACCATCTCACCGTTGTTTGCCACGGAAGAAAAAGCCTGCATCATTTGAAGGACGGTGACGTTGATGCCTTGGCCAAATGCAGTGTTGGCTTGCTCGATCGGATATTTATACTCGATGCTTCCGCTGGACTCGTTGCTGCTGAGCCCTGAATCAGTAGATTTCAAAAGGCCGAATTTCTTAATGTATTTTTCCCAAAGTTTTGCGCCCATCTTTTGCTCAAGCTTTGCCATTCCGACATTTGAGGAACGAATGAACCCTTGACGATAGTTCAAGTATCCCCAACCGGCAACTTCCCAGTCATTGACCCGCTGACTGTTGCCTATTTTCATTGATCCTGATTTAAAATATTCGTTTTCATTATAATTTCCACTGTCGATGGCTGCAGACATGGTTAGAATCTTCATGACGGATCCCGGCTCGTAAGTATCTTCCATCAAGGTATTTTTCCATTGATCTTCAATTCCTTCTCTTGTCTGAGGATTAAATGTCGGCCGTTGACTTGCTGCGAGAATTGCCCCCGTTTTGGCATTCATCAGCACCACATTCATCGATTTAGGATGATAGGTTTCCTGCGCTTTATTCAGGAGGCTTTCGAGATAGCTTTGATCCCGTGAATTAAACGTCGTGTAGATGTTGTCGCCGTCTTTTGCCTTGACCAGTCTGCTTTTCATCCCGGAAAGTTTGATTCCGTGACTGTCTGTTGAGCGCATGTCATAACCGTCTCTTCCTTTGAGATAGTTGTCATAAAGTGCTTCAAGTCCCATCGTGCCGTATAAATTCCCGCTGCTGTCTTTGGAAACGACGCCAATCAAATGAGATGAAAAAATTCCGTTTGGATACATTCGATCAGTCGATTCACTGAAATTGATTCCGGTAATTTTGCTTTTTTTCATTTCTTTAACAATTTGATTCTTTGTTGAAAGAGAAATGTCTTGTCCCTTTTTTCCGAGTTCGACCTGATACTTCGGCTGACTGAACAATGACAGCAACTTGTCAACGTCCATTCCCAAATATTCATGCAAAATCTCTGCAGCCTTTTTTTTATCGCTGTTTTTTAAATACAGCTTCTGACCGTACGCAACTGCCGTTTTAGAAAGAACGACATAGATCGAATACCTTTTCGTATCTTCAACGATCAGTTGGCCTGAAGCATCGTAGATCGTTCCGCGGCTGGCCTTGAGCGTGCTCTTTTCATGATACGTTTGATTTGCGATTTCAACCAGATTGTTGCCGGACACTTTCTTCGTCACGGCAATATAAAGAAAACGCCCGATAAAGACCGTAAAGACAATCACTACAATGAGCGCAAAATATTTTCCGAAATCACGCTGGTTTTGTACATCCCTTTTCTCAGCCATCCGCCGTTTTCCATATTTATTCATTTATTTTACATTCCTCATATTATTATCGTTCAAATTGAGACCTGCTTTCTCAGCAATCTTCTCCAAACGCGAATTGCTCATCAGGTCAGCAGCTTTCAGCTTCAAATCTTCATTTTCATTGTTCAGTGCCTTTGTCTTCTGCTCAATCTTTGCAATTTCCGTTTGAGTCTTTGTAATCCTGTTGTTCATGCTGATAATTGTTGTTGCAACAACCAAGATTACGATTGCAACGATTGCCGACATCAAAAACATCTTGACTGACATCACGTCGATTTGATAAACCAGTTTTTGCTGATTTTTCCTTGAAGCTTGTTTAATTGATTGCTTTTTTTCTATTTTCTTGATTGCAGTATTGTTCATATGATATCTCCCTAATTAGATTACCGCTTTTTCAATTATTCGAAGCTTGGCAGAGTGTGCGCGGTGATTATTTTCCAATTCATCTTTAGTCGGAAGAATCGGTTTTTTGTTGATTAATTTAAACTCAGGCTGCATTTCCCTTGGAATCACGGGCAAACCAGGCGGCAGCTCGGGTAAACTCGTCTTTTCCCTAAACATTGATTTGACAAGCCGATCTTCAAGCGACTGAAACGTGATAACGCTGATTCTTCCGTGAAGACTTAAAAGTCCGAATGCTTCTTCCAAGGATTCTTCTAAAACTCCCAATTCATCATTGACTGCTATTCTGATCGCCTGAAAGACCTTTTTGGCCGGATGACCGCCTTTCCTCCTGGCTTTAGCCGGAATCCCTTCTTTAATCAGCTCGACAAGTTGCCCAGTCGTTTTGATTCTTTCATTCTGACGGGCCTTTTCAATCCGTCTAGCAATTGATTTGGCAAATTTTTCTTCACCGTATCTGACAAAAACCCGTACCAAATCGTTATAGCTCCACTCGTTGACGATTGTTTCCGCAGTCAAGTCATTCGTTTGATCCATGCGCATGTCCAAGACTGCATCATGCTGATAACTGAACCCCCGTTCGCCGACATCAAATTGAGGCGACGAAACGCCTAAATCGTAAACGATTCCGTCAACCGAAGGAACGTCGCGTTTTTCAAGTTCTGAAGCGATATTTCGGAAATTGCTCTTGATAAGGGTCAGCCGACCTTTTTCGATTTCATTTTTCAGCTGTTCTTCATTGTAATCAATCGCAGTCTGATCCTGATCAAACGAATAAAGCCGACCTTTCTCGGATAATTCAGACAAGATCTTCTTCGTATGTCCTCCTCCGCCCAGCGTACAGTCAACATACACTCCGTCAGGCTTTATATTCAATCCTTCGACAGCTTCATTTAAAAGAACCGTTACGTGTTCAAATTCCGCCATTCATTTTTCACCTACAATCCAAAATCAAGCAGATTTTCTGCCATATCGTCAAAATTTTCTGCTGCCTGTTCCGATGCTTTTTCCCAACGTTGTTCAGACCAAATTTCAATTCGATTCGAGACACCGATAAAAACGCAAGGTTTGACAAGTTCGGCATAATCGCACAACGTTTTTGGAAGATTGATTCGTCCCTGCTTGTCAAGCACGCACTCAGTCGCAGCCGAATAAAAGAAACGCACGAATGCACGAGCCTCTTTCCTGGCAAGCGGTAATTTTTGAAGCTTTTCTTGCAAAAGATTCCATTCGTTTTCGGCATAAACGAACAAGCAGCCGTCCATTCCGCGAGTCACGTAGAACTTTTCTCCAAGTCCCTCTCTGAATTTTGCTGGGACGATGATGCGTCCCTTGGCGTCCAAATTGTGTCGATATTCACCAAAAAACACATCTACCACCCCCATTTTTCAACATAGTTAATATTACCACAACTCACCACTTTGTACCACCAATTATACATAAGACGCCACTTTTAAATTTGAACGCCCCAAAATTTGTTTTCCATAGCTTTTAGAAGAATAAAAAAACCAAACGACGTCAAAAACATCGTTTGGTTTAAAATTTATTCATGCCGCTTTTTCAAATAACGGTATTTATTATCTTGGAAAGCTGAAGAACAACCAATAATGCATACAGAAAAATCGAAATCAAATCCCAAATATACAAGTATCGATCAAAGAACTTGTCAATCATGAATTTTCCTTCATAAAAAGCCATGATGACTATCTTCAAAAAACCATATGCTGAAAAAGCAAAAATAACGAATGGCAAAATTGAAATCCCAAAAACATTCACGGAGAGCGAATGAATCGAAAAAAAGAGAAAAGGCAACAGAAAGTCGGCCAATCTGATTTTTATTTTTTTGCCCAAAGCAAACTTTATCAAATAAAGCATCATGAAAACAAGCAGCGGCAAAATAATCTGCCCCGCCCATGAGTGAATCAAAAATCTCATTCAACCCATCCTATTCGCCTAAAAACGTCTCATGCAAAACGTTTACCGCTCGCTTGAGATCTTTGCCATGAACCAGCACCCAAATTGTCGTATAGCTGTCTGTCGTTTGCAAAATTTCAATCTTTTCTCTCATCAAAGCACCGACCATTTTGGCTGTAATGCCTGGAGTCCCCATGATTCCGGCTCCGACGATTGAAACTTTGACGCAGTCTTCGACGATTGAAACCGGAATCCCGGCTTCTGAAAGCACCGTTTTTGCAACGAGACTATGTTCACGATTAAGATTAAAAACGTATTTCTCCGGCGAAATATTGATAAAATCAACGCTCAAGTCGTTAACTGCCAACAAATCAAACAATCTGTCAGCAGAACAATCCTCAGACTTGACCGTGAACTGTGTCAATCCCGTTTGATGAGCGATTCCCGTCACCGTGCGATAATGATTGATTGCCAAATTTCTATCTGAAATAACTGTTCCGGTTTCATCAACGTCATCCCAAGTCGAGCGAATCCTTAGTGGCAGATGTGCCTGTTGCGCAACTTCAACCGCACGCGGATGAATGACTTTTGCACCTTCATGTGCCATATTGGCAACTTCTTCATAAGAAACGTTCTTTAAAAACTTTGCCTTTTCAACCAACCGCGGATCAGCCGTCATCATTCCTGAAACATCAGTGAAAATATCACAATATTCCGCTCCGAGAGCTGCTCCGAGCAACGCTGCAGAAGTATCCGAACCGCCCCTTCCAAGCGTTGTGACATGCCCTGATTTCGAAAGGCCTTGAAATCCGGCAACGACAACGACATCGAAAGACTTAAAAGTCTCCATCACATTTTGTTTTTCAACGTCAATAACCTTGGCATTGCGATAGTCGTTATTTGTCTTGAATCCGGCATCAGGTCCGGTCATTGCCGTGGCCTTCAGTCCGTTTTCTTTTAACATCTCACAAAAAACTGCAGCTGAAATAACTTCTCCGACCGAAACCAGCATATCCATTTCACGCGGAGAGAGCTTCGATTTTTCGTTTCCGACAAGTTCAAGCAAAGAATCGGTAGCATAAGGAGCTCCCTTGCGACCAATTGCTGAAACCACGACTGCCGCTTTGAATCCTTTCTTAACCGCACATGCCACGTGCTTCATGGCCATATGTCTTGACTCATCGTCCTTGACAGAAGTCCCGCCGAATTTCTGAACTACAATTTTCATCAGCTAACTGACCTCCTTAAACGTCTTGATCAATCAAAGCCCTTGATTCTGCTGAATTCATCAAATGATCGGATTCAACGTAAATTTTATGCCACATCATAAACGTCAAAACCGTCCACAGCTTGCGAGAATTGTCAGCTTTCAAATTCTTATGATCTTCAAGCAGTTTCAAGAAGTAATCCTTGCGGAAATATTGATCCGTTTGTGATTCATTAATGATTTGACGAGCCCAGTCGTACATTTCATCGCGCAGCCAGAAACGAATAGGCACAGGGAACCCTAATTTTTTGCGATTCAAAACATGTTCCGGAACGACCCCTTCTGCCGCCTTGCGCAGAATATATTTGGTAGTATTATGAGCAATTCTGAGATCTGCCGGAATATGACTTGCAACCTCAAAGACTTCCTTATCCAAAAATGGCGTCCGTAATTCAAGGCTGTGCGCCAATGTCGTTCTGTCGGCATTGTGCAGCAAGTCACCATTCAGCCAATGATGCATGTCGACAAATTGCATCCTCGTAATCGGATCATAATTCTTTGAATCTGAATAAAGTTTTGAAGTCATCGTTTCAAACGGATGATTTTCATTATAGTCCTTGAAGAACTGCTTTTTTTCGCTTTCGCTAAAAATAAACGCATTACCGACATAGCGTTTCTCAAGCGGAGTCGTTCCGCGCAAAATAAAGCTCTTTCCCTTGACCCCGTCCGGTATCAAACGAGCAATCGCATTTAACCCTTTGTTGATTGGCTTCAAGTAATTGAAAATTTTCAGCGATTCAGGTTCATGATAGATCGTATATCCACCGAACAATTCGTCCGCTCCTTCGCCGGTCAAAGCAACCTTAACATGCTTTCTGGCTTCTTTTGCAAGAAAATATTGAGGGACGGCAGCCGGATCAGCCAACGGATCATCCATGCTCCAAACAAAGTGAGGAAAGGCCCTCATGAATTCTTGCGGCGTAATCACGGAACTGAAATTGTCAACGCCAAGCTTGTCGGCCGTTTCCTTGGCAACGTCAAGCTCGCTATAGCCTTCACGTTCAAATCCGACTGAAATCGTTTCAAGATTAGGATTGAAATTCTTGGCAATCGCAACGACGATTGACGAATCGATTCCGCCTGAAAGAAATGATCCGACCGGAACGTCTGCACGCATATGCTTTTCAACGGAATCAAACAAGATTTCGCGAACTTTTTTAACGTACTCTTCTTCAGGACGAACGACGGGGGAAAACTGTGCATAGTAATAACGCTTGATTACGGGACTTTGTCCAAGTTTCTTGACGATATAATGCCCAGGTTCGAGCATCTTGATTTCTTTAGTCAGAGTTTCCGGTTCAGGAACAAACTGGAAAGTCATGTAATCTTGCAATGCATCCTTGTCGAACTTTTTATCTTCCAAAACCTTGTAAATGGCCTTGCTTTCAGAAGCGTAGTAGAAATCATTTACTGATTCAGCATAATAAAAAGGCTTGATTCCGAATTGATCGCGAGCGCAAAAAAGAGTTTCTTCCTGTTTGTCCCAAATTACGAAGCCGAACATCCCGCGGAAATAATCGAGACACTTCTCCTTGTATTTGGCATACATGCCCAAAATAACTTCAGAATCAGAATCGGTCTTAAATTCGTAGCCATCTTCAATGAGACTTTGACGCAATTCGATGTAGTTGTAAATTTCACCGTTAAACGTCATCCAGTAACGACCATTGTCATAAGATAACGGCTGATGCCCCCCTTCAAGGTCGATGATCGACAATCTTCTGAATCCCATCGTAATGTTTTTGTCTTCAAAATACCCCTCGTCATCAGGACCTCTATGAACAATCATGTCATTCATTTCTTTAATTTTATCTTTGCAGTTACTTTCGGCATTTTTTTCAACATCTGTCAGGCATCCTACAAAACCGCACATGACATAAGCCTCCTTCATTTCTTCATAATACAGTAACACTTGTACAATTATAAGTGTTAATTTTTCTAAATTCAATTTTTTTGTGCAACTTTCAGAAACTATTAAGAAAGATTTTATGCTGATTGTCAATTTGACATAGTGCCTTAATCAAGGGTATAGTTAACTTAAAAATCTGTTCTGAAAGGAAAATGCCATTTGGAAAAGAAAAAAAAGTCAACGTTCCAAAAAATCACCATGGTTGTTGTTTGGCTGATGCTTATTTTTACGGTCGGAGCCGTAATTTTGGGAGCTTTGAGCCAATTTATCACGGGATGATTATCTTCTTTATCGAAGAAAACGACGATTGATACTGAAATCTGAATTTAAAAGTCGAGGAATCGATCCGTACCCTTGAAGTCAAAAATAAAACTTCGAGAACGTATGTCAATTCCTCGACTTTTTTCGTTCATCACTATGGCGCGTGGTTTCATGATGAACGATTCACGAAATCATTGCTTAATCAAGATATTTGCCAAAAAACTTTCCGACTTTCCTGGCATACTCTTTCGGATGAGTATAATAAGCATTAGCGTGACGCGTATTTTTCACGACCCATTTCTTTTTTGTCGACTTGACGGCATCATAATTCTTCTGAAGCATTGAAGTCGGAACAAAATCATCAGAATCACCATGAATCAAAAAAATCGGGCGCGTGTTTTTCTTAAGCTGCGCAACGGAACTTCCTTCCTTAGCAAAGTTGTAGCCGATAAAAGGACTGGCAAACAAAGCCGTCGTGCTTAAAATCGGCTCCTTCGGAAGTCCGAACTGCTCCGTCAGCTGAGTGCTCAATTCATCATAAACGCTGGAATAACCGCAATCTTCAACGATTGCCTTAACTTGTTTCGGCAGTTTTTCACCGCTGACCATCATTACGGTTGCACCGCCCATGCTGACACCGAACAGTCCGATGCGCGAATCGTTTCCGTTTTTTCTGATGACTTGCCTGACCCATTGGCAATAGTCCAAACGATCCTTCCACCCAAAGGTAATAAACTTGCCTCCGCTTTTGCCAGAGGCCCTGTCATCAGGAGAAAGCACGTTATAGCCCTGGTTGTGAAACATCCTGATATAGCTTGCCATATTGTATGAACTGCCGTGATATCCGTGCGCAACAATAATTGTCTTGTTCGTCTTTGCTTCAGCCGGCAAATAAATCGCCTTGAGCTTGATGTCCGTTCCGACGGCTTTTTGCTTCCAAACATAAGTCCTTTGCTTTGAAAGCCATTTTTGGTTTTTGACCAACGCTTTTGATGGCCTGTCATTTCCATTGCCACCGCTTGGACGGATGAAAGCATAGTTGATCAGGTATGCATTGGCTGCTGCATAAACAGCAATAATCACAACAATGACTGCTAAAGCGATTTTTTTCCATATTGAACGTTTTTTCATTTATTTTTTGGGACGAGAAGGCAACATTTTTCCATCGCCATAATCTTCCCGTTTACCCTCCTTTTTATTAGGTTTAATTCTTTGATCAGCCAGCACTGTTTTCGCTGCATGTTCTCCACTTTATCCGCAGCGAAACTCCACGTTGGTTATAAAATCGGCGACAAAAGCCTTGAAAAATACTGTTTGAATCTCCTCCAAGCAGACTGATTCAAGAAATACTCCTCAGTCAATTTTGTACATTCTTTCGTATCTTCATCAAAAATATCGGTTAGATGCCTTGCCAAATCACGGTCATAGCAAAAAGCATTTCCCTCGAAATTAAGTTTAAAGCTTCTGAAATCAAGATTGGCCGACCCGACCGATGAAATCTGCCCGTCAATTACCATCGTCTTTGCATGCAAAAAACCGTTATCGTAACGATAGAGTTCAACCCCATTATTAACAAGTTCTCTTGCATAATATTCCGTTGCGCGATAGACAAACGGGTGATCAGGCATCGAAGGAATCATGATTCTTACCCTGATTCCGGAATAGACCGCCAGTTTCAATGCATCCATCACAGCATCATCCGGAATGAGATAAGGCGTCTGGATGCAAATATATTCATTGGCCGAACTGATCATTTTCAAATATCCGAGCCTGATTGCCTCAGTCTCGGAATCAGGACCAGATGATACAATTTGAATACTCGTTTGACCCTTGCTTTTTTCAAGCGGAAAATAATGATTTGAATATTCAAGTCGATCTTTTTCACGCGTCCTGGCAATCGTCGCGTTCCAATCCATAAAAAACCGCGACTGCATAACGGCACAAGCGTTTCCGACAATTCTTAAATGGGTGTCGCGCCAATAGCCAAATTTTTTCGAAAGTCCCAAATACTGATCACCAACGTTAAAGCCTCCGATATAGCCGATTTTTCCGTCAATAACGACAATTTTACGGTGCAACCGATAATTCAGCCGCGGACTGTGAACGGGAGCCGCTTTTGATCCAAAAAACACCTCTGCCCTTCCGCCTAAACTTTCAAGGCGCTTGAAAAAGCCACGACGCTGGCCCCTGGAACCCATGCTGTCATAGATAATGCGAACTTCGACTCCGCGGGAGCATGCATCCTCCAACGCATGCAAAAGTTCCGTCCCGATTTGATCCGAAAAAAACGAATAATATTCGACATGCACGTGATCTTTGGCCTTTCTGACGTCTTCAATCAGCGCTCTGAATTTTTCATGACCGTCCGTATAAACCTTGACTTCATTATTTTTCGTCAAAATCGCATCGTCAGCCACAAGCAAAGCTCTGACGGTCTGTCTTGCCTCATCCGTCAGCAAATCGCTTGGCATTAGCTCTTTTTCGTTCCACTGCTCCTTTTGCAAAGCAACAAGCTGGCTGATTCCTGTCCGTTCCTGAGTCCGCAAATCAAAAATCTTTTCTTTCGAAATTTTCTTTCCGGCAAACAGGTAAATCACGAATCCAACTACAGGCAAAAGGTTTAAAACCAAAAGCCAGGCCCAAGTCGCTGCGATGTCTCTTTTTTCTTTAAATACAGTAATGATTGCCGCAGTCGTATTTAACAATAAAATCAAAATGATTATCCAAATTACTGTACCCACCGTCACATCACCCTTCTAAAAAGACTATACAGTTAATTTTAGCCCAAAAATCGATATTTGTCAGTCAATAAAATTTTTCCCGAACCATTTATGATTAATTTTTTTAATCGTACCATCCTTTTTTAGCTCTTTGAGCGCACGATTGATTTTCAATCTGAGTTTTTTATCGCCCTTTCTGATTCCAACCGCAAATTCTTCTTTAGGATAGCCGATGGAAACTTCATGATAGCTCAAAGGATCGCTTTTATGTGATATAACGTATGACGCATACACTTTATCAATCACGATTCCCGAAATTCTTTTGGCATCAAGATCCAAAAAAGCATCGTTGAAAGTATCATATTGAATCGTTTTGCGAGCATGCTTTTTAAGCAGATCAGGATATCCAACGTAACAATCGTATCCCGATGATCCGCTTTGAACGCCAATCGCCTTGTCTTTCATGTCTGCCCCATTTTTGACGTTCTTTTCCTTTGTCACGAGCACCTGGTCGTTTGCAAGATACGAATTTGAAAAAGCGACTTTTTTCATCCGTTCTGAAGTTTTGCTGTATCCGTTCCAAATAACGTCAATCGTTCCGTTCATCAGCTCGGTTTCTTTCATTGACCAGTCAATCGTTTGGAAATCAGGTTTTAATCCGCATTTTTTAAAGACAGCTTTGGCCAAATCAACGTCATATCCGGCAAGTCGTCCGTTTTTTTGACGAAAATCCATTGGTACGAAACTATCGTCCAAACCGACGACGACCATTCCGTGATGTTTGATCCTAGCCCAGTTATCTACTTTTTCAGCCCTTAATTTTGAATTCGAACATCCTCCCAACAAACAAAGAGCAAAAAACAAGCATATTCCGATACGACTTTTCCTTTTCACATCAATTCACCTCTATGAAACAGGTCTGACTTTCAAAACATCATCAGCTATCTCCCTTGCAAACTTAAGATCATGAGTCACTATAATTTGAGTCATCGATTCTTTTTTTAAACTTAAAATAATGTCCCTGACCTTGTCCCTCAACCCAGGATCAAGCGCACTTGTCGGTTCGTCATAGCACAAAATTTTAGGATGCATCGCAAGCGCCCTCGCAATCGAGACACGTTGCTTTTGACCGCCTGAAAGCTGATACGGATAAAGATTCTCCTTACCCTCTAAAGCCAGCTTTTTCAACAATTGTCGTGCTTCTTTTTCAACTGCCTGCGGATCTTTTTTCAAAGCGATCTTTGGAGCCAGAGTCACGTTTTCCAAAACCGACAAATGCGGAAAAAGGTTGTACTCCTGAAAGACGACTCCAATGAGCGCTTCTTTTGAAGACATTGGATCAAACTTCTTTCCGTCAAGCATCATCTCTCCTTCGTCAATGCGTTCCAATCCGCTGATGCACCTTAAAAGCGTCGTTTTTCCGCCACCGGACTGTCCGACGATGCACATAATCTCACCATCGGTCACTTTAAGACTGATTCCGTCAAGAATCTTTCGTCCGGAAAAACTCTTTTTAATATTCTTAAGCTCAAGCATTCAAATCACCCTTACTTCCATTTTCCGTATACTGCTTCAACATTTTGCAACATCCAGGTAAAGACGGCCGTCAGCGCCAAATAGATTATTCCGACCAAAACAAGGGGAATCAAAGAAACATCCCGACTGGAAGCAACGTTCCCGGCACGAAGAAGATCGCCAAGTCCTATCACATAAACCAAGCTTGAATCTTTGATAAGATTGATTACCTCATTTCCGATTGAAGGAACGACGATTTTCATAACCTGAGGCGCAATAATTTTCCTGATGGTTTGCCAATAAGTCAGCCTTAACACCCCGGCGCTTTCATACTGACCACGATCAATCGACTGCAGACCGCCACGAAAAATTTCTGCAAAATACGCCGTATAATTCAAAACAAACGCTACCAAAGCTGCTGCATATCTTGGAAGCACGATTCCCGTTCCCAACAGCGGAAGTCCGTAAAACACAAAAATCAATTGCAAAAGCAACGGCGTTCCGCGCATCAACCAAATATAAAAACGCAGGACTGCATTTAATATCTTAAATTTTGAGCATCTTCCGAGTGCGCAAATCAAACCCAACGGCAATGAAAAAACAAGCGTCAACACGAAAATAGAAAGCGTCATCTCCGTTCCGTCCAATAAAGATGGCATAATTTCGAATATATAATTCATACGTGAACCCCCTGAAAAATTGAAAAAGCCCTCTTGGAAAATTCCAAGAGGGCGTTGTTGCGCGGTTCCACCTCCGATTTACCAACTTCTCACGAAGCCGGCCTCAGCAAGTCGATGACTTGTTGCCGATAACGGGGCATCCGAGCAAATTTCTTCGCTAACTCACGGGTGTGGTTCGGAAAATTCATCGATTCCTTTGCAGCAACAGGAACTCTCTTAGCGACTCATCAACCTACTCTTCCGCTCAACATTATTCTAAATATGAATTTTTATACAGACTAACATTCAATCATCAGTTTGTCAAATTACTTTTTTTGAAACCATGACGCTATCTTGCCAAAAAATCCGCTTTCATCGCTTTCTTTCAGCGTCATCAAAGGAACCGTCTGCCCCTCAAGCCGACGGGCTATGTTTCGATACCCTTTTGACGCCGGACTCTTTTCATTCAAGACGATTGGTTCGCCCTTGTTGGAAGTTCCGATAACCTCATCATCGTCAAAGACGATTCCAATCAATTTAATCGACAAATGGTGAGTAATCTCATCAACATCCATCATCGTTCCGTCATTAACCATTCGCTTTTTAATACGATTAATAATAAGCATCGGCGGTTCATCAAGATCAGCCTGTTCCAGCAGACCGACTACTCGATCAGCATCCCTGACAGCTGAAATTTCGGGTGTCGAAACAACGATAGCTTCATCAGCGCCAGCAACCGAATTGGCAAAACCTTGTTCAATCCCAGCCGGACAATCAAGCAAAATATAGTCAAAATCACTCTTCAGATCAGCAACGATTGCCTTGACTTCCTCCGGCTCAATCGCAGACTTATCGGTATTTTGTGCAGCCGGCAGCAAGAAAAGCTTGTCTTCAAAGCGTTTATCTTTGATAATGGCCTGATGAAGCTTGCACCTTCCTTTGGCAACGTCAACAATATCATAAATAATGCGATTGTCAAGTCCCAACACAACGTCCAGATTGCGCAAACCGATGTCAAGATCAAGCATGATAACTTTTTTGCCCATTAGAGCCAAAGCAGAACCAAGATTGGCCGTTGTCGTCGTTTTACCGACGCCGCCCTTTCCGGACGTAATTACAATTGCTCTTCCCATCAAATCAAGCCTCCATTTTGTGTAAATACTTTTGGCCGAATCGTCTTAAGTTCGGTAACATCAGCCGTATCAAGCGCGTGCAAATCATTTACGTAAATCAATTTTTGCATGTCCTCATAATCGGTTTCAGAAACGATCTCAACCAAGTCGGCAATTCTTACTTGTTGCGCATGGGCCATATTGCCGCACACGACAGCAAGAGCATCATTTTTTGCCCCTGCATGAATAACTCCTTCAACTCTTCCCAAAACAAAAATGCTGCCGGTCGCTTTTAAAATGCCGCCCTTGTGAACTGATCCGCAAAACAAAACGTCACCGTTCATTTCCTTAATCTGGCCGTTTCTGATGATCTCGCAACAAAGATGAATCGTTCTGTTATCCAAAAATTCAAGAAAGCTTCTTTTGGAAAGAACGTCAGCATTTAGTTTGCGAATTGAAAACCGCGGATAATTTTCGAATATTTCCTCAATCTCTGTTTGTTGCTCCTGATTGAGCAACCTGTTGCCCGTGTTTAATGCAAAAGTCAGCTTGTCACCCTTTGAAGTTTTCTCATTTTGAACCTTTTTTAAAATTTCATCAATTTCATTTTTTATTTCGTTAAATGAGCTCACATCTTTAAGAATAAACTCATACCCTTCTTTGTGACCTTTTAAAATAACTGACGGCATTCAAAATTCCCCCTCATCAATTACGATATGTCCGTAAAAACCCTTTTGACAGGAACGAACAAAATTACAAATAGTGCGATATTATAGACCAGAGTCGGCCAAAGAACACGCATAACAAATTCGTCAAATTGCGTCGAAGCTTGTCCGATCAACGAAAATGCAAAATAATTCATCGCAGTCAAAATCGTAATATCTATCAGATATATCAATAGTACCATAATAAATGGGGCTTTTCCGAAAAATTGCGTCGCTTCGCGATTCAAATAAACGATGAAAGGAACAATGATGGTCATTATCCCCAAAAAGCCAGTATAGTACACATCAAAAAGCAATCCTGAAAGAAAAGCCCAAACGTAAATATGCTCGACTTTTTCATCGCCATAAAAAATTGCCATCACGAACCAAAGTAAAATTAATCGACTTTCAATTGCGACATTGGAGGTAAACATTTGACTCGCAAGAATGCTCGAAAGCGTTCCGTCAAGCAAAAATGCCAGAAACAAGCCAACAGGAAAGACGTACTTCATTTTTGACGTTTCCATCTGCTCACCCCTAATCTATCCTTTTCGCAACCGTAACGACACTAAGATCAGCCATATCAGCTGCGGGTTTGATGTAAATTTTTGAAGGCAGGCCGTAATCATCATCGGCTACTCGGACAACTTTCCCGACCAAAAGGCCCTTAGGCGTATTTCCGCCCATTCCTGACGTAATGACGCTCGTGCCTTTTTTGATTTTGACCTTTGACGTGACCTGTCCCATGATCAGCTCATTTTTTTCAGAATTGTAGCCCGTGATCAAGCCGTTTACCGTCTCGTCTTTGGAATTGATCAATTGGACGGCAAAACGATTTGCATCATCATTTTCGGTCGATAAAAGTTCAACTTTGCTGTTTGTCTGATTGACTTCAACGACGCGGCCAACAAGACCTTCCTTTGACATAACGGCCGCATTCTTGACGACGCCCGCCGTTTTGCCTTTCGAAATAATGACTTGATTTTGCCATGCTGAAGGCGTTCTTGAAAGAACGTAAGCGCTGATTTTATCATAATCAGTCAAACTCTTGTTAAGTTTCAGCTGACGCTTGAGCTGTTTGTTTTCTTTTGCCAATGTTTGATTTTCAACGCGTTGTGAGGCCAAACTGTCGACTTCTTTTTTCAGTTTCTGATTTTCTTCGTACGTATTTAACAAGTCAGATACGTTACTGCCTACTTTGGCAACACCATTAACCGGATAGCTGACTACCGTGTTGACAACTCCGGCGGCTTCGTTTCCGAACTGAACGATAAACGGCGGCATTGAACGATTATTGCGCACACTGATTGAAAATGCAATCAGCAAAAAGCTGACAATCAAGCCAAGCAGTGTCACAACAAGTTTTTTATTGAAAAAGAACTTCTGCATAATTTCACCTCATAAAAATTAAGAGGTTGGACGATCAAACCCAACCTCCTAATGAAACGACTTAATCGTCAATCCTAGTTTTTCTTCATTACATCGATATTTTTCAATGATTCACCGGTGCCAACCGCAACACAGTCAAGCGGATCTTGTGCAACGAATACCGGAACCTTTGTTGCTTCAGAAATAACATCAGGTAAATGACGAAGCAATGCGCCGCCACCCGTCAGGACGATCCCGTGATCGATAACGTCAGCTGCAATTTCAGGAGACGTTTCTTCAAGCGTTTCTTTAATTGCCGTAATGATTTCTTCAACGACTTCTTGAATGGCTTCAGCAACGTCTTCAGCCTTGATTTCAATCGTCTTGGGAAGTCCCGTAACAAGATCGCGACCGCGAATCGATTGCGAATCAAGCTGTTTTGCAGACTCGACCGAAGCAGAAGCAACGTCAATCTTAAGCTGTTCGGCCGTTCTTTCGCCAATCAGCAAATTGTAATTCTTGCGCACGTAGTAGATGATCGAATCATCAATTTTATCACCAGCCATGCGAATCGAACGGCTTGAAACGATTCCTCCAAGCGAAATCGTTGCTACGTCAGTCGTACCGCCACCGATATCAACAACCATGCTGCCCGTAGGATCCATCACAGGAAGGCCTGCCCCGATAGCTGCTGCAAAAGGCTCTTCAATAACGTAAGCATCACGAGCACCGGCAATTCTTGTTGCATCGATAACGGCGCGCTTTTCAACTTCCGTAACCCCGCTAGGAACGCATACCATCACATATGGCTTTGAACCCTTGTGACCAAGTGCTTTTTCGATATAATACTTCATCATGGCAACAGTTGTATCATAATCAGCAATAACGCCGTCTTTCATTGGGCGAATAGCCACAATGCTTGCGGGCGTGCGACCAATCATGGCACGGGCTTCTGAACCGACGGAAACGATTTCGCCTGTCTTTGTATTCTTAGCTACGACTGAAGGTTCGCGCAAAACGATTCCCTTTCCTTCAGCATAAACGATTGTATTTGCTGTACCTAAATCGATACCAATATTTTTTGTTCCGATTCCGAACACGATGTTCCATCCCTTCATGTTTCTCATTATCTGAGCAATAATTTCAGTCTATTTCAATTGTATCATTGAAACCTATTGTTTCCAATACGTTTTCAAAATAATTCACGCGGTTTATTATAGCATAGATCCGGCTCTAATTGAATTGCTGAAACTTGAAAATCGTTCTGAAAGGCCTATCTTTAAAATATTTTAAGAAAACTTAATCATTAATGACCGTCACCATTGCTGCCTGAAAACTTTTTTTGCCTTCAACTTCGCAAAATTCAACGCGCTGTCCTTCTTCCAAAGTTTTGAAACCTGAACCAACCAACGCTGAAAAATGTACGAAAACATCTTCGTTTCCTTCGTCCGGCGTAATGAATCCGTACCCTTTCTTCTTATCAAAAAAATGAACCGTTCCTTTAAGCATTAAAATCCTCTCTTTCGCTTATCCGATAATATTTTCTTCACGCATGCTGAGATATGAGCTGTTTCCGACAATGATATGATCCAATAGTTCAATTCCCAAAAGATGTCCGCATTCTTCCAGTCTCTTTGTCAAACTGAGATCATTTTCAGAAGGCGTCGTATCCCCGCTCGGATGATTGTGCACGACGATTATGCGGGCAGTACTAAGTCTCAAAGCTTCTTTGAAAATTTCTCTTGGATGAACAGTTGCCGAATTCAGAGTCCCCTTGAAGATTTTCTTTTGCTCCAAAACCTGATTTTTGGTATCAAGAAAAAAACAGACCAGTGCTTCTTGCTTTTCATCACCCAAAACATCAATCATGTATTTTCCGACCACTGAACTTGAACAAAACTGTCCCAAAGGCAGATTAAACTGACATTTCATTCTTTTGGAAAATTCGCAGATAGCCTCCATCAAAAGCGATTGCTCGTCATTTCCAAGCAAAAGCTCCCAATTTTCAGGAACAAAATCTTTAATCTGAAATAAGCCTGAAAAGTCCTTGAAAAATGCATTGCATGCTTCTGAAGCCCTTTTGCCCTGCATTTTTACGTTGAGCAAATAATATAACAACTCCTTGTCTGACAAAGACTGCACGCCAAAACGCTTTATTCGTCCCGTTAAATACTTGCTTGAAACCTCATTGACCAAACTCATGATTATTTCCCCCTCTCAATACATAAATTCGTAAATCGAAAGGGAAATATTTTATTTATTTTCTTTTTCGATATAATTTTTCACGCAGACGAGGTCATCAAGCACCGCAACGGTGTGCTCGCGCTCGAACTCGCCGGCGGGGATGACGTCCGGAACCATGATGACGGGAATGCCGGCATTGTTGGCGGCCAGAATGCCGTTATGGGAATCCTCGATGATCAATGCCTCGTCCTTGGCCGGGCTGCCGGAAATCTCCCAGGCCGTGTTGAAGATGTCCGGAGCCGGCTTGGCCTCCACGACGTCATCGGCGGAAACGATGCGCTTGAAGTCGTCTCTCACGCCGACCTTGTCAAGATAGTACAGAATGTCCTTCCTGTAGTTGCTTGAAGCCAGCGTGAACGGAATGCCGCTTTCCCTAAGATAGGCCGAAAGCTCCGTGAAGCCCGGACGAAGCTCAAGCTCGCCCGCCTCAACGACCGGATAGATCTTGTCCATGCTGAGCCTGACGAACCTTTCCACCAGGTTCCTGTCACCGTAGTCCTCCGTCATCTTCTCAATCATGTGCTCCGTTCCGGCACCGACGAACTGACGGTAATATTCCATCGTGAAGCCCTTGATTCCAAGTTCCTCAGCCGCAAGCTGATTCGACCTGAAGTAAACCTTCTCGGAATCAATCACAACTCCGTCCATGTCAAAAATCACCAATTTTACACTCATCTGAGTCCACCTCGTTCTAGTATGTGCTTTCTCACGTCCGATATGAAATACAGCGATCCGGACGCCAAAATCAGATCGCTTTTTTGCATAAGCGCTGCTTCAAGCGCTTCTTTCCAATCATCGATTTCAATCGTCCGTGGATGATTTTCATGCATTTTTTTCGGACTGGCCACTTGTCTTGGACCGTCAAATCCAGTCAAAATTATACTTGCTTTTGGATTTTTAAGCAATACATCAATCATCTCACCTGAATTTTTGTCAGCTAAAATACCCAAAATAACTGTAATTTTCTTGCCTTTGAAATTTGTTTCAAGCGTTTTTTCAACTTCTTCCATAGCGGAAGGATTATGCGCGCCGTCCAAAACAATCAGCGGATCTTCCTGAATTTTTTCAAATCGACCCGGCCACCTGGTATTTTCCAAGGCTTCACCAGCCTTTCTCCGATCGATTTTGATTCCTTCGATTTCTGACAAAACCTTGAATGCCGTTAATGCGCAGGCAGCATTGTCAACTTGAAAATTACCGAACAAGCCCGTCCTTTGAAGCGGCCATTTTTCCTCTTCAAATTCATATGCGAAGCTTTCTCCCCAAAAATGATCGCAGCCTTCTTCAAGCCTGGCCCGATAGTCAACTTCAGGCTGATAAATGCGACTGTCTTGTTCTTTTGCTTTGCTTAAGATGACTTCAAGCGCTTCTTTTGGAAGTTTTCCGATGATGACCGGGCGCTTTTTCTTAATGATTCCGGCCTTGTTTTCCGCCACCTTTGCGATCGTGTCTCCCAAAATATTTGCATGATCCATCGCAACCGTCGTAATGACTGAAACGATCGGATCGATAATGTTGGTCGAATCATACGTTCCGCCGATTCCGACCTCAATGATTGCATAATCAACTTCCATTTTTACAAAATAATCAAGCATTATTGCCGTTAAAACTTCAAATTCTTTTGGACCGTCATTGTCAAACTCGTCATCAATCCTTTCGATGACAGGCTTGATGCGTTCGACCTCTTCAACCAACTCATTATCAGGAATCATCTCACCGTTAATTGCGACTCGCTCGTTGAACCTGACGATAAAAGGAGACGTAAACGTCCCGACGCGATATCCGTGAGACATCAGCAACTCTCGCAGATATGCGGTCACTGACCCTTTCCCGTTCGTTCCCGTAACGTGAATCAATTTCAGTTTTTTTTGAGGATTTCCCATCAGTTCAGCCATCCTTCTCATTTTGACCAGTGAAGGATCCTTCGTAAATTTTCTTCTGCCGTGAATAAACGAGACCGCCTCGTCATAACTCATCTGTGCCATGTTCCGCCTCCGTATCTGTGTCATGGCTCCATTATATCACGTGAAATGCAGAGCCGTAACCGAAAGAAACTCAAGAAACGGGGACCCAATCATAATTCCCGGACTGTACGAAGACGCAGATCATCCGTTTCATCTGAATGCGCATCACTTGCTTATCTCAAGTTCCGGCAGACTGTTGATAAGGTCGACCGTCTGAATGGATACGTTAATGATGCGCAAAAGAAGATTGTAAATGTACTTCGGATCATCGCTGAAGTCGTTGGGATCGTCTGTAATCCCTGACTTCCTATCAGTTTTAATCTGGTACTGGTCCATAATCCATTCAATTGCCGAGCGACCGTTGACAACATATTCATAAGCTTTTTCAGGAATGTTTCTGATGGTTATGTCATCATTGAAGATGATAGTCGACCTGTCCTTTTCAAATTTTCCTGTTTCAGGGCTTTTGACCTTGGCAAATCTCATCTTCTTGACAACATAGCTTGGATCTGACTTTTCCTCAATGTCAACACCATCATAGACAGGAACATTTTCATAATTGATGTGCAAGTCCATCAATTTTCTGCCAATATCTACAAAATCCTCCTTGTGTTTCACGTTGGGAATCCTAGGAAATTCCTTGGCTAAATCCATGGCATACATTCTTTCATATTCATTGGAACTCAGCACACCATAAACATAAGGAAGCACATCATCATCATTCAAATCATCCAACTTCCTAAGTACATCAAGTCTTATTGAGGAATACTCTCCCAAATCATCGTACAGATACTTCGGTAAATTCTGTGAACCACCAGCAAATAAATTGACATCTGTAACAACATCAGTTGTTAGTAAGGTAAATCTCTTTCCCTCGGTTTTATTTGACAACGCAATAAGAAGATTGCTTGCATCCTTTGTTGGAAATACGCTGGCCATACGATATTGCTGGTCTACTAATTCTTTAGAATAATAAACATACTTTTTTGTGAACGGGCGATACATTCCTAAATATATGCGATTATCCTTAAAATCAAGTTTCTCCCCCTTTTCGAATTCCCTCTTCAATGAACGCGTCCATGAAATTTCCTTGCTGTCTTCTGAATAAACAGTTTTATCCCCTAAATTATCATTGTAATACTCAATCGTCCCCTCTATTTTTTCTCTAACCCGTGACTTCGAAAATCCCCACGACCAAGCATCACGACCAGTTTTAATTCCACCTGTATAGTCTACAAATAAAGCTTCCTTACTTTTCTTATCCCCCAGTTTAATCAGACTGTCAAAATTAGAATTTCTCTGGTTTATCCAGTCACCCTTTTCATTTGGGATTATATTTTCAAATAAGTTCTCTTCTTCAATACTCTGGATACTTTGAAAATTCCTTATCTTTTCAAGCTTCTCTTTCTTTGACAGACCATCACCTATGTCATAATAATGCAGAGTTCCCTTTCCGTTCCTTGAATCATCCTTGACCAACAATATTATTGCCACACCGGTCATTATATCAAATATATTTTCCCCTTCTCTGGCAATTTGTTCTTTAGAACGGCGCCTGATTTGCCCTTTTAAATTAACTATATAGATATCTGCAAATTCTTCCATCAAGCTCTTTCTCATTCCATCCATTGCCACACCGTCAATATAGGAACTATTTGTAATAAAGCCAATAACACCCTTGTCAGATAATCTGTCTGCGGCCCATCTCAATGCCTTTATATAAGAATCCATCAATCCATTTCTATTAACAGCCTTCGATGTGTCAACCCACATTTTCCTTAACGCGTGTTCAAGCTTAGGATAATTGTTTCTGGTATAGTTTTTGTCTTCATTGTCTTGCTTGGCTGAATACGGAGGATTTCCAACAATTGCCGTAATCGGCTGCTCCTGCTGCTTCTTCAGGCGCTCATTGTTCTCGCCAAGCAGTTCATCCATAAATGAATTTTCACGTTCGGTGCTTTCAAAGGTATCCGTAAGAACAATACCCTCAAACGGCTGATAGCCACGGCCAGGTCCGTTTATTTCGTCAAAGACCGATTCGATGTTGATGGCGGCGATGTAGTAACTCAGAAGCACGATTTCATTGGCGTGAAGTTCATGCATGTACTTTCTCAAAATATCATCATACGTAATTTCTCCGGCATCCATCTGCTCCTTCAGATACTGCAGCGTCCGCGTGATGAAGGTACCTGTACCCGTGAACGGATCCAGAACATGCACGTTCTCACTTGAGATCCGCTTGCCGAAATACCTGTTCAATGCATAGTCAACCGACCTGATGATGAAGTCGACGATTTCAACAGGAGTGAACACAATCCCCAACTGTTCCGTCGTACTCTTGAACCCTGTTCTGAAGAACTTGTCATAAAGAGTCACGATAACCTTCTGCTTTGCCTCGGCATTGTCAATTCCCGATGCACGAAGCCTGACTGACTCATAGAAAGGTTCAAGTTCCTTTTGCTCCTTGTCGAAGCCGAAGACGGAGAAGGCGGAAATGACGTCATTCATCGCATGAGAGACGGGATTGTCGTTGACAAAGCTGTATTCATCAAACAAGGCCGAGAAGACAGGCTGGGTAATCAGATGCTGAGCCAGCATTTCAACGGCCTGATTCCTGTCAATTGAATCATTGATATTATAGTGCAGGCTCTTCATGAACTGGTCAAATGCCATTCTGGCACCCTTTTTCTCATCAATCAGCGTGTTGATCTTGTTGATATGCCTCTTGGCAATATCGGCAACGTCCTTTGACCAGTCCTCAAGGTAGCGACGATCACCGACCTTCTGGACAATCTTCCCGTAGAATGCCTGCTCTATGGCACCCATATCCATTCCGAGGTCAAGCTCAGTCTGAACATAGTTCGGACCATTTTCACCCTTTTCGCCTTCACCGGCTTTTCCGCCTTCTTCAGTGACTTCAGAACCAGGCTTGGTGGAAACACCGATAAGGTTGATCTTCCTGCTCTTCTTCCTGTTGAGTTCCAGTTTGTTGATTTCAGATTCAAACCGTTCGTCAATTGACCTCAGGGCGTTGAGAACCTGCCATATTTCCTGATACTTCTGGTTGTTGTCAAGCACAGTTTCCGGATCAGCATCGGCATCAATGACAACAGGCAGGATAATATAACCGTACTCCTTACCCTCATAGCGGCGCATGATGCGCCCGACGGCCTGGACAATGTCAACCTGCGACTTCCTGGGACTCATGAAGATGATTGCATCCAGATTGGGAACATCGATTCCTTCCGTCAGGAAACGGACATTGGAGAGCACACGAGCCGTATTTTCAGGCATGTCACTTGCCAGCCAGTCCAGTTCCGTCTTCTTCTCCATGGCATTCAGACCGCCGTCGACATGATGAACGTCAACGGAAAAGCTTCCCTCTGCATACTCCCCGAGATAATCATTGACAACGTCATTGAACTCATCGGCAATCTGCTTTGAGTGCTCAATGGTGTCAGTAAACGCGATGGCGCGCTTCATCGGTGCTCCTGAAATCGCCCCGTTCATTCCATTGCGCTTCGTCATCGCATTCCAGATGCCGATGATCTTGCCAATGTCACTGGTATTGAGTTCATTGTCCTCGGAAGCCATGATATTCTGCATGTTCCTGTCAACATACTTTTCGTTGACTGCAAGGACGGAAACCTTGTAGTCAGTGAGATAGCCGCGGTTTACCGCCTCACCGAATCCAAGGCGGAAAATTTCACGACCGTAGATGCTCTCATCATCCATTGAAGCAAGCTCGACACTGTTTGACTCAGCCTTCTTCTTGGCATCGGGTCCGTAAACCTTAGGCGTTGCAGTCTGATATAAACGCAGCCTGCCCTTTACGTTGTCATTGCCGTGAACCTTTGTGAACATACTGTCTTCACCAAGCTTGGAAGAACCTGTTGTCCTGTGCGCCTCGTCTGCAATGATCAGGTCAAATTCCGGATAGCCTGCCTCCTGTGCCTGATGAATGACGTCAATCGACTGATAAGTTGAGAAAATGACTGTCATGTCCCTGCCTTTGGAAGTATCTATGGTCTCATAGTTTTCCATCAGTTCACTGACATTTGTCGTAGCGGGAAAGCCAACGTCCTTGGCAGTCAGATTGTCATCGCCGGTCTTCTTCGTGGCCTTCCTGTCAGACACGACGGAGAAGGAAATCATGTTGATGTCATCGGAAACATCGGAATTCCAGTTGAAGAGCGTCTGCGAAAGAAGCTGAATGCTCGGAACCAGGTAAAGGATGTTGTAGTTGCTGCCTCCCTTTTCCCTGTACAATGCCTCGGCAATCTTGAGACTGGTGAACGTCTTGCCGGTGCCGGGTGCCATAATGAGCTTGCCACGCTCATTATCCCTGAAATATTCAACTGATTTTTCAATTGCTTCCTTCTGATAGTCACGAAGTTTCTTGGCAGGCTTTTTGTCAATGGCATCAGCGCTGCCAAAATCAAACATCCCCCAGTCGATATCAGCGTTCTCAAGATCCGTAAGCCCGATACGCGCAATCGGCTTTGACAATCCCGCCAGCGCCCTTTCGGCATTGCGGTTCCATTCATCGGTTGTTGAGATGATGATGCCGTCAGCGTAATAGTCTTTGGCAGCTTCAGCGACAAATGAGTTGATGGTGTCCTTGCCAACCTTGTTCTTGTAGAACTTGGCCTGAATTGCAGTCAGCTTGCCGGTATTACGGTCCCTGGCAACAATGTCCACACCTGTATCCTGATGCGGGATATCATACTCCTCCGGAAGATCACTCAACATCCAGACATCGCTGTACTTGTTCCTGTAGGCGGGCTCATTCTTGAAATATGCAACGGCCAGCTTTTCAAAGGCCGTTCCCCTGTCTCTTTGATTGGTCATGTCATTATTAATATGTTCAATTAAATGATTAAATGCATTCATAATATCTGCCTTTCCCTTGAATTTCCTAAGTTCCATGCCCAAAAGGACCCTGTCCTTGAACTGCTCGCCGGCAATTATTGAGCCGCTTGCCGAAACAAGATGCGAAATAATCAAAAAAAACGCCTCACGTATCATAATATACGTGAAGCGCATCCATTGTTCATTCAGAAAGCCACTCGCCTTCAGTCATCCTCATGCTTGTGCACGGGCTCATGACCGCTCGGCTCCACACCTTGTCTAATCGGGTTGCACCTCGCAGCCCGTTCCGCCCAGGTACTCTCGCTTGGCAGGACGAGCCTGCCGGCGTTCGAGCAGGCCTGGTGCTCGCGGGCTGACCGCTCGGCTCCACACCTTGTCTAATCGGGTTGCGCCTCGCAGCCCGTTCCGCCCAGGTACCCTCGCTTGGCAGGACGAGCCCGCCGGCGTTCGAGCAGGCCTGGTGCTCGCGGGCTGACCGCTCGGCTCCACACCTTGTTCTTACATTTCCTTTTCCAGTTCCCCGATTCGGATCCTTGTCGCCTCGAGCTTGCTCCTGTAGCCGGCAAGTTTTTCTTTTTCGCTGTTTACGACTTCTGCTGGAGCGTTTGCGACGAAACGTTCGTTTGAGAGTTTCTTTTCACCGCGTTCGACTTCTTTTTCAAGTTTTGATGCTTCTTTTTCAAGACGGGCATGCTCTTCGTTGAGGTCAATCAGGTCGGCAAGCGGCAGATAGACTTCGGCGCCGGTGATGACGGATGTCATTGAAAGGGCAGGAGCCTCCACGTCAGCTGAAATCTCAAGCTTCTTCGGATGGCAGAAGCGGTTGATGTATTCAACGTTTGCATCGAAAACCGACTTTGTGTCTTCCGAAGTCGTCCTGATCAAAATGTCGATTGCGCTCGACATCGGCGCATTAACTGAAGCGCGGCTGTTTCTGACCGCTTTGATAAGTTCAATCAGGTTATCCATCTGCTTTTCTGCTTCCGGATTGTCGAATTCCGGATGTTCAACAGGATATGCGGCCGTAACGAGCGATTTTCCGTCATGCGGCATCGTCAGCCAGATCTTTTCCGTGACGAACGGCATGATTGGGTGCATCAGACGCAGCGTTTGATCAAGCACGTAGCACAAGATGTTTTGAGTATTGTGCTTGAGCTTTTCATCGGAACCATTCAGATCTTCCTTGGCCATTTCGATGTACCAGTCACAAAAATCGTTCCAAATGAAATTGTAAAGAGCACGTCCGGCTTCGCCAAATTCAAAGCCGTCAAACAAACGCGTAACTTCTTTGACCGTCTTGTTCAATCGACTCAAAATCCACTTGTCGGAAAGCTGCCATTCCTTAATGTCAGGTAAATCTTTTGTCGTCTCTTCATCGAGGTTCATGATTACGAAACGACTCGCATTCCAAATCTTATTGATGAAATTCCATGCGGCATCCATCTTGGTGTATGAGAAACGAACGTCTTGCCCAGGAGTCGATCCGGTTGAAAGGAACCAGCGCAGCGCATCGGCACCGTATTTGTCGATAACGTCCATCGGATCGATTCCGTTGCCGAGAGACTTGCTCATCTTGCGTCCTTGTTCGTCACGAATCAAACCATGCAGCAAAACGTGCTTGAACGGCCTGCGTCCCGTAAATTCAAGACTTTGGAAAATCATGCGGGATACCCAGAAGAAGATGATGTCATAACCGGTAACCAAAGTATCCGTTGGGAAGTAGCGCTTAAAATCCTCTGATTCGGTATCCGGCCAACCCATTGTCGAAAACGGCCACAAAGCGCTTGAGAACCAAGTATCCAAAACGTCTGTATCCTGTTCCCAATTTTCGATGTCTTCAGGTGCTTCTTCACCAACGTAAGTCTCGCCCGTCTTCTTATTGTACCAGGCAGGAATTTGATGTCCCCACCAAAGCTGACGCGAAATAACCCAATCATGAACGTTTTCCATCCATTGCGTAAACGTCTTTTCAAAGCGTTCGGGAACAAATTTAACGGCATCATCAGTTTCCTGATTTTTCAAAGCGGCTTCCGCTAATGGTTTCATCTTGACGAACCATTGAGTTGAAAGACGTGCTTCAACCTGAACCCCGGTCCGTTCCGAATGACCGACGCTATGAACAATCGGTTCGATGTTGATCATATATCCTTGATCTTGAAGATCGGAAACGATTGCCTTGCGAGCTTCAAAGCGATCGAGTCCGCAATATTTGCCAGCATTTTCATTCATCGTCGCATCATCGTTCATCGTATTGATTCGTTCCAGATTATGACGATTGCCGACTTCAAAGTCATTAGGGTCGTGGGCCGGCGTAATCTTGACCATCCCCGTCCCGAATTCGGGATCAACGTACTGATCGGCAATAATCGGAATATGGCGCCCTTGAAGCGGAAGAACGACTTCCTTGCCGACAAGATCCTTATAGCGTTCATCGCTCGGATTAACGGCAACCGCAACGTCGCCCATCATCGTTTCCGGACGCGTCGTCGCAATCTCAATATAATGTTTCCCGTTGAAAGTATGCTCCGGATCAACGAACGGATATTTCACGTGGTAGAAAGCACCTTTGTCATCTTGGTGAATGACTTCGATGTCTGAAAGAGCAGTTCTTGCCTTCGGATCCCAGTTGATGATATATTCACCGCGATAAATCAAGCCTTTTTTATAAAGGGAAACAAACACCTTGCGAACTGCCTTGGATAATCCTTCGTCCAAAGTAAAACGTTCGCGATCGTAATCAAGCGAAAGACCAAGTTTTGCCCACTGCTGCTTGATAATGCTTGCATATTCGTCTTTCCATTCCCAGACTTTGTCAACAAATTTTTCTCGTCCCAGATCATAGCGTGAGATTCCTTGTTCTGCAAGACGAGCTTCAACTTTTGCCTGCGTTGCGATTCCGGCATGATCCATTCCCGGAAGCCAAAGAGTATCAAACCCTTGCATGCGTTTTTGCCTGATCAGCATGTCTTGCAGAGTCGTGTCCCAGGCATGGCCCAAGTGAAGCTTGCCGGTTACGTTCGGAGGCGGGATCACGATTGAATAAGGCTTGGCCTTTTTGTCGCCGCTCGGCTTGAACAATCCGTCGTTTACCCATTGTTCGTAACGTCCGGGTTCAACTTGACTCGGATCGTATTTTGTTGACATTTCAATATCTTTTGCCATTGAGTTTCTTCCTTTCCTTTGTCAAATGCAGTGCTCCTTACCAGTTCATTCAAACAAAAAACACTGCCGTCCTCTAATAGGACGACAGTGCCGTGGTACCACCTAAATTGGGCTTTAATGCCCCGCTTTAATTCATGTTAACGAACTGATATCCGGTCAGACCTACTGTTGGTTCAGTCCGACAGCTCACAAGCTACAATTCAAACGACGAGTAAAACGTTCCACCAACCCGTTTCTCTCTTTAAATCGTCATGTCTGAACCCTCTTGTTCAAAGCTTATACGAGTATTTTAGCCTTGTTGGCACAGTGCGTCAAGCTAAAATTAAATTTAATCATGCAGAATTAAAGCAATTCTGAAAATGCCTGTTCGGAATCATTTAAGAAAGAATCGCCAATTTGAATATTCGTCACTTTAACGCCGTCCAAAGCACGCTGAATCAATCCATCGACATCTAAGCGGCTTTCGTAATAGCGCGCGCGATCAATTTTCGGCTTCGTCTTCGGAGCAGGAGGAGCGAAAACGGTACAGCAATCCTCAAACGGCATGATTGACAGATCAAACGTATCAATCTTTTGAGCAATCTTGATGATTTCATTTTTATCCATTGAAACAACCGGCCGCAAAACAGGCATCGTCGTCACATCGTTGATGGCCGCCATACTTTCAAGCGTCTGGGAAGCAACCTGTCCCAAAGCTTCACCGTTAAAAATTGCCAGACCACCGCGTTTTTTGGCTAATGCCTCCGTTAGCCTGAGCATGAACCGTCGCTGAATCGTCATCAGATATCCGGACGGAACGTCATGTTTGACCGTTTCCTGAATTTCGGTAAACGGAACCTCGATAAACTGTATTCTTCCAACGTAAGGCGTCAGCTTGGCTGTCAGTTCCTTGGCTTTGTTCAAAGCCTGTTCGCTCGTATATGGCGGACTGAAGAAGTGAACCATTTCAATATCAACGCCGCGTTTCATTGCAAGATAGCCCGCAACCGGCGAATCAATGCCGCCTGAAAGCATCAGCATTGCGCGTCCGGCGGTGCCGACAGGCAGTCCGCCGGCCCCCTGGATCTTTTCATGAGACAAATAGATGCCGTCGCAACGAACTTCGACTCGCAGCGTAATATCCGGATTTTTCATTTTAACCTTGAGTCCTGGGACGTTTTGAAGCACGTATCCGCCGATCATTTCATTCAATTCGTTCGTATCATAGACAAAATGGTGATCGGAGCGTCTCGTATTTACTTTGAACGTCATTCCGTCGAAGAACTTTTCGTTGATCATTTCAACGGCTTTTTCCTTTACAGCTTCGACATCGCGTTCGACCCTGACCGATGGTGAAAAATTCTGAATTCCAAAAACCTGTTTTAAACGTTCGATGACTTTGTCGGAATCCTCACCGTTCAAATAAATGTGCATTCGATCACGATGTGCCTTGACGACCAATTTCGGAAAATCGTGCATTGCGGAACGCACGTTGAATCCCAAACGGTCGATAAAGTTTCGCCTGTTTTTGCCTTTTGTTGACAGTTCGCCGTAACGAACCATAATTTCAGTATATTGCATATTGTTTCCTTTCAATGATTTAAGAGTTGATCATCCGAAATTTTTCATATAATTCATCAAAAACATTGTTGAATTCTTCCGCCTCTTCAAGCGTATTGTTTTCATCAAGACTGACTCGAACCGCAGAAGTTGCAATTCCGTCATCAATTCCAATCGAACGGAGCGTCGATGAAACCGTATGTTTCTTAGATGAACATGCGCTTGTCGTTGAAATGTAAATGTCATTGTCTTCAAAAGCATGGACAATCGTCTCGCCCCTGACGCCCTTGATTGCAAAACAAAGCACGTGTGGGGCAAAATTCTTGTCGCGTCCGGAAAAGATGACTGCTTTGTCGAATTTTTCCACGTGATCGTAGATTTTTTCTTTAATTTTTTGCTGACGCTTTGAATATTCGTCCTCATTTTCGACCACAAGTCTCAAAGCCTTTGCCATTGCCGCAATCGCAGGCAGATTTTCGGTTCCGCTTCGCAGATTTTTTTCCTGTCCACCGCCCGTCAATAGCGGAGCAATCATTCTGCCTTCTTTTTTATACATGAATCCAATCCCGCGCGGTGCATGAAATTTGTGACCGGAAAACGACATCAGGTCAATCCGCTCATTTTTAAGCATCTTGCCAAGCCCCTTTCCGACCGCCTGAACGGCATCGACGTGAAAATGAATTTTAGGATAGTCTTTCAAAACTTCAGCAATCTCATCAATCGGCTGAATAGACCCAACTTCATTGTTGACTGCCATGATTGAAACAAGAATCGTATCTTTCCTGATTGATTTTCTCAAATCCTCGCAGCTGACTCGTCCTTCCTTGTCAACCGGAAGATAGGTCACTTCAAAACCCAGCTTTTCCAATTGTCTCATCGTATTGATGACTGCAGGGTGCTCAACGCTTGACGTGATTAAATGTTTTCCGTAAATATGCTTTTCAATGGCAGTTCCTTTGATTGCCCAGTTGTCGCTTTCAGTCCCGCCGCTAGTAAAGAAGATCTCATCTTGCTTTCTTCCGATCAAATCAGCAACCTGCTTTCTTGCCTGTTCAAGCAGATTAAAGGCATGTTCTCCCAGATTATGCAAAGATGAGGGATTGCCCCAAACTTTTTCACAAACCGTCTGATACGTTTGCAAAACTTGCGGATCTATTTTTGTCGTTGCACTATTGTCAAAGTACATTTTCTGCATACCCTCTCTTTTACATTGACATTCCTTTTAATTCTAACCAATCAACTATCAAAATACAAGCAAAAAAGGATGACGCAATTGTCACCCTTTATAAAGCAAAATTTCCGATTTTCATGCATCTAACTTTGATATTTGCTCTTTTTCTTATAGCTTGCTTCAATTCTGCGATACGAGTTTTCATCGACTTTTTCCAAAATATGCGCAATCGTGTCAAGCGATTTTATGTAATCGCACTTTTCAAACAGGCTGATTGCTTCTTTTTGTGCATTGGCCACTTCTTCTGACTCGCCTCGATATCGATTGGCATACTGGATGCACTCCTGGGCCAATGTTGACGCATCGATTATTTCCTGAGTCTTTTTCTCCAAAACGTCAAGATCGGATTGAGTATTGATCAAATCATGCTCAATCTGATCCATGTCGACTTGAATCTTGCCCAAATCGTTTGCCAAATCAACGATTTCAGCTGAAACTTTCAAGAAATACTGCTGATATTCATTGGAAAGACCAGGCAAGTTGAGGTTGTCGATTGATCGTTTCAAACGATGCATTTCAGCATCAAAATTCTGAATGGCTCGTTTTGCATCTTGTTCATCCTTGAAAAGCGATGCCACGCTGTCGAAAATTTCTTTTTGTCGCTTTTCAATATTAGCCAGATCCTTCAAATTTTCAAGCATCCGCGAGTAATATTCGGAATAACAGATGCTCATTTCTTCATCACGGTTCTCATAGCCCTGATACCATTTTTCGATGCGTTTCAGCATATCGTCCAAACTATGCGCGTTTTCGGGTTCATTGTGATTGAATACATAATTCATCGAAAGTCGATCCAACTCTATCAGCAGTTCTCGTTCCTGTTTGCGAGCGTGTTCCATAAAGTCTTTGAAATAGGAAAGTCGCTTGTCAAAGCGAAGTTTGGCATTATATTCTTTTTCGATTGCATCATACAGTTTTTCGATATTTTCATAAATTTTGTTGTCGAGTAATTCGCAATTTTCAACTTCGATTTTTGCAAGTCCTTCATCAAGTCGTTTTATTTGGTCATCCGTTTCAGAAATGACCTTTTCAGAGTCAAACTCAAACTCATAGCGTTCTTCTTTCATCTTTCTGATGGCTTCTTTGATTTCTGTCATCTGTTCCGGATAAACGTTCTTGTAGTTCTTATAAATTGGCGGAATTTTATCAAGAGCTGTTTCAAGCACGTGCGTTTTTTGACGAAGTTCTGAGAGAATTTCATCCGTTTTCTTCAAATCGCCCTTTTCAAGCACCTTCATATAGTCTTCAAAAAGATTCTCAAGATTTTGCATGCTTGATTCCAAGGCATCAATGCTTTGACCATACGAAAAATTTTTTGTCAGCAAAATCTTTCTGATCCTTTGATACTTGTCTTTAAGTTCCTTGACTGCTTCCTGATGACTTTCGGCCTGTTTTTTAATTCGTGAAACCTTTGCTGCCAGTTCACGGTACTGAGAAATTGCGTCCATGGTCTTTTTCCTGGTTGTTTCAAGCCCCGTCTTAGACAAAAAAACATGATATCCCTCAATCTGTTCATCAATTTCATCCAATTCCTCGATAATCTCCGGCAAACGTCGATTCATCAGATAATGGTACGATTTATCCATGTTTTCAACTTCCGTCAGACTTTCGCCTGAAAGAGTCATCCGGCTGAGATTGGCAAAATCCGCATCCAATGACGCTTTTTCAATGCTTTCAACTTGATTTCTTACCTCTTCTGCCTGCATCTTATATCGTCGTTTGAAAACCATTGCTGCAGCGTAAAGCACCACCGCCAAGGCAATGATCGTCATTAAAATTGCCATCATAATGTGAATTCCGCCCCTTACTTTCAAATCATCGAATTTGCATTTAAATACAATTGCTTATATTATAACATATGATACATAAAAAATAACCGCTTGGAGGCCTCAATAATTATGACCGATAATCTGTTGTCGAAACAACTTGACGCGCTTTTGTTCAATGAGCATAACCCCGTTTCAAATCTGGCAAATGCGTCGGCGCTCCTGTACAGTAGCTTAAAAGACGTCAATTGGGCCGGTTTTTACCTTTATGACGAACAAACCGATTCATTAGATCTTGGACCGTTTCAAGGGAAAGTTGCCTGTATGCACATTAAAAACGGCACCGGTGTCTGCGGAACTGCATTTTCACAAAGAAAAGCCCTGCGCGTCGCAAACGTCCATGAATTTCCGGGACACATCGCATGCGACTCTGCCTCAAATTCTGAGATCGTCATTCCTTTGATCAAAGACAATCAAATGATTGGTGTGCTCGACATCGATTCGCCTTCAAAAAATCGTTTCAGCAAAGAAGACGAAACGGCACTTTCCGGATTTGTCGAAGTCTTGCTTAAAAACACAAAATGGTCTTGACACAAAAGATTCAATCTGATACGATGTCAGTTGTGTAAAATAATGCAGCAGCGAGCGGTAAGAACGTCAACATTTCATTGCCGTTTTGGTTCGTATGAGTAACCCTTCGGCTGCAAGGGTGAAAATCGCAAAATGAAATGCACGAATACTAAACTCGCACGGATTATTTTACTCCAAATTATTTAATTGGAGGAATTTTAAATGTCTCGTTATACAGGTCCTTCCTGGAAGGTTTCACGTCGCTTAGGCATCTCCCTTTCAGGCACAGGCAAAGAATTAGCACGGCGTCCTTACGCACCAGGTCAACACGGTCAAAACAACCGTCGCAAGCTTTCCGAATATGGTTTGCAATTGCGTGAAAAGCAAAAGCTTCGCATGACGTACGGTTTGTCAGAACGTCAATTTGCTAACCTTTTCGTTAAGGCTGGCAAGATTCGCGAAGGCAAGCACGGCGATAACTTCATGATTCTTTTGGAACGTCGCCTGGACAACGTTGTTTACCGTCTTGGATTAGCTACGACACGTCGTCAAGCTCGCCAATTGGTAAACCATGGTCACATCACGGTTGATGGCAAGCGCGTTGACATTCCGTCATACGAAGTAAAGCCTGGCCAAGTTATTTCCTTGCGTGAACGTTCAAAGAACCTTCAAGTCGTTAAGGATGCTTTGGAAGCCGTTGTCGGTCGTGCACCATTCGTTTCATTCGACGAAAACAAGATGGAAGGCTCATTGGTACGTCTTCCTGAACGTGAAGAACTCGATGCAAACATCGATGAAGCTCTTGTCGTTGAATACTACAACAAACTTTAATTTTCAAAGTGAATTTGTTGAAACGGTCCTCTTTATGGGGGCTGTTTTTTGTTGTCTGAATTATCTTCTTCATGTTACACTTTAGAATGAAAACAAGAAAGAAGGTTGAACGATGTCTGATGAACTACAAAACCATATGAACAAGGGAATGTATGGAACTCCCCAGATTAATCCTGACGAACGCCGCAAATACCTTGGAACTTTTCGCGAAAGAGTCGATGTCGTCATCACGTTTGAAGAACTAAACAACCCGGAAAGTTTGCTTGATTTGTCACAAGAAATGTCGATTCATCCGGACTTCCGCCTGATTATCAACGGTCAGGTCGATGCAGCTTCTCTTTCCAAACTGGTCAAGCTTGCAAATGATCACGGCATTGATTTCACTGCAACGTCCGATCACAATCTCCCGAATGATTCAACCGATTTCGCGGTTGTTTTTTGCGACAAGACTCAAGCCATTCACAAAGAAAAAATTGATATTTTTGAGTGCTACCCTAAGAAAACGGAGAATTCGTCTCATCCTAAGCATCGTTCTCTCCTGGAAAGACTTTTCGGCTAAAAAAGAGACTGGGAGAAAAAAGCCCCGTTTCCGGCTTGAATTAAACATAATGCCGGACATAGTACAATCCGCTTGAGACTGATTTTGTCCAGCTTTTTTCAATTTTAATACATGAAAACAAACTTTTTTGCTTATTTCCATCGTAGCATGGGAATTGTCATGAATACTAACTAAAAACCCGAATGATTGCAACTAACTGCAAATCATCCGGGTTTTTAGTTTGAGGCATAATTATTCCAAGCCTCTTTTTTACTGCATCATAACGATTTTTTTTGCGATATTTTGATTTCCGATCAAGAGCACGTTTTCGTGCATCGAAAGTTTCGGAGTTGCATGGGCACTCAAGAAAATCAATGCCTCCGGATGGTCGGCATCATATCTTTGATAGATATTTGGAATCACAATGTCAAGCGCTCCGTCATGAAGTCTCAACGCCTTGGCCAAACGGCAAAGCTCATCCAGATAGCTTGAATCAATTTCATCGAGAACTTCCAAGCTGCGGTTTCCGGTCCCGCTTGTCGCATCATAACGAAGCAAAACCTCGTTTCCGCGCCCTGGTATCGTCTCAAGCGTCACTCCTTGAACATCCATCGTTTCTTTTTCGGAAGGTCCGATGATGATTTGGTTTGTCTTGTCAGACAAATTTTTGCTGTCGATCAACTGTTTGATCGTTCTTCTTCCGTCACCGACGACTCCCGCAGGCAAGCGTTCGATTACGCTTAAAATTCGATCCTGGAAAAATAATGCCCGATAAACGGACCCTGGAACCACCAGTTCGATCATCGCCTTTTTCCCATCGCGAATGATGCGTGAAACAGCATCCCACAACTCTTCTTTAGTCGGTGCCAACCTGAACAGGGAGGCTTTTTCATCTGAAGGACCTTCAGCATTTTTGACAGAAACGGCCATTCCTTTGACGCGCGGAAAAATCTCATCAAACTTTCTGCGATTGCCGACGATGTAATCAGACAAAACGGTGAAACCGAACTGTTCAACGAATTGTTTGGCAACCGATTTTTTATCCCAGATTTCTTTCATCAGCGCGCTGTCTGAACTTGTCTGAATCCCGCTTTTGATCATTTTGGAGCCGATTTGCACGATATTTGCTTCAGGAATTACCGGCTGATATGAAATTCCGTTTAAAATTGACTCTTCAATCAAACGAGCGCTTCCGTCGTCAAATCCGGTATCTAAAACCTCATTTTGATTTTTTTGCATCAAATTTATGCCGTAATCAAACAGGCTTTGGTTTCCTTGCAGCCTGATCAGTTTTGCGGCCGGAGTATTTTCCGGTTCTTCAATCCTTATTTTCAAAGCATCAGAAACGCTTTGCATCTTTGAAAAGCCCAATTTTTCTCCAAAGCGCAAAATGTCCTGCATAAACAAGCGGGCTTTGGTAACCACGTCCGATTTAGCATAGGGACTTTCTTTTGCCACATTAAGGCTGAAACTTCTTGAATCGTTTAAAATGCTTTCATCAACGTTTTCGGTCATTAAAAAATACCCTGCCATAAGCTCTAACGTTGAAATCATGAGCGGAGTCACTCCTAAAATGCTGCGTGGATCATAATCTACCGTTTCGATCTGCAGATAATGAATTCCTTGATCCTTCATTTCGTTCAGATCTGCATAGTTTCCGTTCGGCATGATTCCGTCCGGATTTGTTCGATCAGACGTTTCAAGGTATTTTTTGAGACTCAAGTAATTTAAATTGTCCGCCTGTTTTTGGACAACAGGATTTATGTTGTTTGAAGCGGAACGTTTCGGTGAACTTTTTCCCTCGACTTCACCCGCTGCAAAATCATACGGAGTTGCTCCAAAAAGGTATTCCAAAAACCACCTTTTTGAGACAAAACCGCGCAAAACTTTCATATAAACCTGATTTCTGAAGGTCATATAAGAAATTTTGCTTCGCTTAAACTCAGATTCGTAAAGTTCCTTGAACAACCCTTCCGGAAATCGCAAAAGAATTTTAGGGTCAAGTTTTGAATCTTTTTTAATTCCGCAAGAAAAAGGCCATAAATAAGCATCGTCTCCGATTGCTTTTCTCAGCGTATGCTCTTGAAGCTTCATGTCGAAGAAAAGTTTTGATGCCGAAAGCCATGAACGAGTGGTCAGCTCGACTACCCCCTTTGAAACTTTCAAATAGGGATTGTCCTTTTGCTCAAGCTCTGCATTTCCAAGCGATCCGTCTCTTCTGACGACCTGACGCGGCCTTGAAACCTTCCATGCAATATTAAACAAAGCCCCCGTCATTTTCTCTTTTTCAATTACATTTCCGATTTCGTCAAATTTCACGATTCTCATCCTTTGCAAAAATTGTTATCTATATTATACCAAAACATGCAGTTTTCATCACTATCATGTCTCTTTAAGTTGTCTTTCGAACAAGCGTTGGCGTAAAATATAAGCATAAGGAAGTGATTCGATGAAACCACTCGCATTTCGCATGCGTCCAAAAGACATTGACGAAATCGTCGGACAACGTCACCTTGTCGGAGAAGGCAAGATTATTCGCCGAATGGTTCAGGCAAAACTTTTATCATCAATGATTCTTTACGGTCCTCCCGGAACAGGCAAAACCAGCATTGCAAGTGCGATTGCCGGTTCGACGAAATATGCTTTTCGCATTTTAAATGCAGCGACCGACTCCAAAAAAGAGCTTGAACAGGTTGCGTTGGAGGCAAAAATGAGCGGAACGGTCATTTTGATGCTCGATGAGATTCATCGCCTGACCAAGCCTAAACAGGATTTTTTGTTGCCGCTGCTTGAAAGCGGCAAAATCATTTTGATTGGCGCGACAACAGAAAATCCTTATATCTCCATCAATCCTGCCATTCGCAGTCGAACGCAGATTTTTGAAGTCCAAAAACTTTCGGAAGAAGATATTAAAACTGCCATTAACAGGGCTCTCCAAGACGATGAGCGCGGTCTCGGAAAATACCATGTCGTATTGGACGATGATGCCATGATTCACTTGGAGCGGGCAACGAACGGCGATCTGAGAAGCGCGCTGAACGGACTGGAATTGGCCGTAATGTCAACGCCAACGGATGAAAGCAATCATGTTCACGTCACGCTTGAAATCATTGAGGAATGCATTCAAAAAAAAGCGCTCACGCATGATAAGGACGGTGATGCGCATTATGACGTGATTTCGGCATTCCAAAAATCGATTCGCGGTTCCGATACGAATGCGGCCTTGCACTACATGGCCCGATTGCTTGAAGCGGGCGACTTGATCAGCGTCATGAGAAGATTGCTGACCATTGCCTATGAAGATATCGGATTAGCCAATCCCCCTGCCTGTTCAAGAACCGTTTCTGCCGTGCTCGCAGCTGAACGATTGGGATTGCCTGAAGCACGAATTCCTTTGGCCGATGCCGTAATTGAGCTTTGCATTTCGCCAAAATCAAATTCAGGAATTCAGGCAATTGATGCTGCTCTTGACGATATCAGAAAGGGCCACGGAGGTGAGGTCCCAAATCACTTGAAGGATGCTCACTATAAAGGAGCAGAAAAACTCGGTCACGGGACGAGTTACAAGTATCCACATGACTATCCGCATGACTGGGTCAAACAACAATATCTTCCCGATTCCCTGCTTGACCGCACCTACTACGTTCCAAAAGAAAACGGTCGTTACGAACAAGCTTTGAAACAACAATATTCGGCATTGCAAAATTCCAGATGGCGCAAGTGATTTGTAATTATTCAAAACCTATGCTAAGATGAAATTGGAATTCTGAAGTGTACGTGTCGTCCTATCGTATGGTTGACCGAACAACTGATATATTTGTGACCGGATCTCGAGGCGGCTGGCAGACCATTTCACTTGGCGTCCAAAAAACCTCGGTATGGACACTTTTTCCTGCATAAACGCGGGTTCAACTGCAAGGACTTAAATCGGCACCATCGGATTTTCACCGGCCAAAGTTTTTGCTTTGGCCCTTTTTTAGACAAAGACTTAACTGAGGACTTTTACAATGCAAAATATAGCAACGGCTTTATTCATCGGCCTTGGCCTAATCGTTGTTTTTTTAGGTTGGTACGTTTTTAGCCACAGAAACAAGCCCGTCATCATTTTTCATCCGGAAAAAGATCGATCGCTTTCAAAAATTATGTTGGTTTTGGGAATCGTCCTGATTATCTGTGGAAGCTTGAGTATTATTTCAGCTTTTACCACACTTGTGATTTTCAAAATCATCCTCCTGATCTGTGATGCCGTTTTTGTTTCAAGCCTTTCCTTTTTGATGCTTGCGTACTCAATCGGCAACTGATGTTTATTGGCGCTTTTGTTCACAAAAAAGTGAGCGTTTTCACTTTATTTTTCCGTATAAATAAAGTAAAATAAATATGAAAGTAAAGAAAGGGTGAGTCAAATGTTACAAAGATACAAAAACATTCTTGTTCCTGTCGACGGGTCTCGCGAAGCTGAATTAGCATTCAAGAAAGCCGTTTCTGTCGCAAAAAGAAATGGTGATGAAACGACTCTTCATTTAGTTCACGTTGTCGATACGCGTGCTTTCCAAAATATTTCAAGCTTTGACACGGCAATGGTGGATCAAGTAACCGAAACCGCCAAAAAGACAATGGAAGGTTACGTTGAATCCGCCAAAGCAGACGGTGTTAAGAATATTGACTTCACGGTTGAATATGGCGCTCCGAAAGCCGTTATCGCAAAAGACATTCCTGAAGATCAAAAGATTGATTTGATTGTTATCGGTGCTACTGGCCTGAATGCCGTTGAACGCTTGTTGATTGGTTCGGTTACGGAGTACGTTACGCGTACGGCTCCATGCGACGTTTTGGTCGTCAGAACTGATCTCGATAATAAACCGGCACTTAAAAAAGATGCCAAATAAGCTTAATCTTTGACGTACAGAACAGAAACCTTCTTCTGGGTTTCTGTTTTTTATGATATTCTTGCCTGACAATCAATCAAATGATCATTGACGATTCCGACAGTTTCTAAAAAACTGTAGATTAAAACAGGCCCGACCATGATAAAACCTCTTTCATGCATCTCATCCGAAATTTTTCTTGACAACAAGGTTTGTTCTGGAATCATCTCTGCATGAAGCCACTTATTGTCAATTGTTCTGAAACCGGTATAACTCCAGAAAAAATCATCCAATGTCTGCCCATTTGCGCGCATTTTTTGACTGACCGTCGCATTGCAAACAACGGCTGAAACTTTCTTTTTGTTTCGAATCATTTTTTTATCGCAAAGAATTCTTTCGATTTCTTCTGGTGACATCTGCGCAACTTTATCAATTTCGAAATCATGAAATGCCAAGCACAAATCATCTCGCTTATCAAGGATGGTACCGTATGACAATCCGGCCGCTAAGACGGAAAGACTCAAAAACTCGAAAAGCTTATTGTCTTCATGAACGGGTCGACCCCATTCTTCTTCGTGAAATTTTGACAAATTTGCTTTATTCAATCCCCAAGGACAACTATTCATTCAAACACCCCTATTTCAGCATAGCGTAACTATTAATAAAACATCCTAAAGAAAAATCATCTTTTGTTGCCGTTTTTAAAAAGCGTTTAAGCTTGCTGCCGTTGTCGGTAATAACGCCATCGGCACCGATTGCGCAAGCGCGAAGACAGTCCAGCTTGTTATTGACGGTCCAAACATAGACCTTCTTTTTTTGGTCATGCGCAGCCTTGATAAATGAGCGATTCATCGTTAAATATTCGATTGAATAAAAATCAATCGCACCTTTGGGCATTGAAAAAATTTCAAACGGCAAAACGTACCCGCACTTTAAGCGTTTTTCAGATTTTTTTACGTTGGCAATAATCTGATAGTCCATCGAATGAACCATGTCGCCGTGATCGATCATCGAATCAGCATACAAATGACAGAATTCAGCAGCCAAATCATAATTATCATGTTCATCCGTTTTGATTTCGGTAATCAGCGACTGTTTGATTTGATGAGCTGCTTCAAGGTACTGACTATATCCTGAAAGATATGCGGCATGACCGCTTTCTTTTACTTTGTGCCCTATCAGATCACCCAAACTAAGATTGTTTACTTCACGTTCTTTTCCTGAAGAATTTGCCAACATTGCATCGTGAATAACGACGAAACGTCCATCCACCGTCTGTCTGACGTCAAGCTCTGAATAATCAGGAGAAAGCTTTTTTTTCGAATCCTTAAGCGTTGGAACGGTATTCGGGACACCGTTGTTTCCGTCGGACCCACGATGCGCAACTATTTTAAAATCGCTTTGAAGATTCGGAACAAGTGAATTTTTGACAAATATCAACTGCACGACGGCCGCAATCAAAAAGCAAATCGCAACAGGCCCGCTGATTTCTGAAACACGTGAATCGAACGAACGATTTCCAAAGTAAAGCTGAAAACACGCCATTTGATACATGATCAGCAAAATCCACTTAAGCATAAGAATCAATATTTCCCAAAGAAACTGCGCATTGCCAAGCAAATTCTCGCACAGCCAATATCCGATCGCAAAAAGAAACGCTGACCAAAAGATAAATTCCGTTTCCAATAATAATATGCGCAAAAAAAGACGTTTACTTTTTATTTTTTTTGAAAAAAATACCCCGACGGTTTCATCAGACACGGAACAAAAAAGCCAAATCATGCCAAAGAAACAACAGACAACTATTAAAATAAACTGCCTTCGATGATCAAAAATCGCATTTTGAATCGCAATCGGGATTGGGATTTGCGACAATGCTCGAAATATGAACGGCATCCCCCTCCAGCTCAAGCTGAGCAGACTGACACAAACGAAACGAATGAGATGCCTTCTCTCAGGTCTGACGTCGCCAAATAAATATGCCGTTGTCAAATCCAGAGCCAAAAACAAAATCAACAGCAAAACAATAAAAAACATGCCATCAAATTTAAGCGACAGCATCATAAACATCCATAATAATGACCACAATAGCGCCAATTCAGGACGTTTGTCCAATTTTGCAGTTAATTCTCTTAAAAATGCTATGCCGTTCGTCAATCGAAACACCCCTGACTATTAATTACTAATATCTTAGAAAAAAAGAGCAGTCAAGTCAAAAAATTTCCTTGAGATTTGTCAAAAAACTGTCCTTAAATGCAAAAAACTCTGGGAACCCGCGATTCTCAGAGTTTTTTGCAAATATCCGATTCTGACCACTAAAAATCGAATCGATGACTTATCTGTTTACTTTTTATCTTCGTCAGTCAAAAGACCTTTACCGAGTTTTTCTGATCCAAGTTCAACAAAATCATAATGAAGTTTGGCATTGTCTTCAAATTCATCAAAGGCCAACTGAATCAAACGGTCGAGCAGATCTTTATAGCTGATGCCGGAAACGGCCCACAATTGCGGATAAAGCGAAATATTCGTAAATCCTGGCAAAGTATTGACTTCACCGAAATAAGGCACGTCATTTTCATCAACAAGGAAGTCCATTCGTGCAAGTCCGCGATTTCCAAGAACGCGGAAAGCATCAAGTGACATCTGTTGAATCTCTTTCGTCAGCTTTTCTGGCAATTCGACAGGAATTTCGAAAACGACGCCTGACGCATCAACAAACTTGTTGTTGTAGTCATAAAACGCATCTTCTGCAGGAATGCGGATAGCGCCAAGTTTTGATGCCTTGATGTCACGATTTCCCAAAACGGAGCATTCGACTTCACGCGGATTGGCAATCGTTTCTTCAACCAGAACCTTGAAATCATAATGGAATCCGTCTTGAATCGCCTTATCGAATTCTTCTTTGTTTGAAACTTTGTAAATTCCGACGGATGAGCCTTGACGAGCAGGTTTGACGAACAACGTTTCTCCAAGTTCGGCAGCACATTTTTCATAAGTATATTCAGACTGGTTCTCCGGTGTAACGACAACATACTTCGTATTGCGAATGCCATGATACGTCAAGAGCTGCTTCGTCAGATCCTTGTCGAAGGAAACTGCCGAAGAAGCGATGCCGCTGCCGATATACGGCTTGTTAAGCAAGCGGAATAAACTTTGAACCGTTCCGTCTTCACCCATATTTCCGTGAATGACCGGAATGAACAAATCAATATCCTTGACTTCTGAAAGGCTTTGAATATTAGCCAAAGGATTTGAGAAATCAACATCTTTAATTGCTTCTGCCACAACGGCATCTTCAGGCTCGCCGTCAAAAATTCTCATAGAATCTTTGTTTCCGAGCAAAAATCCTTGCTTGGTGAACATAAATACCGAAACTTCGTACTTATCTTTGTCCAATGCATCAAAAACCGTGTGAGCGGAACGTTTTGAAACGTCGTGTTCTGATGAATTGCCGCCAAAAAGCAAAGCAATGTGTAACTTCTTTTCTGACATAATCTTAAATCATCCTCTGTAGATATAAATTTCTTATACGGCCATTTTTATTATACAATAAGTATTTGATTAAAGCACTAAAAAATTTCCATTTAACACCTATTACGATAATACATGATATCTTCTGCGATGTCACTCTTTTTGTTACCGCTTTATGTCAAAGACTTCAAATGCCCTCACTGCATTTCAAAAATTCCATTCAACTTTGCATCTTTACAAAAAAGTTACTTTATGTAATATTTTTTCTGCTATGATTAAGTAGTAGACATAATTAAATAGGGGTGATTTTGTGGCTGCAAACAAACTGTACGGCATTATTTACATGTCTCCGCTCAAATTGAAACTGAATATCATCGATCTTAAAACGCAAGAAATCATTGAAACGGCAAGCTCGGCCGTTTTCGTTCAGGAGAAGCACAAATCTTCAATTTATCGACATGAACTTAAAAAAATCGTTGCTGCTCTTGACGGCTTTTTGCAATTGCTAAAAGACTATCATGTTGCTGATTATGATTTTTGGGCCAATCAGCAGCTCGTTGACGATGTTTCCGCTCGCTATCTGAGCGACCAGATTTACGTCAGAACCAAATTAAGCGTCAAATGGCTCAATACAAGTCAGATTACATACTACAAAACGATTGCAACGCTGGAATGCTCAAAACGCTTTGAAGATTTGAGCAAAGATACGATTTATTTGATGAACATTGGATCTGCAACAATCACCCTTTCAAAATTCAGTCATCAAAAATTCCAAACCGCATGGAATATCGCAATCGGCTATCAGGAATTGGACGATATCACAAAGGAACTCCAAAATATGGCCGGAAACCCCGTTGAGGTCGTTAAAGACTATATAGACAGCAAATTTGCGTTCCTGCGCCCTGAATTTAACAAAGAAAATGGGAACATTCACGTGTTCGTTCAAGATTCGCTTGTTCTCAACAAACTAATGGACACTGATGAGGATGCCAAAGCTCTTCAAAGCATTTCCTTAAAAGATTTCAATACGTTCGCCGATGAGGCAATCGATTCTCCGGACCAGTTTCTAAGTCAGCGTCTCGGAATCGATGAAAGCCTGGTAAACAGGATTGTTCCGGATATTTTGCTTGTCAGAAAACTTTTAAAGCTCGCCGGTTCAAAAGAGCTTATTTTGACGAATATGTCCGTTCCGGACGGAATTGCCATGCAAATCAGAAATGAACTCGGATATCTTGACATCGATCTCAACGACGTAATTCTTACCTCTGCTGAAAATCTTGCCAAAAGATATCTTACAAACGAAAAACATCGCAAAAGCACCGTTAAATTTGCCCTCCACCTGTTTGACCAGTTAAAAAAGCTTCATCGTCTTGGCAAACGTGAGCGATTGCTCCTTCAAATCGCATCTTCACTGGACGACATCGGCAATTTCATCAATTCGCACGGGCATTACCGCCACTCTGCCTATATTTTACAGGCAACGAAGCTGATTGGCCTTTCTGATGAAGAAAATAAAATCATTGCGGATATCGCTCGTTACCACTCGGTCGAATCCCCTGCATTTGAACAGGCACACTATCGTCACATCGAAGCGGATTCGCAAATTATCGTCGCTAAATTGGCTGCCATTTTGAGACTGGCAGACGCATTGGATGATTCCGGCAAGCAAAAGATTCAAAAAATCTCGGTTTCTTTAAAAAAAGATTCGCTCGTTATCACGGCCTCTTCTTCACACAACCTTGCCCTTGAAAAATGGGCTTTCAACCACAAAGCCAAACTGTTTGAAGAAGTCTTCGGAATCAAACCTGTCTTGAAACAACGGAGGATTGGAAACAATGGCTAAAAAATTTTCTAAAAATTCATATTTCAAAAATCGTGAACTAAGCTGGATTGACTTTAACGGCCGCGTTCTCGAAGAAGCAAGAGACGCGGACAATCCGCTGCTTGAGCGCATCAATTTTCTTGGGATAACTCAAAGCAACGTCGATGAATTCTTCATGGTTCGCGTCGCATCGCTCAATAAGCTCGTGTCAGTCAAAATCAATGATACTGATCCATCGGGCATGACCCCGAAAGAACAAATCGATGCAATTAATGAAAAAGAACACGATATGGTCGAAAAACGCTATTCGACGCTCAATCGCTCGCTTTTGCCGCTGCTTGAAAAAAACGATATCTTTTTGCTGAAACCAACCGATTTAAATGAAGAACAACAGGATTTCATCAAAAATTATTTTGAAGATGAACTCTATCCCGTTTTGACCCCGATGGCAGACGATTCTTCAAGACCGTTCCCGTTCATCAGCAACAATTCGCTCAACCTTGCAATTATGCTGAAAAATGCAGAGAACACCGGCAAATTGTTTGCAACTTTACGCATTCCTGACGTTTTTTCAAGAATCGTCAGGCTTCCGGGTGAGAACAATGATTTCATTTTGATTGAAGATATCATCAAAGAATACATCGGGCAGCTTTTTATCGGATTTTCAGTCGAAGAAACGGCAGTCTTCAGAGTAATTCGCGACATGGATCTTGATGTCGCCGAAAAAGACTCTTCCGATTTGCTGCGTGCCGTTCAAAATCAGCTTAAAGAACGTGAACATGGCGGCGTGGTACGCCTTGAAATCGAAAATACGATCGGGGACGTTTTGAAGAAACGCCTGATCAAAACGCTGAAAGTCGACAAAACTGCCATTTATCTCATCAATGGACCAATCGATCTGACGTTTTTGAAAAAGTTGCCGCGTCTTGTTTCAGGACACGATGATTTAAAATACCCTGCATTTAAAAAGCATCTTGATCCAAGCCTGTCAATGAACGAAAATATCTTTGATTCAATCAGAAAAAAAGACTATCTGCTGCAACACCCTTATGATTCGTTTGATGCCGTAACGAACTTTATCCATCAGGCTGCCACGGATCCGAATGTCTTGGGCATCAAGATGACCCTTTACCGGGTTTCCGGCAATTCTCCGATTATCAAATATCTGGGAATGGCTGCCGAATCCGGCAAGCAGGTTACCGTTCTCGTTGAAGTCAAGGCTCGATTCGATGAAGAAAACAACGTCAGATGGGCAAAACACCTTGAGAAAATGGGATGTCACGTCATCTACGGGCTGATAGGTCTCAAAACACATTCTAAAATTGCACTCGTCATCAGAAGAGATGATGACGGAATCAGACGCTATCTTCATCTGGGAACCGGCAACTACAACGACGTTACCGCCAACTTCTACACGGACATGGGGCTTTTGACGTGCAACAGAGATATGGGAATCGATGCTTCCAATCTTTTCAACATGCTTTCAGGTTTTTCCAAACCTCCTTACTTCCACCTGTTGCGCAATTCCCCCAACAACATCCGCAAGTTTATCAATGAAAAAATAGATGATGAAATCGATGCTGCCAGGAATGGACGTCCTGCTTTCATCAAAATGAAGATGAACTCTTTGTCAGATCCCCAAATTATTGAAAAACTTTATGAAGCCTCCTCCTTCGGCGTTAAAATTCAACTGATCATCCGTGGCATCTGTTGTTTAAAAAACGATATTCCGGGCATTTCCGAAAACATTGAGGTTCATTCCATCGTTGGTCGTTTTCTTGAACATAGCCGCATCTATTATTTCTACAACAACAGAAACGAAGACATCTACCTTTCCTCAGCAGACATGATGACACGAAATCTTAATCGTCGCGTTGAGCTTCTCTTTCCGCTGATTCAGTCCGACACAAAAAAGCGCGCAATTGCAATCTACAACGAAATGTGGGAAGATAACATCAAGACTCGCATTCTTCATGGCGACAAGTTCAGCCGAATCGATCGTCGCGGACTGATTCCGAACAACTCGCAGGAAAGGTTCATTCAAGATGCAGAACAAAAAAATGCGAGACTTAAAAAAATGAAAAAGGAAGCCTTGAACGGTCAGAACGCTTTTCAACCAATGACAAAACACGAAGCAGGCCTTCCTTTTGAAAGCGAGGAAGATGATTGATGGAAAATTACGTTGTGATTGACCTTGGTTCCAACTCAGTCCGTTTGCGAATCACGAACATTGCAGATGACGGAACTCTCACCGTTACGCATCAACTAAAAGAGTACGTTCGGCTTTCGGAAAATATGGGTCAGGAAAAGACTTTAAAGCAAGAACCAATCAAGCGGACACTGCAGGCCTTGAAATCTTTTAAAGATATCTATTCAAAATTGGAAAATCCAAACGTCAATGCCATCGCAACTGCTGCCGTTCGTCAGGCAGCCAATCAGAAAGATTTCTTAGATCTTGTCAAAAAAAAGCTTGATCTTGAATTTAACGTCATTACCGGCGAACGCGAGGCCTACCTTGACTTTTTAGGCGTTACCAAAACGCTACCGGTCAAAGATTGCTTGATTATGGACACTGGTGGCGCAAGTACCGAGCTTATTTTGGCAAAAAACGGTCAGGTCCAAAACCTGATCAGCCTCCCGTTTGGTTCGGTCACTATTTCTGCCGCCCATCACCTTGACGACAAAATTTCAGCTCGCCATCTTTTTGATGCCATGACCAGTGTTGAAAAGGAACTGACCAACGTCGATTGGCTGACGGAAGCACATAAGATTCCGCTGATCTGTCTTGGAGGAAGCAACCGTACTTTAGCCAAAATTGCCAGAAGACGCGAATTTCAGGCTGATAATCTTCCCGAACTTCACGGATACCGTCTTCCTTCAGATAAAGCATTTGAAATTGTCGGTGACTTGATCGATATGGACAAGAAGCAGCGTGAAAGCGTTCCTGGTCTGGCAAAATCCAGAGCCGACGTCGTCGTTGGCGGATTAACGCCGCTCGTTTTGATTCTGAGAACTTGTCATATCGACGAGATACTCTTTTCAAATCATGGCTTGCGAGAAGGAAGCCTGTTTGAATATTTGGAAAATAAAAAACAACTATCTTGGAAAGTACGCAAATGAGGCTTGAAAAAAAGTATGTCTCAAATTAAAAACCCGGATAATTTGCACCAATTGCAAGATCATCCGGGTTTTTGCGTATGCGTGACAGTCGCCTATGGTGGACAAAACGAATCAGTAAATTTGACTTAGATTTTGACCAGATTAGTTGAGCGGCACTGTATTTGTCAAAAAGAGTCATTTCCCGCGTGTCAAAATTGAAAAAATGCCGGACAAAGTCAGTCTGCTTGCGACTTCCTTCGTTCGGCAATTAGTTTGATTCAAGAGCAAACGGAAATTTTTTTCGTCTTCATTTTCTAGCAGGTCCTCAGTTCAGACTTTCAGATAAAAAATATTTCTTTAATCCAACTCAACAATGGCGTTTCTGTTTTCGATCGTCTTCAGCATTCTGTCCGGCATATCGCCAAATTTTTCGCGTTCATGCGTAACATGGAAACGACAGATATTCAAAGCACAAAGGAACAATAGGCAACGCTGCAATCCGGACCCTGGAACCTCAAAGTCGCAAACTTTCTTGTAACCTTCGATAAAGCTTGATCTTAGTTTAGGATTCTTAACCTCATTGTAAAAAAATTTAATGAAATCTTCATATGCAACGCCGACAGAAGCCCATTCAAAATCAATCAGAACTTCAGAATCCTTATAACGCTTAATGTTTCTCAAGCTGAAATCTCCGTGCAAAACAACATGCGGCAACTGTTTATATTCTTCATCAGCCTGATCAAAATCCGGTCTCAAAATTTCCATGGCCTTTTTGACGTCTTCTTCATATTTGGTATTCTTTAAGCCGTCAGCGGCATTTAAGATTCGATTGGACAGCTTCGTCTTCGTATAGTCTGCAACAAGCACCTTGTCAGTAACTTTTTGATGAAACCTTGCCAGCATCTCCCCGTATTGAGCTGCCCGCTGTTCATCAACCGGCTCAGCATCCGTATCATGCAACTCACGATCAATTAAAACAACAATATATTTGTCGCCAAAAATCACGCTGTCAAGATATATCTCCGGACAGTAGACCTGATTGACGTTTTGTTCTGCATAAAACATTTCGCTTTCAGTGAAAATTTTTACGAACAAATCTTTGTCAAAACGAACGCTGTGCCCAACAAGATGCTGATTGCCGGCAATGTCGTGTATCTTCTTAAAATCTGCTGCATAATAGTCGTTTAAAAATTCAATCAGCATAAAAATCCCACCTTAAGATATCTTTAACTTTAATTTTAAGAAAACATCTCAGAATATGCAAGCTACTATTTGCCTTTCAGAGCCATTGCCTGCAAAAAAGCGGTCGACAAAATCAAAACGGCCCCCGCTGTCTGAAAAGCCCCCAAAGTCTCATGAAACCAAATCACCGATAAAACGTTGGCCGTCAAAGGCTCAAATGCGCTCAGCATCCCGGTCGTTGAAGCCGGAATGTATTTTACGCTTTGAAGATAGCACAAATAGGATGCCATCGTCCCAAAAATGATGATATATGCAAACGATCCCACAGTAAACGGAGTTATTGAAGGAATCTTCGTGGTCAAAATCAGCGGCCAAAACAAAACGCTGCCGATAACCATTCCCAATCCCGTCACGAGACGCGCATCAAACTGCTCAAGCAGCCGTCTTGGAATCAAAGTATAAGAAGCTTGACTGACGCCTGCCATGATTCCCCAAAAAATGCCCGCAGCGGATAATGCCAACGTGCCGATTTTTCCGTTCGTAACGATAAGAATCGTTCCCAATACCGCAATCATCAATGAAATCACGTCGATTCTCCGTGGAAGCTTGCGATACTGAATCGCAAGACAGACAATGATAAATACAGGGCCTAAAAACTGCAGAATCGTTGCGGTCGCCGCATTTCCGTATCTGATTGCCAAAAAAAAGGTCAATTGCGAAGGAACCATCCCGAAAACAGCAAACAAAATCAGCAAAATCAAATTTTTCTTTTTAAAAATTTCTTTATGCTGCTCTTTATCAGTCACAATACCCCCCCAGACCGATAGCAAAATTCCTGCTAACAACAAACGTGCACCAACCAGCCATAACGGTTTAACGTTTTGTGCAAACAATGCTTGTGCAAGCGGACCCGAAATTCCCCAAAACATCGTTCCGATAATTGCAAGCATGATTCCCTGATTTCTCTTAGACATTTCTCTACCTCGATAAATTTGTTTATATGCAATTCTAACATACGATTGAAGTCAACCACCATCGGCTAAAGTCGATGGCTTGTGAACAGACACCCCTGTATTGAGTATAGGTATTGGCAATTGGTCTGATACCGCCATGCGTAACTTTTACGATGGAACTTTGGAACGCCGGTTTCATGTACCTTCCGAAAGGCTTTCCAAGCCTTGTAATAGTTTTGGATTGCATTAGCTTTTGCGAGACTGTCAATGCGCTTGTCTTCCAAAAATTGGAAATGATTCGACATTTGTCTGGCATTTCGTCGAAGCTTCAGCTGTTGGATGCGATCTTGTACCGTATCAATCGGCAGTCTGACTCGGCTTAATTGACAAAGCTCTTTGCCGATTGCGACCATTTCGTTGTAGATAAAACGACTGGCATAACTATTAACCCTGATTATTTGTTTCTGATGATCACTTGGATAAATGCGAACCTTCAATCCATAATGGCATTCCAATTGTGCCATTGATTTCATTTTATTTCACCTCCTTTATTGCTATAATAATATTATAATCATCTACCATTTAATCTGAGCAACTAAGCATCGCCACCAGACTTTTTCAACTAGGGAACTGGCAGACGAAATGAAAGACATATTGCGAATGGTTGCAAAAGATAACGAAATTGTAATCGAAAAGATGGAAGTAACGCCGGATCATGTTCATGTACTGATCAGTTTTCCACCCAGCAAGGCGCCAACCAGCGCTATCAAAGCACTAAAGGGACGTAGTGCATTCATCTTTCTCAAACGACATCCAGAAATTCGACAATCACAATATCGGGGTAGTCATTTATGGTCTCCCAGCTACTATATGAGTACGCTCGGCAATATGAATAAAGATGTAGCGGAAAACTATATCAACAATCAAAAATATAATGCACTGCAAAAGAAAAAGCGCCCAAATGGAGCCTATCCATCCCATGACTAAAGTCACGGGATTTCCGGCCAGGCATAATTAAAAAACAGGCATTGATTCAAGTTCTTTTCGATGCTCTGAATTTAAGATGACCGCATCTCAGTAAGTTTCAACGGTTCAAAAAAATACTCACTAAAAAAAGAAACCCGCTCCACGCTGATCTGATCGCATAAAAAATAATCCTTTTTACGACTTTTCGGGGTCAAATATTAGAGTTTTTTGTAACAAAAAACACCGGTTTATCGATGCTCATGTCTTATCCTCAACATTCATACGCATACTTTGGATAATTATCAAGCTCAATAGATTTGAGGATAAATCTATATGTTACAGATTCAAAATGAGTTGTCATTTCATCTGCATAATCATGGAAATTTGCGCAGACAAAAAAATTCCTCGCCGTCGGTATCAATACCAACAACGAGGAACAGTATCTATTTACAACATTTGCGGAAAACGAGAAATTGATACCGGCACGAGCTAACGACTGGCTCAAATGGATTTACAAGAAGTACCCGCAAAAGAAAATTACATTGCATGGTTTTAGACACACGCATGCATCCCTTCTATTCGAAGCAGGAGCTACCATCAAAGAAGTCCAAACTCGACTGGGACACTCCAGTTCAAAAACTACTTTGGATATCTACACTCATGTCACGCAATCCAAGAAGCAGGAAGTAGCTCAAAAATTTGCCAATTACATCGACTTGTAACACAGAGGTTACAAGTTAGGTTACAAGTGCCTATTTCTGTTTATGCTTACGCTTCACAAACCTTATTACACCAGGCTTTGCAAGTTAAAAATGTTTTTATCCCACAGAACCTTCCATTTGATAATTGATCAGGCGATTGAGCTCAACTGCATATTCCATCGGAAGCTCTTTCGTAAAAGGTTCAACAAATCCCATGACGATCATCTCAGTGGCCTTTTCTTCAGGAATACCGCGACTCATCAAATAATAAAGCTGTTCTTCTGAAATCTTTGAGACCTTGGCTTCATGCTCCATTGAAACGTTGCCGTTCAAAATTTCATTGTACGGAATCGTATCGCTTGCAGATTTATCATCCATGATGATCGTGTCACACTCGACATGGGCAAATGATCCGTCAGATTTGCGTCCGAAACGAACGTGTCCGCGATAATCTACGCGTCCGCCATCTTTGCAAAGCGATTTCGAAACGATTGAACTCGTCGTATTGGGCGCATTATGAATCATTCGCGCACCGGTGTCTGAATCGATGTCTTTTCCGGCAAACGCAATTGACAGCATTGTTCCGCGCGCACCTTTGCCGTCAAGGTAGACGCTCGGATATTTCATCGTGACTTTTGAACCAAGGTTTCCGTCAACCCACTCCATTGTGGCATTTTCAAGAGCTCTGGCACGTTTCGTTTCCAAACTGTAAACGTTGTCGGACCAATTTTGAATCGTCGTATAACGACAGTAAGAATCTTTCAGACAATAAACCTCAACGACCGCAGCATGAAGACTGTCTTTTGAGTAATTCGGAGCGGTGCATCCTTCAACATAGTTGATGCTTGCGCCTTCATCGACAATAATCAGCGTCCGTTCGAATTGCCCTGAATTTCCGGCATTGATTCTAAAATAACTTTGGATAGGAACGTTGACTTTAACGTTCTTCGGAACATAGATGAACGAACCGCCTGACCAGACGGCAGAATTTAAAGCAGCCATTTTGTTGTCTGACGGCGAAACCAGCTTTCCAAAGTACTTCTTCACAAGTTCTGGATATTCTTTGACGGCAGAATCGGTATCCATGAAAACAATGCCTAATTTGTCAAAATCTTCACGCATGTTGTGATAAACGACTTCTGATTCATACTGTGCGGATGAACCTGCCAAATACTTTCTTTCTGCCTGAGGCACGCCCAAACGATCAAACGTCTTCTTGATTTCTTCAGGAACTTCATCCCAATCTCTGGCGACGCCTTCTGAATCACGACGAAAATAATTGATGTGTTCAAAATCAAGCGGACTCAAATCCGGGCCAAAATCAGGCATTGAAAGATTTTTATATGTCTCATAAGCTTTCAATCTGAAATCAAGCATCCATTCCGGTTCATTTTTGGCCTCAGAAATCTTCCTGACGATTTCTTCGGTTAATCCTTCACCGGTCGTATAAATAGGCTTAATATCGTCTTTGAACCCGTATTTATATTCACCGCCAAGTTCTGGAATTTTTTCTGTCATTGCCCGTCGACCCCCTTGTTGTTTTCTCCTAAAGCTTGATAGATTGCCTTCCAAGCCAAAGTGGCACATTTAATTCGTGCAGGAAACTGTGCAACGCCTTCCAAAATTGAAGCATCGCCCAAAATTTCTTCATAATCTTCTTCAGTTTCAGCTTTTCCTGTGACCATGTCGGAAAAAGCCACAACCATCTTTTCAATCTCATTCGGAGTTTTGCCGATAACCTCATCTGTCATCATCGATGCCGAAGCTTGGGAAATCGTGCATCCTTCACCGGAAAATGCAATATCTGAAACCTTGCCGTCTTCCATCTTCAGCTGCAAAATCAAAACGTCCCCACAAGTCGGATTGCGCAATTCCAGTTGATGATCGGAATTTTCAAGCACTCCGTGGTGATGAGGATGATCCGCGTGCTCAAGGATCATCTGTCGATATAAGTTGTCCAATCTAGATAGTGCCATGTTTGAAGAACTCCTTCGTTGCTAAAATTGCTTTTATCAGTTGATCCGCATCAGCTTTAGTATTGTAAAAATAAAAACTTGCTCTGACCGTTGCCGGAATCTTCAGATACTTCATCAAAGGCTGAGCGCAATGATGCCCGGCCCTGACTGCCACGCCTTCCATATCAAGCGCGGTTGCGACGTCATGCGGGTGAATTCCGTCAAGATTGAATGAAATCACGCCGGTATGCTTATCTGGTTCCTTAGGGCCATAAACAGTCAGACCATCAATTTGAAGAAGCTTGGGCAACACGTACTCAACCAGCTCATGCTCTTTTTTTTCAATTTCCTCATACCCCACGTCTTGCAAGTAGTCGATTGCGGCACCTAACCCGATGACGCCTGCAATATTTTGGGTTCCTCCTTCAAATTTCCAAGGAACTTCTTTAAAAGTTGAATGGTCCAATTCGACAAAGTCAATCATTTCACCACCGTATTCAAGCGGACTCATTCGTTCAAGCAATTCCATTTTTCCAAAAAGAATCCCGATTCCAGTCGGACCAAGCATCTTATGACCGGAAAAAGCCAGGAAATCAACATCCAGATCTTGAACGTCAACTTTCATGTGCGGCAAGGACTGCGCACCATCGACAACCATATAAGCTCCGTTTTCATGCGCCAATTTTGCCAATTCCTTGATGGGATTGACAACTCCCATAACGTTTGACGCCTGAGCTATTGATACGATTTTTGTCTTCGCTGTAATTTTTTCCTTGGCATCTTCAAAATCAAGTTCGCCATTTTTCGTTAACTTGACATACTTTAGTTTGGCACCCGTTTTTTCGCACAAAATCTGCCAGGGAACGATGTTTGAATGATGTTCCATGTAGGAAACGACAATCTCATCGCCTGATTTGACAACTTGTGTTCCAAACGAAACAGCAACCCAGTTCAATCCTTCGGTCGTCCCTTTGGTATAGACTATTTCGCGTTCGCTTTTGGCATTAATCAAGTTCTTTACTTTAAATCTTGTCTGCTCAAATTGTTCAGTCGCGCGCTCAGCCAAAGTATGAACGCCACGGTGAACGTTTGCATTGTCTCTTAAAAAGTAATTGCTGACGGCATCGATAACCTCTTTTGGCTTTTGCGACGTTGCCGCATTGTCAAGATAAACCAGACGTTCATCATTTACAATCTGATTCAAAATCGGGAAATCTCTGCAAATTTCATTCATTTTCTTGACCATCTATCAATTTCTCCTCAATCATGTCTGAAAGTCTCTTTCTGACAGAGATGCTTGGCACCGCAGTCAAAACCGGACCTAAAAAGCCTCTGATAACCAATCTTTCAGCAAGTTTTTTCGGCAGTCCGCGACTCATCAAATAATACAATTGTTCTTCGTTCACGCGTCCAACGCTTGCGGCATGACCCGCAGAAACATCGTTATCATCAATCAAGAGGATCGGATTTGCATCTCCTCTTGCTTTGGTTGAAAGCATCAAAACGCGGCTTTCCTGTTGGGCATCTGCTCCCTTTGCTCCATGAATAATGTGACCGATGCCGTTAAAGATCAATGATGATTTAGCCAGGATAACACCGTGCTGTAAAATATGACCAATGGAATGCTTACCATAGTTCGTAACGCGCGTGTCGATTCCTTGAACTTGTTTGCCGGTCGTAATCGCAACAACCTTGACCTCTGCATGCGATCCGTTCCCAATCAAATCAGAATCAAAATCGCCAACGATATTGCCGTCGTTCATCATCCCCATTGACCAGTCGATTTTGGCGTCTTGTTCGAGATATCCGCGACGATTAAGGTACGTGGTCGTATTTTCGCCCAAACGATCAAAGCTTGCAAACTTAACGTGCGAACCAGGACGAGCGATTACTTCAACGATGATGTTCGCTGTTGTTTCGTTGTTTCCGACCGTCAACAAGTTTTCAAGATATGAAACCTCGCTGCAGGAATCAGCAATCAGCAATACATGGTGCACGTAATCCTCGGCTTTTGTCGCATCCTGAATAAAGTAGGTCGTAATCGGCTTTTCGATAATCGTGTTTTTCGGGATATAAATCAAAGCACCGCTCGTAACCTTGGCCGCGTGCTGTGCGGTTAACCGATTTTCGTCAACTTTGACCGCCTTTTGCATGTAGTATCGCTCAAAAAGATCGCGATGCTCGGTTAACGCTGCCTTTAAATCGGCAACTATCACGCCTTTTTCTTTAAGTTCTTCTGAAATTTTGATGGTATCCGTTGATTGCCCAAACTCAATCAAAAGATTTTCACTGTCGTCGATGACGGATTTTTCATTTTCGTCAAGCTCGCTCTTGCTGAAAACGAGTTCTTTTTCAAGCTGAATCGGCCAGCGATGATACTTTATTTTTTGAAATGAAGGCATGGGAAGTTCTTTTGCCTTATCAAAAGCAGCACTTCTCTTTTCAGTAAACCATCTCGGTTCGCCGGCATTTTTTGCATACGTCTCAAACTTTTCCGTTGTCATTTCGCTCATGCCAGCCCCCCTATGCGTTTTCGTCAGTCAGCTTGATATCAAGTCCAAGCTCGTCACGAAGGCCTGCGTATCCTTCATCTTCAAGCTTTTTGGCAAGTTCAGGACCGCCCGTTTTTACAATCTTGCCGCCCATCATTACGTGAACGACGTCAGGAACGATGTAATTGAGCAAACGCTGATAGTGAGTTATGATCAATGCTGAAAATTCAGAGCCGCGCATCTCGTTGACACCTTTTGAAACAACTTTCAAAGCATCGATATCAAGACCCGAATCAATTTCATCCAAAATTGCAAATTTAGGTTTGATCATCATCATCTGTAAAATCTCATTGCGCTTTTTTTCACCGCCTGAAAAGCCTTCGTTCAAGTAACGTTCAGCCATTTCATCGGTCATATCCAAAAAATTCATTATCTTTGAAAGCTCTTTTAAAAATTTGCGAATCGAAATCGGGTCCTCTTTTGGGCGACGCGCATTAATTGCTCCGCGGATAAATTCAGCATTCGTTACGCCAGGAATTTCTGCCGGATATTGCATTGCCAAAAACAACCCTAATCGTGCACGTTCGTCAACCGGCTTGTCCAACAGGCTTTCACCGTCAAGCAAAACGTCGCCCTGAGTAATCTTGTAAGCCGGATTGCCCATGATAGACTCGGATAAAGTTGATTTACCCGTTCCGTTAGGACCCATGATTGCATGGATTTCACCCGTTTTCATCGTCAGATTTACGCCCTTTAAAATTTCTTTTCCCTCAATGGTTACATGCAAATCTTTAATTTCAAGTGTTGACATTCTTTCATCCCTCCATCAAGTCGATAAATTTATTTTAAGATAATTGAGAATCATTTTCAATTATCTTAACCGGAAAGTTGTTCATAAAATTGAATTTTATTAAAAATTATGAGAACAACGTTAATTATAACATGAAAAAAAGACTGAAAAAATTCCAGTCTCTTAACGGTTTAGTTTATATTTTCAAAATCTTTTTCGTTTGAGAACATATAACTCTTATTATGATAACGCATCGACATGATCATCCCGATTCCGATCATGTTTCCGACCAAAGCGGAACCGCCTTGGCTGACGAAAGGCAACGGAATCCCGGTCAACGGAAGCAAGCCGATATTCATCCCGATGTTTTCAAATACGTGGAACAAAATCATCATGATGACGCCAGTTGAGATATACGCATAAAATTCATTCTTAGTATCAAAAGTTATCTGAATCATTTGGAATATCAAAAGCATATAAATGAAAATCAGCAGGCAGCAGCCGATAAACCCAAAATTCTCGCCAATTACCGAGAAAATCATGTCGGATTCGCGAACCGGAACATAAACGTGCGAAACGTTGAATCCTTTCCCTAAAAGCTGACCGGATCCGATTGCCTTCATGCTTCGCCATAATTGATAACTGTCAGAACCGGAAGCAGCCGAAGGATTCAGCCATGAATCGATTCGACTAAACTGATAAGCTTTAAAGCCAATTTTCGTCAAAATATCACGATTATAAATTACCAGAAAAATTGCCGTACCGCCGACAACAGTGGCTGCAATGCCCAGGGGCACGATTATTCTCCATAAAATGCCGGAAACCAAAACAACGCCGGCAAGAATCGCAAAGAAAACAAGCATTGTTCCGAAGTCGTTTTGAAGCTTTAACAAAACAGCCACGGGAATCGTCCAAGCAAACATTTTCCCAAGCAAAATCGCATCGTTTTGAAGCGTGTGCGTCGCATATTCCGAATTGTGCGTCGAAACGACTCTCCCAAGCATCAAAATATACGCCGGTTTCATGACCTCAGACGGCTGAAACGTCAAAGGCCCGAATGCAAACCAGCTTTTGGCCCCGCTATGATTATAATAGGTCTTGCTGTACATGAACAAAACCAAAATCAGCAGCACTATTCCGATTCCATATGCAACTGGTGCTATCTTCCACAACTGTTCGGCATCAAACTGCATAATAAACCGGACGGCACCGATGCCGATAAAATACCAGATAGCCTGACTAAGTAAAACTTTTGTCGGATTAGCAATATTATCATGACTGAGAGCCACATAAAGCGCGGTCATCCCGATAACTGCCAAAACGAGCACACAGAAGATGATGCCCCAGTCAATTCTTGCATCATCATCCGTATCAGATCTTTTTAAATACTCTTTGCTCTCCATAATATTAAAAAACCTTCCTTCCAAACAAGCATTAAAACAATGGGAGTGAGACTGCATATACATTGTCCCACTCCCTCATTTTATCAATCAAAGCACGTCTAAGATAAGCGTTCAAATTATCCGTGATGAAGATGATATTCGCGCAAAATGCAGCCATATGCTTCTTCTCTGGTTGGCAACACGAAATCTTCACCCTCAGGAAGAACTGCTTTAAAACGAGCTTCATTCTCCAACACTGTCCCGATGACATCTCCACGAGCCGTGACAAGCTCTGATATAAGCTTTCCGTCAACCATTTTTTCGCGTTCGGTAATCTGAATATTTTTATCTTTTTTTGACATTATTTTTTCAACTCCTGCTGTTCGTATGAGCTCTCGTCTTTTGGATTTCGGTTTCGTCTGAGCGTAAAATGATCCGGCACCGGGTCATATCCTCCGCGAATAAACGGATTACACCTTAAAATACGACTGCATCCCATTATCAGGCCTAAAAAAGCACCATGCTTCTTGATGGCCTCAATCATATAAGTCGAACATGTCGGATAATACCGACAACTCGGAGGTAGAAGCGGTGAGATACACTTTTTATAAAACAAGATGGGTGCAATCAAAATTCTTTTGAGCATTATTTTTCCTTTGACAACTCTTCAATATGCTCAAGGAGTTTGCCTGAACCGATAGCCACGTCATCAAGCGGTGTTTCCGCAACCATTACGGGGACAGTCAAAACTTCTGAGAATCGCTGGCTTATTCCGTCAAGCAATGAACCGCCACCTGTGATGACGATTCCGCGATCAATGATATCTGATGCAAGTTCCGGAGGCGTTTCGCTCAAAACGTCATGCGCAGATGCAATCATCGAATCAATCGTATCCTTCATGGCTTCAGCAGTTTCGTCAGACGTCAGCGTGATGGTTTTCGGCAAACCGGTAACAACGTCACGACCTCTGACCTGAGTTTCCTTTTGACGATTTCCAACAACGCTGCTGCCGATTTCAATTTTGACCGTTTCAGCAGTGTGTTCGCCAATCAGCAAGCCGTATTTTTTCTTAACGTATGACGCAATATCCTGGTTAAGTCGATCACCGGCACTTCTGAGCGAGCTTGAAACCACGATGTCGCCCAAGGAAAGAACGGCGATGTCGCTCGTGCCGCCACCAATATCGATAACCATGCTTCCGCAAGGCTCAAAAATATCAAGACCGGCTCCGATTGCAGCAACTTTTGGCTCTTCTTCCAAATAAACGTTGCCGCCGCCTGACTTTTCTGCTGCTTGACGAATCGCTTTGCGCTCAATATCAGTCGTATTGGTCGGGGCACAAATCAAAATGTTCGGCTTTGCCATGAAACCCTTGACGTTAAGCTTTTTAATGAAATAGGAAAGCATCTGCTCAGTCATGTCAAAATCAGCAATTACTCCATCTTTCATCGGCCTGATTGCTCGAATGTTGCTTGGCGTACGTCCGACCATTTTATAGGCTTCCGATCCGACCGCTAAAACTTTGCCGGTTTGCGTATCAACCGCAACAACAGAAGGTTCGTTCAAAACGATTCCCTTCCCTTTAACATTGATCAAAACGTTTGCAGTACCCAAATCGATACCGATATCCTTAGCCATAGCCGTTCTCCTTTTATTTCAAATATTATTTCATTGTTTAAAAGTCAATATACAGTGATATTATATCACAATTGGCCATAGAAAAAACTGTGATTTCAAAAAAACTGGTCAGCACTGCAAATCATTGCTCAAGCTAAAAAGCGAGCCGAAAAAGCCCGCTTGAAACTCATACCTCTTCTGTTTCGTTCATAAAAAACTTTCCATTAGTAACATCATTTGCACGCTTAATTTCAGCACCAAGCGATGCCAGCTTTTCATGGAACCTGTAATAACCGCGATCAAGATACTTCAAATGAGTAACTTGCGTAATTTCTCTTGAAACAAGTCCTGCCAAGACAAGCGCTGCAGCTGCTCTAAGATCCGTTGCAGCAACTTCTGCTCCGCAAAAATCAGTCGGACCATACAAAATTACGGAATTTCCTTCAATTTTGAAGTCAGCATTCATTCGCCTGAGTTCTTCAAGATGCATGAATCGATTTTCAAAAACAGTTTCGGTCAAAATACTCGTCCCGTCGGCAGCTAATTGCAAAATTGACATTTGCGGCTGCATATCCGTTGGAAAACCAGGATGCGGCAACGTCTTGATCGTCGTTGGCTTTAATTTTTCGGGCCCGATAATCCTTACTCCTTTTTCTTCATCTATGACTCTAACGCCCATTTCCTCCAATTTTGAAATAAGCGGCTTGTTGTGCTCGACAATTGCATCTTTAATCAAAACGTTGCCTTTCGTCAAAGCTGCTGCCACCATGAAAGTTCCGGCCTCAATGCGATCTTGAATAATCGTATGCTCCGTTCCGTGAAGATGATCAACGCCGACGACTTTAATTGTTTCGGTACCGGCACCATAGACTTTGGCCCCCATCTTATTTAAAACATTGGCCAAATCAACAATTTCGGGTTCACGAGCAACATTTTCGATTATGGTCGTTCCCTTGGCAAGCGTTGCTGCCATCATAATGTTTTGCGTTGCTCCAACGCTTGGAAAATCCAAATAAATATTGGCACCCTTTAAGCAGTCGGTTCTTGCTTCAATATATCCGTCATGACGTTCAATCTCGACTCCCATGGCTTCTAAACCTTTAAGATGCAGATCGATCGGTCTTGAGCCGATTGCACATCCGCCCGGCATTGCAACTTTTGCATGCCCCAAACGTGCCAGCAACGGTCCAAGCACGACAATTGATGCTCTCATTTTGGAAACATATTTAAACGGGGCTTCATATGAAAGATTTCCCGTTGCATCAAGCACCATGGTCTTCGTCGATTCGTCCAAGCCGACCTGAACGTTCAAAAATCTAATTACGTTGCTCATTGTATAGACATCAGAAAGAATCGGAACGTTTGACAAAAAAGTTCTGCCCTCGCTCGCAAGGATGCTTGCAGCCAAAATCGGCAAAACCGCATTTTTTGCGCCTTCTATCTCAACAGTTCCCTCAAGTCGATGCCCACCGTGTACAATAATTTTTTCCACTAAAAACCCTCCATGAACAAATTATTTAATCAAGTAAGTCATATTTGTCAGACTGTTCAAAAAGCTCAAAAAAAATGAGCTGACTCCATATCCTACCGCTACTGAAAATAAAACCAATGCTACTTTAAACTTGTTTTGCCTTTCTTGAGTAAAATACCGATCAAGTCTCAAAGACTGAAACGCGTTAAAACTTAAGGCAATAAAAACAAAGTGACTAATGATTGTTAAAAGCGACATTACTCCGATATCTTGCATTTATCTAATTTAAACCTTTCAATCAATTCGAACTAATCATAGCATAGTTTTCTTTAATAGTCACTGAATCTAACTGAATTTTAAATAACTCGACTTGTATGCCATTTTTTTCATAATGGTTCTCCCATGACCGAAGTCACTGGATTTTCGTCCAGTAATCATTGAATCAATCTAAATCAAGGCACTGTATTTTTGTAAGCGGTCGTTAAATAAGCGTTCTTCATAAACCTCCGATGTCTTGGTATGCTTTAAACATCAAGTATATCGGAGGTTTAAATATGAAATTGGATGACGTCGTGGAAGTCAACCTTGTT
>NZ_FOPI01000018.1 GCF_900113455.1 Ligilactobacillus ruminis DSM 20403 = NBRC 102161 | reverse complement strand
TGAATATTGTCTAGTTTTGAGAGAACAAGGTTTTCTCAAGGAAAATAGTGTGGTGATGATGGCATGGAGGATATACCTGTTCCCATTCCGAACACAGAAGTCAAGCTCCATAGCGCCGAGAGTAGTTGGGGGATCGCCCCCTGTGAGGGTAGGACGTTGCCATGCATTATGCGGAAGTAGTTCAGTGGTAGAACATCACCTTGCCATGGTGGGGGTCGCGGGTTCGAATCCCGTCTTCCGCTTTTTTTGTACCTTGATATATGGTATGAAGAATTTATAGTATAGTGATTATGGTGCGAAGGATATACCTGTTCCCATTTCGAACACAGAAGTCAAGCTTCGTAACGCTGAGAGTAGTTGGGGGATCGCCCCCTGCGAGGGTAAGACGTTGCTATACGAAAAGCAAGAGGTTGGGGAAAACGAGGCCTCAAATCGAAAAAGCCGGGTGATTTGTAATCAATTGCAAATCTAATCCGGTTTTTTTCTTATATATGACGGTCGTCTTCTATGATGGAAATAGTCGAAAATAGTTTGGCAGTAAATTTGACTGAGAGCTTGGCGCGCTGATTTATCGGGCGATGCTTTTGGCAAAACTACTGCCGTTTACGGACACATCGAAAAAATAGAGCATTTGCCGTAAATCCGAATAAAATTTTAGCTGAAATGGTTGTGCAACGTTATTTTAATAAGATAGTTTTTTGCATGCAAAAAATCAAAGCAACGCTTTACGAATTCAATCGAAAATAGACCGCCTTTTCGTTTGGTATTTCATTTAATTAAAGTAAGAAACGGGACTTTTTTAGGCTTTGCGCAAAATGCAGGCGACATCAGTTGAATATGTCTTATTCATAAATATTTGCCAGCTTGGCGCGTAGCGTTAAACAGCATGAATATTTTCCATTTAAAAGAATATTGTATATTGATTTTGCTTAATTATCCGATGATATTTTCACGTATTTCTTTTTATATAAAAGCAATTAGTTGTTAAAACTTAAAGAATTTAAGATGAGTTTGGTTAACGTGATCTAATTGAGAGAAAATCTCAATTAGATTCTTTTTTTAGTTCGCTTAAAAGCGTTTACATTGACTTTGAATGGCTTTATATTAGGCCATATGCGAACGATTAAAGAAAAAGCCTTGATTTTTAGGGCTTATTCGCTTAAATTAGATATAAGTTAGAAAGATTTAATTTGAGAAGATTTTTCTTTGAATTTGTACGAGGTGGGGGATTGAAATGACAGAAGAAAGCAAAACAATGTACTGTCATGGCTATGAACATGATGCTTGCGGCATGGGTTTTATTACCCAGATTGACGGTAAGCCGAGCCATGAACTCATTGAACGAGCACTTGTCATGCTTAGTCGAATGAATCATCGCGGCGGTACTGGCTCAGAACCTGATACTGGAGATGGTGCTGGTATTTTATTTGCTATGCCTGACAAGTTTTTTCAAAAATATGCTGAAGAACAAGAGTTTACGCTTCCGAGCCTAGGAGATTATGCTGTTGGCATGTTTTTCTTGCCGCAAAAAGAACAAGAAAAAAATGCCATGCTTGGCTCAGTCACGGCAGAAATTACGGCATCAGGATTTAAAGTCTTGGCGACGCGAAACGTTCCGTACATTTATGAAAATTGCGGACCTACCGCGCAAAAGGCCATGCCTGGATTTGAACAAGTCATTATTCAGCGTCCGGCCGATACCGAAGCAGGGCGTCCTTTTGAAGATCGTCTGTATCATTTGAGACGTCACCTTGAAAAGACATATTCTTCAAATGAATTTGCAATTGTCAGCCTTTCAAGCAAGACTCTTTGCTACAAGGGAATGCTTCATGCTTATCAAGTCGGTCAATTCTATCCTGATTTACATGATCCTGACATGTGTTCTGCGATTGCGCTGACTCATTCTCGTTTTTCAACCAATACTTTTCCTAGCTGGAGTCGTGCGCAACCTTTCCGTTTTATTGCGCACAACGGTGAAATCAACACTTTGAAGCGTGCCGAAAATTGGATGAAGAGTCATAATATTGAAGTCTACAATGAAGAAGACTCTGATTCTGCCAAATTGGAAAACTGCATGGAATATTTGTATCGCAATGGTCGTGATATTCCGCAAGCGCTTTTGATGATGATGCCTGAATCCTGGAGCGATAAGATGAATCTTCCAAAGGAAGAAAGAGACTTCGATGAATACAATTCGTCATTCATTGCTCCTTGGGACGGTCCTGCAGCTCTTTGTTTCACCGATGGCACGCAAGTTGGTGCCATTTTGGATCGAAACGGGTTGCGTCCTTCTCGATACAGTCTGGTAAAAGGGAACTTTTTGATTACTGCTTCTGAATCAGGCGTTTACGATGTTGCACCTGAAGATATTATTGAAAAAGGAATCTTGGGTCCAGGAGAAATGATCTTGGTCGATACTTCCAAAGGACGTTTTTACAACACCAAAGAAATCAAGGAATACTATTCAACTCAGCATCCTTATGGCGAATGGCTCGAAAACGAGCAGGTCAAACTCAATGAATTGCCAGAAGCAGATATCGTTGAACACCTTTCCAAGCATGCATTGAAGACTCTTTGGCGTCGTCATGGATATACGGAGGACATTATTCGTGATTCCATCATTCCGATGGCGCAAAATGGCGAAGTTCCTGTTATTTCAATGGGATTTGACTCACCGTTGGCTGTTTTGAGTGAAAAGCCGCAGTCATTGTTTACTTACTTCAAGCAACAATTTGCGCAAGTCACGAATCCACCGATCGATGCAATTCGTGAAAAACAGATGATTGGTACTGAAATGTACTTGGGTGCTGACGGAGATATTTGCAAAGATGTTCCGGAAAATGCCAAAAAAATCAAGATTGATTCTCCGATGCTCGTTAACGGAGAATTTGAAAGATTGCGTCATTTAAACGGCAAGAGCGGCTTCAAGACTGGAGAGGTCTCATTATGCTACAGCAATGTCGAACGCCCGCACAGACTGCAACAGGCTCTTGAAGATTTGTTCCGTGATGCCGAAAGCAGAGTTGATGTCGGATGCAACGTTTTGATTGTCACGGATCGCGGTGCAACGCGTGATGATTTGGTTATTCCGGTTCTTCTAGCGGTTTCAGGCTTGAATAATTACCTTGTTCGAAAAGGCAAACGCGGTTTGGTGTCAATTGTTGCTGATACTTGTGAAGCATGCGAAGTGCATCATTATGCAACGTTGTTGGGATATGGGGCTTCTGCGATTCATCCTTACGGCGTATACGCAACGCTTGATTATTATGACCTCTCCGACAAGAAAGAAGCTTATCGTTCGGCTGCTGAAAAAGGAATCATTAAAATTATGAGCCGTATGGGTATTTCGACGATTGTTGGCTATCAGGGTGCCCAATTGTTCGAAGCTGTCGGCATTTCAAAAGAAGTCGTTGACGAATACTTTACCGGTACGGTTTCACGTATCGGCGGGTTGACTCTTGATCAAATTGAAGAGGAGTATCTTGAACGCTACAAAGCTGCATTTGGCGAAAAGGCAAATGATGCTCTTCCGACTGATGGCAGTTTCAAGTATCGTTTTGAAGGCGAACATCACATGTTCAATCCGATGACGATGTATAAATTCCAACAAGCGGTCAAGACGGGCGACTACAAGCTTTACAAAGAATACGCAAAATTGATGCACGATGAGGAATTGGCGCATCCTTCCACCCTCAGATCGATGTGGAATATCGAATCAGATCGAGATCCCGTTCCTTTGAGCGAAGTTGAACCAGTCAGCCAAATCGTCAAGCGTTTCAAGGCTGGGGCCATGAGTTTCGGTGCGCTCTCGAAAGAAGCACATGAATGCATCGCTCAAGCGATGAACGAACTCGGCGCAAAGAGCAACTGCGGTGAAGGCGGCGAAAATCGTTATCGTTTCAAGAAACAGCCTGACGGACGCGACATCAACAGTCGCATCAAGCAGGTCGCATCAGCACGTTTTGGCGTTAATGCTGAATATTTGATGAGTGCTGAGGAAATACAGATCAAAGTTGCTCAAGGCGCCAAGCCTGGTGAAGGCGGACAGCTTCCTGGTGCTAAAAACTTCCCTTGGGTTGCTGAGGTTCGTGGATCGGTTCCCGGCGTTCGGTTGATTTCTCCTCCGCCTCATCATGATATTTATTCAATTGAAGATTTGAAGCAACTTATTTATGATTTGAAACAGATCAATCCTAGTGCTGCCGTTTCTGTCAAGCTTGTATCAAGCACAGGCGTTGGTACGATTGCGACGGGCGTTGTCAAATGCGGTGCGGACAAAGTCGTTATTTCAGGGTATGACGGCGGCACGGGTGCCGCTCCTCTAATTTCCGTGCGCGATGCCGGACTTCCATGGGAAATGGGAATTTCAGAAGCTCATCAGACGCTTGCGTTGAACAATCTGCGTCAGCGTACGACGATTGAAACTGATGGCAAGCTTATGACGGGTCGCGACATTGCCGTTGCAATCATGCTCGGTGCCGAAGAATTCAGTTTTGGTTCGCTTGTGTTGGTTTCAATCGGCTGCATCATGATGCGCGTCTGCAGCAAAAATACTTGTCCTACCGGTGTTGCTACGCAAGATCCCCGTTTGCGCAAATTCTTTAATGGCAAGCCGGAAGATATCAAAAATTGCATGCGTTTCCTGGCCGAAAATCTTCGCGAAGAAATGGCTGAACTTGGATATCGCACGGTCGATGAACTTGTTGGACATACGGAACATTTGAAACCGCGTTTTGTTGCCAAGGGCAAGGCAAAATCGCTTGATTTCGATCGCTTGCTCGGAACGTCGATCGGAATTTCACGCAAATCAAAAGATCCGTTTGCTCCAAAATCAGAGTGGCCAGACCTCAATGCCTTTGCGGAAAGCGCAATTCAAGAAAAGAAGGCGGTTGTTCTCAAGTCTTCAATCAACAATATTCATCGTGCTGCCGGGACGAGAATCGGTGGCTGGATCGCCAAGCGTTTCGGTAACAATGGTCTTCCTGCCGGGCATCTTAAATTTGAATATACAGGCGTTGCCGGTCAAAGTTTCGGTGCGTTCATGCCGCAAGGCTTGGAGCTTAAACTCATCGGTGAAGCAAATGACTATGTCGGCAAGGGATTGAGCGGCGGACGTTTAATCGTTCAGGCTCCCGCCAAGGCGAAGAAGATTTACAGCAACGCTCCGATTGTCGGAAACGTTGCCTGCTTTGGAGCTACTGGTGGTGAAGCATACTTCAACGGACGAACCGGTGAACGTTTCTGCGTTCGCAATTCCGGTGCAACGGTTGTTGCCGAAGGCATCGGTGACCATGGCTGCGAATACATGACCGGTGGCATTGCAGTCGTTCTTGGCTCAACCGGCTGCAACTTTGGTGCTGGAATGTCCGGCGGGGTTGCCTATGTTTACGATCCGGAAAAGAAGCTTGAGGAAAACTGCAACATGGATATGATTGAGTTGTTCAAGCTTAATGAAAAAGGCAATGATTCCGTCTTAAAGGAAATTTTGGAAAAACATGTGAAGTTTACCGGTTCCGAAAAGGCCAAGAGCCTGTTGAACAACTGGAAGAAAGAACAAGAAAACTTTGTCAAGGTCTATCCTAAGGAATATCGTCATATCAATGAGATCATGGCAGAATGCGCCAAGAAGGGCACGCCTAAGGATCAACTTGAACAAAAGGCTTTCGATATTATTACGGCATCCAGGTAGAAAAGGAGAATTGAATTATGGCAGATCCATTTGGTTTTATGAAATATCCGCGTGTCAACAATCCGATTCGACCGGTTGCTGAACGTATCAAAGATTTTGAAGAAATGGAAAACGTTCTTTCAGTCGAAGAACGCAGAAAACAAGCAGCACGTTGTATGAATTGCGGTGTTCCTCACTGTCATGCTGGCCAATTTTATTCCGGTGGGCGCGCAGTCAGCGGCTGCCCGAATGATAATCTGATTCCTGAGTGGAACGATCTGATCTATCGTGAAGAAGACAAGCATGCTTTTGAAAGATTGACTTTGACAAATCCGCTCCCGGAATTTACCGGACTCGTTTGTCCTGCGCCTTGCGAAGTTGCTTGCAATGAGGCTTTGAACGGCAAGGGCATTACAATCAGAAACAACGAACGCTATATCATTGAAACGGCTTATGCGAACGGTTGGGTCAAGGAAAGTGGGATTCCTTTGCATCGCAACGGAATCAAGGTTGCAGTCGTCGGAAGCGGTCCGGCAGGATTGGCCTGCGCATGGCGATTGAATCAGCTTGGCTATGACGTGACCGTTTATGAGCGCGACGATCATCCGGGAGGATTGACGATGTATGGCATCCCGAATATGAAATTGCCTAAAGAAATCGTTGCTCGTCGTGTCAAAATCATGGAAGAAGTCGGAGTAAAATTCGTTTTGAACACCGAGGTCGGTATCGACGTTTCCGGAGACGAATTGAAACGCAAGTATCAACGAATCGTTCTTGCGATTGGTGCCCGTCAAGCGCGTGATTTGAACGTTCCTGGACGCGAATTGGAAGGCGTCCGTCTTGCAGTCGACTATTTGACCGATGCGACAAAGAGCGTTCTGAAAAACGGGACCAAGGCAAGCAAAGAACTTGAAGGCAAAAAAGTCATGGTCATCGGCGGTGGAGATACGGGCAACGACTGCATTGCAACGGCCATCAGACAAGGTGCGGCAGATGTCAAGCAGCTTGAAATTACTCGGCGTCCGCCTTCAAAACGTCCGGCTGATAATCCGTGGCCTCAATGGCCACGCGTTGCCAAGACGGGATACGGTCAAGAAGAAGCCAACGAATTATTTGAAGGCGTCTTGACTCAGTATGAAACCACGGCAGTTGGGTTTGAAGGCGTCGATGGGCACGTTTCAAGCGTGACGACATGTCATGCGCAACTCTTCAAGCCCGTTCCGGGAACTGAAGAAAAGCATCCGGTTGATCTTGTGCTTTTGGCAATGGGCTTTACGGGAGCACAAAAGCAATTCTTGGATGAATTCGGCGTAACTGAGGTTAACGACGATTATACGACAAATGACGAAAAAGTTTACGTCGCAGGCGATGCTCGCCGTGGACCGAGCCTTGTAATTTGGGGCATCCACGAAGGGCGCATGGCAGCTGAAAAAGTCAATGAGGCTTGCAAAGCGGCTGCCCATGCCGAATAAGCGACATGTTCGGCATAAGACATTAACATCATTTGGCAATCAGGACTTAAGAGGTTTGGTCCTGATTGCTTTTTTGTTACGAAAATTTTGGGATGTGATGCAAAGTGAAATCAAAAATTAAAAGGCTCAATCAACTCTGAATTTTTCAGCAAACAAAAAGAGCCTTAAATTTCTTCAAGACTCCTTTAGCATTATTCGATGCAGGAAGCTAAAAGCTACCAGTCCACAAGCGAGGACAGTTTCTTACGGCAGCGGTTCAAGGCATTATACGTCTTTTGATCGGAAATCCCTAAATTTCTTGCTGTTTCTTTAACTGAGATCGTATTCAGCCAATCAACCAAAACGCTACTTTCCAAAGACGTTAATTTGCCTGGGCATTTTGGCCATTACCTGCTCAAGCGCAATTTTGGCTTCAAGTTCGCTGAAAGTATTTTCAGAGATAAATGAATCGTCATCGCCGCAGATTGAATCGAGCGGAACTGCCAGCACGTTTCCCATGCGTTTATTAGCCGTTTCTTCACGCTTCAACGTCGTCAGCCGATTATACAGGCTAGCCTTGAAATAGCAGCCGTAAGTTGCTTTCGTCGTTGTCTGATTGTAGCTGAGAGCCGTAGAGCAACAGATAATATAAGCCTCTTGAAGCAAATCGTCCCGATCCAAAGTTCTGAAATGAAACGAATTGATCGCCCTAATAACCAACGGCTTGTATTTTGCAAACAGCTCTGCCAATGAGTCCTCGCAATGGTACTCCTTAAATCGTCGAAGCAATTCTTTCGTTGCTTCATCTTCGTTTTGAGTCATGATAATGCCCCCTTATAAATATTCCTGTCGTGACTTGAATGTCACGAATATAATATAATTCATTTTAAGTATTTTGTCAGTGTTTTTTCATCTTAAAATCCCATTTTTAATAATTACGTAATATTAAAGAAATAAAGTAACAACTAAGTCTGTTTTTTTGTAAAAAATTAATTTGACAATTTTATCATGAAACGGTGGTGAATAGTCTTATCGGTTTCTGGTGTAGTAAGTTTGAAGAGAGTTCTTAATCACTCGATCTTAGAGAATTGGAGCTCCAAATTGATTAATAAGTCTATTGAGACTTATTTTGTTTCGTGAGTACAGAGATTGTGTAAGGAACTTTAAAAAGATAATACGAAATCAAAAAATTGCAATAGGGGGGATGTATTAGGAAAGTATGATGAAACCGGAGAAAAGGAAGTTTTATTTGCCAGAAAATCATCATTATAAAGTCTAAAATACTACTTAGAGGAACGTTCAAATAATAAATCAGTTCCGATTATAGAGGTGGTAGAAAATGAATAAGAAACCTCATTCTGACAGAAGATGGCATGACGCTGATTTTGAAACTGTAATGAACCTTAAACCCCTTAAGCACTCAGAAGAGTATAAGAAGATGGCAAAAAAGTTTTTGAGCGAGCTATACGGTAAGGAATTAAAAGATGAAGACTTGCCGGAAGAACTGAGACCTGCAAAAACGAATGACAAAGATAACGAAGATGACAAGTAGCAAATAGTATTCAAGACGGGCCAACCGTCTTTTTTTATGCCCTTTAACCACTACGGCGTTGAGCGGTGTCAGTGGACTGCAGAGCCAAAGGCGTGTCCGACGTGTGCAGAGTATGCCAGGCATAACGATGGTGTGTATATCGCGTCAAGGACGTGCCTACACTGCCTGCGCATCCGAACTGCCGGTGCGCACTGTCTGCATACTGGAAAGATGAAAAGAGTAATGTTGAAGTAGCTAGATTAAAGAGAAAGAAAAATACTGAAAAGCGAGTTACCATTAATAAAGAAAAACAACGTAAACTAATAGCTGAATTCAGAAAGAACGGTGGCAAGGTTTGGCAGGACGCTGAAGCAGAAGCTTATTTAAAAAAGAAAGGGGCAAATGCCATTGTACTAAGTGAAGATCTTATAGCATTAAAAAACAAGCCAACTATAAGTGAAGTTTTAGAAGAACTTTATCATGTTAAGCAATTTAGAGATGGCAAGATAGATTTAACAAATGTTTCTAGATATAAGGCTGAAATTGAAGCCCAAAATTATTTATTATCAGTAAAAAATTTATATAATATACCTAAAGAAGAAATTTTAGAAACTAAGGCTAATTTGCAATACTGGAAGGAGAGATTGAAAAATGAAAAAAATAGAAATTATTAATAAGTTTTCAGCTCCTAAAAGCACAGTTTTAATCACTAACGAAGAATTGCCTGAAGAAATATGGATTGGCGATAAAGCAAAAATTAATGGTGAAACATATACTATTACAGGTGTACCTATTTCAGATAGAAATACATTTGTAGTAGACAAAACTGATAAAATAAATGTAGGTCAAATTGTTAACTTTTACAAAGCTTAAGCATTCACATAAATAATGTGGGTGCTTTTTATTTTTGGAGGAAATTATGGATAATGGAAAATTTATAGATATATGTAAAAATGAAGTGGTTAAATATACTAATGATCATTTAGATAAAACAGATGGTAAACAGATTAGTTCAGATGATGTTTATGTAGTTTGGTTAACTAAGGTTTTACAAAGTAATAAAGCTTTATTATCAACTACATTGTTTGATGGTATGTATTATGAATTAACATATAACGGAGATAAAAACGAATTGTACATTGATGTGTACAAAAAGTTTGAAAATAAAGGATTAGTATTAGACGACTAGCAATAGCCGTCTTTTTTATAAGGAGAATTAAAATGAATGATTACAAATCAAGAATGAAACAAGAATATTTAGAATTAACAACTAGAATTAGTAAGTTACGTCGAATGATTGTATTAGCTAAAGCAGATAAGCTAGAATTTAAGCTAAGTTGTAAGGATGAATTGTTAGAAGAACAATTAGAGGCTATGGAAAAATATGCTTTGGTATTAGAAACTAGAGCTATTATTCAAGAAATTGAATTAATGAAAGAAGAGCTTTAGATGAGGCTCTTTTTGTTGGACACCGGCTTAGTTATTGATGCATTATAACGTTGTGTGAAAATACCCAGGCAGGTCCTGACAGCAGCTGACCAGTTTGGCAACTGCGCCAGAACCAGAGCACCCCCGTTTTTCGGGGGTATTTTTTTGTGCAAAAAATAAAGGCTCTGCATTTTGACAGAGTCTTGTATTCATAATGTTGCATAAAAATTCTTAAGAAAAATCCATCCCCAAGGTTACGGACAACAAGACAACACTTTAAACAATCACAGATAATCATAAAAAAATAAAACACCGACTTAACGGTGTTTTAAAATCATAAATCATTATAAAATGTTATAAGAAAGCCACTTACCGGCTTGATATATATTGATATATCAACGTTTATAAGGAAAAATGTCACCAAAGTGTCACCAAGGTTCAAAATTTGATACTATTCTGCTATCCGATGGCTTGTCTCGATTCCAACATTATTAAGGATATTTTCGATGTCGTCATCCGCTTTTTGTCTCAGTTCATCGATTAAGTACGCATATCTGCGAGTAGTTGTTGTCAAATCAGAATGGCCTAGTCTCTTGCTGATGGCGTATATATCCACACCTTTGTATAAGAGCAGGGCAACGTGGCTATGTCTAAGAGCATGGAAGTGATAGCTTGGCTTATTTATGCCTAACTGCTGCAAAGACTTCCGAAGCGTTTTGTTGCACCCTGCCGATGTAGGTATAGTTCCAGAAGCATTACAGAATACCATTTCGGAGTGATTGAATTTTAGCTGAGCGATGATATCAAGCAGCTTGCTGTTAACCCTGATGATTCTGGCTGATGATTCGGTCTTGGTTGGGATATACTTCTTCATCACAAAATCCCAGGCTTTATTGATGTCAATCGTCTTCCAGTTGAAATTGATATCGTCCCATGTCAGCGCTGCTATTTCCTGTAACCTCATTCCGGTCATGATAGCTGTATAAATCATATAGTAGCTGGTATATCTTGGGTCTAACTTACTTTCAAGGTATGCAGCCAACTTGTTTATTTCATCAACATTAAGATAATCGACTTTGTGTTCTCTGTCAGAATTCCATACCAGTTCAACGTTCTGTGTAAAATCCTTAGTGATCAGGTCGTCAAGAATAGCGGACTTGACACACGATCTGATGATGGAGTTGGTCTTCTTGACAGATTCAGGGGCGTGGTAAGCTCCGTACTCATTGATAAACCTCTGGTAATCTCTGCGTGTAATTTCATCAATTTTCCTAGAACCATAAAACTCGGCGAGTTTAGATTGAATTACCCTATATTTACCGGCCGTGATGTAAGATATTTTGTTTTCTTTGTATGTTCGGAACCATTCGTCAAAATACTGCGCGAACGATACAGATTTATCGGTGATTGTCGAATCGTCTTTTTTTATCTCCATGGATCTGGCCCATCGGCTAGCTTCAGCTTTCGTGGAAAATCCAGCTTTAGATTTGAATCGTCTTGTTCCAGTGGAATCATACCAAGACACACGAACTCTCCATTTATCGTTTAATTTAGTTATAGATGCCATGATAATTCCTCCTTCATAAATAAAAACTTATGTTCCCTTAGACGTATTTTTAAACCCGTCAAAATCGACGGGTTTAATACTAGATTTGCAAGAGGTTAACCTTATCAAATGAATCGACTAATGTATTATTATTGGCAAAAAGATACTCTTCTGATTTACGTTTTTTTCCGGCCGAGTAATTTAGACTATACTTATAAGCTTTAACATAAGGTGAATATAAATGCCTTATATCCTCCTCTAAATCATAGGTTGTTATCCATTTGTAATTATTACTGAACTTTAGAATGTTATTAGCTAATATTGAATGGTCATTTCGGTCTACAAAAGACAGATACAAATTTTGACCTTGTTTAAAGTATGGGGGATCATAAAAGATAAATGTACTATGATGGTCATACTGTTTCAAATTATTAGCAATAAACTCATTGGCATCTAAATTATAAATATGGATTTTTTCTTTGAAATCATGAATGTTTTCAATTTTTTTAAGCAAGCTTTCTTTGTTAAAACGACAGTCTAATTTATATTTGCCTGCTTGATTTAAACCACCAATAGGACCGGCCTTAATAATGCCGCTTCGGTTAGTTCTGTTTAGATAGAAGGTTGCAAAGCCGTTTTCTACAGAGGTGGGATTATTTTTAAATTTTAAATGTATTTGTTGTTGCCTATGCCATTCGTTGATGGTTATGGGAGTATTAATAAGCAAGTTCTTAAAATCATCATAATTATTGAGAATTGAATTCCAAATAGCAAAAATTGAAGAATCATAATCGTTAAGAACTACTTCTTCAACGGAACCATCAAACAGTAATTCAAGTGCTACACCAAAGCCACCAGCAAAGGGCTCGATATATGTTTTATGTGTATTATTAATATCCAATAAGTGCTTTACGTAACTTGCTAACTGTGTTTTCCCTCCTGGATAACGCAATGGGGACTTCGTTACTGGCATATTCATCACCTCTCAGAGAAATAACAGAAATCACAATTAACTATTATCTCCTAAACTATTAATAATTCTATCATATGACTTCTTTAAGATGCTACAGAATTTCTTTACTTCGGCCTCATGATCATTAATCCAATATTTCATAAAATAGTCAATGTAGATACTGTTATCTGTAAACCAATGTTTATAAAAGTTCTTGTCAGTATCCTGTCCGTTATTCATATTTTTAATGGTCTTTGGATTAATACCTGAATTGCTAAGATAAATGTCGTCAAATAGTTTATGATTACTATCTAGGTTGTTTACATATTCCCATATCATCTTTTCTATGGAAGTATTTCCTGGTAAGACAAAAACATTTGATATTAGTTGATTAACTTTAAAATTGACAATACTTCTCTTACTAATATATTCTTTTAAACTTGAATCATCATTTTCTAAACTTAAATCAGGATCAAGTATAAATAAATGTGTTTCGAAAGTTCTATAATCTTCATCAGCTAATGCTATTAAAGAGTTACAACTGATATTAAAATCAAAAAACTTCATATTAGAAAAATCCTTTTCCATTTTCATCATTGATATAATTTTCTTTAAAAACATTCTAGATACTTCATCTTCAGTATAGACCGAAACGTGTTGAGACTCGGAAAGGATTTTTGAATAAGTTTCTTGGAGATCATACCTATAGAATTGTTTAATTGGATTTTTGGTGACTTTTATGCTACCGGGAGTAAAACAACGTAAATAATTAACAATAACATCTTCGTTTTTAAAGCGTGAATCGCTTATATGTTCAAGTAAAGTAAGGCTATGAGTTGTAAAAACTATTTGTAGATTTAAAGACAATGATTTTTTTAGTAACCAATCAAAAAGCCTATTTTGAGCAGCTGGATGTAGGCTTGCATCTAACTCATCTATTGCCAAAATACCACCAATATAGTCATCTCCTAGCTTGTCTTTTAAAATTTGAAATGATAGGACACTTTCTATGATTTGACCAGTATTATCTTGACCATTTGAATTTGAAGCATATCCATAATTTTGAGAATTGATAGTTGCTTTCGCATGTTTAGTTCCAACGTCGACGTTTAACATAGTAGTAGTATCTAATTCAAGCTCTTCAGATAAGATTTCTGAATGTACTGCTAAGATTTCATCAGAGATACTTTTAGGAATATTTTTAGTATTTGCTGAATCATATTCTCCAATGGGCGCTAGTCTAGATAAACCTAAATATAATGATGGCCATATTACTTTGGCAGTACTACTATTTGATCTTTTAGGAATAAGTCTATATCTTACATAATTGATTTCTTTACTTATTTTAGAATAATAGTTAGAATCACTTATTTTTTTGTACTTAACTTCTTTTTTCGAAGCTTTATGCCTACTAGCTCTAAAATTAATTTTCTTTGCCGCTTTATATTTTTCTAGGTTTGCAGGTAAATCACTAAAATAAACGCTAGCTTTATCGCCGGCTGTATCAAATTTTTCATCATACATGATAATATCAGCAAAATCGCCACGAAAAATTGAACCATTTATAGTCTTTTGTCCTGTTAACTCGCCGACATTAGTCAAGACAGCTAAAATAGTAGACTTGCCTATCCCGTTCATACCAGCTATAACAGTGATATTCTTACCTAATTCTATAGTACATTCTTCTTTGAAGGCTCTATAATCATGTAAAGTTAATTTATTTATCCACATATAAAATAACTCCTAAAACTATTTTGAGATTATCTTTTAATAACATAGAATCATTGGTCATAATCATTTAAATCTAAGATATTATCTAAGTCTGACAAATATAATATCCGATAAAATTTTATATTATTACTAACTCTTCAGCAGCTAATTCCAAGCTGCGTCTATATTCTTCGGCATCAGCTTCCTCGTTGAAGTCAACGGTTAATTCTTTGTATTCTGCAAGTTTCTTCTTAATTTCAGAAATAGATACCTTATAGAATTCTTTATGATTGTTGACCTTGTTTTATACTTGTCGAAATATCTGTGAAGCTCATTTTCAAGCTTGTAGGCATCTCCTTGTTTTTTCTCAATATCTGTTGAATTCTTCCTTGACGTTCTCGTATAGGTCAGAAGGGATGCACCAAGTCTCGGCAAACTTTATGTAGCTGCAAGAGCTGTCGCCTTTAGATTCTGCATAGCGTCTGATCAAGCCGATTGCAAACCTGTTGGCTGCTGCTTCATACTTGCTCCTGGCAGCATATGTTGAGTAGTAGCACGTGCCAGAATCACCATTGAGAACATGACCTATCTCATGCGCAATGATGAAAGGGATGTGTTCCTTTTTTTCGTAGTTGGTATTGATAATTATTGCCTGTCTGGCGGGAATTGCGCATGAAGGAACATCAGGTGGCAGCTCTCCAGTCAGCGTATATCCTATTCCATGGCTGAATGCAAAATTAAGTAGCCATTGAGTCAATTCATTCACAGTACCATCTCGTTTCGTTTTAAACTTAAGTAGGCCCAGGGGATATATTTCTTTCGATTGCATCTTTACCTAAGCAACTACTTGAAATTTAGACAACCATTCCATTTTTTCCGACCAAAGGAGAACAACGATATTGTAGTTCGAAAATGCCGCTAAAAACTTATCCGATATAGTGTTTGTTTCATTATTAGCCAAGACATAGAATTCTGTATCTGGCCTTAATTCACGAACATCAATAATACTGAGAAGCGGAGAAGTGTATGCTGTGGTAGAGGGGTTGTTTACCATTTGAATGGCCTGTTCTTTTTTCTTTTTACTTTTTCCCACTAAGAAGTTAAAACTGTTTGGATTTCCAGTTTTCCCAATAAAACTAGCATCGGAACTGAATTGCACTCCGTTATCCAGGAAAAAGTTTGCTACATCATCATAAAATAAATCGGCAACTTTTTCTCTTGATGTTTGAAGAAGATCACACACTTTGATTATGCATTGAACGAGTCTTAATTGTGCGCCTGGATATTGTTCCAAGGAAGAAATATCTATTGTTAATTCGTTGTTTGATTGCTTAACGCCGAAGTTTCTTAAGATTCTATCGAAAGTTTTTCTCCTTTTAGAATACTTACCTGAAAACTTAATACCAAGCATGCTTAACTCGTCAAGGGTGTAACCATCGTCTGTCAGGCAATACCCATTTTTGATTTTTACAATGTAAATTGTTATCCGGTCATTATACATATCAACAAACGGCGTGCTAATTTCAATGCAGCCATCTAGTTCGGAGAATTGGATTTTTTCTGTAGCCCACTTGAAGTATTCATCTTTTAGTTTTTGTATTGTTAATATTTCTGATTCCATGCTTGGTTACCTCCTTTTCTTTTTTAAATTTCTAAGTTTTTATTTTCGTTATATCTAAAATACTTATAATTAGCAGCATTTATTCTGTGTAAAACTTTTTTTAAGCAATCGACGAGATCATCCGTTCCACTTTTCCCAAGTTTAATACTTGCTAAAGGGTCTGACAATGGTATTGCAACAGAAATTCCGAAATCTTTATAATCAGCTAAATGGATATGAGGGCAAGGAATTTCTTGACCTGAATATTTATAGTTGCCAATAGGATTTATATGAGGGCGGCCGAATAAATCCACTCTTAGCAAAACATCAGATTTGTGCTTTGTCTCCCTGAGCTGAAACGTACACTTAGGTGATCGGTGTCCCTGCCTGTTTAAGTCAAAGTAAAAGTTATAATTCGTGCCTTTTAAATTCAGAATTCCGTATGTCCCATAATCAGGAATAGTGATAATACCATTATTCTCATCAACAATACTTTTCAGTGCGTTAATCAATGTGTGTACTTCATTTGTATCCAAAATTTAATCACCTCAACACTTCACTATTTCCCGTTCATGATCCGTCTAATTAGCTCTCTGTCTTCATCAGACAACGGCTTACCTCGCCATGTCATAATTACGTCATCATCGGACAACTCGACATTGGAGGGCTTTTTATCCTTATTTTTTCTAGACTCTACTAGATCTGATTTATCAATCCCAAAGTATTCAGCCATCTTGTCTATTTTGTCGATTCTTGGATATGTCTTAGCATGTAACCAGTCTAAAACTGTTGAGTATTTGAACCCTAAAGTAGCGGCAAAATCTTTAGCATTAAGCCCCCGCTTGTCCAGTTCAGATTGGATATTAGCAGCCATCACTTCTTTACTTGCACTCATGTTTCTTCGCCACCTTATTGTATTTCTCAATACCATTATAAGCGTGTTTTAGGCAAAAAAACACGGAAAAAGTAAAAAAAACACGGTTTTAGTATTTACAACACGGTTAAACCGTGTTAAACTATATTTGTAAGGTTGATTGAGACCTTAATAACTTAGAAAGGAGGATACGGTTCTTGAAAAGGACAGAAAAAAAGAACCAGGAGAAAGAAAAATGTCAAAAAGAATGGGTGTTTCGAATAACGGTCGGAACATTCATTCTGGAAGTGATTGACAAGATTCATTCTTGGTTCTTCTAAAACAAATACTAAAGTCAGGGGAGAAATCCCCCAGGCTTTAGTATACCTTGACAGGACCCCTTATTCAACATGAAAAGAGAGACAAAAGATAAAATTACCTTAGGATTGCTGATAGGTATAGCATTGCTGAATCTAATTGATTTGGCACTTAAATTATTCTAGGAAGGAGAATAGCAAGTGACAATTGATAATCGGCCTACATTGCGGGTTCTTCGCGTTGCCAAGGGAATGACCCAAAAAGACGCTGCAAAAGAGCTTGGGGTTAATCCTGGAACCTTGAGCAAATGGGAAAGAGGATTGTCTTTTCCAAATGTTGTTGAAATCGATAGAATTCAGAGGCTTTATAATATCGGCTATGCCGATATTAATTTTTTAAACATAACACGGTTTAACCGTATTGAATGAATTGAAACACGGATTTGCCGAAAGTGAATAGGGTGATATTAAAAATCATCTCTGATTTTAAGCTTTCCTAGAAAGGATGTTTTAAATGAATGAATTAAAGAATTTTAGTTTTGAAGGCCGACAAATCAGAGCCTTGACAATCGAAGGGGAACCTTATTTTGTCGGAAAAGATGTAGCAGAAGTGCTAGGGTACTCAAACAGTCGCAAGGCTATTGCTGATCATGTAGACAGTGAAGATAAGGGGGTAACGAAATGTTACACCCTTGGAGGAACACAACAAACCACAATTATCAATGAGTCGGGTCTTTACAGCTTGATTTTATCAAGCAAATTACCGGATGCCAAGAAATTCAAACACTGGGTCACGTCGGAGGTGCTTCCTGCAATTCGTAAGCACGGAGCATACATGACGGATGCGAAAGCGGCTTCAATCGTGACTGATAAAGGGTCGCTTGCTGATTTACTTCAACAAGCCGCTGAACAACTCAAGCGGAAGGATATTCAAATTGAGCAGATGAAGCCTAAGGCGCTGTTTGCTGATGCAGTGTCAACGAGCGACACACCGATTCTTGTTGGCGAGCTGGCCAAGATTCTGCATCAGAATGGAGTATCGATGGGGCAGAACAGAATGTTCAGATGGCTGAGAGATAACGGTTATCTCATCAGCAAAAAAGGTACCAGCTATAACATGCCGACTCAGCGGGCGATGGAACTGGGACTGTTCAAGATCAAGGAAAACGCCATTACTCATAGCGATGGCCATGTAACGATTACCAAGACGCCTAAGGTTACAGGCAAAGGGCAAGTATATTTCGTAAACAAGTTTGTCGGAGAGGAGGGATTGGCATGCAGAATCTGAAAGCTGAAGTGACCATAACTATTCCAAAGGACATGGTTTTGGTCAATCGGGTCGATTATGAAGACCTGAAGCGGCAGGCTGAAGAGGTCAAAACGTGGTCCGTCGCTGATTTCAAACGGGAGTTGGATATCCCAAAGAATGTCACATGGATTAAAGAATGCCTCCTCAAGCCCAACATCAGCGAAATCAAAAGCTGGTGCACCTTAAAGGAGGGAAGTGGCGGGAGAACAGGAACTGTAATCCTGTCTACCGGGGCTAAGAAGTGGTATAAGGAATTCTTCCCGAAAATTGACTGGGAAGAAAAAATTTGCGAATAGGAGTAATAAAAATGGAAATAAAAGGGGAAAAGGCCGTCATGGTGCCTGCCAGTACCATGGGTTTGTTGCTTGCCATGGCTAGTAATACGAAATGGAAAACAGAAAATAGTGCATGGCTCATTGCCGCTGTAACTTCACATGTCAATGATCCCGATGCAGTAAAAGAGTTGCTAGCTTACATTGCAGCGTTTTGTATCCTAGAAACGCAAGCTCGCGGTGAGGATGCCAAAAAGCTGGTAGACATCACAAAAAAAACGTACGGAGACGAAATGCTTGAAAAGGTGTTTAAGAAAATCGAAGTAATTGAAACTATAAGGAAAAGGAGAAACAAGAAATGAATGCAAAGGACCCATTTGGATTTGAACATACCGACAACGAAATGCGACTTCGAGATGAAGAAGCAAAAACAAAGGTTTTGCTTCTTCAGGAAACTGAAGGGACAAAAAGCCTGATTAAAAAGGCAATTCTAATCAGGCTCTACAAGTGGTTGAAAAACTAATTCTCAATCACTTTCATATAAACGGCTTATCTAGTCCTATTGAGTAAACCGAGGAGAGTATCGTAGGCTTCTTCGTACTTACTGATAACTGAAATGCCTGCAGATACGTTATCTTCCTTGGAAAGTTGTGCAGAGACAACCGCAACGGCTAAATCATGGGCTAATTGCTCGTTAGAAATTTGAGACATATGATCTCACCTCCTTTCTACAAGGAGATGGGTCAATTATAACACCAGCAGGAGGAATTATTATGAGTTTGAAAGTAGAAACGCTGAACTTAATCAGCGTGTTAGTTGATGAATTGAAAGCACCGCACGAACCGTTGGAAGAAGCGCGGATTATAGCGGCGTTGGGTGATTTATGTAAGGCCTATGAACGCCTTATCTAGTATTTAAAAGGAGGAACAAAAAATGAACGTTTTAGCAGGAGTTAAACAGACGAGGAACAGAATCCTCAAGCAGTACACCGTGGGCGATATTGTGCCAGATGATGACTGGTCACTTGAACAGTCACTTGATACGGCGTGGAACAGGTCCGAGTTGATGGACAGCCTTGAAAGACTGGACAGACGCTCTTTGCATCTGTTTGAAGCTGCACTGAAGGGAGGTGAGTAAATGGAATACAAGAAAGATGCCTGTCTGATGATTGACCCTAGGACGGGAGTCGAACAGCCTAAAGAACCGGAGGAAATTGTTAAGGCCTTCGTGAAGCAAGCCAAGAAACCGTATAGCTTGCTTTGTGCCTTGGATGAGCTGACTTATAAAGACTGGCGGAAATGGGAACCGGTAAGGCAGGACCTGTGGGACATGCTCGAAGAACTGGACAAGTTAGGATACTAAAAAACCGCCCGATATAAGGGCGGTACAGAATTAACACGTGCTAAGTATAGCACACTTTGGGAGGAAATAAAAATGGAAATGAATCAATTGCAGAAGCAACAAACACAAAGAAGCATTACATTCAAGGCAAACGGCGATGACGTGACACTTTCTCCAAGCATCGTGAGGGACTATCTTGTCCGCGGCAATTCCAAAGAAGTTACCGGACAGGAAATTGCGATGTTCCTTAACCTGTGTAAGTTTCAGCATCTTAATCCGTTCCTGAATGAGGCCTTCATTGTCAAATTCGGAGATAAGCCCGCACAGCTTATCACGTCGAAAGAGGCCTTCATGAAACGTGCTGAGTCTCATCCTCAGTACAACGGCCTTAAAGCGGGCGTAATTGTTGTGAATAACAACGGGGTTGAGTTCCGCAACGGTGCCTTTACAGTACCGGACTTTGATCAGCTTGTCGGCGGCTGGTGTGAGGTGTACCGCAAAGACAGGGATATTCCCGTCAGGGTTGAGATTTCGCTTAGTGAATTTTCCAAAGGTCAGTCAACCTGGAAGACCATGCCGGCAACGATGATCCGGAAGACGGCCATCGTGAATGCCCTGCGTGAAGCGTTCCCGGAAACTCTCGGGGCGCTCTACACGGAAGATGACGACGGACAAATGCAGATGCAGCAGACAAAGAAGCAGGTGCAGGCGACCGAAAACAGCAAGGCCAAGAACAAGGCTGACGCCCTGATTGCACAGGCGATGGATCCGGAACACGTTCAGCAACAGGAAACGGAAGAATTCCAACGCGAACCGCGCCCGGTAGATTTGTTCAATCCGGCAGAAGAATACTCAAAAGGAGAATGAAAAATGGAACTTACAGCGGAAAACTACTACGATAACGCGACAAGCTTTGACTACATGAGTACGTCGCTCTACAAGGACTTCAGGCGGTGCGAGGCGTTTGCGCTGGCCAAGCTGAACGGGGAATACATGCCCGTCATGGATCCTACCGCTCTGCTCGTAGGGAACTACGTGCACAGCTACTTTGAGAGCGAGACCAGTCACTCTGCATTTATCGAGAAAAACAAGGACGCAATGATGACCAAAAGCGGTGCGCTTCGTGCTCCGTACAAGGTCGGCGACAACATGATTAAGTGTCTGGAGGCTGATCAGGTGTTCAATAACCTGTACAGTGTCGGCGAAAAGGAAGTGATTGTGACTGGAGATATCTTCGGCCATCAGTGGAAGGGTAAAATCGACAGTCTCAATCTTGACAAGCAGTACTTCTGCGACATCAAGACCACGGCAGACATTCACAAGGGGTTCTGGGACAAGGATGAGCGTCGCAAGGTGCCGTTCATCAAGGCATACGGATATTACATTCAGATGGCGGTATACACCGAGCTCATCAAGCAGACGTTTGGCGTTGAGTGCCAGCCGTTCATCTTCGCGGTGTCAAAGCAGACACCATGCGACCATGACGCTTTCAGTTTCAATTCCGAACAGGATCAGGAGTATCTCAAGGAGGCTTTGGAAGACGTCAAGGAACATCAGGATCATATAGCTGACCTGATTGCCGGCAGGGCTGAACCGGAGCGGTGCGGTCATTGCGAGTACTGCAGGGCGACGAAGCAAATCACGGCGTTCACAAGTGCTGCGGATATTGAAGTTGAGTAAGGAAGCTTGGGCAGTGGCCGTATGACACCGGACGGGTGGGATGCCCGAATCGGAAAGGAAGGAGAGATAGTCATGAGAGTGGAGAAGATGAAGCGCAGCGGATTCACAATCATCAATAACGGCGTGCTTAATAACACCCAACTGAGTTGGAAGGCAAAGGGTTTGTTTGCTTATTTGTGGTCCCAAAGTGATTCATGGGATTTCTACGAAGTTGAGGTTCTGAAGCATTCTACTGACGGAAGGGCTTCGCTCAGAGCGGGGCTAAAGGAGTTAGAAGAGCACGGATATCTTAAACGATATCGAAACAGGGATGATAAAGGAATTCTTCGTGAAAGCAAGTGGATTTTGTCTGAACAGCCTATGTTCGATTTTCCAAAGTTGGATAAACCTACATTGGATTATCCTACATTGGATAATCGAACACTAACAAGTACTAACCAAAACAATACTAACTTAAACGAAAACGCAGTCGTTGATACTAGTTTAGTTAACATAGAGGATCAGCAGAAACAGACAACCGGCTGCGGCGGCTTCGCCAAAGTAGTCGACTTTTATAAGACCAACTTCGGCCTGCTTAACAGCTACATGGCGGAAGAATTGAGACATACGTACGACGAGTGGAGCAGCCAGTCTGAAGAGCCTGGTGGAATCATAATCAAGGCTATGCAGATTGCGCTTGCGAAAAACGTTAGAAATTGGAAGTTCGTCTGTGGGGTACTTCGGCAGTGGGAAGGAAAAGCACGCACACTTGCTGATGCGGAAGCACTGGAGGCAGAGCACAAAAACAACAGAACATCTAAATCAAAACACGCTAAACCAGGAAATCAGAAAACGATGGAGAACTTCGATGACTTGGCGAACAAGCAGAACGCAGGCATTAACATGAGCGAAACCTTGTCAGATATCGAAGCTCTCAAGAATCAACTTTACGGATAGGAGATTGTTATGTACAGAAGAACGCATGCGGCTTCACACTTTGGAAAAAAGGTTGTCATCGACGGTCTTAAATTTGATTCGATGAAGGAAGCAAGCTTCTATCAGCTTTATCTTAAGCCGAGCGGCTACCAGTTTACCACACAGGAACGATTTACGTTGCTTGAGACATTCCCTCTGGAATTAGTCAAGCTTCGTCAGACGGTATATAAGAGCGATTTCGTGGTGTATGACAAGAACGGCTCAATCAAGCATGTATATGACGTCAAGAACGGATATACCGAGTATGCCATAGACCCTAAGTCCAAGCTCAAGTTCTCGTTGTTTGCGAGAAAGTACGGTGTTCCGGTTGAAGTGGTTGTCATGCGTAAGAACTACTTCAATGTCGCCATTCTGGGCACTACGAAAAAAGTCAAGCCAGTGCCGATGGTCAACATCGATTATGACTGGCAGGACATTATCAGATAATCACACCATGGCAAACCAAACACTGCATTTGCCATGGGCACGGACCCTTAGCTCAGTCGGCAGAGCAGACGGCTCATAACCGTCCGGTCGCAGGTTCGAGCCCTGCAGGGTCCATCGCCCCTATATGCTCCGGGGCGAAAAAAAAGATATTAGTCTTTGACTTTGAGAACGCAAGCATTGACGGGTTTGGATACTCACAATTGAAAACCTGAAGTGTAGCGCAAATCGGGTCATAGATAGCACGCGGGCATCATGGTCAGCGCTCAAAGCGTAACGCGTGCATAGCCGACTGATTGTTCTTGAGTCGATAATTGGTTGGCTAGCCGTTGCTAGGCATAACTCCTTTAAGAAATTAGTTGTAACGTACGGATAATCAGGCTCAAGTGTGCCGGAAACGGTCCATCTCATGATGAGGAGGTTCGAGTCCTCCGCCGGCGCATTGGAAGGAGGAAAGAAGATGAAAAACTACTTAGTGACCATTAAAATCGGCAAGGTCATCACAAACAAGTTGGTCAAAGCTGAAACTGCTGAAGAAGCAGAGAAGGAGGCGCTTAGATGCGCATCACAAGAGACTACGGACTTACAAGCTCCAAATTAGAGCATGACTTGCTTGCACGTTTGAACAGAGATATCATTGTGGCTCACAGGAAAGCCATGGAGAAGAGTCCAGACGATGGACGAGTAAACAGACGCGGAAGGAACAAAACGGCTCAAAGAAGAAAATACACGCATTTGTGGAAGAGAGGTTTGAATGAATGACAAAGTGGAGAATTTACCTGGACGACCCGCTGATGATTCACGACGACAGAAGCGGTTATGATGACGAAGCTGATTTCCTGTACCTGTATTCAAACGATCAGAAGGATTTTGAGAATGCAGCGTTCATCCCGTTTGATGAAATCAAACCGGTTAGTGGGCACACGATTGAATGCAAAGGGTATGTCAATGCTAAGCGGATTGGTTACGTACAGGAAATGGAAGATGAATAGAAGCATCCCCCAATAACTTTTTCAGGCTAGCCCCTTTTGCTGAGAACCAAAAAAGGTTGCCACCTCCTTTTAACGCATCTTATCACAGCAAGCTGTGATTTTGCGATGCTAAAGGAGGTGACAACCTTGGAACAAATCATTTTGATTCTCATTTTAATCTATTTGCTGATAAATAGCAAGTAGGGCTAGCCTGAAGGGCGCGCGTCAAAGCTAACGCATTGGCGCGCGCCCCTTGGGAGGGATGAAGCACGGGCCATTGAGTTTTGGAAAAATATGAAAAATTGAAATTTGAGCCTGTTTCAAGGCGGGAAATTACAAAGGAGATGTAATTTTGAAAAAAACATTGAAGGATTATTGCAGAAATCACAAGACAAAATACGGATTTGACAATCCAGTTGCACGTGAGGCCAGCTGCCTTGGCCATCTGGAAAGCTGGGTTGAACAGGCAGTGAAGGAATACGAGAATTCGGGGCAGATAACCGCCGATACAAGGCTCTGGATCAACACCAACATCAAGCGCATGCAGGAATTCCTGGACGAACTGGAGGAACAGTAATGAATGACATGAATAAGTACGGGTGTCTGTTGTCTTTGGTGTTTCTTGTCTGGTGCATGCTGATGTTTCTGATATGCAACTGGCTTGTGAGGTGAGACGATGGGATTGAAGTTTGGAAAAGCGGTTACGATGATTGTGGAAAGATATGGCTGGAGTGCATTTGACAACTTGAATGCAATTAATGATCCGGATCTTTGCAAGGCTGTTGAAATGGTTCGGAAGGTCAGGAAGAAAAAGGACGATATACATGCGAATAAAACTGGTGCAGATTTGCGCTGTGCACGTCCGCCACGCGAAAAAATCGAGAAAATGGTTGATAAGGGAATGACTTATGCCGAGATTGGAGAGGCAATCGTCTCCACTCCCGAAGCGGCAAGCAAGATCGTCAGGAAGTATGGTTTGTCAGAAAGATACTGGCTTGCGCATGGCATGTACAATCTCATCAAATCAGATCCCTATCGCAAGTTAGTTGAGCAGAAGAAAGCTGAGCTGAAATCCTTGATTAATCACGGAGCCACCGATGCCACCATAGGTGCGGAATTAGGAATGACCGTCAGTCGAGTCAAATACTGGATTAAGGAATGGAATCTAGGGCGTAGGAAGCATATTATCGCAACCGGGAGGTTCAGATAATAAGTAGGAGGGGGGTGATTGAATGCTGCTTGTGGATTACTTTTTAAAGGAAATCGAAACGTACAAAAAGGACCAGGTCCGCGAACAGACATATGGCAAATATCTGTCCAACTGCCGATTTGTGGCCGATAATTGGCCGGGCTTGTCTTTGGAGAAAATGACGGCAGACGACTACCAGCAAATCTTGAACAAGTACGCGGAAACGAGAGAAAAAGCAACGGTTATTGACTTCCATCATCAATTGTCGTGGGCGCTTAAACGAGCATACAACGCAGACGGGCTATTAAAGCGTGACGTTACCTTTGACGCAAAAATCCCAAGGGGAAAGCCTCCGGGCGTCAAAAAGCCAAAATTTATGGAAATCGAAGACATGCAAAAATTGGTCAAAGAGCTTAAACACGAGAATACATCTGAGGCGAACTTTTTTCTGATATTGTTGAAAACTGGGCTGAGATTTGCTGAGGCACTAGGCATCACGCTTAACGATGTCGACTTTGACAAAAAGACAGTCACTATCAACAAAACCCTTGACTATAAAAAACATCGGGAAGGAACGAGGTCTTTTGTACCAACCAAAAACAAGTACTCGGTTAGAACGATCGTTGTAGATGACGCCGTGCTGTATATGCTGTGGAAAAATGCAAAGGGTGCTGATCAGGACGAGAGTATTTTCTATAAAATAAAGGGGTTTCAGTATAACTCTACACTTAACAATTGGCTAAAAAGATCGTGTCAAAAAGCTGGGGTGCCCGAGGTAACGCTACACGGGCTGAGGCACGAGCACGCAACTTATTTGGTGTCGCAAGGGATTAGTAGTATGGCGGTAGCAGAGCGGCTAGGGCATGCAGATGATTCTGTCACAAGAGCGGTGTATATTCACCGACTGGAAACGGAAAGAGCACGAGATAGCAAAGAAATAGCACAGAAAATTGCGAGTTTATGAGGGGTGAGATGATGGTTAAATTTGATGTCAAAACCGTAAACGATTTACTAGGGATTGACGATGCATTCAAGGCACCTGAAAGGCTGATGGAAATTCTGCTTAAGAAAGAAGAACGCGAAGAGCTGTTTGGAAATTTTCTAAAAATTGATACTAATCTTGATTATGACTGGTTCCACGAATACTTTGAAACTGAACAAGCCGAGCGGAAGGCGAAGAAGCAAGATTTTACACCTAATTCAGTTGCTAAACTGGCAAATTCGATTGTTTCTGAACCAGGGCAGACTGATTATTATGAGATGGCAGCAGGTACCGGAGGAATGATGATAGCCCGTTGGGTCTATAATGCTAAAGAAGATCCGGCGTTTGCACACAAAAGAAAAGACACTATGGCCAATGACATTCTAACGTCTAGTATTTTCACATATGATCCACAAGCGTATTGGTATCATCTTGAAGAACTGTCAGATAGAGCAATTCCATTTCTGCTATTCAATGCATCCATCAGAGGCATAAATGCGGTGGTTATCCAATGCGATTCCTTAAGCAGGAAAGCCAAACGGGCATTTTACGTAAAGAGTGACAACTACAATTTTCTGGCATTTTCCAACATTTTGGAGATTCCTAAAACTGATGACTTCGCAAAATTCTTAAACGTGGAGTGGGAGGGTGATCTCGGATGAAATTTGTAGAAGCGGTAAACTGGGTCGAGGAAAAATACGGTGCGCAAGCGTTCGATCATATAGAAGATTACGCCGATGACGAAGCAGTGCAGATTCTTTTGGAAGAGCGAAAACGATCAAGTTCAAAAGCCAACAAGAAGAGTAAAAGAGGAAAGAACCCAGGAGCTGCAACGCTCAGAAACATGATAGAAAACGGGTACACTTACGTAGAAATAGCGATGGTAACAGGGCTATCTTCGGCCGCGGTTGGGAAAATCAGTGGAAAGTACGGTTTAAGGGAGTTCTATTACAAAATGCATCCCAATGTCCGAAGACTCGATGTCAAAGTGTTATGCGTCAATCGCTCAACAGGCGAGCAAGTGGAATTCAAAACCCTGTCAGCCGCCGAGCGTGCTTTTGGATTGCCCCACTGTGCTTTGTCAGAATGGACAAGAAACGGGAGAACTTTTGTGCATGGCGACTGGGAAATAAGGCGAAAAAGTTAAGGCAGCGAGCGACGGTATGCCGTGAGAGTTACTGATACCAGGCGAATGTGGTATGTCAGAGGCGAGAACGGACAGTTGATGACCAGGATTGAGAATGGCATCCCTCACGATAAGTCTGGTACGTGGACGTTTGAAGAGATTAATTCTCGGGGTCTTGACCAGATGGCACGAATCAGAATCTAATAAAAAAAGCCGGTCCTTAAAGCCGACTCTCTAAAATGATATGGCAATCTAATTATATCAAAAAGGGAGTGGCGTTGTGGACGATTTATTGATTGAAATTGACAACATTGACTACAAAGCAACCGCAAGGAATGTGAAGGAGTTCCTGGACAAGAAGCTGCCACGCATTCTCAGAATCGCGAATGCAAGTCCGGCCAGCCTTGCGTCGCCAGTCATTAGCAACATGCCCATTGTGCGTGATGACAGCGTGAACAACACCGAAAGGAAGATGATTAGATACATTGCAGCGCGGGACATAATCACCGGGGTATCTCAGGCGTTCAGTCACTGCTCTCAGACGTCATACTACATCTTCAAGGCACGATACGTGCAAGGCCTTCAGAACTGGCAAGTCATTGATACAATGTATTGCGAGCGTGCAACGTACTACAAGCTTAGGGACAAGGCATTCAACGAGTTCGCCGACTGTTTTGAGATGCAGAAAGGGTGCCCTGATCTGCACGTGTACAAATAGAACGATTATAGAATGTTATTAATAAGCAAGGCGACAAGCCTTGTTTTTTTATATTTTTAACAAAAAAATGCTTGAAAATCATTGACAATACACCTTAAAAGGTGTATTATATAATTGTAAGGAGGTGAAAGATTTGGGAAGGAAAGCCAAACAAAAAGAGCTCAACAAGGTTAAGATTTCAAGGTACGTTGCAATTGGCGCATGGGCCGCACCGATTACGGTATTGCTTGAAATCATCAAAGACATTGTTGACGCTCTTATAAATAAATAGTTTGGCAGGTAAGGTTGGTTATCAGCCTTACCTGTTTCCCCATATCATAATATCATGAATAAGCAGGAAAAGAAATATTATATCTCAGCTGCTGTGGCAATTGTGTTAGCAGTGATACTATGGGTGTTTAAGACAATCGTAATTGAAAATTAGACGATTACCGGACAAATGCGAGACTAACATCATACACTTTGCAGATATCTTAGGTAGTATGATGATAGTATCGAAGGTTCGGCAGTCGGGACAGGAGTGACCGTTATGTCAGAATTGTCAGATGCAAAGAAGAAAGCAAACAAAAAGTGGAACGAAAAGAACAAGGAGAAGTCAAGAAAGTATCAGTACAGATCCATGGCAAAGTCGTATGTCAGAAACTATGCTGACGAAAAGGACCTGCTTGAACTTAAACAGATGATAGAGGATAAGCTTGATGGTAAATTACAGTGATATATCTCAACTGGTAAGAGATGTTACGGAGCTTGTCAGAAAGTTCAGGGACGCTGAACTCATTGCGAAGGCAACCGAAATGGCCAAGGTAATCAACGAACTTGTTGTTGAGAATATTGAACTTGAAAACAGACTCAATGAAAAATTGAATCTCAGAGAACGCGGCCATATCAGTGATGATGGAAGAATGTACTGGGTAGAAGGGGAACACGTTCCGTATTGTAGTTATTGTTTTGAAGTTGACGGAATTTTGAAACATATGATTCCAAGTGATTACGGTTGGGTTTGCGAAAGAAATCATACGAGGTGATTAGATTGGAAGCTACTGAATCAAGAGCTCTGGAAGCATTGAACAAGCTCATCAAATATAACAGGGATGTAAATCACAACTTATACGTTGACAGGGATTTGTTGGACATAACAATCAAGATTAACGAGCTTGTTGTTGACAACAGCAGAATGAGAGAACAACTAAGGAAACTTGATGAATGAATTCAGGAGGTCAGTCTTAACGGCTGGCCTTTTTTGCAGCAGAGAAAGGAAGAAAATTTTGAAAGACACTGTATTTAGACGTGTGGTAATCAACCGCGAAGATAATAAAGTTGTTGTCGGCGCCACAGATGGAATGACAGGCGATGAGGTGTTTGAACTCGTTGCAGAAGGGCTTAGATCATTAAAGCAACGGTATGAGGTTGATTCCAAAACAATGCTTGTATATCTTGAAAGTGTGATTGACGATGGGTAGATATAGACGTTGTCGTTATACTGGTTGCCATGCGATGGTAGCATACCCTGATCATTACTGTAACGAGCATAGTCAGTATGAAGCAGAATATCTAGCCAGGAGGAAACAGTGGGGCGTCAGAAATGAGATGCATGCCAAAAGACATAACCGGGAGTACAACCGGACAACGCGTGTGAGGGATGATGTCAAGGCAGAGCAGAATAAATTCTATCATACAAGACAATGGCGTTCATTGAGACACTATGTACTTGAACGAGATCATTATGTATGTGGATACTGTGGAGCATTCAATGCAGGAATCGTTGATCATATTGTGCCGATTGAGTATGACAAGAGCATGATGACTGATGCAGACAACCTTACAGCATGCTGCAGAAACTGTCATATGATCAAGAGCAGATGGGAACGGGACTATTACGGGACTGGTTCGCAGAATGAATTGAAGCAGGTCGGCAAGGTAACGGATTTGAAGTTATTACGGGAGTTGCTGAAAAGCCGTGAGAGGCTTCCTAAGCATTCCTAATCATTGTGAGTATGATTACACTTAATCTGTTTTATTTGTTAATCCCCCCGCCCTCATGCGCCGTGAGAAGAGCTACACACAGTGCCCACGTCTTACGTCGCGCGAATTTTTTGAAATTTTTAAAAGGGGGGCTATCCCGGAGAAAGAGAGGTGAAAGTTGTGGCAACTAAGCCATATTATCTGCAGAATGACGGCAAAGTTTCCAGAACTCCGCCTAGTTATCTGGGGGTTCTGGCCAAGGAATGCTGGCGCAAAATTGTGCCGTTCCTCGAAGCAACCGGACGTGTTGAAAGAGTAGATACCAGTTTGGTTGAGCAGTATTGCACACAGTACGAGATTTACAGGGTTGCCTATGAGGATATCAAGGAAAATGGCATTCAAACACCAATGTACAAGACGTTACAGGACCAGATGGGCGAAATTATCGGTAAGGATTTCACCGGGTACAAGAAGAATCCGGCGGTTATGACGCTCAAGGACGCCAATAATCAGCTTACAATGGTCGGTGGACAACTGGGACTGTCGCCTAAGGCCAGACAGGAACTAATGTCCATTGCGACAAAGAGTGACGCTAAATCAGCAACGGATGCACTCAAGGAATTCCTGTAATAGGGGGTGGTGAAATGAACAAAATCGATATGACACAGTCTCATGACGTCATTGGCGAATACAGGAAAAACAATTTTGACGCTGAGCGTCGCAAGTACACTGATGAAGGCACTAAGTACGCATTTGACGTTCTTGACGGGAAGATTGTAACCGGATATCTGATTAAGCTTGCTGCATTCCGCCATCTGCGAGACCTTCAGCGTCAGGGACAAGCTGATTTCCCTTATGAATACAGTCCAAGCCATGCGTCTAAACTGCTGAAGTTTGCGTCAATCTGTCCTAATGTTGATACAGAAGAGCCGACAAAGTTGATGCACTGGCAGGAATTCATCTTTTCAATGCTGTTCGGATGGCGTAACAAGGAAGGGGGCAAGAGGTTCACGCGGGCAATTGTTTCCGTGGCACGTGGCCAGGGCAAGACGTATTTGATGGCGATTCTGATGTGTTACTCATACCTGATTGAGAGCATCGGGCTGTTCAATCAGGACTATCTGGTGGCGTCGATCAACTTCAAGCAGACAAATAAGTTGTACGGTTATATCAAATCCATGCTGAGGAAGATAACCGCAAAAGAGCCATTTAAATCGCTGGCTGAAGAAACTGAGCTGTCCACTCAGTCAGACCAGACCGTGCAGAAAAAGACAAATAATGTTCTGCGCGCAATATCGTTTGAATCGGGACAGTTTGACTCATACCACTTTACTACAGCTATCGTTGACGAAATTGGCGAAATAAAGTCGCGTGAAAAGGTCTCAAAAATCATTTCAGGCCAAGTCAAAATCAAGAACAAGCAATTCATTCAGATTTCCACTTCATATCCGGACCCGTCCGTTCCGTTTCATGATGATCAGAAAATGCTGCAGCAGGCAATGGAACAGGACTGGAACCGTGAAGCCGACAGTTATCTTGGCCTGATTTGGGCACAGGATGATTTGGATGAGACGTTCAAGGAAGAAACATGGGTCAAGTCTAACCCGCTTCTGTATCTTCCTGATCAACATGATGTGCTGTTGTCCGGCTTGAGAGACAAACGCGACAGTGACATGCTGTCCGGCACCATCTCGGATTTTCAGAACAAAAACCTTAATCTGTGGCTTCAAGAAGCAGCAAACAGTTTTTTAAAACTCAGTGACATCGAAAGTGCAGTCATTGACAAATTCGACTATGACGGAATGGACGCGTACTTAGGATTTGACTACTCCATGTCGTCCGACAACACCGCTTTGGCCTTCGTCATTCCTTACGCTGACAAGACAGGGCGAAAGTGGCATGTCATTCAGCACTCGTTCATACCATGGCAAAGGGCAGGATCTATCGAAGCAAAGGAGAAACAGGACGGTATCGCCTACAGAGAACTGGCTAAGAAGGGCTACTGTACAATCACGGCTCATGAACAGGGGCTTATCAGCACTGAGCAGGTCTTTAACTGGCTCGTTGATTTTGTTTCCGAGCACCGGTTGAAGGTCGTGTTCTTCGGCTATGATGCGATGGGTGTCAATGAATTTATCAAACGTCTGGAGTATAACACCAGTTATCCACTACAGGCAGTACGTCAGAGAACAGGCGAACTGAAGGACCCGACGAAGTTTCTGCAGAAACTGTTTGTTGAAGGATCATTGACCCGTTTTGATGACAAAATCATGGAGAAAGCACTGATAAATGCACAGTTGTACGAAGACAAGGTCGGAATACAGGTCGACAAGGCGAAGGCAACGCTCAAGATTGACGTTGTTGACGCAATCATAGACGCAATGTACCAGGCGATGTATCACTTCGAAGATTTCGGTATAGCAAACGACAAGAGCAATCAAGTTGACTTGATGACGGAGCAGGACGTTCTCGACTGGTTCAACAGTGAGGACAGTGACACTATCTAAGGGGGTGGTAATCATCATTCTTAAGCTTATCTGGAAGGCGATTGACGTCATTTTCTACGTGGCGGCAATCGTCTTTTTCGTATGGGGCTTTTTTCGGCTGAACGCAACTGCGGGAATCTTTGCCACAGGTTTTGCATGCATTATTCTAGGACTTTTGAGTGAGGCTGTTGCCGGCAAAGGGGGTGATTAACAATGCCGATTTTCAATCTGATGTCCGTTCCCGATTCAGATGAGTATACAGTAACGGATTTCTTGAGATGCAAAACAGAGAGCGTATACGTTTCAGCACGTGAAGCACTGCATAATTCCGATGTCTTCGCAATCGTCAACCTCATTTCGGGAGACCTAGCAACATCTAGAATACGTGCGTCAGCATCTAGAATGCAGGGTATGATTGACAATCCAACTACAATGTCCAATGGCCATCTGTTCTGGAAGTCTGTTTTCCTGCAGCTACTACTAGGCGGAGAAGCCTATGTATACCGATGGCGCAACAGAAACGGGGTTGACTTGAGGTGGGAGTATCTCAGACCGTCACAGGTTGACGTTTTCGAACTGGATGACGGCTCTTCGCTTGTCTATAACGTCACGTTTGACGAGCCGGGAATCGGAATTGTCAACTCGATTCCCCAGTCTGACATGCTGCACTTCCGGCTTATCAGCAGAAACGGCGGCAAGACTGGCATTTCTCCGCTTGCATCGCTGTCTTCGGAGATGGCAATCAAGAAGGCCAACACGAATCTGACATTGACTGCGCTTAAACAGGCAATAGTATCGCCAGGCATTCTGACCATCAAGAAGGGCGGCCTGCTTAATGAGAAACAGAAAGCCGCTCGGTCAAGGCGTTTTATGGCACAGCAGGAGTCATCTAATTATGGCCCCGTGGTGCTTGATGACCTTGAAGACTACAAGCCGCTTGAAATCAAGTCCGATGTGTCGGCACTGCTCAATCAGACTGACTGGACGGCTAATCAGATTGCCAAGGTATACGGGATACCGGACAGTTATCTGAACGGACAGGGCGATCAGCAGTCATCACTTGACCAAATCAAGGGAATGTACACGAACGCTCTTAACCGCTACATGGGGACGATTCTCGGAGAGTTGAACAACAAGCTGAACTGTCGGTTCACTGCTGATTTGCGCCCTGCTGTTGATCCGCTGGGTGATGGCTATGCAACAAAGATTTCCGAGATGGTCAAGACCAACGCCATTGACGGCAACCAGGCACGATACATTCTGCAGAAATCCGGCTACTTCCCGGAAGACATGCCTGAATACTCGGGAATCTCGAAGGGAGGTGAAGACAATGACAGTAATTGAAGTCAAGGCGGATATTGTTGATAACGATACAGGTAAGTTCTATGACTGGATAGGATGGGATGCGGTATATCCTGGCAAGGTCTCTACTCTGCTTGACGGTGCCGATGAAGTTGAGGTCAACATCAATTCGAACGGTGGTGACGTGTTTGCCGCGTCAGAGATTTACACGCTGCTGTCACAGCATTCGGGCAAGGTTACGGTTAACATTCAGGGTCTTGCTGCGTCAGCTGCGTCAGTCATCGCAATGGCCGGTGATGTAGTGCATATCAGTCCTACGGCGCAGGTCATGATTCACAAAGCGTGGACGATTGCTGACGGCAACGCTGATGATATGGCTCATACGTCAGAATTTCTTGAAGGAATTGATGATTCAATCATGAATGCATATGTTGCCAAAACAGGGCTCGACAAGTCGGAATTGTCAAACATGATGGCCAAGGAGACGTGGCTTACTGCAAATCAGGCGGTCGACTACGGTTTTGCTGATGACGTCATGGATTTTGGCAGGTCAAGAGAGCCCGTACTTAACTCTATCGGTTATCCACAGGTCAGCCGAGCCGTTGTGGACAGATGGAAGAAGGCCATGGCAAGCGCAGAAGCCTATGAAAAGCAGAAAAAAACTGCTGAAAATAGAGACGCGGAAATTGTTGGAAAGAAGAAGCTGCAGGCCAAGATTGACCTGCTTTTTTAGTAGAAAGGAAGTAAAGCAATGCACGTAATGAACGTTAACGAATTGAAGCTGGCCTTCGATGAAGCCGGCGCAAAGGTACAGGAGCTCGAAGATAAGCGCGCCGACCTCATTCTTGACTTGAAGAAGGATGCAGATTCGCATTCTGCAGACGAACTCAAGGCCGTCAAGGATGAGTTGTCAAAGGCTGTTGTAGTTCGGGACGCGGCAGAAGAGGCATATGCCGACGCCCGAGCGGAACAGGTCGCAAACATGAAGGCAGAGGACAGGGAGCCGCTGACTGCCGATGAGAAAACACTCAAGAACAAGTTCGTATCAGATTTCAAGGATATGGTTACAGGCGCAAAGGTGTTCAATAAGGTTGATTCCACTGTTGATACGTCCGGTTCAGCTGCAGGATTGACGATTCCGGAGGACGTGCAGACGACTATCCACGCTCTGGTCCGCCAGTATGATGCACTCCAGAACTACGTCAACGTTGAGAATGTCGGTACGGCCACAGGTTCCCGTGTCTACGAAAAGTGGTCTGACGTTACACCGCTTGCCTCTATTGATACGGAAGATGCGAAGATTGGAGACAATGACGATCCAAAGCTCACAACGGTCAAGTATGTCATTAAGCGCTATGCCGGCATTACTACGGCCACAAATACGCTGCTTGCAGACACGGCAGAGAACATTCTCGCCTGGCTGACCGGCTGGATTGCCAAGAAGGTTGTCGTAACACGTAATCAGGCTATCCTCACCAAGATTGCTGCTTTCGAGAAGAAGCCGACACTGGCCAAGTGGGATGACATCATTGACCTTGAAAACTCTGTTGACCCTGCCATCAAGGCAACATCGGTCTTCATGACCAACTCTTCCGGCATGAACGCTCTGCGCAAGGTCAAGAATGCAATGGGTGACTATCTTATGCAGCGTGACGTCACTGAACCGGGCAAATACACAATTGACGGCTACCGTGTGATTGAGATTTCAGACCGTTGGCTTGCCGATAATACTGGATCACACCCGCTCTACTTCGGTGACCTCAAGCAGGCGGTCACACTCTTTGACCGTCAGGCTATGTCTCTTATGACAACTAATATCGGTGGTGGAGCGTTCGAAACGGATACGACCAAGATTCGTGTCATTGACCGCTTTGATGTCGCCTCAACTGATGCCGAAGCGTTTGTTCCGGGGTCATTCAAGGCAATTGCTGACCAAAGCGCCAACTTTGCTGCTTCTGCAGGCAATTAGAAGGTGATTTAGATGGCGGTTAGCTTAGAGACATTGAAGGATTCACTGCGAGTTGATGATACTGTTGATGATGAACTGCTGACCGGCTATCTTGATGCCGCTTCGTCATTCATCATGAATGCTGTTGGGGCCGATGACGCAAGCTATTACGATAACAACGGGCGGTTTGACACGGCCGTTCTTGCGCTTGCGTCAACGTACTATATGTATCGCATGACAGCATTTACAGGCTCGGTTACTACAATCAACGCAACTATGAATTCGCTTATAGGACAGATGCGCGGGGAGGTGGCGGCACTTGAAGAATCTCAATACAAGCCGGATGAGGGGTAAGGCCGCATTTGGGCATATGGGAGCAACCGACAGGAAAAATCCCAACACAGGACGTCCGATTCAGGGGTTTGTTCCCGACTTCTCCGTATGGTACGGAGAGTATTCCCTGTCAATGGCCGATAGCATTGCATACCACGGCATTGACCAAAGCATAGCGATGGTCATCTTCGTTCGTCACAACCATATCTTGAGCGACAAGTTCAAGGTACAGATCAAAGGAGAAGTTTATGACATTGTGAACATCAAGGAAGATGACGGTATTCCGCCGGTCGGATTTGACTTGATTACGCTGAAGAAGGTGGATAAGAATGGGTAACTCAAACGGTGTTAACTCAATCGGTCACGAAGAGTCATTTGAAGGAGTGCTTACCAGATTGGCCGAAGGGCTGACACTGGAGGACAGAAAACGTGCCAATAAGGCCGGTGCTGACATCTTTGCCGCAGAACTTAAGGCGAAGACACCTCGCTCTGACAGGATATACCATGACGGGACACCCCATATTCAAGATGCGGTGCTCGTCATTACAGAGCCGAGTGGACGTGTTGACGTCGGCTACTCGGATGAGTCCAAGCGTGGATATATTGCACGTTTCCAGAATGATGGCTGGATAGCGACTGACCGCAACGGATACAGTCACAAACACGTTCCGGGTAAGCATTTCTGGGAGGAGGCCGAGGCTGCCTCAAAGGACAGAATACAGGAAGCTATCAGGCAATCTCTGGAAGATGCCTTTGCAAGGAAGGTGAGTGACAAATGACACCTGCCGCATATGTTTATGGAATTCTTGCTGATAACATTGATTCAATTCCGGGTCTTAAGTCAGATGATATCTGCACGTTCTACGTAGACGATTCTGCAGGTTCCGATGTGATTGTGCTGATTACAGAAGAACCGGGAATGGGTGATGATTATGGCAACGACAATATTCTATATGCTAATAAACGGATACAGATTGATTTCTACTATCCTAAAGATTATGAAAAAGACATGAACGCACTGGAACAGAGCTTGAAGAAGGTACTTAGAGACAACGGAGTGTACTGTTACTCCGATGCTGGACATGTCTTGAGCCTGGATAGCAGGAACATTACTAACACACTTAAGTTCAACATTAAAATGGAGGTCTGAAAATGGCTGTAGTAGGTTTATATACAACTTATGTAGGAATCAAGGGCGAAGACGGGAACGTCATCGTCGGCGTGGACAAGGGCGGAATTTCTGAAACCGGCGTCTACGAAATTGATACATCGAAGAAGAACGGTAACCTTGGTGCAACGACCGCCAACATCACGGGTCTTTCGGGCACGGTTACAAAGGTTTACGGCAATGACGCTCTTGTGGATGTAAGTAATCCACCGTCTGCACCGTCCGTAGCACTGACATACAACCAGATTAACGTTGCGGTCAAGCAGGCACTGCTTGGTCGCAAGCTTTCGAATGGCGGTTATGTCGATACTGATGATACCGTAGAGAGTGCTCTTATCGTTGCGTCTCACGACGAAATCGAAAACAAGGCAATCTATTTCGCCTTTCCTCGTGGTGTTTTCAACGAAACTCAGCAGAATGTTCAGTCCAACACTGACACGGCTCAGACTAGAGAAACTGAGCAGATGACATTTACTGCGCTTGCTTCTCCCGCGCTTGGCAACAAGACATACAAGATTTACTATGAAGGCGCAAAGGATTTCAGCATGAAGAAGATGTTTGACGAGGTTTTCGGCTCTGCACAGACATTCATCAAAGATGATACTCAGCAACCGCAAGTTCCAGAATCACACTAGTTGATCAGACAGAGACGAGAGATGTGAGACGAATTACAGAAAGGATGTTTAATAAATGGCAAAGGTAGTAAAGATTGATGGCACCGTTCTCGGCTTCCCTGAAAAGAACTGGAAACTGATTGACTCAAACGCAAACGTGAAGAAGTTTATCAGGAATTTTACCGAATGGAATGACAATTTACTTGAGCTGGATGAAAATCCAATCTCCTTGATGAACTTCATTGTCGATAAGGTTCCGGACATTCTGGAAGACATGCTGGAGCTCAGCAAAACGGAGCGAAAGAAGCTTGATGAGGCTTCGTTCTCCGACCAGTACGATGTATTTCGTGAGATGGCACGTCAGTTTCTGGGCATTGACATGGGGTCGCTCAATGATGACGGTGATGAGGTGACTGAAGACCCAAAAAAGCAAGAAGAAGAATGAATCTTCAGTTAAGGCAGCTAAGCGATGATATTGACTACATGGCTAAGCAGCTGCTTACTGAAAACGGTGTTTTACCGGAAGATTACTATAATTCTTCTTATTCTGACATGCAGACGGCACTGGTTTCACGGCCACGTGAAGAGCGTGTGGTTGATGCCGGCGAGTTTGCAAGATCTTTGATGAAAGGGGGGAGCTAAATGCCTAAAATCGAAGGTTATACATTTTCAATCGACCTTGATGACCGCGGTGTTGGCCGTAAGTTACAAACAATCAAGCAGGAAGCTTATGCACTGAAGAATGCAATGCGCACCAACTTTGAAGAGATTCGAGCAGGCGAGGGCGTAATGGCAGCATATGCCAATAAGGTTACGGATGCCGAGAATGCGATTAAGGCACAGAATGTGCTTATTGAACGTTTAAGAAAAGAACAGTCGGGGCTTAATACTGACACCGATAAAGGTCAGAAGGCGTGGCTTAGATACGAAAACCAGATCAATGCTGCCAAAAGGGCAATTAACAGTTTGACTGCCCAGCAGGAAAAGGCACGCCAGATTAGTTCTCAGGAGAATCAGCTTCGCCTTCAGGCAATACGAAATCTTGAAACGCTGACTAAGAGGACTGACGAAGCCCGCAACGCAACGTCGAGAGTGACGGACATTACCACCTCATATGCTCATGCTCTTGAAACCGAGGGACGGACAAATGAAGCCGCCAGGGCAAAGCTGAAAGGGTTGGAAAGCGTTCGGAAATCACTTGAAATTCAGTTGAAACAGGAAAAACTGCTTCTTCAGGAAACGGCAAGGGCTTCCGGTGAAACATCTCGTGAATATCAGAATCAGAAAGCTAAAGTAGAAGATCTTAGCCTTAGCTACAGGCAGAATGAGGCTGAAATCAGAAAACAGATACAGGTTACAAAAATGTGGCCACAATCATTAAATCGGTTTAGCGATGGTTGTACTCGATTAAAAGAGTCAGTTAAAAGGTCATTTGACGAAATTAAAACCGCAGCAATGGTTGGAACGACCGCATTTGCCGCAGTTGCAAGTTCTCTAAGCAAAGGTGCAGAAAAAGCATCTGAACTTAACAGCCAATATAATGTTATCAAAAACAACCTGGTGACGGGCGGGGAAAGCGTCGTCGAGGCAACCAAAGCAGTTGCAATCATGCAGTCTGACGGAGAGAAATACTCACTGAAATACGGGAAGTCTCAAAAAGATATCGCTGACGCTTATCTGGAACTTGTCAAGCGCGGCTATACAAGCAAACAGGCAATTGGTGCAATGAACACCGAACTTCAAGGTTCCATTGCTTCGGGGGATGATTTCTCCGATGTCGTCGAAGTTGCGTCGCAGACTCTTGAAGGATTTGGAATGACCGTTGACAAGAACGGTAAACAACTAAGTTCTACAAAGGAGATGACGGTGCAGACCAAGAAGGCCGTCAACACCTTGGCCTATTCTGCTGACGTTACGTCAACATCGTTCCAGTCTCTAGGCATCGGGATGTCTTATGTATCGGCTACAGCTCATCAGGCGGGATTCAGTTTGTCTGAAACGGCAAGTGCCATGGGTGTTTTGAGTAATAATGGTTTGGAAGCAGACAAGGCTTTGGTAAAACTGGCCGCTTAGCGAGAAATTGCTTTGAAAAACAACTTTGTTAATTCGGGGAAGGCTAAATCATGATATAATAATCTCAAATAGATAAACGTTTTTACGGAGGTGATAGCATGTACAAGTGGAAGAAGGGCGATGGTAAGACAATGGCGGCTCTTGTAGTCGCCTGCGTAATTGGTTCAGTCGCAGGCTTTATTTGGGGCATATGCGATTTACCGTCGATTGATGATATTTTTAAAAGAGCTGCTGAATTTGCATTAATATTCATTTTTCTTGCTGTCTCCGGCGTAATTTCGTTTATCGGTGGGTTATTCAAGTGACATGTTGATCCCGAGCCAAGCCCGTCAGAAACGTCGGGAAGGTGTAACGACTAGAAAAAGTAAGCTAAAAATCAAGCGAGTCTCTGAAGGCTCGCTTTTTTCATGCGGAAATTTCCACGAAGGCAAAGCTCCCGCAAGGGATGAAGATATAGTCTGAACTGCATGGAAACATGCAGAAGCAGGGGATAAAGAGCCTCTGCGGTAACAAATGGGTACAGGTCTGCGCCAAGTTATCAACTCACTGGTGTCTGCCGTTAAGGCAATCGGCAAGAAGAACTCAGTGCTTGACAATCTTGGAATTAAAAAGGAAGAGATGGTTGACGCTAACGGAAATCTCAAATCCATGACGGACATAATGGGAGTGTTGCAGAAGCACACCGAGTCAATGGACAAGACTCAAAAGAACGCCGTTTTCAACAGTCTGTTCGGAACAACTGGACAACAGGCGGGAATGATTCTTGCCGAGAATTCTCAAAGGTTAGGTGAACTTACTCAAAGGACACAGGAAGCAGCAGACAAGGGCAAGTACGTACAGACACTGTCGGAAAAGAACTCGGAAACTGCTCAGGCCAACAATGAAAAATTTAAGAAGGCATGGGAAGATCTTGAAATCAAATTCGGTGCTGAATTGCTTCCGTACATGACTGAGGCAACCAAGGAATTAGGAGAGTTATTCGGGCAGAAGGATTTTCAGAAAGATGTCAAGGTCATGGCTGATGGTGTGGGGTCCGTTGCTAGAAAACTGTTGACTGTTGCTGAAATTGCACTCAAGTATCGTGATGTAATTCTCGATGTAGCCACTATACTAGGCAAGATATGGGTTGCTGACAAAATTATAAATTTCACGCTCAAGCTGAAGGAACTGGCCACCGTTTTTGGCGGATTCGGGTCTAAGGTTGCAGAAGAGCAGGCAGAAGTAAAGGCGCTCACGCTTGAGTATCAATCTCTTGCCGAGGCGAAGACGCTCGCAAGTAATTCCTATGTCGGTGTTGGAAGTTCTGCAGCAGGTGCTGAGAAAAAAATGTCAAAACCAGTTCAAAGCACGAAAATAGCTGAAGGAGTCGAAGAAGGAATTGCAACATCTGGTGCGGTGGAAAAAGGTGTAACGAAGAGTGTTGCTGCTGCCGGAAGGAGCGCCAAGCTTGCTGGATTTGTTTCGAGATTTGGGACTAAATTAATTGGGATTGCCGGTGCAGCCATTGCATTATTCAATGTAGAAAATGATATCTCCGAAGCCATCAAGACAGGCTCTGAATCTTCCAAAGTAAAAGCTGCTGCAAATGCTGCTGGCACTGCTATCGGAGCGGGTGTTGGTTTTGCCACTGGCGGGCCCATGGGGGCAGCTTTAGGCTCTTCCATAGGGAATATGCTTGGCAGCACGTCCATAGCGCAGAAAATCGTCAAAGGACTCAACAATGCAGTTAAGAAAGCTGCAAAGGAGCAGCAGAAACAGTTTGCTGAAACCGGCTATGTCACTATGTATGACGGGACCACGGTCAAGGTGGGCAAGGTCAAGGTTGAAAAGAGCTCACTTACCAAAGCGCAGAAGAGCGTATCTGATGATATCCGGAAGTCAATGGACAAGGCGGACCTGTCGGTAATCAAGATGTCGGTTCAGTCTGATGATAAGAGTTTGAACAAAGCTAAGGCTACGCTTGAAGGTTTCTATGCCTCTGTCGCTCGTACTGCTGAAAGGCAGTCGCAAAAAAGGGCGGATGCTGAAAAACGTGCAGTTGAGCAGATGTACAAGCAGCACCAGATCAGCAAAAAACAGTATGAAGAGTACATCAAGGGAATCGATGATGCCGACAAGAAACGACAGTCCAGTCAGAAGAAGACATATGACATCCTTATAAAGGCAACAAACAAGTATAACGAAGACCTTAAAAAGGCCACTGCCAACGGGCAGGGCAACGTAAACAGGATTACGTACACCTATAACAAGAAACGCGAGAAACTGGCAAAGGATGAAGCTGAAACTATCAAAGGGGTCAGAGAATCCGGTTATGTCCAGATAAAGGGCAGAACTTACACTGGTGAGGAAGCCGTAAGAAAGGTACAGGAGCAGTTCAAGGCAAAACGGGAGAAGCTTGCCCGTTCTGAGAAGAAGGAACAGGCTGAAATTGCCAGGAATACGGCCAATGAAAAGGAAAAAATTACTGAAAAGTACAATAAGGAGCGATTGAGCAAGCTGCAGTCATTGTCTAAGTCGATTGCTAAGGAAATGGGTACAAGTTCCAGGCAGCAGAAGGAAATTCTCGATAAACTACGCAAAGACAAAGGAAAAATTAGTGATCAAGAAGCTAAGGAGTTAATCAATAAATCAGCTAACGAAGCTAACAAGATTATTAATCACGCAGAAAGAACGCGGAAAGAAACCATTTCTAAAGCTCAACAGACGTATAAAGGCAAAGTGGAACAGTACAGGAGAATGAACAAGGACATTCCAGGCTACACCAAGGATATGATGAACAAGGATATCGCCAATGCCAAATCGGAGCGTGACACTACTGTCAGCGTTGCCAATGAGGCAAAGAACAAGATTGTCGGAAGCGCCAAGGCCAAGCACAATCAAGTTGTAGATGAAGCCAGAAAGCAGAACAAGTCTGTAAGTCAGAATATTGTAGCTGAAGGCAACAACGGCATCAAATCATATAATGCCTGGGGTGCCGCTGTTCACAACACTTTGAAGTTCCTGTCTGATGCATGGTCATCTGTTGTACACGCATTCGGTGGGTCGTACAAGGGAAATGTCGGCTCATACAGACCGGCGGCAAGAATCAGTTCCTATGCCAACGGTGGTGTTGCACGTACCGGCCTTGCCCTGGTCGGAGAAGCCGGTCCCGAGCTGGTCTATACGCCCTGGAGCAAGTCCGCCAGAATCGTCGGAAGACACGGAGCTGAAGTTGCGCCGCTCAATCAAGGCGAACAGGTGCTGAATGCACGTGACACAGCAAGAGTGATGGCCGGCAGTTATTCCGGCACTCTTCCGGGCTATGCCACGGGTACGTTCTCACTGTCCGGCTTTATCGGAAGCATTAAGGACAAGGCACTGGACATTGCCGACAGCGTGCTTGACGTCTTGAAGAAACCGGTTAAATGGATTGCCAGAGGATTCAGTCACTGGCCAAGTGTTCAGGCGTTCAGTTTCACTCACACAACATTGATGGATCAGACAAGGAACATGGCCAAAAAGTCACTGATAAATCCGGTAACACAGGCCTTCAAGAAGCTGCTGAAGAGTTATGATGACAGTGGCACAAATCCAAGCGGGTCTGGTGTAAAGAGATGGGAACCCTATGTCAAGAAGGCGCTGGCTAAGTTGGGGCTCTCCACAAGCGGCGCCATGGTAAGCAAGGTGCTCAGACAAATCAATACGGAATCCGGCGGCAATCCGCATGCTAAACAGCCCGGAGCAGACCCTGACGGAGACGGTTCGGGTCCGGCACTCGGTCTCATGCAGACAAAGAGAAGCACGTTCAATGCATACGCTCTTGCCGGACACAAGGATATCTGGAATGGATATGACAACATGCTTGCCGGACTGAACTATGCCCGCACGCGATATGGCGCAAGTCTTTCTGCATTAGGAAAAGGACATGGATATGCTAACGGTGGCCTGGTCTCCACTCACGGGGTGTATGAGATGGCCGAGCAAAACCTTCCGGAGATGGTCATTCCGCTGGATTTGTCCAAACGGTCAAGAGCATATCAGCTCATGCAGAAATCATTGGACTATTTTGCCCGCACCGACAATCATCAGGGAGTATCCAAAGCCGATGTTGAGTCTGAGAAGTCAAACAACAGACTTGAACAGACTTTGAGCGCAATGCTGACCATGCTGGCTAAGATATTCGGTGCCAGCGAAGAACAGATTGAAGTGCTGCGCATTCTCAGTTCGGGCAATGCTGACAGGCAACTGGCAGATATCGGGCAGAAGCTTGACGCCATTGCCAACAAACAGTTGAGAGTCGACGGCTCCAGTTTTGCCCGCAGCTATGAACAGTACGGATCAGTTGAAAGGAATAGGAGAGATACGATGCTAGGAAGGGGGATGTCGATTGACACAAGAATCTAGACCGTACGGATTTGAATTTAACGGCAGGCATTCAAGTGAATTTGAATTGGTAATTCTGAACGATAAATCAGTTACTTTACCCGCTAAACGTAAATATCAGTTACAACTTCCATATCGCACTGGCTACATTGACCTAAGCAATCTCTATGGACTCAATACCTATGATGAGCGGACGGTTACATTCCCTTGCCGCTTGCCGTATGGTCAAAATAATTTATCATTGATGAATATAAAGCTAACCGAGCTGATGAACTGGCTGATGAAACCTACCGGCAAAATTATGCTCAAGGACGATGCGATGCCGGGTTATGCGTTTCTCGCAGAAGTACAAACGGCACCGACAATCGAAGAAGGATGGGACTTTTGCAAGGTGACGATCGTATTCCAATGTTATGCTTATCGTCTCAAGCATTGCTATGACGATGTATGGGACACGTTCTGCTTCGATCTTGACGCCGCCTCCAATATCGAGGCTGACGTCAAGGGTCATGAAAGCATTCTGTTGATAAATACAGGGCAGAATTGTGCCAAACTTACAATAAATTGTTCTTCTGCCATGTCCGCATCAGTCAATGACCATGTCTTTGCGCTTAAAGCCGGAGACAATGTCAACCCTTATCTGGAGCTGATGCCGGGTGAGAACACGGTCAATCTGGAGGGGACCGGTCACGTCAGGTTCGACTGGACGGAGGAATGGCTATGACAAAGGGATTTCGCATTACGATCAGAAACGGTTGGAATGGTGAAGAGAAGGTGCTCAACTCGGACATCTTCCCAAACTACAGGCTTGTTTCTGCGGTGCTATCGAAAAGCACTTCATCTTATGACACGTTCAGCTTCACGATTGACCCGACACATGCTTTGTATACGGAAATTGAGCCCTATACGTGCTTTGTAAAAATAACTCGTCCGGACAAGAATATGACTCTTTTCGAAGGGCGAGTTTTAACGTATACGGATAGCATGGATAGTTCGGGTACGGTTGGAAAGCAAGCTACGTGTGAGGGCTTGGAAGGGTTCCTGCACGACAGCGTACAACCGTGGAGGGAGTTCCATAACACGACGCCAAAGGACTTTCTGCAGTCTCTCATAACCGAGCACAATAAGCAGGTCGAGTCCTACAAGCAGATAACGCTCGGAACGGTCACGGTGACAAATTCAACGGATAACGTGTATCGATATGCTGATGACACCAAAGATACGTATGATAATATACAAGACAAGCTCATCAGTCGCTTGGGTGGAGAAATGAGGATCAGGAATGCGGACGGCAAGCTAATGCTTGACTACGAGCCGGAAATCTCCTCCGATTGTTCGCAGAGGATCGAGCTTGCACATAACATGGTGTCAAGTTCACGGACTGTTGATCCAAGTGAGATTGTTACTGTTCTTAAGCCGCTCGGCGCAACTCAGGAACGTCAGAACAATGACGGCAGTACCGACGTTTCAAGTCCGCACTTAACAATCGCAAGCGTCAACAACGGCAGTGACTATCTGCGTGATGAGGCACTGATAGATCAGTTTGGCATACACGTCAAGACCGAAACCTGGGAAGACGTAACAACGCCACAGGCTCTGCTTGCAAAAGGCAGGGCTTTTCTTAATGCTCAAAAGGCGATTAAATATCAGATTCAAGCCGGTTATATCGATTTGTCTTTCCTGAAAGAAACTATCGGTATGATTGAATGCGGGAGTTATGTCAGCATTGTAAATCAACTAGAGGGACTTTATGCAACGGAGAGAATCGTTGCTATGTCGCTTGATTTGTTGGACGTGGCAAATTCAACGTTAACGCTGAGCGATAATCCGATTGATTTGGATACGTATCGATTGCAGAAACGGTCAGAAACCGACGCGCAGAAGGCGCTGATCAACAGATTGATAATGCGTCAATCAAAGATCAACAAGGAAATTTCTGATCTGTCCAAGCAGAATCAACAATTGTCCGACAATTACAACAAGATGTCAAGCGATTATGCCAAACTGTCTGAACGAGTCAAACAGCTTGAAAACAGCGGTGGCAATACCCCGGCTTGGACGTCTGGTAGCAAATTTATTGATTTGTCATCGAACAACGGCAGTCAGGCTCAGTCATGGTATGACAACTTGTATCAGTCAGGTGTCAAAGGCCTGATGATCAAGCTGACGGAAGGGTCTGCCACAGGCAGTGCATATCTCAATCCGCTATTCGATGAGCAAAAGAGCCGTGGAATTACGGCTAAAATGAAGTTTATCGGTGCATTTCACTATTTCTTGGCCGTATCCGTTTCTGATGCGCAAGCTGAAGCACAGTGGTTCTTGAGCAAACTAAAAGCTAAGGGAATACCGACCAGCGCAGTGGTTTCGTGTGACGTCGAAGATGGGTCGCTTACTAAGGATAAGGCCGCGTTGACTGCTGAGGTGGATGCCTTTTACAAGGTGCTGACCGATGCCGGCTATACGAATACCTGTGACTATTCCAGTGCTTCATGGTTCGGCAGTAGATTCGACAGTCATGCCAAATACAAGTGGGTCGCCAGCTGGGGTGCGTCGTCCAAGCCGGCAATAGCTGATGCATGGCAATACACGGACAAGTACAATGGTGCCATCCTGGACTGCAGCTACAGTTACAATCAAATTTTTGTTTAAGGAGTGATTTAATGACAGTCGATTATAGAGATCCAACGCATATCATGCTCACGGATAGTCCTATTGACCAATCCAAGGTGTCTGAGGCAAATAAAACGTTGGCCAAGTGGTTGCGCCAAAAAATGTATGGTGTTGACGTGAGAGAATCGTTGGCCATGCTTGCAGAACAGACGTCTGCTGACGTGTATGATGACCGGCAGACTGTACAGAATTATAAGAATCATGCAAATAATGAGGAGCAAGCGCTGCACAATTTGGCCAACAAGCTCTCACAGGAGTTTGAGAATGTCCTGAATGCCAAGTCTGACTATGTCAAGATGTTCCCAGAAGATACGGTAACGGCTTAATTGCTATGTATGCGGAGGACGGGTAGGATAATAAGATTGAGGTGATAGTTTGATTCATGGGTTATGGGGACTGAGCTGGGGAGAAATCCTCAGCTTAGCTACCCTAATAGGGGTTGTTACGACTGCGTTGAGCAAGCTGCTTAAAAAGGGCATGTCAGACGTATTATCGCCGCTTAGAATGTCGCTAAATGAGCTTAACGACAATTTAAAGACGCTGAATTCCAATTTCCACAAGCAAGAAGTTGAAATCGACAAGATTAATGACAGCCTGAGACGTCATGATCTCAAATTGGTTGAGCATGAAACCGAAATCCATGCGCTTAAGGAGGATACTAATGCATTGTACAACGCAAACAGAACGCTGAATCGTTAGAACAGAAAAGGAGTGGTGATAATGTCAAACATTAATGAAAATTTGAAGAAAATTGAATCTGCTGTATGGGGGAAAGATGTCAGAAAAGCAATCCATGATAGCATTCATGATTGCTATGAAGATGGAAAAGCAGGAACAACTGACCTCATTGCAAGGAAAAAAATTGAAAACCTTGAAAATGTCAAGGCAGACAAGACTGAAGTTGCAGTTGAAAGGGGAAGAATCAACAATCTGTCCAAGATGAAAGAAGGTTCAACCACAGGTGATGCAGAACTTCAAGACATCAGAATTGGTGCTGATGGAAAAGAATATCCCAATGCAGGTGAAGCTGTCAGGGAACAGTTGAGTGAACTAAAGGAAGATTTAGTTAATAAGGTCGTTATACAAAAAGGTAAGATAGAAGAAACAAACTGTGATTTAATAACAAAAAATGGTATTTATGAAATAGATACTAATTTCCAAAATGCTCCAAACATGAAAGAAAATGGGATTCTTGTTGTTATGACAAGTGGGGCAATACAAACAAGAATTGTTCAAATGGTTTATGAGTATAGTAAATTAGACGGAACTAACAAAAAAGCATGGATAAGATTTGCAAAATCAAATACCAATCCAACTTCTTGGTCGGAGTGGGACGGTTTTTTGCTTAATTCTGCTTTCAATGATGCTTTCATTACTTCTTTCAATGATGCTTTCACTACTTCTTTCAATGATATTTTCAATGATGCTTTCATTACTTCTTTCAATGATGCTTTCAATGATGTGTACAAATTAACTACCTTAAACTTGTTTAACGGTAACTATATAACTGGCTATAAGTTACATGGTGACGGGAATGAACAACACGTTTCTATAAATGAAAATTGTAATTCTTTGGCAATTATCCGAGTAAAGCCAAATACAAAGTATTCTATCCTAATAGAAGATAAGGGTGCTGAGTCAACTGGATACCGATATTTCAAATGTGCTTTTTATAATGGAACATACTGCACTCCAAGTGATATAGTTGAAAAGCCATTGACACCTGTATTTGATTATACTCGAGGTGACGTTTATGTTAAGCATGAAACTGTTACAACACTTGCTGATACAACCTATTTGATTATTATGACAGCATTAACGAAACAGCCATTTTTACAGGTATTTGAGGGAGAAATTTCAGATTTTACAACAGACTCCTACTCAAACAGGTACACCATTCTTCCTGCATCGTCGTCTATTGATTTGAAAAAGGACTTGTCCATAAAGTACCATTCGGATACTGACTATGACATTCATTTTGGTAAATACAATATGAAGTTATTTTATTCAGATTCCGAGAGCGCTGATATGCATAATTGGAATATAGGAAAAATTTATTATGGAAGTGAAATTGTTGTTCCGGCAGGTACAGATATTATTGGACCGATAAAGATTAGTGGAGACGCTGATTTCTTGAGCGGTGTTCATGGCTCATCCACTACTACTATGATAAAGGTATACGCTGACGGTGTGCCTGTTGAATTGAATAGTTCGCTCGCAAAGAAATTCTCAAGATTAACAATCTTTATGATTGATGAGTGTAGAAGCGAAAAAACGCGTGAACACGTTTTCGATAGATATGTTACTATTGAAATAACCAAAAATAAAATTCATATTTGTAATATGTTTAAATGTGTTTCTTCATCGCCAGTTACAGTTGAACGTGCAACGAATGGTGGTTTAATGGCTGTCAGAAATAACATTTTAACCGGTGCTTCCATGAATAATTACATTTGCACAGAACCACCGGTCGTAACAATTAACAACGACAGTCCTAAGAACGTTCATGCCGTGCTAAACCTTACAATGGGTTCAATTACCATCGATAATATTGTCGGTAAAGAAAATTCAACGTACAAAGGCAAATTCAATGTGTTCATAAATGAAAACCCTGTAAGAACAAAGACATATTTCGATATTATGCAAAATGAACAGGTAACTAAAGGAAAGGAAATTATTGGTGAGTTTGAGTATACGTTCGCTTAAGAGGGATTTATCTGATTATCATCCATGTTGTTTGAAGCAACTGCAGGAGCACGATTTGGAAATTAAGAATCTTAAGGAGGAATCAAAAAATGGTTGATAAAATTAAGAAAGCATTGTACAACGCAGATGGTACGCTTAACAAGACGGTGTTGGTTGCGCTCGTTTCTGCGATTTTGTTGTTAGTACAGCAACTGGCTCAGATTATGGGACTGGATTTGACGGGAAAAATTGCATCAGCACAGGACTGTATCAATACAGTACTGACTATTCTAACGATTCTTGGCGTTGTATCTGTTCCGAAAGGTGGCGAATCTTCTGATGGTAAAAATCAATAAGGTTGTTGTTGCAAGTCTCGCAGTTGCGGGGCTTTTTTTATGCGGTCAGAACGTGCAGGCAAATCGATTAGGTCAGGAGTAAGCGGTCGTTAAATAAGCGTTCTTCATAAACCTCCGATGTCTTGGTATGCTTTAAACATCAAGTATATCGGAGGTTTAAATATGAAATTGGATGACGTCGTGGAAGTCAACCTTGTTGACCTAAGCCCTAAAGAAACATATCGACCGGTCAGGGAAATGGCTGCGAAAATTATTACGGAAGATGTTGAAATCCGAATCTACAACGGAGCTTCGAGAGAGATTCTCAAAAATTTGAACAACTATCTTTGGTATCGTGATCAAAATGTTTCCAAATATAAATAATATGAAAATCTATCTCATTTGCGGTAAGACCGATCTTCGCAAAGG
>NZ_FOPI01000019.1 GCF_900113455.1 Ligilactobacillus ruminis DSM 20403 = NBRC 102161 | reverse complement strand
CTGAATCCAAAGCAACTGCGTTTCAGACTCTTGATTCTGCGGTTTATTCCTTCAACCGGACCGTTGGAGAAATCATACTCGACGCTGTTAAGAACGGCTGTCATGTTCTTCTTCAAGGTGGAGATAGCTTTGTCCATGTTCTGACCCGAGCGACGTCAGAACCGCTCAGCTTCAGGACGAGCCGAACCCGTTCTTTACCGACGTTCATGTTCGCGGAGAATATCCGGAATATCTGAACCGCTACTTCAAGGAAAATGGCATCGAACTTTCCATGGAGCCTGAAGATGAGGCGAAAACAAAAAAGGCACGGTCGACTATTTAGGCTTCAGCTGCCATATGTCGATCATGACGTCAGATGTTTCAAAAGTCGAAAAAGCCAGCGGCAATTTTGCCATGGGCGAACTGAACCCTTATCTTGAGGCAAGCGATTGGGGCTGGCAAATTGATCCTGTCGGTCTTCGTATGACTCTGAACGAGTACTGGAATCGTTATCGCGTTCCTTTGTTCATCGTCGAAAACGGTTTGGGCGCACTTGACGAAATCAATGACGTTTACGGACACATTGATGAAAATGGAGATTACGGACAAAATTGACAAAAACAGCCGGTTGTCCGTAAAATTTCAGACGTTTTGAACCTGGTTTTAAGGAGTTTAAGAAAATGCCGATTTGATGCAAACGAATGCATAGGAAGACTGATTTTTTGTAATTTTTTTAAATAAATTATAATTAAAGGGTTTACAAAACCGCCAAAAGGGATATAATAAGAGTTGTTGATGAAATCGGTTGCATAGGAAACAATGATTGTCTTGTGTAACTGGTTTGGAACATTGCAATTATTTTATTAAAGGGGTTTAATACAGATGAAGGATTCAGTTAAAAAGATCTTCAGCTTCGAATTTTGGCAAAAATTCGGCAAATGTCTGATGGTCGTTATCGCTGTTATGCCTGCAGCCGGATTGATGATTAGTATCGGCAAGACAATTCCGATGATTAATCCGAATGCGGCAATTCTCGTCACTGTCGGTGGCGTGATTGAACAAATCGGTTGGGGCGTTATCACCAACCTGCACTTGCTTTTTGCGTTGGCAATCGGCGGAAGTTGGGCCAAGGATCGTGCTGGCGGCGCCTTTGCTGCCGGGTTGTCGTTTATTTTCCTCAACAAGATCACGGGTGCGGTATACGGAATTACAACCGACATGATTTCGAATGGTCATGCTTACGTACATACAATCTTCGGAACGAAGATTGCCGTAGCTGATTATTTCATCAATGTTTTGGAAGCGCCCGCATTGAACATGGGCGTCTTCGTCGGCATCATTGCCGGATTCGTTGGTGCGACGGCTTACAACAAGTACTACAACTTCCGCAAGCTTCCGGATGCTTTGTCATTTTTCAATGGTAAGCGCTTCGTTCCGATGGTGGTTATTTTCCGCTCTGCAATCGTTGCATTGCTTTTGGCAGCATTTTGGCCGGTTATTCAATCAGGAATCAACGGTTTCGGCACATGGATTGCCAACTCTAAGGAAAGTGCACGCTTCCTTGCACCGTTCCTTTATGGGACATTGGAACGTCTCTTGCTTCCGTTTGGCTTGCACCATATGCTGACGATTCCAATGAACTACACGTCGCTTGGCGGCACGTATACGGTTCTTTCTGGCGCTCAAGCCGGTCACCAGGTGTTTGGTCAAGATCCTCTTTGGCTTGCATGGGCAACCGACTTGGTTAACTTGCATGGCGCAGGACATATTGCGAAGTATCAGTACGTATTGACTCACTGGACTCCTGCTCGTTTCAAGGTTGGGCAAATGATCGGTGCTACAGGTACATTGATGGGTCTTTGCTACGCAATGTACCGCAACGTTGATCCAGATAAAAAAGAACAATACAAGTCAATGTACGTTTCTGCCGCACTTGCTGTTTTCTTGACAGGTGTTACGGAACCGCTTGAATATATGTTCATGTTCATCGCAATGCCGCTTTACCTCGTATATGCCATAGTTCAAGGTTGCGCATTTGCAATGGCCGATCTCGTTCATTTGCGCGTTCACTCATTTGGCAATATCGAATTTTTGACGAGAACGCCAATGGCTATTAAAGCCGGACTTTTGGGTGACATTCTGAACTTCGTTTGGGTATCGATTCTCTTTGGCGTAATCATGTACTTCATTGCAAACTTCATGATCAAGAAGTTCAACTATGCAACTCCTGGTCGAAACGGCAACTACAATGATAGTGATTCGTCCGAATCGACCGGTGCTGCTACGACTTCTGACGGCAAAGTAGATCCTAATTCACAAATCGTCAAGATTGTCAACTTGCTCGGTGGTCGCGAAAATATCGTCGACGTTGATGCTTGCATGACGCGACTTCGTGTTACGGTCAGGGATGCTGCCAAAGTCGGTGATGAAAACGCGTGGAAACATGCCGGAGCTTTGGGACTCGTCGTCAAAGACAATGGTATTCAGGCAGTCTATGGACCTAAAGCGGACGTTTTGAAGTCTGACGTCCAGGATCTGCTTGATTCCGGCGTCGAAATTCCAAAAGTTGACGTTTCGGGAAATGCTTCTTCTAAAGAAAAGCACGTTGAATACAAAGGCGTGACAGAAAACGTTGTCAGCGTGGCTGACGGTGAAGCGATCAAGATTACTGACGTCAAAGACCCTGTATTTTCCAAGAAAATGATGGGCGACGGTTTTGCTGTTAATCCGACCGGCTCAGAAGTTTACGCACCGGTTTCAGGCAAAGTCACGAACGTCTTTCCGACAAAACACGCAGTCGGATTGTTGACAGACAGCGGACTTGAAGTGCTTGTTCACATGGGACTTGATACGGTTGAATTGAAAGGCGAACCTTTCGATGTCAAAGTAAAAGAAGGTCAAACCGTAAATGCCGGCGATCTGCTTGCGGTTTGCGATTGGGACAAAGTCAAACAAGCCGGCAAGGGCACGACGATCGTGGTCGCATTCACAAATATGGATGCTGTCAAAGAGGTTAAAATTGACAAGCTTGGTCAAACTTCTGCCAAGACGGTCGTTGGGTCGGTTGAGCTTTAATAAATCGTCTCTATGGCAACCTGGAGACATAAAAGGCATTGGTAATTAGATAATCACTGTTCGAGCAACTATGGCTGTTTGAGTAAATCATCTGTATCTATGCAAATTGTGGTTCGGACACTCAATATAGGGGTGTTTGTTCACAAGTCATCGACTTTAGCCGATGGTGGTTGACATACTAGGCCGGGGAATCGCGTTATTTCCTGGCTTTTTTGAAAGGAATACGCAAAGATGGCTAAATTTTTAACCTTGAATACGCACAGTTTGTTGGGCGAAAACGTTGAAAGAAAATTGAAAATTCTGGGCGATGAAATTTTTAGCGGCGATTATGACGTCGTATGTTTGCAAGAGGTGAATCAATTGATGACTTCCGATGCGACGCAAGATTTGCCGGGGTATTGTCCTGTTGCAGGCGAAATCGCAATCCACGAGGACAATTACGGACTGCAACTTGCGAGATACCTTGCCCAAAAAGGAACAAAGTACTACTGGAGCTATGCATACAACCACGTCGGGTATGATCGTTTCAACGAAGGAGTTGCGATTTTTTCAAAAGAGCCTCTTGAAGCTTCAAGCGTACTCGTTTCAAAAGGAGATGATCCATCGGACTATCATACGCGGAAGATGCTTTTTTGCCAAACCGTTGTTGACGGAAAGAAAACCTGCGTTGCCAGCGCGCATTTTTCGTGGCTCAAGGACGGATTCCTGGATGAGTGGAAAAATGCGGTAGAAGCATTGGCTACTCAAGGAGAAAGCCTGGTGATTATGGGTGATTTCAACAATCCGGCAAACACGAAGGGCTATCAGGCAATTCTTGACAGCAAGCTTTTATTGCGTGACACGTATGTGGAAGCTGACGTTAAAGAAGGCGAAAATACGATTGAAGCAGACATCGATGGTTGGGAAGGCAACAAGGATGCTTTGAGAATCGATTTTATTTTTGCAACGAAAAATTTTGTTTCGCAAACAAGCAGAGTCGTGTTTGATGGCAAGAAAATGCCGGCAATCAGCGATCATTTCGGCGTTTCATGCGAAGCAACCGTAAACTAGACATAAAAGAGACTAGGAAAAACGATGCCTCAAATTGAGAAACCGGATGATTTGCAATCAATTGCAATCATCCGGTTTTTTTTCGTATACGTGACAAGTGCCTGTTATGATTTAAATAACCCAAAATAGTTTGGCGCGCTGATTTATCAGTCGCTGCATTTGGCAAAATCACTGTCGTTTACGGACAAATGCTCCGAAAAGCAGCTTCTGTCCTTAAATCTGCATAGATTTTGACTAGATTAGTTGAGCAGAACTGTATTTTAAAAAATGCGGACAAAATCAGTCGCAAATCGACCGCTTTCGTTCGGCATTTCATTTAATTCAAGTAAGAAACGGGATTTTTTCCCAGCCTCTTTTTGTTTGGAAAATGCAGGGCTGAGTTGTGCTTTAACGATTTTTTAAGATTACGGGAAAATCTTAAAAAACGGCAATTTGCCTGTAATGAAAGCATATAAGTTAAAACAAGACTGCGAAAACCGAAGAAGAAAAAGGACTTCCTGTTGAATATCGGGAAGTCCTTTTTGGATGCGAATTTTTTTATTCCGGGAACTGGATTTTACTGACCAAAAATCTGCCCAATTGATGCGGACCTCTTAAACGTGACGGGTAAGACGTATTCCATCTGTTTGAGTTTTTCATCCGGATTTTTGATGCGTTCAAGCAAAAGATTGATCAAAACCGAGGCGATGTCTTCAAGCGGTTGAACGACTGTTGAAAGTTCGGGATGATAAGTTGAAACGAGTTCCGTTCCGTCAAAGCCGGTGACTTTCAAGTCGTTTGGGACGTTTATGCCGAGTTCGCGGGCAGCCTGTAAAACAAGCAAAGCCGTCAGGTCGTCGGTGCAGACGATGCCATCGGCGACGCTTTTTGACAAAAGTTCTTTGATGGAAAAGCTTTTGAGCGAGGCGGATTCGGTAAAGCTGACCGTATGAGTGTGGCGCGTCAGTTTGAGCCGATCGATTTCATCGCAATATCCTTTGAGACGCTTGTCCGTCGGATTGCCGCTTTGATGCGGGTTGCCCAAAAAATAGATATGGCGCGCACCAGCTTCGTAAAGTTCTTTCGTGGCCGTAATGCCGCCTTGATAATTGTCGCAACTGACGGTTGGGATAGTTTCAGACAGGTAGCGGTCAAAGGAAACAATCGGCAAACCAACGTTTTTGTATTCCTCGATGCCAAGATTGTGGGTACCGGCAATGATGCCGTCAACCTGATTTGCAATCAGCATTTTGAGATAGTCGCGCTCTTTTTTCTTGTTTTGGGCAGAGTTGCACAAGATAATCTTATAGCCGGCATCGAAAAGTTTTTCTTCGACGCGCTGCACCAGTTCGGCGTAAAACGGGTTCATGATCGAAGGAAAAATAATGCCGATCAGGTGCGTGCTCTTACCGTGAAGCGAGCGTGCAAGCGAATTTGGCTGATAGTTGAGCTCTTTCATCGCACGGTAGACCCGTTGTCTTGTTTTTTCGCTGATATATCCGTAGTTGTTAATGACGCGCGAAACGGTCGTTTTGGAAACGCCGGCTTTTTTGGCGACATCGGTCAGTTTTGGTCGCATAAAAATCGTCCTTTCGCTAGGTGATTCAGATGCTCTGCATTTTCCAGAAAGTTCCGCGATATTTGACGTCCGATTGCGATTCGATCACGATTGACTTTTGACCTTTTTCAGGGAAGAAACGTGCCGTCATCGTTTTCTTGCCGCCGTTGATGAAAATTTCGCAAATCGAGTTGTCAACGAAAATGTCAAGCTCAATCGGAGCATTTTTTGCAACCAAAGTTGTTCTTTTCGTGCCAAATTCAGTGGCGAAAACCTTGCCGCTGTTTCCGCGATCAAGGGTCAGACTGCCTTCTTCAGTGTCAAAAACAAGTTTTAGACTTTGGTTGTTCAAACCGTTTTTTTCGAGGTGCAAAATTCCTTTCTGGTTGGCATCTAAAGTTAATTTTAATTCATATTGGCTGCCCGTATCGGAAACGAGGTTTTGAATGTGGTCCATGCCTTGTTCTTGAGTCAAAGGAAGCCCGTCATAGCGCAGGTCGGCCATTGCTTTGACAGGACGCTGAATCAGTTCGCCTTTGTCCGTTAATAAAAGCTCTTTGACCTGGCTCAAGCAATGAGCCCAGTTTTCTTTATCCGTTGGGTATTCAATTTCAGGAAGACCTGTCCAACTGATGAGATATGTTTTGCCGTCAGGTGCGTTGAAGGCTTGCGAAGCGTAGACGTCAAAACCTTCGTCGAGGTTTTTGATCGTTTTGTCGCTTGCTTCAAAACGTCCTGCATCAAGGTTGACAGAATCTCCGATGATGTAGTTGTTCGGATAGATGTTGTCATATGAGCAGATGTTTTTGTCCATGCCTTGCGGACAGAAAATGAGCACCGGTTTGTCGTTGATGAAGACCAAACTTGGGCATTCAATCATGTATCCCATGTTTTCGTCCGTGAAATGAAGATATCCGAGGTCTTCGAAGTTCTTCAGGTCTTTGGAGCGATAAATTGAGATGCGACCGTCTTTTTGTGTCGCATCCTGTGCACCGATGATTGCATAGTACTCATCTTTGTGCTTGATGATTTGCGGATCGCGGAAATGCTCCGTGATGTGATCCGGTTGTGTAATCAATGGTTCAGGGAGTTTTTCGATGCGATTGTTCTCATCCATCCAGGCACCGAGCTGGTATGGGTGCCGAACCCAGTTTTCATCTCTTGAATTACCGTTATACATGATGAAAAGCTTGTTTCCGACTTGGAGAGCAGAGCCCGAGTAGGCGCCGTTTTTATCGTATTCAAAATCGGGGTTCAGGCCAATGCCCAAGTTTTCCCAATGAACCAGATTCTTTGAACGCATGTGATTCCATGATTTTAAACCATGAACCGGTCCAAAAGGATATGATTGGTAGAATACGTGCCAATATCCATTATAATATGAAAAACCGTTCGGGTCATTAAGCAATCCGGAAGTCGGCATGATATGATAGCCTAATTTGTAATCTGAGCATGCAGCCTGCGCTTGAAGATCGAGCAAGGTTTTTGCTCCCCAATCGGCATAAGGCTTGTAGCGCAATTCTCTTGACCATTCCATAGCAAATTTCCTTTCTTGACATAAAGGTTGAAAACGTTGTCTTATTATGCTTTAATTGTAACCTCTAAGTCTGAATATGTCAATCGATTAACACTCTAAAAATGTTGATATAACTGTAATTTTAGAAATCATTTATAAAAAAATCAGAAAAAATATGATAAACGATTGACATATTTTAAAAATACGTTATCATAGTATTTGTAAGCGATATTGAAACGCTTACAACATTGTTTTTAGCAATTATTCATAATTTAAAGGTTACTGATTAAAGGAGCGTGACTATTCATGGATCACAAAAAAGTTGCCCAACAGGTTATCGACGCCGTCGGGCGTGACAATATGGTTGGCGCTGCACACTGTGCTACGCGTCTGCGCCTTGTTTTAAAGGATGACTCAAAAATTGATCAAGCGGCGTTGGATGCAAATCCTGACGTTAAGGGGACTTTCAAAACGAACGGTCAATACCAAATCATTATCGGACCAGGAGACGTCAACAACGTCTACGATGAGTTGATCAAGGAAACGGGACTCAAGGAAGCTTCGACAGATGAGCTTAAAAAAGTTGCTGAGCAAGGCAAAAAGTTCAATCCGGTCATGGCTTTCATCAAACTTTTGTCTGATGTTTTCGTTCCGATCATTCCTGCCTTGGTTGCTGGTGGTCTGCTGATGGCATTAAACAATTTCTTGACGTCCAAAGGTTTATTTGGTGCCAAGGCCTTGGTTGAAATGTATCCGAACGTTAAAGGACTTTCAGACATGATTCAGCTCATGTCGGCCGCTCCGTTTATCTTTATGCCGATTCTCGTCGGTATTTCGGCTGCCAAGCGTTTTGGTGCCAATCAGTTTCTCGGAGCCGCAATCGGGATGATTATGACTTCGCCGAACCTCCTTCCCGGCAAATCATGGGATATTCTCGGACTTGCGGTTTCCCAAAACAATTACTACTATCAGGTAATTCCTGTTTTGGCTGCCGTTTACTTATTGTCAGTTTTGGAAAAATTCTTCCACAAGCATCTTCCGTCAGCGGTTGACTTCACGTTTACGCCGTTGCTTTCGGTAATGATTACCGGGTTTTTGACATTTACGATCGTCGGTCCAGTAATGCGCACTGTTTCTGATTGGATTACGAACGGCTTCGTTTGGCTTTATGATACGACGAGTTTTATTGGCATGGGCCTGTTCGGTCTTTGCTATTCGGCAATCGTTTTGACTGGGCTTCACCAAAGCTTTCCGGCAATCGAAACGCAGCTGCTTTCTGCATTTAGCAACGGCCATGGCTACGGCGACTTCATCTTCGTCGTTGCATCAATGGCCAATGTTGCACAAGGTGCCGCAACTTTTGCAATCTACTTCCTGACAAAAGACAAGAAGATGAAGAGTCTGTCGTCTTCTGCCGGCGTTTCGGCTCTTTTGGGCATTACTGAACCTGCTTTGTTCGGTGTCAACCTGAAATATCGCTTCCCGTTCTTCTGCGCATTGATTGGTTCGGGCATCGCTTCGGCATTTGCCGGTTTTGTCAAAGTTATCGCCGCATCCCTTGGCTCGGCAGGATTCCTCGGCTTCCTTTCGATTTATGCAAAATCGATTCCGATGTACGTCGTTGCCGAACTCATCTCATTTGCAATCGCATTTGCTTTGACGTATGCATACGGCAAGAGTCACGAAGCACGACTCAATCCGGTTGCGCCGCAAGCTCCTGCTGAATCTGCAGAAGCCAAAGAAGTCAAGGCTGAAGCAGCCGCCGTTTCCGGTGTGGAAAATGCAGAAATCTGCTCACCGGTCGACGGCAAGTCAGTTGATTTAAGCGAAACAAACGACGAAGTTTTTTCTCAAAAGATGATGGGCGACGGTGCTGCTGTGATTCCTGAAGATGGGACGATCTATGCACCGATTGACGGTGAAATCACGGTTGCCTATGAAACGAAGCATGCGTACGGAATCAAAGGCGACAACGGTGAGGAAGTCTTGCTCCATATCGGAATCGACACCGTTAATTTGAAAGGCGAGAATTTCACGTCAAACGTCGTTCAAGGACAACGCGTCAAGAAAGGCGACGTTTTGGGAACAGTCGATCTTGCTGCCGTTAAGAATGCCGGCTACGATCCGACCGTCATGGTTATCGTGACGAATACGCCAAACTACAAGTCCGTCGTGAGAATCGATAACTCCAGCGTCAAGCATGGCGACGATTTGATCGCGCTTGAAGCATAAAGAAAATTTTTAAAGCAAAAAAACAGCTATCCGCATGATGCGTACTCGAAAAATCGGCCTTTCGATTTTGGGACGAGTCAGTGACGATGGCTGTTTTTTTGTGATTGTATTAGAGATTTCTAAGAAATGTTGGCGCCGGGAAATGTTTCGATTGGAAATTGCGAAGAAAATTGCACACAGTGATATAATATCTGAAGAAACTATATTTAGAAAAAGAGGGGTTAAAAATGGTGACGCTGGCAGACGTGGCAAGAAGGGCAAATGTTTCCAAAATGACGGTTTCACGCGTGATCAACCATCCCGAGCAAGTAACGGATGAATTGAAAAAATTGGTTTTTGCCGCAATGCATGAGCTGGATTATCACCCAAACGTTGCTGCAAAGGCTCTTGCCAAAAACAGAACGCAGATTGTCAAATTTTTCATTTTGGAAGAAATTTCAACCGTCGAACCATACTACATGAATCTTTTGCTTGGCATTTCGCTTGCGCTCAGCCGACATCAGTATTCGTTGCAGCTTGTCGCAAATAACAGCTTTGATCTTGGCGTATGCGACGGATACATTATTACGGGGATGCGAAAAAGCGACTATGAGTGGATTTCTCGAATCGAAAAACCAGTAATTTTGTTCGGGGAAAATCTGTACGGATATGATTTTGTCGATACGAACAATAAGAAAGGCGGGATGCTTTCAACGCGCTATGCGCTTTCGTTAGGGTATGACAAAGTCGTTTTTGTCGGCATTGATTTGAAAGAGGCATTCGAATATTCGCGAGAACGCGGCTATATCCAAGTGATGCAGGAATCTTTGAAGGAACCGGAAATCGTGCGGGTGGAAAACCATTCTCATAAGAGTCAGGAAATGCTTCAAAAAAATTGGGAAAAATATCCCAAAAATACGGCATTTGTCTGTGCAAGCGACCGGATTGCCGTCGGAATCGAGCGAGCAATCCAAGAAAAGGGCGCAAACATTCCCGATGATTACGGGATCATTGGCTATGATGGCATCTTTTTGGACCAGGTTGTGTCGCCAAGGCTTACAACTATCAGACAAGACGTTGCCAAACTGGGCGAAATTTGCGGTGAGATGCTGCTCAACAAAATCGAACAAAAGGGTAAAAAACAAGGATTCAAGCTGCTTGATCCGATGCTCGTCAAAAGAGAAACGACACGCCGAAAGGGAGGTAGCGAAAAAAGTTAGCGAAAGGCGAAAAATGTTATCGTTAACAATTTGAAACCGCTTGCGAAGAATTTGCTATGCCCTTAAACTCATAATTGAACGTATTATGCGAAGAAGGAAGGTTTTTTGAGTGGGAATCAAAAAATATCAGGACAGGATCATCTATCAGATATATCCGAAGAGCTTTAGGGACTCTAACGGAGACGGAATAGGCGATCTGCGGGGTATTATCGGAAAACTGGAATATTTAAAAGATTTAGGGGTTAATACGATTTGGTTGAATCCGATCTTTGTGTCACCGCAAATTGATAACGGTTACGATGTGTCGAATTATTATGCGCTCGATGAGAAGATGGGCACTCTGCATGATTTTGACGAATTCGTCGAAACTGCGCACTCTTTGGGCTTAGACGTAATTTTGGATTTCGTCATGAATCATACTTCGGACAAGCATCCGTGGTTCAAAGATGCAATCGCAAACGAGCGCAGCCTTTATCGCGACTATTATTTGTGGGCAAAGGGAAAAGACGGCAAATTGCCGAATAACTGGGGCTCATTTTTTGGCGGCAGCGTTTGGGAAAAAGATCCGCAAGCAGACGACGTTTATTACTTTCACTTATTTGACAAAAAGATGCCGGATTTGAATTGGAGAAATCCCGAAGTGAGACGTTCGATGGCAGATATTGCCAAGTTTTGGATCGATCATGGCGTTGACGGATTCAGGCTTGATGCTTTTATCCATATTGCCAAGGCCGATTTTGAGCAAAATATGCCTTCTCATGGAAAAAAGGGTCCGATTGTTGCCGAGCCATTTTTTGCAAACATGCCGCTTGTTCAAACGTATCTCCACGAATTCGTGAAGACGCTGCGCGAATATAAGCCGGATATTTTCATTTTAGGCGAGGCCGCCAGCGCAGACATTGATCTGGCTATTGATTATACGGACCCTTCGAGGGAAATGTGTGACACGGTCGTAACCTTTCGATATTTTGAGGACGACAAGAGCAAGCTCGATCCTAAACTTCCGGAATTCGGGCAGCCGTTGCCGTTTAAAATCGAAACGTTCAAGGATACGATGGTTACGTGGCAAAAGCGTCTGCAAAAAATCAGCTATCCGACGCTTTATTGGAACAACCACGATATGCCGCGGGTTTTGACGCGTTTTGCTGCCGAAAGCGAACATAAGAAGGCAGCGGCCAAAATGCTTGCGACTTTGATGTATCTTCAGCGAGGCGTACCTTGCATTTATTATGGCGAAGAAATTGGCATGGAGTCTGCTGTCTTGCCAAAAATCAGCGATTTTGAAGACCAGCAAGCAGACGAATTTTTCAAAGAAGCCAAAGAAGCCGGTGCAACGGAAGAAAAATGCCTTTTGATGCTTTCAAGAAGTCACAAGATGGCTGCAAGAACGGTAATGCAGTGGAACGAAAGCGAGTATTACGGCTTTTCGGCGACGAAACCTTGGAAGTACGGACAAACGAACGACGTGAACGTTGCAAATGAACAAAGCGACGGCACGAGCATCTTGAATTTTTACAAGTCTGTGCTTAAACTGAAGAAGAAGCCTTTGTTTGTTGAGGGCAATTTCGTTTTGGCCGATACGACGGATGATTTGTACGTCTATAAGCGGACGCTTGGCGACAGCGAAGCTTGGGTAATCTGCAATTTGGCGGATGCCGTTACTAAATACAGAGTTCACGGAAACTTGAGCGACAAGCACATCGTTTTACAAAACGGGAGCCTGAGTCTTAATGAAGAAAACGTTTTAACGCTTCCGCCGTTCGGAAGCCTGGTCTTTATGACAGAATAAGGAAAGAGAGGGAACGCAATGGAAATTTCAGCGTTATATCATCGCCCGGACAGCGAGATGGCATATCTTAAGACAAAAGATGCTTTTCAGATTCGCTTGAGAACAAAGCACAGCGATGTCAAAGAAGTCAAGCTGCTTTACGGAGATCCGTACGGAAACAAGGTCAACGAAAAAGACGAAAGCACTTGGGAGCATGACGTCATTTTGATGGAGAAAACGTTTGAAACCAAATACCACGACTATTGGGAAACGGAAGTCAAGATGCCTTTGAACAGGCTTCAGTATGCGTTTCATCTGGTTGGCAACGACGGAGAAGAGATATTATATGACGACAGGCGCGTAATGCCTTATACGGAAGAAAACGAAGACAAGCTATCCTGTTTCAGGATGCCTTATCTTCATGAAATCGACCGCGTCAAAACGCCCGAATGGGTCAAGAAAACTGTTTGGTATCAGATTTTCCCGGAAAGGTTCGCAAATGGCGACAAGACTAATGATCCGACTGGAACTCTTCCTTGGGGGAGTGCCGATCCGACACCGACGAACTTTTTTGGCGGTGATCTGAAGGGAATTCTTGATCACCTCGACTATTTGCAGGATTTGGGTGTAAACGGACTGTACCTGTGCCCGATTTTTACCGCAACGTCCAATCACAAGTACGATACGGTCGACTATTTTGGAATCGACCCTGCATTTGGCGACAAGGAGACGTTCAAAGAGTTGGTTGATGCTGCCCATGAACGCGGGATGCACGTCATGCTTGATGCGGTTTTCAACCATATGGGCGATTTTTCGATTCAATGGAAAGACGTGCAAAAGTACGGCGAAAATTCCAGATTTGCCAAATGGTTCCACATCAACAAATTCCCCGTTTCTTATGATGAGACGGAAAATGCAGAGCATGCAAAAAATTTGACCTATGAAGTCTTCGCAACGACTCCGCATATGCCAAAACTCAATACCGCTAATGAGGAAACGGCAGAATATCTGCTTGAGATTGCGCAGTACTGGATCAAAGAATTTGACATTGATGCCTGGCGGCTCGATGTCGCAAACGAAATCGATCACCATTTTTGGAAGAGGTTTTATGCCGCAACGCACGAATTGAAGTCAGATTTTTACGTTCTCGGCGAAGTCTGGCACAGTGCTCAGGAATGGGTTGAACAAGAAGAATTTGATGCTGTGATGAACTATCCGTTTACTGAGTCGATTGCGCTTGATTTCGTCAAGCACGAAACGACGGCAAAAGAAATGGTATCGATGCTTTCCGAACATTTGATGAAATATCGCGATCAGACGAACGAAGTCATGCTGAATGCCATGGATACTCATGATACGGCTCGACTTTTGACGCTTTGTCACGGTAACAAAAAGCTTCAGCGTCAGACGCTTGCGTTCATGTTCACGCAGCCTGGTGCCCCTTGCGTTTACTATGGCACGGAAGTTGGACTCGACGGTGGCTTTGATCCAGGATGTCGCAAGTGCATGATTTGGGATGAGGAAAAACAGGATCACGAAATGTTTGCGTTCATGCAAAAGCTGATTAAGCTCAGAAAAGATTACGCAGATATTTGGTCGAAGGGAAAAGTCGAATACAGGAACGTTTGTGACGAAACGAACAGTCTTGAAGTCGTCAGAAGTTTTGACGGAGTTGAGTTGCATTGCTTCTTCAACATGGGTGAAAAAGCACTTGAAGCGCCTTGTTTTGGTGAAGTCTTGCTCGGGCAAAACCTTAAGAATGACAAGGTTGAAAAAGACGGCTTCATAATCGTAAAGAAATAAATTTTTCAAGGGCGGGGCAAACTATGCCTCAAATTAAGGATCCGGATGATTTGCAAATAATTGCAAATCATCCGGTTTTTTGTATTAGTGACGATCGCCTTCCATGATGGAAATAAGCAAATAGCTTGGCGTGATGATTTAGCGAGTGCTGCATTTAACGAAAAAAGAAGAATGTTTACAAAATCAATCGGCACTATAATGTAAGCGCTACAATATGTTACCGGTAACACCTTGTAATCGGTTGCATAAAGAAATATGATGACGCATAATAAAACTTGTAAGAAAACGAATTAACCTAAAGGGGGATTTAAAATGAACAAATATATCAAGAAAGCTAGTGTTTTAGCTATTGCGTTGGGTGCAACCGCGTCATTGGCTGCTTGCGGAAACAGTAAGAGCGGATCCGATTCCTCAAAGAAGACGATTACTATTTCAGTTGACAAAGGCTACAAAGATTATATCAATGAAGTCAAAGGCAACTTTGAAAAGAAGAACAACGTCAAGGTTGTCGTAAAGACGAAGGATGCTCTGGCAACTTTGGACGCTTTGAAACTTGACGGACCTGCAGGTAAAGCTGCTGACGTGATGATGGCTCCGTTTGACAGAGTCGGCGTTTTGGGCAAGCAAGGCCAATTGGCTGACGTTAAGCTTGTCTCCGGTCGCTACGATTCACGCGACAAAAAACTTGTTACGCTTAATGGCAAGCAATATGGCGAACCGGCCGCAATAGAAACGCTCGTTATGTACTATAACAAGAATCTTATCAAGACGGCTCCTAAGACGTTCAAAGATCTTGAAGCTCTTTCCAAGGATTCAAAGTACGCATATGCAAACGACAAGACCAAAAACGTCGGGTTCCTTTGCCAATGGACAAATTTCTATAACGCTTACGGCTTGATCAAAGGTTATGGCGGCTATATCTTCGGTGACAGCAATACAAATCCTAAGAAGCTTGGTTTGAACAACAGCGGTGCAGTTGAAGGCTTGACATACATCACTGACTGGTTCAAGAACGTTTGGCCAAAAGGCATGCAGTCAAAGACTTCAAACGAAAACTTCATTACGGATCAATTTACGTCCGGCAAGACTGCCGCAATCATCGATGGTCCATGGATGGCCGCAACATATAAGAAAGACAAGGTCAACTATGGCGTCGCAACGATTCCGACGTTGGACAACGGTAAAAAATATCAAGCATTCGGCGGCGGCAAGGCATGGGTCGTTTCAAAGTATACGAAGAATAAAGCAGTTTGCCAAAAGTTCATCGACTATCTGACAAACGACAAGAATCAAGAGAAATTCTACAAGGACGTTCAAGAAGTTCCTGCCAATCAAAATGCTCGCAACTATGCAATCAAGAATGGTACGGAATTGTCCAAGGCCGTTATCAAGCAATTTGCTTATGCAGATCCGATGCCTAACATTCCGGAAATGGCCGAAGTTTGGACAGGTGCTGAAAACTTGGTCATAAATGCGGCTTCTGGCAAGAAGACGCCAAAGCAGGCGGCAGATGCTGCTGTAAAACAGATCAGTCAATCGATTGAACAAAAGTATAAGGATTAGACAAGGTGTGGAAGCGAGCGGTCATGAGCCCGTACGCAAGCATTGGGCGACCGAAGGCGAGCTTGTCTCGTCCAGGGAGTCCTTGCTTGCGATAGGGGGAATGCGAGCTGGAACCTGATTAAGACAAGGTGTGGAAGCGAGCGGTCATGAGCCCGTACGCAAGCATTGGTTTCAGCCGCTTGGCTTGCCCGTTCATCTTTGATGCTTTTCAAATATTTTTCAGAAGAGTTTGGCAATCAGCCAAACTCTTTGATTATGAAGGCTTTTGCTTTCGCCAATAGCAATTATTTATGTCGTTTTAAAGGAGTGGGATTTAAATGGAAAAGTTGAATCCAAAGAAAACAATGTGGCTTTCTCTGATTCCTGGACTTGGTCAATTAAAAAATGGTCAAAAGGCTAAAGGAATCATCTTTTTAGGCATCTTTGCTCTTTTCATCATTGAAATGGCCGTTTTTGGTTTCAATGCCTTGGTCGGGCTTGTTACTCTCGGGACGGTTGCCGGAAGAGATCATTCGATGTTCTTGATGGTTCGAGGAACGCTGCAATTTTTAGTCACAATTATCTTTTTGATGTTTTATATTGTCAATGTTAGAGATGCAAGAAAAACAGCGGAAGCAATCAATCGAGGCAAGGACGTTCCTAAGACTTGGAAGGAAATGTGTGATTCGCTTGCGACTGATGGTTTTCCTTATTTGCTGACGTTTCCGGCATATATTTTAATGATTTTTACGATTATTTTGCCCGTCTTCGTAACGCTGCTTATGGCATTTACGAATTACGATTTTAACCATATTCCGCCCGCATCTCTTATTTCATGGATTGGTATTCAAAACTTCCACGATATGTTTATGCTCAGTTCCTATCGTGCGACGTTCGGTGCGGTCTTTGGATGGACGGTAATTTGGACATTGTGTGCCTCAACGCTTCAAATCGTGATCGGAATTTTCACGGCTGTCGTTGCTCACCAAGATTTCATCAAAGGCAAAAAAATCTTTGGGATTATTTTCTTGCTGCCATGGGCCGTCCCTGCATTTGTCACGATTATGAGTTTTTCAAATATTTTCAATGATTCAGCTGGTGCGATTAATATCCAGGTAATTCCGTTTTTGAATCATTTCCTGCCGGTTCATATTCCACAGATCAGCTGGATGACTGATCCGTTTTGGACAAAGGTTGCTTTGATCATGATTCAAGGTTGGCTTGGTTTCCCGTATATCTACGTGCTGGTAACCGGTATTTTGCAATCAATTTCTGAAGATTTATATGAAGCTGCGACGATTGACGGCGCAACGCCGGTACAAAAGTTCAATCACATTACGCTGCCTGCAATTTTGGCCGTTGCCGCACCGACGTTCGTGACGCAATATACGTTCAACTTCAACAACTTCTCTATCATCTACCTGTTCAATAATGGTGGCCCAGGAGACGTTGGCGGTGGTGCCGGAAATTCTGATATCTTGATTTCATGGATCTATAAGCTGACGACCGGCACTACGCCGCAATACGGACTTGCTTCTGCAATCACGCTGATTATTTCGGCAATCGTCATTGCGGTTTCGTTGTTCGTATTCAAGAAGTCGCATGCATTTGACATGGATTAGAGAGGGGAATGATTAAGATGGCTGAACAAATAAAAGTCAAAAAGCAAAGCTCGATCAAGAGGAACCGTTTCTTAAAACATTTCTTCACGTATCTGTACATGATTTTGCTTTCGATAATTATTATCTATCCGTTGCTGATTACGACGATGACTGCATTTAAGAGCAGCGACGTGGTTGCCTTTACGCTTGATTTCAGCGGGCCATGGACGTTGAACAACTTCAAGGAATTGTTCACGGATACGCTTTACGGTACTTGGTACGGAAATACGCTCATCATCTCTATTTTTACGATGTTTGTTCAAGTTGCTGTTATTACCCTTGCAGGGTACACATATTCGCGCTATAACTTTGCCGGCAAAAAGTGGTCATTGACTTTCTTCCTTGTCGTTCAAATGGTACCGACGATGGCGGCTCTGACTGCTTACTACGTTTTGGGCATGTTGCTTAATGGGCTTGATCATGACTGGTTCTTGATTTTGATCTATATCGGCGGAGGCATTCCGATGAATACCTGGCTGATGAAAGGATATTTTGACACCGTGCCTTATGACTTTGACGAATCGGCCAAACTTGACGGTGCCGGCAACTTCACTATTTTCTGGAAGATCGTCATGCCGCTTGTCAAGCCGATGATTGCGGTTCAAGCGCTGTGGGCATTTATGGGACCGTTCGGCGATTACATGACGGCTCGCTACCTGCTTCGCGAAGAGGAGAATCTGACTGTTGCCGTTGGGCTGCAGGAATTCATCTCAGATCCGAAAAATCAACAAGTTGCCTTGTTTGCCGCAGGTGCTATTCTGATTGCCCTTCCGATCTGCGCATTGTTCTTCTATCTGCAAAGATATTTCGTAACCGGTTTGACGGCCGGCGGTGCCAAGGGCTAACGGAAATTTTGGAGGCATGGGAGCTAACTTTCTCCCATGAACTCCTTTAGCTTAATTAATTGCTAGGGAACCGGGAATCCGGTTCCTTTTTGTTTTGAAAAAATGCAGAGCCGCGTATTTAGGGAAAGTTGACGTACCGCCTTTGCGAGCGATTGCAAACGTGGTAAAATTATTTGTATAAAGTACTTGAAACGAGGTTTTTATAATGAAAGACGCATTTCCGTCAAATTATTTCGCATCATGGACGTCACCAGTAAAAATGTTTACGAATCGCAAATCAATGAAGTGGTGGCAGCTGATTTTGGTATTCGTTTTCTTGTTTGCGCTTGTTTTAACACCGGTTCCGCTTTATTATCAGCAAAAGACGACGGTCGATATCGGTGAATATATGCCTGAGGTTTCGCAAATGCTAAATGATAAGGAAATGCAGCAAATTGCCAAGAATGCTTCATATTCCAAAGATGAATATTCATTTAAGAATTCGCAGGTTCTCAAAAACGAGAAAGGACGTTTGATGGGCATCAATTTGCCGAAAAAACAGGTAGACAAAGCAAAATCGGCAGTCGTCATGTGCGACAAATTTTTCTATTTGAGAGATCGCAAGGTAACCTACAAGATTTTTTATAACGAAAAATATGCACCGAATGAAGGCAAGTTGAAAGAACAGCTTGTGAAAACTTGGTATCTTAGGAATAAGGCGGCAATTGCATTTTCAATGATGTTTCTTGTGGGATCCATGTTTTTGATGACGGATGTTTTGATCATTCTTGTCGGAAGCATCTTTTTATGGCTTGCAAGAAAGAGTCCGATGATTACAATCGGAAGCTTCAAAGAAGCAGTCAACGTCATGTTAAACGTTTTGGGGCCGGCATCGTTGGTGGCATTTGTTTTCGGGACTGTGCATTTCGACTTGTCATTGATGACGGCCGTGCAATCGGCTTCTGCAATCATTTTGATGCTTGTCGTATATACAAAAACTCACTTCAATGATTACTATGTTGAAAAACGCAAATAACTTGATTTTTAAGTTATAATATAGACAGTAGAAAATCAGGTGAGGTAATAGAAATGGACAAAGCGGCAATTTTTCATCACCCAGAAAGCGAAATGGGTTATTTGACCAAACAAAACAAGTATTGCGTGCGCTTGAGAACAAGGCATGGAGACTTTGCGCGAATCAGAGTAATTTATGGTGCTCCTTGCGCAGAAGCACTGAGGAATATCGAGGGCAATACTTGGGCTTTTGACCAGCTCGAAATGACAAAATATTTGGTGAATGGCGAGTTTGACTACTGGGAGGCATTGTTGCCGGTTTCGTCCAAGCATCGCATCAAGTATGCTTTCAGACTGCTTGATGCAACGGATGGAGAATATCTTTACGGTGAAAACGCGCTGAAAATCTTCAACCTTCAAAACGTTGCTCAGATGCGAGGATTCATTACCCCTTATCTGAATAAATGCAGTCAAAAAATTTCAAACGATTGGGCTCAAAAAACCGTGTGGTATCGCGTGATGCCGGATCGTTTCGCTAACGGAGACGAAACAAGCGATCCTAAAGGTGCAGATGACTGGAACAATGATCCAATGAAGGCCAGTCTTTTCGGTGGTGACCTTCAGGGAATCATTGATCATTTGGATCATCTGCAAAAGCTTGGGTTCAACGGACTGTATTTGACACCGGTATTTTCCGCATATTCAGGACATAAATTTGATACAATCGACTTTTTTCAGGTTGACAAAAATTTCGGTACGAAAGAAACTTTGAAAAAACTGGTTGAAGCCGTGCATAATCGCGGGATGCACGTGATGATGGATATTTGTTGCGACCACTTGAGCGATTTTTCGCTCGAATGGCAGGACGTTCGTCATTATAGCGAGCGCTCGTCTTACGCCAAGTGGTTCTTGATTGACAAGTATCCTGTTCGCTACATTCCAAGCGACATTCCTGATTACGCTAAAATGCTGACTTATGAAGCTGTTGACGACAACCCTCATCAGCCAAGACTCAATTTTGAAAATGCAGAGGTTCAAGATATGTTCAGCAATGTTTTCAGGTACTGGACAAGAAATTTCGGAATCGATGCATGGTGTTTGAACAATGCGGATGAGCTGCCTGACTCGTTCAAGCGACGTTTAAAAGATGAGCTGCGTTTACTTGATCCGAGCGTCATGCTTGTTTCCAAGGGACGCCTCAAAGCAAATGACGGTTCAGAAAACGTGCTTGATGTTGTCTTTTCGAATTCGTACTCATGCGAGATTGTTGATGCGTTCACCAAGGGCGACGTGACGCCCATTGATTTGAGCGACTCGCAAGTTCAGACTGCTTCCAAGCGACGCTCTTCGGCTATTCCTTGCGACATATTGGAGTTCGATGCACCGGATACGGTTCGGCTGATTGACGCATGCGGCGGAAATGAAGAACTTTTGAGATCATTGCTGGCTTTTTCGTTCATGCAGATTCAGGCCCCTTGTTTTTTGTACGGAACCGAGGATTTGCTGTCGGTCAAAGCGGAAGAAAAAGATGAAAATTCTGGTGAACAGCCGTTTTTAAATGCGAGTCAAAGTCCGTCCTTGCAACCGACGATGAAGTGGGAAAAAGAAAAACAAAACGCTACGATGACGCGTTTTGTTTCACGCTTGACCGCAATCAGAAGAAAATACATCGATATTTTGACCAAGGGCAGCTTTGAATGGGGGCAGTGCAGCAATAAGACGGGTTTCATTACGTTTACGCGAAGACTTGGCAAGCAGCAACTGTTTTGCTGCTTCAATTTGGGTTACGGCAGCATCCGAATCGTGACGCCGAAAAATGCCAAATTGCTTTTGAGTCAAAATTTGATGGAAAAGGATTCGCGCTTAGGCAAGCAGGGGTTTGTGATTGTGGAAATGTAAAGGTGTGGAAACGAGCGGTCATGAACCCGATTTAGACAAGGTGTGGAGCCGAACGCTCAGCCCCCGCGTATCCAAGTCGCACTTGCGACGGGTAAGCTCGTCTTGCCCGAGCAAGGGTGCTTGGGACAAGGGGGTTGTGAGGCGAAACATGATTATGACAAGGTGTGGAGCCGAACGCTCAACTGAATAATGATTTAAATCCGTGCCATGATTGGTGCGGATTTTCTCTTGTTCTGGGAGGCACGACAAGATTTCACTTAAATTTACGGACAAAGAGCCCATTTTCATCGATTTGTCCGTAAACGGCAGTGATTTTGCCAAAGGCAGTGCTGCGCATCATTTGCTCAATCACTGCACCTGACCTCGGTTACGGGCAAATCGTTGCTTTTTGAAATTTGCCCGTAATCTGAGACCACACGGCTTTGGCGAAGGTAACCGAGTAGAACATTTTTCCGAATTTTGGAGATTTTGTTTTACTTTTGGTTCCGCGCACCCTGAATTTGGACCAACCGGTAGACAAAAATGAGGCATTCACCCCGGTTTTTGTCTACTTTCGGATCCGCGCACCCTGAATTTGGACCAACCGGTAGACAAAAATGAGGCATTCACCCTGGTTTTTGTCTACTTTTGGTTCCGCGCGCCCCGAATTTCGACAAGCCGGGAGACAAAAATGAGGCATTCACCCCGTTTTTTGTCTACTTTCGGATCCGCGCACCCTGAATTTGGACCAACCGGTAGACAAAAATGAGGCATTCACCCCGGTTTTTGTCTACTTTTGGTTCCGCGCGCCCCGAATTTTGACAAGCTGGTAGACAAAAATGAGGCATTTATTCCGTTTTTTGTCTACTTTCGGATCCGCGCGCTAAAGCAGGATTCCGAGCAAAGCCGCAATCAACAAAATTACTCAAAGGCAGACTGCGGTTCCGGGAAAAATGCCATTTTTTTCGATTTGCCCGCAAATGCCGTGAACGTCGATTCAAGAGGCATCAAGTCATTGTTCGCTGCCGTCAGCTCTGCATTTTACAAAAAAATCGGATGCATGAAAAATGCAGATGGCGGGTCACTACGTTTCTAATATTCATACAAATGCATAAAAAACAAAAAAATCACTAAAAATTGCATAAATATATTGACAAATCCCGTATATAAGTTTAACATATGCAATATCGAAACAGTTAAGGAGTTAATTACTATGAAAAAACGACGACGAAAAGGGCAAATGACGTCTCGTAACTTATCAGGATTGGTTGTGCATCTATCAGCATGAAATCAGGCACAATGTTAAATATTGGAGGAAATTGATATGAAAAAGAATATGATTAAGAAGTTTACGCTTGGGATTGCTTCAGTTTGTGCTCTTGGTCTGATTCTTTGCGGATGCGGAAAGAAATCATCAGATAATTCTGTGCAAGAGGTCAAGGACAACAAGACTTTGACCATCGGAACTTCGGCAGACTTTGCACCGTTCGAATTTCCGATCGTTAAAAACGGCAAAAAAGAAATTACCGGTTATGACATCATGCTTGCGCAAAAAGTTGCCGATAAGCTTGGTGTTAAGCTTAAGATCGTCAACACGGAATTTCCGTCGCTCATTTCTGAACTTCAAAACGACAAAGTCGATCTTGTTTTGAGCGGCATGACGAAGACGGCCAAGCGTGCAAAAGTCGTTGATTTTTCAAAGCCTTATTACACGGTTGAGAACGTTATGCTTGTTCAAAAGAAGGATGCTGACAAGTATAACAAGATCAGCGATACGAAGGGCAAGCAAATCGGTGCTCAACAATCAACGACGCAAGAAGACATCGTTAAAAAGCAAATGAAGGGCGCAAACCTCGTGACGGAATCCGTGACGACGAGTCTTGCAACAGAGCTTAAGAACGGCAAGATTGACGGTCTTGTTTTGGAAAATGCAATTGCCAATAATTATGTAAAGCAAAATCCTGGCAAGTATGCGATTGCCAAGGTAAAATTGACAACCGGCAAAGATATCGAATCGTACAGCGTTGCTGCTAAGAAGGGCGATAAGAAGCTGATCAAGGTCGTTAACGAGGTTATCGACAAGATTCAAAAAGGCGGCACTTCGGGCCAAATGCTTCAAGATGCTCAGAACTTGCAAGCCAAGTACGGCAAGTAATGAGGAGGATCTAAGATGTTTGACTTTTTAGGGCGCTATTACCCAGCCTTTCTTGAAGGTACCGCACAAACTATTATCATCTCGATCATCGCAAGCGTTATCGGGATTTTGATTGGCTTGCTGCTGGTTTTGATGAGAATTTCCGACAACAAGATTCTGGCGACGATTTCTCGCGTCTATATCTCGGTTGTTCGCGGAACTCCTTCGATGATTCAGGTCATGCTGATTTATTATTCGTTGTCAAAAATCTTGAGCATCCCGCCGATTCATATTCTTGGCGCCAGTCTTGATCGCGTTTTGCCAGGTTCGATTGCTCTTGGGTTAAATTCAGGGGCTTATACGGCGGAGATTTTCCGTTCAGGGATTATTTCGATTCCGAAAGGACAAACTGAGGCTGGTCTGTCATTAGGAATGACGCGTCATATGGTAATGTTTGAAATCGTTTTGCCGCAAGCGGTCAGAAATGCTCTTCCGGCAATGGGAAACGAGTTCATCTCTTTGATCAAGGAATCTTCCGTTCTGTTTTATATCGGCGTTCAGGAAGTTACGGCACAAGCTTTGGGCGTTGGCGGAACGTTGTATGACTTTGTTCCTCCTTTGATTGTCGCTGCTGCCATCTACTTCGTATTGACGTTTACGTTATCCTGGATTATTGGATATTTTGAAAAGAAAATGAGTCGCAAATATGCGCGCCTGGCCTGAAAAACTCCCTAACACACATGATGTCGGCGGGCGCAACTGCAAAACTGCGTCATGTTGCCCCATGGCGCTGTTTTAATTTGTTTTTTTAGTTGTAAAAAAGATTCGCCGGCTAACGTTTGATGTGAGCACAAGCGGAGATTCAGTCCAAAATCTTGCTAGTGAATAAATAATCATTTTTCAACCAAAGTTCATAAAAAGTTCACATCAAACTTGTAATATAAACCTGTAGCTTGAAGGAAATTTCAAGCTAGTTCCTTTTTCCAAAGGAACTATTGTATTGCACGCTTCCCCAGTGCTGCGATATAATCGAATACTCCATATAACCTTTTTTCTCCCTGGCCTTTCCCCGGCTAGGGAGTTTTTTAGTTGTGTTTCTAAGGGAAAAGGCATTATTTGGAAACATTCTGATTATTGTAGGCACAAAAATAAAGAGAATAACTAAAAATCGCTTTTACTCAAAGATGATTGTTATTCTATAAAAAATATATCTTGAATAGTTATTATGATAAAAAATACTATAATTACACTATTAAGTTGGTAATTGAGTAAAAATAAAATTTGTGCATAAATATTAATAATAATCGTTTAATTTCGGGCAGCTTCAGAGGACACGTAAAATGTAAAAACATAAACAGATATGAATCACAATATAAGGGAGAGATAAAAGGCAGCTTGCGACTGAATTCGTTCGTTGTCTGGGAGCTGACTCTTGTTACTCTTCCTTTGGTTATTTCCGTCATAACAGGAATTTTGTTCCCATATACATAAAAACCCGGACGGAATTTGCAGTTAATGCAAATTCCGTCCGGGTTTTCAATTGAGATCACATTCTCCCCAGCCTCTTTGAATCATTGTTTAATTTACGTGAACGGCAAATGAAGGTTGGAAGTAACGGATATTGCCGATTTTGACGCTTTGTCCGGGTTCCGGAGCAGTAATATACTGTCCGCCGCCAAGATAGATTGCAACGTGGTAAGTATTACCGCGTGCACCCCAGAAGAGCAAATCGCCGACTTGAGCCTGGCTGACACTGATCTGTGTTCCGGCGCTTTCCTGAGGAACCGTCCATCCTCCGATTTCCTTGCCGAAGTGTGCATAGACGTAATGTGTAAATCCTGAGCAGTCAAAGCCGCTTGGCGTCTTGCCACCGGAAACGTAAGGCACGCCGATGAATTGTTGAGCATATGCTGCAACCGCACTGCCGCTGATTGAGGATGAAGCGGCAGGAGTTGGTGTCGCTTGCTGCTGAGCAGGTGCAGACTGCTGCTGGCTGCTTGAGCTCGATGGTTGAGCCTGTTGCTGTGTTTGTTGCTGTTGAACATTATTGCTGCTTTGGGTTGCCTGCTGTGTTTGAGTTGAAGCTTCCGCCTGAGCAGCTTGCTTTTGTTGTCGAGCAGCCTGTGTCTGCTGCTGTGCAGGATTCTTTGTCGGATCGTTGATCGTCAAAGTCGTGCCTGCGACAAGCGTTGCACCAAGGTTGTTTGACTGACGCAATGAATCAACGGTCACACCGTAAGCTTGTGCGATCGACCAAAGAGATTCTCCGGAAACGACCGTATGAGTCGTATGGTTTGCAGAAACGACAACTTGAACCTGTTGCTGTTGAGAAGCCTCAGAGTTAGCAGCAGTCGAAGCTTCTTGTTGAGTTTGAGCATTCGTTGCAGCTGCTTGCTGAGTCTGATCAGCTGAAGCGGTTTGTTGAGCAGGCTGTTGCGTTTGAGCTGAAGCTTGTTGGGTATCGGCGGACGTCGTTTGAGTTTGAGCCGCTGCTTGGGCAGCACCGGGAACCTTGAGCGTTTGACCAGGGTAGATCAAATTTTCGTCTGCTTTAAGGTTGTTCAATGAACGAAGCTTGTCAACCGTCGTGTTTTCAGCCTGTGCAATCGTCCAGAGAGAATCACCGTCTTTTACTGAAACCTCATGCGTTGCTTCCGTTGTCTTGTCTTCTTGTTGTCTGGCATCGTTTTTTGCAGGAATTTGCAATGTCTGACCAGTAACGATCAAATGACTGTTCTGATCAATCTTGTTAAGCGTTTCAATTGATTCGATGGAAACGCCGTATTTTTGGGAAAGATCCCAAACAGTGTCGTTTTTAACAACTTTATGTGCTGTATCGGCATTTGCTGTTGCAGCTGAGGCCAAAAACAAACCCGCAGCACCAGCTGTACCGATTAAAATATTTTTAGCTGTATGATTCAAAATAACTACAACTGCTATATAAAACATAGGATGATGCAAAAACTGCATCCGTTGCGCTTGCCGGCTCAAAGACCGGCATCAAGGCCAGTGGCTCTTCCTAAAGCGACTGACCAGGGCAAACAGCCTTGCCCCTGATTGGTAAATGCTGTTGCGCAACGTTCTTCAATTCTATTAACAGTCTCTATCCTCCCGATTCAAATACTATGGAATAAGTTCTAAATAACACCAACGATAAACAAAGAAACATGCATATCATGTTTCACGGATTATGTCAACAGGGTAAACTTTCCCTTGACACCCTATACGTACTATTCTAACTGGTAAATGTTGCAAATATGAGCTAAAAATATTACAAAATAAGTTATTTTTGTAACAAACAGCTCATTATTGTTGATATAACGGGATTTAAAGGCAAACGTGAAGCTTTTGTGAGATATTGATGAAGCAATGAAGAATTCCTTTTTATAAAGGATTTTGTTTGTTGAAGTTATGGATTTCAAAGTTCTCTTTCATTCTAACGTTACGTGAATGTTACAAAAGACTTAAGGGAACCGATGCCTGGGGAAACCCCTTGTAAAATACAGGGTTTTGAACGTCAAAGATTGTCAATGAAAGCTCGTGAATGTTACAGTTATGTTAATTATTAAAATCTGAATTTGTCAATCCGATAATTGAGACATTAAATAAGAGTTGGAATTCAAACATTTCTTTAATTTTTATCGCTGAAACTTATTGCATTTTGCATGATAATAGCCTAAAGTTAAAGGATAGCAGAAACTTTTCTGTTTATTAGAAATAGATTAATTAAATTCAAAACAAGAAAGAAGTGGGTAATGTGACAGAGATTTATAACTTTTCAGCTGGACCGGCGGTGATGCCAAAGTCAGTCGTCAAGAAGATTCAGGCGGAACTTCCTTCATATAAGGGAAGCGGTATGAGCATTATGGAGATCAGTCACCGATCCTCACTTTACGTTGACATGCAAAATGAGGCCGAAAGCGATCTGCGTCAGCTGATGAACGTGCCGGACGATTATGATGTCCTGTTTCTTCAGGGGGGCGGGACGCTTCAGTTTGACACGATTCCCCTGAATCTGGCACGCAGGGAAAAGACCGTTGCCGTTGTCGATTCCGGACATTGGGCAGTCCGTGCCAGGCAGGAAGCGGATTTGCTGCCGGGAATCTCGACATATGCGGCAGCATCCGGAGAGGCCGAAAATTACACGAAGCTGCCGTATTCTCTGAATTTGGACAGACCTTGCGACTATGTTCACGTCACGCTCAACAACACGATTGAAGGAACGATGTATCGCAAGCTGCCGGACGTAAAGGGAAACGTCGTTGTGGCTGACATGTCGTCAAACATTCTTGCCCAAAGATATAACGTTGAAGATTTTGGACTTATTATGGCCGGAGCACAGAAGAACATCGGCCCGGCCGGTCTGACCGTCGTGATTGTCAAGCATTCTCTGCTCGATGAAAGTCAAAACCTGCCTTCAATGCTTGATTACGTCAAGCTTTCAAAGAAACATTCGACGCTCAATACGCCGCCGGTCTTTGCGATTTACGCGGCTGGTCTCGTCTTTAAGCAGCTGCTTGAAGAAGGCGGCGTTGATGCCGCACAAAAGCGCAATGAGGAAAAATCACGCTTGCTTTACGAATTCTTGGACAATTCCAAGCTGTTCAAGTCGCCGGTCTTTGCAGACGACCGGTCAACGACGAATATTCCGTTCGTTACGGGCGACGAAGAATTGGATCGGCGCTTCATCAAGGAGGCAGATGAGGCAGGGTTCAAGAATCTCAAGGGCCATCGACTGGTCGGTGGCATGCGGGCCAGCCTGTATAATGCGTTCCCGCTGAAGGGCGTCAGGGCATTGGTTGAATTCATGGAAAAATTTGAAACGGAAATCAAGGGGGAAAACTAATGACATTCGATGTTAAGACTTACAACGTAATTGCTCAGGAAGGGATTGACGTTTTTCCAAAGGAATCATATACGGTCAACCAGACGGAAAAGCCGGATGCTTTGCTGATAAGAAGCCAGGACATGCATAAAACGGCTTTTGGAACGAACGTGCTTGCAATCGCTCGGGCAGGGGCCGGATTCAATAATATCCCGCTTGTAAAATGCACGGATCAGGGCACCGTCGTATTCAATACCCCGGGCTCAAATGCCAATGCCGTCAAGGAGCTTGTCGTTGCGCTTTTGATCTTGGCAGCCCGTCCCGTTATTCCTGCGATTCAATGGGCCAAGAAGATGGGCGGCGCAGATGTTTCGCTGCAGACTGAAAAGGGCAAGAACCATTTTGACGGAACGGAACTTCAGGGTAAGCGCATCGGCGTTATCGGACTTGGTTCCGTCGGGTCAAAAGTTGCCCGTGCAGCATATGATTTAGGGATGGACGTTGTCGGATACGATCCCTATATTTCCGTTGAGCATGCCTGGAGGCTTTCCAACGACATTCCGCGCGCGGAATCCCTCGATGACGTTTTGAATGACAGCGACTATGTCACGATTCATATTCCGTATACTGAACAGAACCGCAATCTGATTTCTGCAGAGGAGCTTGCAAAAATGAAGGACGGGGCAGTCCTCCTGAATTATTCGCGCGGCGGAATCGTCAACGATCATGACGTCTGCGAAGCGCTTGATTCCGGCAAGCTGAGGCTTTTCATGACTGACTTCAGTTCTCCTGAAGTTCTTAATCATGACAAAACGGTCGTGACGCCGCACCTTGGTGGAACGACGGAAGAAGCCGAGGTCAACGGTGCCAAGCAGGCTGCAAGAACTTTGCGCAAGTATCTTGAAACGGGAAACATCGTCAATTCGGTCAATTTTCCGACGGTCGAAATGCCGTTTGAGGCACCGCTTCGCCTGACTTTGATTCACCAAAACATCCCCAACATGGTTGGACGAATCACGACAATCTTGGCAAATCGCGAAATCAACATCGACAACATGATCAACAGGTCGCGCGATAAGATTGCCTATACGGTAATTGATGCGGCCGCTCTTTCCGAAGAACAAGTCGAAGAGCTTGAGAAGGAATTGATGACGATTCCTGAGGTCATTCGCGTCAGGGCATTGCACAATCACGCCTAAGGTATGGTATAATTAAATTCCTTGGCAGGGGCAGACGGAGAGCATTTCCGTTTCCTTAGCGGCATCCGAGTTGCGCATGCGATTTGGACGTCGCTTTTTTAAGAAGATGCGGTGAATGCGTTTTCTAGTGACGGTGGCTTTCTTTTTTGATTAAACGTTATTTCGGAGACACAAGTTCCGATGTTTATCGCCAAGAAGACCGTCGCTATGAGCACTGCATTTTTCATGAAGGAAAGCATCGGTGACTTGTTCTATACATTCTGGACGGATGATGCTAGAATGGGAATAACAATTTCTCAGAGGTGAGAATTTATGAGCAAAGTAAAGGTTCTTGCTGCCTGGTTCGTTACGGGTATTTTATGTTTTACGGCCTTTTTCATGTTCAGGAAAAACGGTGCAGAAGTCAAAGTTTACGGAAGCTCAATGGCCCCGACGATTGATTCCGGGCAAAAGGTTTTTATCGAATATCATAAAAAAATCAAGCGGTCGGACGTCGTCGTCTTTGATACCAAAAAGATGTCCGTCAAGCCGGAAGAAAGCGGCTATTACATCAAACGCGTCATTGGACTTCCAGGCGATTCCATCGAATCAAAAAACGGAATCATCTATGTCAACGGCAGGAAAATTGATGAAAGCTATCTGAATGAAGAACAAAAAACGTCGGCTTCAACGGGTGATTGGACGCTGCACGATCTTGGCGTGCGCAATCACTGGAAGACGATCGTCGACAGAGTTCCTGAAAACAGTTATTTCGTTTTGGGGGATCATCGTTCGACTTCGGAAGACAGCCGGATGTTTGGCTTTGTTCCCAAGCGGGCTGTCGTAGGCGTAATGGATAAGTGAGAATAGGAGGCTTTTGATGCGTTCGTGCGTCAAAAGCCTTTTTTGAAGCGCTGATTTTTTGAAGAAAATTAAAATGGGACCGGATTATCCGATCCCATTATCTTTAATTATTGTTCAAAGATTTGATTGGCAAGCGTTCGATTGCGTTCATGAGGAACAGCAAAACGATGACTTCAATCGGCCAGCTGATGATTTCCTTTGGAAGTCGCTGAGCCAAAAGGCCATACAAGGCGCCTGCCGTTTTGGTCTGGAAGTACATCAAAAAGATCCACATCGTGTTGAAGAACACGTTTGAAATCAGGATCTGAAAGAAAGTGTACGTTGCCAGACGCTGCCAGGTAATTTCCTGACGGTGCAAAAATAATCCGGCGATAACGCCTGTGACAAATGCAGAGAAGGTAAATCCGATAAAGAATGACGATCCGGTTGAAAAAACGGTGTTGCTGATCAGGTCGTTCAAAACCAATGCAACTCCACCAAGCCATGGACCAAGGAAATACCCGATCATTGCGGTACCGATAAAGCCTAATCCGACCTTGACGACGTTTTCGGGACCAACCGACAGTTTTGACAGGCAAAGCTGAATCGCAATCAGCAATGCGCCAAAGGTCAAGGTTCGAGTCGTCAGTTTAGGACTGCTCCATGTAAGTTTTGTCATTAGATAAACATCTCCCTAAAGTTTATTGGGGGAGACAAGCACCAAAAATTATGAAATTGTAATTATGGTGAATGCGGAAGAACCACGCAGGCCAATGACAGGACCTTTCTGCTGACGTTCACATTCCGTTCCGTCAGCCCTTGACGCAGGACTTCCTACCCCTGTAACGAATAATATAACATAGATTGGGTGCAAAATCCACCATGAAACACGAATGTTGCTTAAAAACTTGATGGTTATCGTTCACTTGTAGCCGGATGTGGTCACGGACGCGGGAAAATGACGTTGTCGCTTATTTCCTGTTTCAATGTCTCTGTACGGACAGATTCATCCGGCTTGTCACTCTGGACATGACGACGAAGAATACTGGAACTGCAAAGAACATCACGAAACCTGTTGCGAAGTCGGCCGGAAACGCTGCGAGCGCGGTCACGGCAGCCTTGCCGAACGGAAGACCGGCATCGATGAGACTTTCGGCGAGATAGCGGAGATAGCCGGAAAACATCTTGACGAGGCCGGAGACAATGCCGATTGTAATCAGTGACGAGCGGGAAAGACCGTCATTTCTTTTCAGCAGCCTGTAGGAAACCGCAACGGCCGCCGTCAGCAAAAGGACTTCCATGACGGTCAGGTATGCATGATTGGCGTAACCGTTCAGAAGATCAAAAAGGCCAAGGCCGATCGCGCCTGAGATAAAACCGTACTTGAATCCCAAGAACAGCGTGCCCAGAGCAACAAAAGAAAAACCAAGATCTACGAACGGGTGACCGACGGGTGACGGGACGTGAATCTGGAACATTGCGAAGACATAGTCAAGCGCAGCGAAGAATGCTGCCCGAATTACTGCGTAAAGCTTTTCATTTCTCATAATAAAACCTTCTTCATAATAGCGTTAAGTGAATTATAGGTTTCGGATGGTTAAAAATCAATTAATAAACGATGCTTTATTTAATTTTTGGATAATGTATCGATACAATTATGTGCTTGGATGAGATGCCGACTGTGCGGACACAAAAAAACGGATGATTCACAAAAAAGCTGCGAATCATCCGCTGACATAAATTATTTTTGATATGTCTCAAAATGTTCCTTCAAGATTGCGCTGCCGTAAATCAGTGCCTCAATGACGGTGATGAAGAAGCTGACCGGAAGATCGGTCACCCAGCTCAGAACAAGGCCGAACCAGATTCCGAACAGAGCGAACAGGAAGTTGAGCACGATCATCTTTTTCAGCGTGTGCGCAAAATACTTGGCTGCCGATGCAGGAATCGTCAGTAAAACGAAAATCAGCAATGAACCGACGATCTGCGCCGTGATGCTGATCGTCAGCGCAAGCATGATCAAGAAGATGATTGAAATCGACTTGTTGAAACGCTGATTATATTCGGCGCCTTGCGAATCAAACGAGTTGTAGGCCAAGCGCTTGAACAGCAGGAAAATGACCAAAAGCAAAAAAATGCTTAATCCGACCAGAATGTCAATGCTTGAGCGATTGATTCCGACGATGCTCCCGAAGAGAATGCTCGTTGCATAATTGGCCTGCTTGTTTGAAAGGGATAGAAACAAAATTCCGAGTCCGAGGAAAAGACCGGAGAAGACGCTGATTGAAGATTCGCGCCGGCCGAGCTTTTCGCCTGAAAAACCGATCAGGAGGGCAGACGAGCAGGTGAACAAAAGCATCCCTGCAAGCGGTGAAATGCCGGCAAAGACGCCGAACGAAGCACCGGAAAAACCGATTTCGGACAACGTGTGCGTGAAAAACGAAGTCTGGCGCGCCACGACGAAGACGCCCATGACGCCGCAGATCAGTGCAATGAAAATCCCGGCAATAAAAGCATAGCGCATGAAATCATATTGGAGCATCAGTTCTTGTCCCCCTTGTTGATAAGTTTTCCCGATTTGTCTGCCAAATGCAGTTCGTAGTCGGCATAAGCGGCAATCAATTCAGGATCGTGCGTGATGAACATGATGGTCAGGCCATGTTCCTTCATGACGTTGCGAAGCATTTTCAAGAGTTCGTGCTTGCTTGTCTGATCAAGACTCGCGGTTGCTTCGTCTAAAATCAAAAGCTTCGGATCGGCACAAAGAGCCTGGGCGAGATAGGCACGTTGCTTTTCACCGCCGGAAGCGCGTCCGAGCGGTCGGTCGGCAATTTTTGTCAAATTGGTTTCAGAGAGGATGGCGGCCAGTTTTTCTTTGGCTTCTTTGTTCAAAAAAATGCTGTTGGTTTTGAGCCCGAAAGCCGCAAAATCACGAATGCAAAGCGGATATTCGTCATCAATGCTTCGAAGCTGCGGCACGTATTGAACCTGATCTCTTGAAACCATGAACTTGGCGTGTTCCTCGTAGTCATGCGATAAATCCGCTAGGAGATGCTTGATCAAAGTCGTTTTGCCGACGCCGTTTTCACCCGTGATACAGGTCAGTTTTCTGCGCGGAATTTCAAATGACAGATTTGAAAAAAGCGTTCGGTCGGGGATTTTCAGATTCAGGTTGGTCACTTTCAAAATAGAATCCATAGTCGTTCTTCTTTCCGATTATTTTTCGATTTCTGCAATTTGACGATATTCCGATTGCAGCCAATTGAAATAGTTCTTTCCTTCTGGCAGCGTCTCCGTTACCTTGACAACCGGGATGTCGTGTTTTCTGCAAAGATTTACGATGTTTTTGACGGTCGTGCCGTCGCTTTGAACATTATACACGAAAAAGGCGATTTCTTTTCGCTTGATTCTATTTTGCAGATTCTTGATGTCCGTATATGACGGATCGCTTTCTTCTTCGACTGCCTTGGCAAAGTGAGCGTTTGCGACTTTGTAACCCATTTTTTCAAGTGAGTAGTCAAAAACCGGCTCCGAAACGGCCACTGGCTTCTCAATTCTTTCAGCTCTGATTTTTTCGAGTTCGCTGTTCAGTCTGGCGACTTTTTTCTTGTAGGCAGCGGCATTTTGCTTGAATTCAGCTTTTTTTGACGGCATTTTTTTTGAAAAAACATTGACCAGTTCATCCGCAAGCCTTGACATCGTTTCAGGATTGTACCAGAGGTGTTCGTTTTGACCGTCCTTGACGTTCATCAATCTGGCAGCGGAAAGGCTCTTTTTGTCCGAAAGTTTTTTGATCCAGTCATCATAGCCGGCGCCGTTTCTGATGATGACATCGGCATTTGCGGTTTGCTTGGCCGTTTTGGTCGTGGATTCAAAGTCGTGCGGGTCGATGTTCGGGTTGTCGATAAGGGACGTGACGGTTCCGTTTTTGCCAAGGACTGCCTTGGCCGTTTCTCCATAAAAATCCAGAGTCGAAACCACGTTCAGCTTGTCAGAACTGCTTTTTTTGCTTTGGTTCGCGCATCCCCCAAGAATAAGCAGCGTACAGATCGTCAAAAGACATAATGAGAGCAAATGAGTTCTTTTATTCATGCATAATTCCTTTCTTTAACAGCGTACTTGAGTTTTATTTAGTAATTGTTACGATTAAAATCATAACCGCCCAAAATATGACTGTCAAGCAAGAAACGTTGATATATCAACCTTATTACGATTTAGCCAAAAACGGTATTACGATGTTAAGCGTAATAAGAGGAGTAAGATTACGATTTAAATTTTTTTGAATTTTTGAATGAAACATTCGGCAATCAGTGATTGAGGAAACGTCTCGACCCCGAAAGCGTCTTCTGGTTTTTGGCAGTCCGCGTCAGGCACGAAGAATTGCGCTGAAGACACAAAAAACCTCCGTATGGGGAAATACGGAGGAAAAAAGGAGTATGTGTTGTAGCTGCAGACTGGGGAAAGTCCGCAGCATTATCAGCTTTCCGACGCATCTGAAAGGGGAGGATCAGATGCGGGTGTATTCAAATTTTGGTGTTCTACTTCAAGCTGTAATTTAATTGTACACAATGGATTTAAAGAAAATATATCGAATTATTTAAGAATTATTTAAGGCAATAATCAGAATCGCCTATTTCAAAATCATCACAATACTGTATAAATTCCAAAGGGGTCATTCCGAGTCGTTTCAACAGAAGAATAAATGACAAAAAATCGATGTTTCCGGATTCTTCAAAGCGAGACAGGGTTGATTGCGAGACGATGCCTGCTGCAACCTGCTTTTGCGACAAGCCCTGTTCTTTGCGAAGCAATTTAAATATTTTCCCATAATTCATAAATCTGCCCCCCAAAAAAATAATATGCAAATATGAATAATCAAATCAACAATTGAGTTAATTATAGTATAATGACACATGTAGTAATGTTACAAAAAGATTAAAAATGAGGGAGTGTTTTTTATGAAGAAGAGAAATTTATTAGTGGCTGTTATCTTAGGAGTATTGCTTCTTTTTGCTAACTTTGGTTCCGTAGCATCTGCTGCTAATACGTCATACGTTCATTTTGAATTCAGGTGGAATAGTCCATATGATGCAACATATAGGCAACAGAAATGGACTAAGTCTTATATTTATTTTAAATCAACTAAGTGCACCCGTCCTTGGTATACAGTTACGCCATACATTCACAGTTATTTAGTTGGCGGAAAGGGAAACACTTCTATTGGTAGTTCTAGAAGAATATATGGAAACCACACATATTATATAACTAATTATGCGGTTGAAAAATACGGCAAAGGAAACAACGTTTGGCTTGAAGCATCATCTTGGGGGAATGGAAGTGCCTATGGAACTTGGCATGCAGATTGTGGAAAATATTAATATAGATTTGGAAAAAGCATCATTCTTTCATTGATAGGAAGTGAAATCGTGTATTTTGTAAAGCGTTCCTTTTCCAGAAGGTACCTTTCGGGTTTTTTGCTCGGACTGATAGTCGTTTTATTGCACGTTGTTTTTGCGGTCGGCTTTCTCCGCATGCAAATCGGCGAATTCAAAAACAGTCCGGAAGCATTTTGTCCGTACTATAAATGGATTATGGCAGACACGTTTTGGAGCCTCATTTTTTCGTTGATGATTCCGTTCATGGCAGCGCTCGGAAACAGTCAGATGACGTATGATGACGCAAACAGCGGCTTTATCATGCACGTGCTGCAGAAAAAGGGCAAAATCGGCTATGTGCTCGGTTCGCTGACTTCGGTTTATGCGGTCACGTTTATCGAGACCGTGCTTGTTTTGGCGGCAGACGTCATGTTTGTTTTTTTGCTGCTGCCGAACGTTTTGCCGGATCAAGTGCTGAATTCAGGCGAAGGCTACAGTCGTTTGTTCACGTATCACGTTGAATGGATGTACTCTAAACCATTTAAATTGATTTTGTTTTATATAATTCTGTCAGGGTGTGCGGCAGGATTGTTCGGAATGCTGACGGCCGTTTGCGGACTTTATTTTTCAAACAGGTTCACGGTCATGTTCAGCGGCTTTATCATCGGGTTGATCTTCTTCGTGCTGGCCAATCAGAAAATCGTCAATCTGCCGTCGTTTTTGCTGGTGCTTCCGGTCATGTCGCAGATGTACCTGCCGTCGCTTGGATGCTTGGCGGCCTTTTATCTGGTCTGCGTCGCGCTGCTTTTTGTCTTTCAGATTGTCGGGGTAAGAAAGCATGCAAGCATATAAGTATCTCTTGAAAAAAACGTCGAAAAAATCGCGCATCAAGGCTCTTGTTTTGGGATTGGCCGTTTCGGTTTTGACTTTTGCGTCCGTTCTTTCAAAATGCAGGGCCAATATTGCAATAGGGAATAAAGGCGACACTGAGCTCGGCAGAATGTTCGTTGCGAGTTTTTCGAATCTTCAGTATTGTGAATTGGGACTGTTTCCCGTTTTTTCGGCCATTTTTTTGCTGTTGTTGACTGATTGCGGATTTGAAAGGGAAATGTTTGTGTTGAAACAGCCTGAAAAGATCGGACGTTTGACAAGGTCGAAGGTCTTTTTAGCCTGTTTCATCCTGACTTCTGGCGCCATTTTGGGCCTGTTGGTTTTTGCAATCTTTTTTGGCGGCAGATATCAGGTGCAAAAAACAACCTTCTTCTGCCTGGCAGGAGATTTGAGTTTGTTTTTTTTAGCCTGGTTTGCTTTCGGGTGCATGACGTTTGCTTTGGAAAACGTGCTGTCAAAACCTTTAACGTGGCTGTTGTTTCAAATCGTGTTTTTGATTGAAGCCAAAACGTTCGAATTTTTTGGCATTTCCGTTTGGATCATGCGCGGTTTGCTGATTCCCGATGCAACAAGCTTTGGCTTTTTTGAATTTGCATTGGACTGTTTGATCAATGCAGGCTATGCCGTTTTGGCGTCTGAAATTTTCAAGAAGACTCTTTTTAGAAGGGAGCGCTTGAGTTGAAAGTTTTTGGAAAACTTTTTTCAAGAAACATGAAACTGATGCTCGGAAACGTTTGGCGCCGCGAACTGATCATGCTTGTTTTGTGCGCCATTGCCGTTTTTCAGTATTCCAAAATTGGACAAAGGCCGCTTTTAAGCGACGTGATGCAGGGTATTTCAGATTTCAGAGGCAATCCGTACTTTCCGATGTCATGGTTTTTGATCGTGATTTTTAATCAGGTCGTCATCGGTGATTCCTTTCGCAAATTGATTTTGCATGACTATCCGTTGGTCGCAAGCATCAGTCTTGGCAAGTATCTTTTTTGTTCGGTTCTGAATCTGTTTTCGGTCGGAGGAGCAAATGTTTTGCTGCTGTTGGTTATGACGAGGCATCATTCTCTGCATTTTGCATGGACCGCAGTGTTTTGCCTGCTCTTGTTTTTAGCGTGCTTTGCCTTCCTGACTCTGATTTTTTCGCCCGTAATCTGCGAAGGGCTAGTCGTCGTCATTGCGGTTTTGACAATTTTTGCCGATGGGATGCCGTTTTTTGACCGGTTGATGTTTGTCAGAGGAACGGCGATTTTGCCAGGGGATGTTTTGGCAGCATTGCTAATGCTGATCATCATCGCTTGGTGCGGTTTTAGAATCAAGCAGTTGGATTTTATTTGAGGTGATTTTTGATGAGCAGCATCGTAAAAATTGAACACGTAACTAAAAAAATGAAGAGCCTTGTGGCTTTGGACGATATTTCGCTTGAAATTTCCGAACCGGGCATTTACGGCTTCGTTGGTCCGAACGGGTCCGGTAAAAGTTTGATCTTCAAGACGATTCTTGGCTTTTTGAAACCTGATTCGGGGCAGGTTTTCGTGCACGGAAAGAAGCTTCGAAAAGACATCCTGTTTGCCGAAGATACTGGGTATTCAATGGTCGAATATGCGGCCTTGGCCGACAAGACCGGCAAGCAGAATCTGGAACTGATGGATATTTTGGCGTCTGAAAAACACGATTTGGACAAGCTTTTGAGATATGTCGGGCTCGATCCGAACAATCAGAGAACGTACAAGGAATACTCGCTTGGGATGAAGCAGCGCTTGCTTTTGGCGATGGCGATGCTGTCCGATCCGAGTCTTCTGATTTTTGACGAGCCGACCAATGCTTTGGACGAAGACGGTCAGGAATTTTTGAAGCGACTCGTGCTTGAACAAAGAAAACGCGGCAAAACCTTGCTGATTTCCAGTCACGACAAGACGTTCATCAATGACGTGGCGGATAAGATCTATTACGTGAGCGAAGGCAGGATCAAAAAAGAGGCGGTTAATTGCGATGAAAAAATTGACGAATAAAGGCTTTGTCGGCATCGGACTCGTCTTGTTGGCTTTGGTTTCGGCAGGTCTCTTGTTAGTTCGGCATGAAAATGCAGCGCTGGCCCGACAGTATAAAATCGTTCGCTGCAGCGCAAAGGCTGGAACGAAAATTTCCGGCAGGCAGATTGAGATTGAACGCTACGTCGAAAAGGTTGAACCGAAGAAGGTTTATTTCAAACTGATCGTGAACAGCCAAAAGGCGCAATCTCTGGAAAATCTGCAGCTGGTCAATACGCCTGACGGAACGGTTGATTATTTTGACTCGTACAAAGTCAACGGCAAGGCTTCGGAAGGACTCAAGCTCAAGCCGGGCAGAAACGTCATTGAAGGAAAAGTCAATAAGGAAGACTTTGGCAAAAAAGGCGTCAAGACCGTGCTGTGGTACAAACTTGGCAAAATGAAATATGCTGAATATTTTTTTGAATGATGAGGAAAATATGGCTCGAAGTGAAAAACCGGTTGATTTGCAGTTGATTGCAAATCTAAACCGGTTTTTGCGTATGCATGACAAGCTCCTGCTGCGATGAAAACAGCCAAAAGAGGGCGCTTTCAGTAACCTAGGGATGGTATTTACGGACAAATCTTAGAAATCACCGTTTTGCCCGTAAGGACGTCTTGGCGCACGGATTGAGCAGAGTTTGAGCAGCACTGCATTTGTCAAAATCGGCCGCATTGATGAAAATTGGGACTTTGTTCGTAAACTTTTCTGCAAGTATTTTCACTCTTTGCCCACAATTTGACTTGCTTTTTCATTAAAATATTTTAAAATATTTAAGTGTATTTTTGAAAAGAGGGGGAAGAGAAATGTTTTCCAATAAGCATCCCGGCACGCCTGGCTTCTAGCTCAAGCAATTCCTTGCTTAAGTCAGGTGATTGCTCGAGTGACTGAACCGATTAAACTAGTCATAAAAGCAAAGGATGAAAAAAATGAATACTTTAGAGCAAAATGCAAGCAAGAAATATACGCCATGGCTGATTTTGACGCTGCTCGACTTCGTCACGATCATCAGTTTTGAAAACATCTTTTATCCCTTTCAAAATCAGGGATTATCGGTTGTCATTTCATGGATCTTCATGTTGTTTGCCTACGTTATCCCTTATGAACTGATCGTCAGTCAGCTCGGCTTGACGTTTGATCAGCAGGCCGGTGGGTTGGCGTCCTGGATCAGGCGCGGAACCGGCAGCGATCTGTTCGGATATGCGACGTCTTGGATGTACTGGGTTCAGACGATTCCGTACCTCGTCGACGTGTCAAACTCGGTCATCGTGTCGTTCAGTTGGATTATCCTCGGGGATGCGACGCTTGGAAAGCACATGTCGACGTTTACGTTCGGCTTGCTGACTTTTGCAATTATTCTGGCATTTATCTTATTGGAAAACTTCTTCAAAGACTCGCTTGAAATCCTGTCTTTGATTGGCGGCGGCGCAATGTTCATCATGTCGATGCTGTTCGTCCTGATGACTTTTTGGGCAGTGACGCACGGTGCGCATGTCGCAACGCAGCCGTTTAATCTTGAAGCCTTCAAGCCGAGTTTTTCTCTTCACTATTTCTCAACGACCGGTTTGCTTATTTTTGCGATGTCCGGTGCCGAACTTGCGGCTCCTTACATCAGCAAAATGAAAAATCCCAAAAAAGAATTTCCGCGCTCAATGTGGGTGCTTGCGCTTATGACAGGTGCTTTGACGATTCTTGGAACGTTGTCGCTTGCGGTCTTCTTTGATGCCAATCACATTCCGCAGGACTTCAAGATGAACGGTCCGTACTATGCATTCAAATTATTGGGCGAAAAGCTCGGGATGGGCAGCGTTTTGATGTACGTGTTTGCTGTCGTTCAGGCATTCTTCATGCTGGCGCAGCTTGCAATCTTGATCGACGCTGCCAGCCGTGTATTTGCCGGGGACGTCAACCAAAAGTATATGCCTAGCTGGCTGACGAAGAAAAACAAGAATGGTCGCCCGATTAACAGTTATACGCTGACGGCCGGAATTTCGCTTGTTTTGCTGCTTTTGAGCGGAACGCTTCCAAGCATCAACTCAATTTACAATTGGCTGCTTAACCTGAACGGCATCGTTTCGCCGTATAAGACGTGCCTTGTTTTCGTGGCTTTTTTGGCCGTGCGCTATCGACAAAACGAGTTCAGCTCGGATTACGTCTTCATCAAGAATCGGAAGGGGGCGTTGGCCGTCGGCTTTTGGTGCTTCATGTTCACGTTCGTGTGCGCAACGATGGGCTTTATTCCGCAAAATGCAGAGCTTGGAACCAAGCAGTTCGATCATGAGCTTCTGATGAACTTCTTCTTCGTATTCCTGATCTTCGGCATGGGCTTCATCTTGCCGCTTTTGCGCAAGCTTGAGCTCAAACGAGGGCAGGCAAAATGAGAAAGTATTTGAAAATCGCCGTGACCGCTGAAGTGAAAGCTTTGGTTGAAGAGCCGTGGGAAACGGTGCTGCTTTCAGAAAAATTGAACGGTGCGGAACTTGCCTGCATCGCTTTTATGAAAAACGATTCTGAGGCAATGAAAATTGCTGAAAAAATCAAAGCAAAAGCGCGACTTGAAATTCCGATCGTTGAAGTCGATGCAGGCGCCATGAATCAAAGCACTGCATTTATCAAGGAAAAAGCAGAAAATTACGAGCAAAAAAACGTCCCCGGCTTCTTGCTCGATCTGGTCAACTTTGCGGATGAAAAACGGACGACATTTGCGACTCCCGGACATCACAACGGAAAGTTCTATGCGATTCATCCGGCAGGCGCCGTGTTCAAGAACTTTTTCGGGGAGCGCATGCTCTATGCCGACACGAGCGATACCGTGCCGGAGCTTGGCGACACTTTGACGCACGGCGGAACGCCGCTTGATGCGGAAAAACAGGCCGCGCGTGCCTTCAATGCCGACAAGGCCTACTTCTGCACGAACGGAACGACAAGCTCCAACACAATCTGCGCAAGTGCCTGCCTGACGCCTGGGGATCTGGTCCTGTTCGACAGAAACAACCACAAGTCGCTTTATAACAGCGCGCTCGTGATGACGGGGGCCAAGCCCGTGTATCTTAAAACGGATCGCAATCCGCTGGGACTGATCGGACCGCTTGTCGCAGACGAACTGACCGAAGAAAAGATCAGAGAACAAATTGTCAAGGTTGATCCGAAAAAGGCGCAAGCCAAGCGGCCCTTCAGGCTGGCCGTCCTGCAGCTTGAAACGTATGACGGGATTTTTTATAATGCCAAGTGGATCCTGGACAGGATCGGCAAGTTGTGCGACTATGTTTTGTTCGACTGTGCCTGGGGCGGATACGAACAGTTCGTTTCCTCAATGAAGAAGCTGTCGCCGCTTCAGCTTGAGCTTGGTCCGGAAGATCCAGGAATTTTGGTTACGCAGTCCGTTCACAAACAGCAGGCTGGTCTTGCGCAGACGTCGCAGATTCTGAAGAAGGATGCACACATCAGGGGACAGGAACGCTACATTGACCACAAGCGCTTCAACAATGCCTACCTCAAGTATGTGACGACCAGCTACTCCTATCCTGTCTACGCTTCGCTGACGGTCAATGCGGCCATGGCAGAAGCTTCGGGCAACAGCGCATTTTGGCAGGATACCGTGGATGCGTGCTCTGCATTTTGCAGGAGAATGGAGGAAAGCAGCCTCTTCACGACGGTCCGGGACGTTGAAAGCTTCAGGAGATGCGGTGCCGGAGAAGCCATTCAAAGCCCCGTCAAGATTGTCGTGAAGTGTCCGGGAATCGACATCGAATCCGGTGAATACGAAGAAGGCGGCATCCCGGGGCCGGTTGTCGGAAAATACCTCATGGAACACGGTATCGTGCCTGAGAAATCCGACCTGTACTCGCTTCTGTTCCTGGTGACGCCGGGAAGCCCCGCCGCAGACCTTGACGTCCTGTACCGTACGCTGATGGAATTCGAGCGTCTCTACTTGGACGACGTTCCGGTCGAAACGGCGCTGCCGCGTCTGTACGGGATGAACCGGGAACGCTATGAGGACGTGACGCTTCACGGCCTGTGCGACGAAATGCACTCATACTACAGCAGTCGGCAGACGTGGCATCTTCAGCGCGACCTGTTCATAAAGAAGACGTTCAACGACTACGAAATGCTTCCGTATGACGCTGATCTTGCCTTCATGAGAAACGAGGGCGAATTGGTCGATCTTGACGACATCGTCGATCGCATCGCGCTTGAGGGTGCGCTTCCCTATCCGCCAGGAGTCTTCATCGTCGCTCCCGGTGAGCGCTGGCAGCAGCTTGACGTCGATTACTTCAAGCTGCTGATGGGCGCAATGGACGAGTTTCCGGGATTTGATCCCGAGATTCAGGGGATATATCTTGAAAAGGATGAAAACGGAAAGCACGTGGCGAAGGGATATGTGCTGAAAAACAAGGTGTGAAGCCGAACGGTCAGCCCCCGCGTATCCAAGGCGCGCTTGCGACGGGTAAGCTCGTCTTGCCCGAGCAAGGGTGCTTGGGACAAGGGGGTTGTGAGGCGGAACCTGATTATGCAAGGTGTGAAGACCAACCGCTTAACAAGGCGGTAGATAAGGAGGGGCGCGAGCGATCAGCGAAAGCGCAGTCGCGACGCGGCACGAACTTATCATGAGCCTTGTTGCTGGTCTGAGCCTGATTAACAAGGTGTGAAGCCGACGCCCCAACTGAATGAATAATGATTTGAAATCCGTGCCAGTTACTGAAGTGCAATAAAAAAGTTAGACAAAATTAAACAATTAAGCTGTCATGGCATGATTTCGGTATTCTACCGGAGTCATGCCTTTTGTTTTTAAAGAAACCCGTTCGTAATTAAAGAAATGGATATAGTCTTGAACCATCATTTGAAATGCAGTAATGTCTTCAAATAATGGTAGCCCATCCAGCAACTCAGTTTTCAGTATGTGGAAAAAGCTTTCCACTGGTGCGTTATCCAGACAATGTCCCTTACGAGACATACTTTGAACAAAGTGATGGTTAGCCAATCTTTGAGTATAGTAAGGC
>NZ_FOPI01000043.1 GCF_900113455.1 Ligilactobacillus ruminis DSM 20403 = NBRC 102161 | reverse complement strand
GAATTGTCCAACAACAGCGCAGAGCGCGCTGTCAAAGAGAGCGTGATGGGGAGAAAAAACTGGCTGTTTTCGTCAACTTTTGAAGGCGCAAGGGCTAATGCCGTTGCGCTGTCGCTGATATATACGGCCAAACTTAATCAGTTGGATCCTGAAAAATACTTGAGAAAAGTATTAACGGAGATTACCAACATTGAGGTATTTGATCCTGAAAGGTTCCGCCAACTTCTCCCATGGAACATCGATCTTACCTCATAAATAAGAAAATAAAAACGATGCATACGCAATAACCTGAGATAATAATACTATCTCGGGCTATTTGTGTACACACCGCTGTTTTAACGACCGCTTACGCTGCAATCGCTGAAGATGCAACAGGTATTTTTCTTTAATTCGAATTAATTTTTATGCGCCTTGCCCTTGTGTTTGCGCACTTTGCATGCGATAAAGCTCAGCATAGCGTCCGTTCAAAGCAAGCAGGCTTTCGTGATTGCCGCGTTCAACGATATTGCCCTTATCAAGAACAAGAATCAAATCGGCATCCTTGATCGTTGACAGACGGTGGGCAATCGCAATCGTCGTTCTGCCCTTTCGCATCTGATTCATCCCGTGCTGAATCATCATTTCAGTCTGAGTGTCGATATTTGCCGTTGCTTCATCTAGAATCAAAATTTTAGGATTTCTGACGATCGTTCGCGCAAATGAAAGAAGCTGCCTCTGTCCGGCTGAAAAAGCTCCTCCGCGTTCAAAGACCTTTGAATCATATTTTTGCGGAAGTTTTTCGATAAATGACGAAGCATTGACAAATTCAGCTGCTTCTTTGACTTGTTCATCGGTAATCGATTTGTCATACATCCTGATATTCGTCTTGATGTCGCCATAAAACAAGAACGGCTCTTGCAAAACAAGTCCCAGCTTGCTCCTCAGTTCGGCAGTCGAATAATCTCTGATGTCATGTCCGTCGATTAAAATCTGACCGCTCGAAAACTCATAAAATCGCATTAAAACATTGATGATTGAACTTTTGCCGCTGCCGGTATGTCCGACCAAAGCAACGGTCTGTCCTGGTTCAACGGTAAAATTGATGTTTTTCAAAACCGGATTGTCTTCATCGTAACCAAAAACAACATCCTTAAACTCGATTCGCCCGGCAGTAATTTCAGCATCAGACTCTTCATTTTGCTTAGGGGCATACGTTTTTTCGTCCATGATTTTCAAAATGCGACTTCCGGCAACGATTCCGTCCTGAAAAACGGACATGTAATCCATCACATTCGTCATCGGATTGAAGAAGTTTTGCACATACGACAGGAACGCATAGATAACACCTGCCTTGACGAAATTATCCAATCCTTGAACGCCAAAATATGTCAAAGTTACCAACTCAGCCAAATTGAACAATAACGTAACAATCGGAAAGAGCAGCAATGAGTTGATCTTGATCATCTTGAAACGCATCTGCATATATGCTTCGTTTTCATCTTCAAATTCATGCGTGATTCGTTTTTGTTGCCTGAATTGCTGAATAATGCTGATTCCCATCAAAGATTCGTTCAGTTTCGTGTTGATTCGACTGAGATATTCGCGCAGGCGCCGATAAATTTTTGAACTTAATTTTTCATAAAGATAAGTCGTCGCAAAAATCACCGGCAAAAAAATCAGAGTCAGACAAGCTAACGAAACGCTCACGCTTGCCATTGCGAAAAATGCTGAAATAACCGAAAAACTTGCGACAAAAATCGTCAAAAAAAGCGTCCAAAAATCAAATAGCGTTTTCGTATCGTTCGTAACCCTTGAAACGATGGAACCCGCAGGCACGTTATCAAAATATTTGAGTCCTAACGTATGAAGCTTTTTAAAAAGTTCAACGCGAATTCTTTCAAGCGTTCGTTCGGCACCCATTCCAAAGGCAAACTGTTGTATGAACTGAGTTGCCGCCTTAATGATCGTTCCTAAAAAATACAGTCCGGCAAATGCCCAAATCATATTCATCGTCGTGTTCGAATTCGTCAGGTAATGATCAAGGTAGTATTGCAATGCACGAGGCAATGCGATATTGATCAGACTCAAAACAAGCGCAAACACGATTGCCGTAATGAACTGCCCTTTAAATTCCATTGCGTAAGGAATCAAGCGTTTAATAATCGTTTTTTGCTCTTTTCTTGTAAATGATCTTGCCCAAACCGACTCATGTTTCATTATGCCTCATCCCCCTTTCCGATATTTTGCTCAAGTCGCTGCATCTCAAACGTTTTTTGGTACCATCCGCCGTTTTGGGCAAGCTGCTCATGCGTTCCTCGTTCAACGACCGTCCCATGATCGATTACGATAATTTCATCGGCTCCCATAACCGAGCTCAAACGGCTGGCAACCATGATTGTCGTGCGATCCGCACGATTTTTCTTGATTCGTTCAAGAATGTGCTTTTCCGTTTTTGCGTCGACAGCAGAAAGCGAATCGTCCAAAATCAACAGTTCGGGCGAAACCATCAGTGCTCTGGCAATGGCCAAGCGTTGTTTTTGCCCTCCTGAAAGAGAGACGCCCATTTCCCCGACTTCAGTATCATAGCCTTCCTGCATCTGAACGATGTCTTCATCAAGATCGGCAGTATAGGCAGCTTTTTCGACTTCTTTTTGATCGGCCAAAGGCTTGGCAAACCGAATGTTTTCACGAATGCTTGTTGAAAATAAGAAGCTTGTCTGCGGAACATAACCGATTTGCGTCAGGAAATCCTGCATTTGATAATCGCGAATATCATGACTGCCAAACGTGATCTTACCGTCATAGCTGTCAAATTCACGCATCAAAAGCCGTAAAATCGTGGATTTCCCGGCACCGGTTCGGCCAACGATTCCAAGTACTTTGCCAGGTTTTACCTCAAATTTGACATTTTGCAAATTGACGCCGCGATCTTTTTGATCAGGATACTTAAATTCCTTAATGTCAAATGCAAGCTCTCCTTCAACATCTGAATGTTCTTCAAGTTTTGGCTGAACCCAGTGATTCTTTTCTCCAAGAAGCAGCATGATTCGATCGTAGCTGGCAGTGCCGCGTTCAAGAATGTTGAACAAACGTCCGATAGCAAACATCGGCCAAATCAATTCAGACAGATAAGAAACAAACGATACGAGCTGCCCGATTGAAATCGTTCCGTTCAAAACCGAACTGCCTCCGTAAACAATCGTCATAATGTATGAAAACCCCAAAATAATCGTCGTTGCCGGATCAAACAAGGAATCAATCACGATCGATTTTTTGTCGGCAGCAATCGTCTTGTCAACATGACGTTCAAAATCTTCAATGTCCTGCTTTTCCTGTCCAAGCGTTTTAATAACCTTGACGCCTGTAATGCTTTCTTGCGTCTTATTGTTCAGATCTGAAAATGCAGCCTGGGCATCACTGAACGCATCATGAATCTTCTTGCCAAGATATGTTGCTTCCAAAGCTAAAAAAGGCAAAGGAATGATTGCTAAAATAGTCAAGCGCCAGTCAACGAAGATGCACATCGCAATCAAAGTCGAACAGCCCGTCATCAACGAATCTGCCAAAGTCAAAATTCCTGAACCTGCGACTTCTCTGACCGCATCAACGTCATTGGTCGCATGCGCCATCAAATCACCGACGCGATGGTTGGCATAAAACGTCTGATCCATCTTCATAAAATGCTGAAAAAGACGACTTCTGATTTGCCTTTCTAAAATAAATGACGTGCCAAATATGTATTTTCTCCAAACATAACGCATCAGATATCGCATAACGGAACTGAAAAGAAAAATCAAAAGCATTAGACACAAAAAATTTGGTTTCAGGTTTCTCTGCGAAATGGCATCAACGATGCTTCCGATCACCTTAGGAGGAACGATTGTCATGATTGCCGTCACGAACAGAGCTAAAACGCCGATAACGTAACGTTTTTTCTGTTCTTTGAAAAACCAGTCCAAACGTTTAAAAATACCCAAAATAAACACCCCTTTTCTAAAAAATAAAAAAGCCAGGCACGCAGAAATCGCATCCCTGGCTTGATTTCAGCAAGATTTAAACATATGATCATTTCTTATCCATGTTTGCTTTCATTGCTGTCATCATTTGGTGAAGTTTCTTTTCGGAAGGCTTTTGGCCCATTTGGACCATCATCGTCCTTAACATTTGCTCATTGATAGGAGGATTCTTCTTTAAATAATCTTCCATATACTTGCGAGCCGCAAAAAAACCACCTGCAAAGCAAGCCAAGCCCACTAATACGATGATCAGCACTAAGACTGGTGTCGACATACTAACGCCCCCTTCTGATTAAAACTAAGTCTCAACAAATAATTTTACACAATATCAAATAAAAAATAAAGTGAAACCTCAAGAAACTTTACCTTGTCTGCTAATCATCACGCAATCCGCGTTTCCTTTGGATGTTTTTAACCTTCTCGGGCGTGACTTCCTTACCGTCTTTATCATAAATTTGAAGCATTTCAATTCGATTTCTGAATCCTTCGCGAAAAATAGACAAGTATGTCTCGCGAAGGCTTTTTTGTTCTTCTTTTTCTTCCGGAGTCAGACCGACAGTCTTTTTCCTGTTGGCCAACTCATTGATTCGATCGATGAGATTTTGCGGAATTTGACCATTATCCATCAATGGAGCCTCCTATTTTTAAATTCAACATGGCTAATGATATCTGAAATTTAAGAAAAAAACAAGTTTTTTGCTCACACGTTCGGAAAAGTTTTTGAACGAACTTTAGTTTGATTATCGATTGATTTATGTTATAATGATAACAAAATATAAAAGGGGGTGTACCCATGCCAAAAAAGCCATCAGAAAAACGCCAAATCAAGGTTTTGCGCTACATCTACAACACGGTTCAAGAGAAAGGCTATCCTCCAACCGTTCGCGAAATTTGCAAAGCAGTGGAACTTTCTTCCACTTCAACGGTTCACGGTCATTTGGCACGTTTAGCCAAACGCGGCTATCTCAAAAAAGACCCGACCAAGCCGCGTGCAATGGAAATTACGCCAGAAGGCCTGGAAGCCATCGGTGAGACTCCCAAGAAAACGAAAATTCCGGTTATCGGTACCGTCACTGCCGGTGCGCCAATTCTTGCCGTTGAGGAAACAACCGAGTATTTTCCGCTTCCTCCGGAATTTGAAAGCGCAGATGACTTGTTCATGTTGACAATTCGTGGCGAAAGCATGATCAATGCCGGAATTTTAAACAGTGATCAGGTTATTGTCCGCAAGCAGAACTATGCTGATAACGGGGACATCGTTATTGCGATGACCGAAGATAACGAAGCAACTTGCAAACGATTCTTCAAAGAACGTGACCATTACCGCTTGCAACCGGAAAATGATACGATGGCACCGATTATTTTAAACAGCGTCAGCATCGTTGGCAAAGTAATCGGTCTGTATCGTAATATGATTCGATGACTCAAATAATAAATGCGATTGCCCCATGAAAAGAAGGCAATCGCTTTTTTTACGAACAAAGGTCGCTGCCTTGCCCTAAGGTTTGACAACAACCTTTGTTTTAATTTTTTCTTGTCTCTTTGGCCATCTTGAAAAGTTCCTGCGCATGCTCCAAAGTCAATTCCGTAATCTTTGATCCGGACAGCATTCTTGCCAACTCTTGGACCCTTTCGCTATTATTCAAGAACTTGACGTGCGTTTCGGTTCTTCCGTCGATGACGTGCTTTGCAATAAAGTAATGGTGATCAGCAATTGCCGCAACCTGAGGCAGATGCGTAATGCAAAGAACTTGCGAATTACGAGAAATCAGACTGATTTTTTCAGCAATTGCCTGAGCAACGCGTCCGCTGACGCCGGTATCGACCTCGTCAAAAATAATGCTTGTTACGCCTTGTTTTTGTGCAAAAATAGTTTTCAAGGCCAGCATGATTCGCGATAATTCACCACCGGATGCAATTTTCGCCAGTGCGCCCATTTCTTCGCCAGGATTCGTTTGAATGTAAAATTCAACCCGATCAATCCCGTCTTCATTCAATTCAGCTGCATTTTCCTTAAGAAACTTGACTTCAAAAACGGCTTTATCCATGCAAAGTTCAGCAAGCTGCTGATGAATCGCTTTTTCCAGACCTTTAGCCACGGCTTTTCTTCTTTCGCTAAGCTTTGCAGCTAAAGACAGCGCCTCAGACCGTGCCTTTTTGACGCTTTCTTCTTGTTCGCTTGAGTCTCTGTCAACTTGCTGCATTTCGTCAAGTTCGGCAGAAATTTTCTCAAAATATGCCAAAATCTGCGGAATCGAGTCTCCGTATTTGCGCTTTAACTGATGAATCGTTTCAAGTCTTGCTTCGATTTCATCCAAGCGATTTTCATCCCACTCCATTGTATCAAGCTCATTTGAAACATCTCTGCCGACATCTTGCAGGCCGTAAAAAGCCTCTGAAATTTTATCGGCTATCGAACTCAGTTTGTCGCTGATTCCTGCAACCTTGTTCATTTCCTCCATGACGTTTCCAAGCACGCCCAAAACATCGAATTCTTCGCCGTTAAAGGCTTCATAGCCCGTTTCAAGCGCATCATGAATCATTTGGTAATTGTCAAGCTCTTCTTTTTCCGAAAGAAGTTTTTCTTCTTCGTCAGAGACCAGATTGGCCGACTTGATTTCCTGAACCTGAAACTGCAGCATGTCCATCCTTTGCGCCCACTGCTTTTCGTTCGTCTCTCTTTTTTCAAGTGCCTTTTTCTTTTTCAAAAAATCCGCATATCGTTCATGATACTCGTTTAAAAGCGGAGCAAGAGAATTGTCGAATCCATCGAGCAGCTTGATGTGATTTTCAGGATGCATCAATTCCTGATGTTCGTTTTGGCCATGAATATCAATCAGCGTTTCGCCAACGCGACGAAGCGTGGTCAAGTTGACCATCGCCCCGTTGATTCGACAAATATTTTTACCGCTTCGATAAATGTCGCGCTGCAAAATAAGGCCGTCGCTTTCAACGTCAATTCCGAATTCATCGAGAACGTCATTTGTCTTTGAATCTCCGGGAACGTCAAATAATCCTTGAATCACGGCTTTGTTTGCACCTTTTCTGATAAAATCGACCGAACCTCGTCCACCGGAAAGCAATCCCAAGGCATCAATGATAATTGATTTTCCGGCACCGGTTTCACCGGTCAGAACCGTCATTTGGCTTTGAAACTCCAGATCCATTTTTTCAATGATTGCAAAATCGCGAATCGTCAACTCTTGAAGCAAAATATGACCCCCTGAAACTATTCTTCGCCAATCATGTCAAGGAGCTTGTGGTGTATCTTTTGTGCATCCTCGTCCGACTTGGCAAACAGCATCACCGTATCATCATCACCCATGGCCGCAAATACCTCATCATATGCCATCTGCGTAATCAAACTGGTAATAACCGGGCCGTTTCCGGGCAAAACCTTAAACACGCACATGTCGCGCAAGAAATCTGACGATACGTATGCCTCTTTCAAAATGCGATTGAGTTTCTTTTCAGTACTTGTCTTGACAGAAGGAGGAACGCTGTAACGATACTCTCCATTTGGCGTTGGCACCTTCAAAAGCTGCATGTCTTTAACGTCGCGCGAAATCGTTGCTTGAGTTACTTCGATTCCCTTAGCTTTCAGAATCGCAACCAAATCTTCCTGACGATAAATGTCATTTTCTTGCAGAATCCTTCGAATGATGCGCTGTCTGTCTATTTTCCTCATTTATCTCACCTTTCTCTACTTATGTTCAAGAACGGCATGTGCCTGTTTAACGACTGCCGCTGCATCAACTTCGGGCATGATTTTTCCCTCTCCGTCAACGGATTTCAGGTGTATCAGAAATTCGATGTTTCCCTGACCTCCGGTGATCGGCGAAAAATCTAATTCGCAAACATCGTAACCGACGCTTGCGGAAAAGGCCATTATGTCTTGAACGACTTCCAAATGAGTTTTAGGATCATGCACGATTCCGTGCTTGCCGACTTTTTCTCTTCCCGCTTCAAATTGAGGCTTGATCAAAGCAACGACGCTCCCGCCCTCTTTGATGATTGAGTGCAGATTCGGCAAAATCAAATGCAGAGAAATAAACGAAACGTCAATCGTGGCAAAGTCAGGCTGACCGCTTGTAAAATCATCTTTCTTTGAATATCTGAAATTGGTATTCTCCATTACGACGACCCGATCATCTTGTCTCAATTTCCACGCAAGCTGATTGGTGCCAACGTCAAGCGCATAACTCATCTTGGCACCCTTTTGCAAAGCTGCGTCGGTAAATCCTCCGGTTGAAGAACCGATATCCAAAACGGTCTTGTCCTTAATCGAAAGATGAAAGACTTTAAGCGCTTTTTCAAGCTTCAATCCGCCTCGACTGACGTACGGCATTTTAGTGCCCTTAAAATGAAGCTTCGTTTCAGGATCAACCTTCATTCCCGGCTTGTCCAAACGTTCTTCATTTTCTCCGAGAATCTCCCCGGCCATAACCGCACGTTTGGCCTGCTCGCGCGTTTCAAATAAGCCTTGTTGAACCAACAAGACGTCAATTCTTTCTTTTTTCATCTAATTCTTACCTGCTTTAAAATAATTCAATAACTCTTCAAGCAACATCGTTTTTGCGCCAAATTCTTCTGCCAGCACTTCCAGATGCGCTTTGGCATTCGCTTTTGCTTTTTCAAGTTCCTCGTATGCTCCGTCAAGACCCAACAGTCCAGGATAGGTATTTTTATGCTCTGACTGGTCCTTATGCGTGGCCTTTCCCATTTCTTCCGGAGTCGAAACGACATCCATGATATCGTCATAAATTTGGAATGCCAGTCCAAAACAATTTCCAAGTTCTTTAAGTTCACCCAAAGCCCGGTCAGACACGCCGGCAAGTATTCCGCCTGATTCAAATGCATATCTGAGCAAAGCTCCGGTTTTTTGCGCATGAACGTTTCTAAGCTGAGGCAACGTGAGCTTGACGCCTTCATTTTCAATATCCCCGACCTGTCCGTTGACCATGCCTTGAGGTCCGGCTGCAAACGCCAACCTGCTCATGAGCGTGCACTTTGTCTTTGCGGAAATGCTTATTTGTCCCAAGCATTCAAAGGCTGTCGTCAATAATCCGTCACCAGCCAAAATAGCCATCGATTCGCCAAAGACTACGTGATTCGTTGCCTTTCCACGCCGAAGCTCATCATTGTCCATTGCCGGCAGATCATCATGTATCAACGAATAAGTATGCACGAATTCAAGCGATGCGCAAACGTCTAAAACGTCTTGATCGATTTTTTTCTTGAAAGAATCGCAAACCAGCATGATAATCATCGGTCTGATGCGCTTTCCACCGGCATCAACCGAATAAGACATCGAATCATGAAGAGTTTTGCGCGTATTGAGCTGTTGCAGATAAACGTCCATTCTTTCATTTAACAAGGGCAAAAATTCTGCTTGAAAATTATCCAGTTCAGAATTATTCATTGTCATCAGCTCGTTCGTAAATTTCTTCTTCTCCGTTCGAATTGATAACTTTCGTCAATGTTTCTTCAGCATCGTTCAGCGTCTTTTGCAAGGTATTGCTGAGATCGATTCCTTCTTTAAACTGAGCCATCGCTTCTTCCAAAGGAACGTTGCCTTTTTCAAGATTGTTTACGATCTGTTCTAATTCCTGCAGCTGCTGTTCGAATGTTTTTTCATTGTTCATTTGTCTCATTCCTTTTCTGTTTCAATAATTGACGCATTTGCATATCCGTCTTGCAAATGCAGTTTGATCTCTTCTCCGACGCTAAGCTCATTGACGCTTTTGATCACGTGATCTTCTTGAGTCACATAGGTAAAGCCGCGGCCCATCACCCTCAGCGGACTCAACATATCAAGCGCATTTTTTGCTTTGATGAAACGATTCTCTGAATTTTTAAGTCGGCTTATTCCTGCGCTTTCAAGCTGTCTTCTGTCTTGTTTCAATTCGCTTTGCAGCAGGCTTATCCTGTCAGGCATGATTCGGCCATACAAAACTTTGTTTGCAACCGTCAAGCGATTTTTTCCCTGACTGATTTTATTTTGCGTCAAACCGATCAGTTCATTTTGCATTCTGTCAAGTTTTTGAAGATATCCTTCATACAAGCGTTCCGGCTGCATGAAAATGTAGGAATTTCTACATTTTTCAAACCGTTGCTTAAGATACTCGATTCGATTTCTCATGCTCTTGACCAAGCGATAGCGCAACTGATCAATCATTGCCAAATCATCGCTTAAAACTGAGGTTGCAAGTTCGGCAGCCGCAGTCGGTGTTGCAGCTCTGACGTCTGCCACAAGATCAGCAATCGTCGTATCGGTTTCATGTCCGACTGAAGAAATAACAGGAATCTTGCTGTCAAAAATCGCCCGTGCGACTTTTTCTTCGTTAAACGGCCATAAATCTTCAATCGAACCGCCCCCTCGTCCGATGATAATCGTGTCAAAATCTCCTCTTGCGTTGACTTCCTTCAAACGTGCGACCAACGTATCAGCAGCTTGCGCACCTTGCACGACTGCCGGAAACAGCACTACTTGGGCGATCGGATATCTTCTGCGAATCGTCGTCCTGATATCTTGAATCACGGCTCCGGAACGGCTGGTAATAACGGCGATACGCTTAGGAAATCTATTGATCGGCTTTTTCGGTGCAGAAAACAAACCTTCTGCCGAAAGCTTTTGCTGAAGTTCTTTGAGTGCCTGGTACAGTGCACCGATTCCTTCAGGCTCCATTGTTTCAACGTAAAATTGATACTTTCCGCTTCCTTCATAAACGTCGACACGACCGCTGACAATGACTTTCATCCCTTCTTCAGGTCTGAACTTGACCTTTGAGAAATCACTTGCAAACATTACGACGTCAATCACTGCATTTTCATCTTTTAAAGAAAAGTATTGATGTTTGGGACGCAGTCGAAAATTGGAAATTTCGCCTGTCAAATACACTCTGCGCATATACGGGTCGGCCGTAAATTTTCGTTTGATGTAACGCGTGAGAGCCGTAACCGTCAGATACTTTTTTTCATCAGACATTCGCAACACTTCTTTCTGCAAATTCAACCGTTTGCTTCATCAGCATCGCAACCGTCATCGGACCTACTCCGCCTGGGACGGGCGTCAAAAACGCAGCCTTGCCCATAACGTCTTTTGCATCAACATCACCGCAAAGCTTTCCTTCAGCCGTCCGGTTGATGCCGACGTCGATAACGACCGCTCCTTCCTTGATGTAGTCCTTGTTGAACATTTTGGCTTTGCCAACGGCAGCAACCAAAATATCTGCTTTTTTCGTAACGCTTTGCAAATCATGCGTTACGCTATGCGCCACGGTTACGGTTGCGCTCGAGTTGATCATCAAGGCCGCCAGCGGTCTTCCGACAAGATTGCTGCGTCCGACGATCACAACCTCTTGTCCTCTGACGTCAATATCATATTCTTTAAGCAATTCCATGATTCCCCTTGGCGTGCATGGAAGCGCTTGGGGCTCATTCATGAACAGACGCCCCATGTTTTCAGGATGAGATCCGTCAACGTCTTTTTTAGGATCGATCGTATCAATAATCTCCTTTTCATCAATATGCTTTGGAAGCGGCATCTGTACCAGAATTCCATGCACGTCAGGATCGTTGTTGTACTTTTCAATCATCTTGATCACGTCTTCTTGTTTGGAATCTGCAGGCATTGTTTCATCAATCGTGTTGATTCCGATTTTTTGTGCTGCGCGATGCTTGTTTCTGACGTAAACCTTGCTTGCTTCGTCGTCACCAACCAAAATTACTGCAAGCGTGGGCGTTACCCCAACCTTTTTTAATCCCTCAACGCTTTTTTTCAAATTCATTTTGACCTTTGCCGAAAGGTCACGCCCGTTCATTATTTCCGTCATCAAAAACACCCCAATGAATATATATTCTGTCTGTTACAAATATTTTACCATAGCAACGCCAAAATACAGAACTTATTTTCAGGCTTTTTTGAAAACAAAAACAGCCGTCACCCGCAAACGGACGACAGCTGTATTGTTTAGATCAAATTGGACAAAACGCCATTGATGAAACGACGTGAAGTCTCATCGCTGAATTCTTTTGAAAGTTCCAAAGCTTCATTGAGAGATACCTTGTTCGGAACCTCTTCAACGAACTTAATCTCATAAACGGCAATGCGCATTAAAATCAAATCGGTTTTATTCAAGCGGGAAATCGGCCATCCCTTTTTCAAATGAGCCGAAATGGCTTCGTCGATTTCCGCAAGATGTTCATTTACTCCGTCAACCAGTTGAGTCAAATACTCGGGAGCTTCAATATCCTTGCCCAATACTGTTTGATACACGTCAGTCGCAACGGCATCAGGGTTGCTGCTCATTGCAAACAGCGTCTGAAATGCCAAGCGCCGAATATCATGTCTAGACATACTCAATTTTCTTCACCATTCTCTTCGCCGAAAGGATTATTAGGATCGATTGCCGGAATTTCCTTTTCAGGGATGATTCCGCAAACGTGAACGTCGACTCCTGCAATTTCAAGGCCAGTCATGAACAAAACTTGTTGCCGAACCTTGTCTTGAATCTCGCAAGCAACCTTTGGCACGGAGACCCCGTAATTTAAAAAGACATAGACGTCAACGAGCAAACCGTCTTCCGTGTTTTCCAATTTAACGCCGCGACCGCGATTTTTACGTCCGATGAGTTCAGTCAGACTGTTAGCCAAAGAACCGCGCATTGAGCATACGCCTTCAACCTGGCTTGCGGCAATTCCGATAATTACTTCGATTACTTCAGGAGCAATGCGAACCTCGCCCAGGCCTTGTTCCTTTGTTGCCAAGACAATGTTGTTATCTTCAGCCATTTAAAAGACCTCCTTGAGTGTCGTTGTGTCGACCAATTTAGTTGGCACGTGAAATATATGAACCATCAACCGTGTTGATCGTCAACACGTCGCCTTCGTTAACAAAGAACGGCACTTGAACAACCAATCCGGTTTCCATCGTTGCAGGCTTTGAACCACCGGAAGCAGTATCGCCTTTGATGCCAGGTTCGGTAGCTTGCACAGTCAGGTCAACCGTGTTCGGAAGTTCAATTCCGAGCGTTTCGGCACCGTACATAATAACGCTGACAACCATGTTTTCCTTCAAGTATTTCAATTCTTCCGTCAATTCTTCGCCGGGAAGCTCAAGTTGTTCGTATGTTTCAGTATCCATGAAGACGTAGTTGTTGCCGTCTGCATACAAGTACTGCATCTTGCGACGATCGATTTGTGCTTGTTCAACTTTTTCGCCGGCACGGAACGTTTTTTCTTGAACGGCACCCGTACGAAGGTTCTTAAGTTTTGAACGAACAAATGCTGAACCCTTCCCTGGCTTAACATGCTGAAATTCGACAACACGCCATAATTCACCATCAACCGTGATGGTCAAACCGTTTTTAAATTCATTAACAGAAATCATCTGATGATCCTCCTCTGATTTATGGACAAGAAGAAATTCTTTGCATACTCGTCCAAATATAACGTACACTCTATAATACCAAAAGAACACGCTATTATGCAAGGGAATTGGCAATAAACATCTCAGACTTCTGTATAGTCGCGTGAAAAATCAGTCAATATTTCGTAACCGTTCTTCGTGACCAGAACATCATCTTCAATTCTGACGCCTCCGACTCCAGGAACATAGATTCCAGGCTCAATCGTGATGATTTGTCCTGCTTTCATGTATTCTTCGTATGTGCGCCCGACATTCGGGAGCTCGTGGATATCAAGACCGATGCCGTGCCCCATGCCGTGATTGAAATACTTTCCGTAACCGGCATCTTCGATATATCCGCGGCCGATTCGATCAAGTTCCTGACCATTGACCCCTTCTTTAACTGCTTCGATCGTCTTTTGCTGAGCTTCAAGAACGATCTGATAAATTTTTTGGGCTTCATCGCTTTGCTTGCCTATTGAAAATGTTCTTGTCACGTCGGACGTATAACCATCTGCATAGTACCCAAAATCAAGCGTAACCAAATCACTTGCTTCGATTTTCTTAGTTGTTGCCGTCCCGTGAGGCCAGGTCGTGCGCTCCCCTGAAGCAACGATTGTTTCAAAAGAACGTTCTTCAGAACCGTTTTTCTTCATATAGTAGTCAAGTTCGTTTGAAACCTCCAATTCGGTCATCTGAGGCCTGATTGTTTCCAAAACGTATTGATAGCCTTTTCCAGACATCTTGCAGGCACGTTTGATTGCATCAATTTCTTCAGGAGATTTGACAGAACGGATATCTTCGATTACGCCTGACAACGGAACGATGTCGCATTCGCACGATTCATCGATAAAATCGTATTCCGCATATGAAATCGTATTTTCAAAAGCCATTGCCGCCACATGGTTTTTGACGCAAAGATCACATGCTGTTTTCAGGTAATTTCTTGTAATGATTGCCTCCCAAGAAGGCTGATCATGAGAAATTTGCTCTTCAAAGCGAGAATCGGTAATCAAATAGCGATGGTTTTCAGTCACAAGCAAAACTCCGTCGTCTCCGGTAAATCCGCTCAAATAGTATCTGTTTGAGGGATTGGTCACAAGATACGCATCAACGCTCATTTCACTCATCTTGCGCCTCAATTTGCCAACACGCTTAAGGGACATTTCATCAGTTACAAACATCATGCAAAATCACCATCCAAATTTTCTCATCATTATTTATGGTAATTATATTAAATCTAAGAGTTCGATTCAAGAGTATTTACCGTTGAACTACCCCAACTTAACCTGAAACTTCGTTTTTTACCGGTTTGAAGTTGGGGATTCTGGGAACACGGCAAACTTGCCAGTCTAGTTCTTCACTAAGTTGGTAGAGGTCATCGCTATTTACCAAGGTACGTTCCATACCTGTTTATTATTAAGCCAGAGTTTCTAATCCTTTAGCTAAGATATTTTTGGCTGCGTTTACATCTCTATCAAGATGCGCATGACAATTAGGACAGTCCCATTCACGAGCAGCTAGCCATTCTGACTGAGAAAGGCTGTCAAACTCGTGATTTTTTTGTTTGCATTCATGACAAATACGACTGGTATTTTTAGGGTCTATGATAATTAA
>NZ_FOPI01000022.1:7698-38189 GCF_900113455.1 Ligilactobacillus ruminis DSM 20403 = NBRC 102161 | reverse complement strand
GGCGCGATGAAGACCGGGTTCCAATGGATATCAGATCAGCACAAGACCTGCTATTATAACGGCAATGGTCAAATGCTTTATGGAAGACAATATATCAATGGACGTTGGTACACTTTCAACCGGTGGACCGGTGCTTTGATGAATTAAAGCGTATGATAGTGAAGTCCCGTTTAGACGGGATTTCGCTATTTTTTTGCAGAATATGCGGGGCGTGGCAGATAAAAAAGCAATATCCTTGTACAAGAATGTCTGGCGTTGATGCAGTGATTGAAGCAAAAAAACAGTGGTTTGCATTTTTTTGCATTTTCATTTGTTATAATTGACCTATCAACATGAAAAGGGGAAATCGAAATGGATTTTGATGAAAGACTTGAAAAATATGCGGAACTGATTGTCAAAACGGGCGTCAACGTTCAAAAGGGTCAGCCGGTTATTTTGTATATCAGCGTCGATCAGGCCAAACTTGCGCGCCTGATCGTGGCTAAAGCATACGAAACGGGTGCCGGTCGTGTATTTGTCAAATGGCGCGACGATTTTATCAACAGAAAATTTATCGAAAATGCCTCAGACGAATTCTTAAACGACATGCCTGACTGGGAAAAAGCTGAAGGAAAATGGATCGCAGACGAAAAGGCGGCCAGAATCTCGGTCATCTCAAGTGATCCCAACGCTCTTTCCGGCGTAGATACCAAACGAGTGGCCGCTTGGAACAAAACTTGCGACGATGCGCTCGAACCTGTGATGGACGCAACGATCAATCATAAGCTAGCCTGGACGGTGGTCGGTGCGGCAAGTCCTGCCTGGGCAAAGCAGGTTTTTCCTGAGCTTGACGAAAAAGCGGCGACTGAAAGGCTGTGGGAAAAGATTTTCGACACGGCTCGCGTGACGGAAGATCCCGTCAAAGAATGGGAGCGTCATGCAGAAAAGCTTCATGAAAAAGCAGCTTGGCTCAACGAAGAACAGTTCAAGGAACTTCATTATACGTCGCCCGTGACGGATTTGACGATCGGCTTGCCGAAAAATCATTATTGGGCGGGCGGAAGCAAGGAAAACAGCCTCGGCATCAAGTTCATGGCCAACATGCCGACCGAAGAAGTCTTCACGGCACCGGACAATCGCAGAATCAACGGGTACGTCACGGCAACGAAACCGTTGAGCTATGCGGGAAACATTCTGGAAGGGATGCGCTTTTCGTTCAAAGACGGCAAGGTTGTCGAGGCAACGGCTGAAAAGGGCCAGGATGTTTTGGATGAGCTTTTGAAAAATGCAGGGGCGGATTCTCTGGGCGAAGTTTCGCTCGTGCCTGACGAATCGCCGATTTCGCAGTCCGGAATTATTTTTTACAATACGCTTTATGATGAAAACGCAAGCGATCACCTTGCGCTTGGGGCAGCCTATCCGTTCAACGTTCAAGGCGGAAGAGAAATGTCGAATGAAGAACTGCTGGAACACGGCATCAACGTCAGCAAGACGCACGTTGATTTCATGGTCGGATCTTCCGAAATGAATATTGACGGCATCAAAGAAGACGGAACGGTCGTGCCCGTGTTCAGAAACGGAAACTGGGCTTGATTTTGACGATAAAAAAGTCGGGGCAAAACGCCTCGACTTTTTTTATTTCAACAAGCCCAATTTTTCTTTCAGCTTTAAAATGCGCAGCACCGACTGGTTGATCTGCTTTTGAGAAATTTGTTTGTCTTTTATTGCCTGCTCAATCGCAGCGGTTCCGGAATCGACGTTTTCGCTCATGATCAGGTCATTGCCCGCTTTGACGGCGAGGACTTCCGGGCAGACATGTTGATTTTCCGCAAATTGCCTGATGGCGCCCATCGCCAGGTCGTCCGTGACAATCACGCCCTTGAAGCCGAGTTTTTTGCGCAACAGGGCATGAATCTTCGGGGAAAGCGAGGCCGGCAGCTGCGGATCAACGCTTTTGATCACGACGTGTGCGACCAAAACGGTGTCGGCTCCGTTTTTGATGCCTGCCTTAAAGGGGTTCAGATCCATTTGGTCTTCTTCGGCAAATCCAGTATGGGTATCACCGGCAGAGCCATAGCCGGGGAAGTGTTTCAGGCATGCGGCCACGTTTTGTTTTTGAATGGCGCAGACGGTTTTTGCAACGTAAGCAGCGGTCGTTTTCGTGTTCTGCCCGAGCGTGCGATCATAGATGAAACTGTTTTGATTTTGACTGACGTCGGCAACGGGTGCCAGGTTCCAGTTGAAGCCGAGTGAATGAAGGATTTTGGCCACTTGCGAGGCTTCGTCGGCAGTTCCTTTCAGGCCTTTTTGCGTAAAAACTTCTTTTGGGGACGGAAATGCGCGATTGTTAGTCAAAGCAGGATTTGCGCTCAGGCGCGAAACGGTTCCGCCTTCCTGGTCGATTCCGGCAAGCAGCGGTGTGGACGCTGCATTTTGCAAGGAAGAAATCAATGCTTTCGGGTCGTTCATGTCTTGTGAAAACAAAATGATCCCGCCGGTTTGAGAGGCGGACTGATTTTGCGGCCTGACGATGAACATCTGCTTGATTTTTTGTGTTTGGTTCATTGATTTGAGCTTGATTTCGGCTTGATCCGGTGCAGAATGCCTTAAATGGCGTTTCTTTTCGTGGGCGCTTTTTGGAGCGGAACAGCCTGAAAAAAGCATCAGCAAAGCGAACATAACGGTTAATATCTTTTTCAAAATAATGCCTCCCAAAAAATTATAACAAATTCGTTCAAATCAGGCGGGAAATTCCGTTATTATCAGTGTAAGATCTTACGAAATAAAAAAGGGGGTCATGAAAAATGGCTAAAACATGGAAGAAAACAAGCATCAAAGTTGCTTCAAAGGACGCAAACGAAACGGCACGAAATCGTTCCTTCAACAACGTCGCGGAAAATGCGGATGAAACGAAAATCGGCCGGTTTGCACAAATTGTCGAAAAGTTGACGGGAGATTCCGTATCATCGACGACGGTGACGGTTGTTGATGAAATCGCCAAGTAAGCAAGGGGGAATTTAAGATATGAAAACATTGAAATTGACATTTCGTTCCGGTTCGCACAGTACGCGCACCATTCAACTGAAGTACGTTGCAGAAGAACTCGATGAGGCAACGATCAAGCAGGCAATGAAGGAAATCGGCGAGTTGCAGCTTTTTGAAAATAAAGGCGTTCAGCTCTATGTCGATCCGGTCAAGGCTGAATATGTCGACACTGAAGAAAAAGTCGTTTTTGCTGCTGAAGACTAGTCTGAAATAAGAAGCAGGCGAGGCTTTGGAAAAACTCTGCCTCAAATTAAAAAGCCGGATGATTTGCAATTGATTGCAAATCATCCGTTTTTTTGCATGCAGGACGATTGCCTTCCATGATGGAAACAAGCAGAAAAATCTGTTTTCATTTATATGTAACGTATCAAAACGGCCAAAAAAGGACGTTGTATGTAACGGAGGGCTGCCTTTTACGGGCAAATCCCAGAAATCGCCGTTTTGCCCGTAAGCGGGTGCTGCCTTTTACGGGCAAATCCCAAGAATCGCCGTTTTGCCCGTAAGCGGGTGCTGCCTTTTACGGGCAAATCCCAGAAATCGCCGTTTTGCCCGTAAGCGGGTGCTGCCTTTTACGGGCAAATCCCAGAAAACGGCATTTTGCCCGTAAGCGGGTGCTGCCTTTTACGGGCATATTCCAAGAATCGCCATTTTGCCCGTAAGCGGGTGCTGCCTTTTACGGGCAAATCCCAAAAATCGCCATTTTGCCCGTAAGCCAGTCTTGGCGTATTGATTGAGCCGGCGCTGCACAGCACTGCATTTGGCAAAAAATTCACCTATAAGAAAAAAAGCCGGACAAAGTCAGTCGCAACCCGACCGCTTTTTGATTATTTGTTCTCATAGACCGAGATTTCGATCAGATTCGAATCAAGGTCGTGAATGTAGATTGATTCCATCTTGCCTTCAGAACCGTAACGTTCAACCGGTCCTTCGATAATTTCAACGAAATAGCTCTTGAGATGGTTGATGATGTCTTTCATTTTGTCTCCGGAAACGATGCAAAGATCGCATGCTCCGGGGCAAATGCTGGCTGCTTTTTGCTTGCGAGCTTTCAATTCAGAAGTTTCGACGAGACGAATCAGCTGGTGACCGCAGCGCAAAGTGCGCACGGAATCGTCTGATTGATCGCTGATCAGCGGCATGTCAAAAGTCTCGTGATAAAAGCGAGCGGCTGCCTCAAGATTGGAAACGGGAAGCACGATGTGATCGATACGCTTGATTTTCATTTGAATTCCTCTTTTGTTAAAATAATTTCCTCACTCAGTATAGCAGAAGTCTTGAAATTGGAGCAAATTTGCACAGAAAAATGTTGCTTTCTGATAATCGATAAGCATATAATGAAATAGTTCAATACTGTATTTGTAAAGGGTGACAAAATAAATGCAGAGCTGTTCTATGTCAAACGATTGACATAGAAAAGTATAATTTTTTTAGGTTTCTTTTCAAATTTTGTTAAATGCGTTAAAATAATTTTGAAAACGATTACCTATATCAGGAGGAAAACATATATGTCAAAGATTTATGGAGCAATAGAAGCCGGTGGCACAAAGTTTGTATGCGCTGTTAGCGATGAAAACATGAATATCTTGAAGAGAGTCAAGATTCCTACGACCGTTCCTGAAGAAACGATGGCCGAGGTTTTCAGGTTCTTCGATGAAAATCCGGTTTGCGCAATGGGAATCGGATCATTTGGACCGATCGACGTCAACAAGAAGTCTGAAACATACGGCTACATTACGACAACGCCAAAGCAAGGTTGGGCAAACTACGACTTCCTTGGCGATATGAAGAGACATTACGATATTCCTTATGTCTGGACGACTGACGTTAACGTTGCTGCTTACGGCGAACTCAAGCGCGGTGCCGCACGCGGCAAGGAAAGCTGCGTTTATTTGACGGTCGGAACGGGTGTCGGTGGCGGCGGCGTTATCAACGGTCAATTGCTTGAAGGCTATGGTCATCCGGAAATGGGACACATTATTTTGCGTCGTCATCCAGAAGACAAGTATGAAGGCAAGTGTCCGTTCCATCATGACTGTCTTGAAGGATTGTGTGCCGGTCCTGCCGTTGAGGCTCGTCATCATGGTGTCAAGGCATATGATATTCCAAAAGATGACAAGGATTGGGAAATCGAAGCATACTACCTTGCTCAAGCCTGCATGACATATACGCTCGTTCTTTCTCCTGAAAAAATTATCTTTGGCGGCGGCGTTTCCAAGCAGGAACAACTCTTTCCGATGATTCGCAAATCGTTCAAAGAACAAATGAACGGCTACGTTAAGACTCCGGATCTTGACGACTACATCGTTCACGTTGAACTGGGCGATGATGCCGGCATTACGGGATGCTTGCTTTTGGCAATCGAAGCAGACAAATAATCAATCAGCAATGTGCGAAAAGAGACTGGGAAAAAGGTCCCGGTTCTTGCTTGAGTTAAACGAAAAGCCGAATGAAGGCGGTCGGATTGCGACTGATAAATCAGCACGCCAAGCTCTCAGTCAAATTTACCGTCAAAATCTTTTGAGTTATTTCCACCATAGCAGGCGATTGTCATGAATATGAAAAAAACCGGATGATTTGCAATTGATTGCAAATCATCCGGTTTTTCAATTTGGGCATCATTTTTTCTCAGACTCTTTTTGTTTGAGAATAAAAGTAACACTTTTTGAGCTAACAATATATCGAAATCAATTTGATTAAGTATAAATTAACATAATTTTGATATGTAATTCTATGTTATAATATTTGTAAATACAAAAAGTGAGGTGAGCCGTATGGCTGAATTGAAATATAGGCAAATTTTCGAAACGATCAAGTCGAGAATTTTGGATGGAACGTATCCTGTCGGAAGTCTTATTCCTGACCAGAATTCTTTAGCGGAAGAATTCAAGACAAGCCGAATGACCGTCAAAAAGTCGCTTGACATGTTGGCTAAGGAAGGTTTTATCTATTCCAGAAGAGGCGCTGGTACATACGTCAGGAAAAACGCGCTTGCGCAGCGTGATGCTTTGCCGGTAAACGAGTATGAAGGTTTGACGCATCAGCTTGGGGCCGATCGCGTTAAGAGCAAGGTTATTTCGTTTAACGTGACTTTTCCGGATGAAGAGATTCAGGAACGCTTGGGAGTCAAGGAAAGCGATCCGGTTTATGAAATCAAGCGTCTGCGCCTTTGCGACGACAAACCTTATGTGTTTGAACACACGTTCATGCCGATTAGAATGGTTCCTAATTTGACCGAAGATGTTTTGAAGCATTCCGTTTATTCGTTTTTGCAAAAAGAATTCGGCTTCAAAATTGGAAGTGCTTTTAGACGTATCTCAGCAGAAAAAACAACGCAAGAAGACATCGACTATTTGGAAGCTGAAAAAGGCGATCCGATTCTTCAAGTGATCCAGGTCGTGTATTTGGAAGACGGACGTCCGCTTGAGTTTTCCTGCAACAGACACCCGTATAACGGTGATCATGCCTACACGTTGCTTGATCGCAAGTAAAAAGAAGCTGTTTTTGGAGAACAGCTTCTTTTTTTTGGTCTGCTCGCCCGTCTGAAACGGATGTCTGCGGGCTCAAAAGCAGAATAAAAATCCCAAAAATCGGAAAAATGTTCTGCCAGGCGGAAGAAATCGGTCTGAAAGTTCCCTTCGTGCCAATAAAAAATGGCGCTGATGAATAAGTCAACGCCATTGATATAAATTCAGCTAAAAAGTTCCGTTCTCAACGTCCAGCAAGAATTCCTTCAAGTGTGCAAAATACACGGGTGCATTGTCGATCATATGGTGATGGCCACCGTTTGGAGTCGTTGCGAAACGGGCATGCGGGATGGTTGCTGCCATGCGCCTTCCTGTTTCAAGAGGCATCGTTTCGTGTTCGCCGTAAGTGATGAGCGTCGGCACGGAAATGTTTTTGATCTTGTTTCTGATGTCCCAGCCATCCAAAGCACCGGTGATGACGAATTCGTTGTCGCCTTGGAAATAATTGTAGACGGGAGTTGCGACGGTGCTTGTCAAATGGCTGATTGCAGGCGGCTGCTTGCGATCGACGTAGCCGCAGTTCAGTTTGTCGATCAGCTTTTGGTAGCGTTCGTTGTCATAGTCGCCGGAATTTTCGCATTCTTTCATGAAGTCAAGATCTTCTTTTGAATATTCGTGTTCGCGAATCTTGTTGATGTTGACGATATATTCGGCAATGTTGTCGGTCATGCTGGAAATGATGATGCCCTTGAGGTGTTTCGGATATTTCAAAGCATATTCTTGGGTAATTGCTCCGCCCCATGACTGACCGATGAGATAAAAATCGTCGATGCCGAGTTTTTGGCGAACCTCTTCAATTTCATCGACAAAATAGTCCATTTTTAAAAATTTATCAACGTTTTCCTGCTTGGTGAAATCCGGCTGATCAGAATACCATGAGCCGAGCTGGTCATACATTGTAACCTGAACGTCGATGTCTTTTAATTTTTCAGCAAAATTTTCATAATATTCGTGGTTGCCGCCTGGACCTCCGTGAAGGCAAAGTAAGCGGATTTTTCCGCCGACGTTGTCAGTGTGGGTCCATAAATGGTAGCCGTTGTCCAAAGTAAGGATTGTCGTTCCTTCACGCATGATAACACCTGATTTCTAATGTGATACATTAATTTTAACACTCTTTCTTAGAAACGGAGTCAAATTTTGCATGATTGTTATCGGTAAAGCTGATTATGATTGTCTTGCGCCTGATTTTTCGGATTATATAATTTTTAATAAGGCATATCTTATCATTTGGATTATTTTCATCTTCAAAAAGCCGTCTATAATTCTTCACTCAAGACGCTAAAAAATGTCAATATTCATCAATTTTCTGTGTTAGAATACTAGTAAACAGTTAGGAGGTATTAATTATGTGTACAGCAGCAACGTATACTGGCAAAGATCATTATTTTGGTCGCAATCTTGATTTGGAACTCTCCTACAATGAATCCGTGACGGTTACGCCACGCAAATTTCCTTTAAAGTTTCGTCAAGTACATGATATGAACGAACATTTTGCCATCATCGGGATGGCAACGGTGGTCGATGATTATCCGCTTTATTATGATGCAACGAACGAAAAAGGATTGAGTATGGCAGGGTTGAATTTCCCGGGAAATGCAGATTACAAAGAACCTGCAGAAGATGTCGACAATGTCGCATCCTTTGAACTCATTCCTTGGATTCTCGGACAATGCGAGACTGTTGCTGACGTCCGTAAATTGCTTGCAAAAATCAATATTACGAACGTTGAATTCAGTGAACAATTCCCGCCGAGTCTATTGCACTGGATGATTTCCGATAAGAATGAGTCGATTACGGTTGAACAGACGAATGCGGGACTTAATGTCTATGACAACCCGGTCGGCATAATGACGAACAACCCTGAATTTCCATTCCAGATGTTTACGTTGAACAACTATCGCCGCGTTTCTCCAAAACCGGTCGCATCAACGTTTGCAGATGGCCTTGAACTCGATGAATATACTCGCGGAATGGGCAGCATGGGACTGCCGGGAGATCTTTCATCCAACTCGCGTTTCGTTAAAGCAACGTTCACGAAGCTCAATGCGCCGAAGATGGCTGATGAAAACACGAGCGTCAGTCAATTCTTCCACATTCTCGGTTCCGTTGAACAACAGAAGGGATGCTGCGACGTTGGCAACGGCAAATTTGAATTCACGATTTATTCTTCATGCTGCAACGTCGATCGCGGAATCTACTACTATAGGACTTATGACAACAGCCAAATCACGGCAGTAGACATGCACAAGGAAGACCTTGATTCAGCAGCTTTGAAATCATATAAGCTGATTGAAGAACAACAAATCTTTGCGCAAAACTAAAATTGAGTTGATTACGATGTTTCGTTAATTGTCAGGGTACGTATTTTCTGAGTTTATTGTATGATTTTCGCGCTTTCGAACGTGCCCTGAACAGCAATTATCCGGGATGTGCTTGTTTCAGTTTGAAATCGCAATGGATTTGCGATTCTCAAGGAGATGCGCGATTTGTGGAACGATCATTCAGCGCGCATCGTTATTTGAATTGAGGACCGGATTAGCCAATTACGTTTGATGCAACTTATCCTTGCTATGAACCGTGCTCTCGTTCTGCGATTTGTACAGTCTGTTTAAAAGGAAGATGCTTGGGAAAAAGTCCCGTTTCTTTCTTGAATTAAATGAAATGCCGAACAAAAACGGTCGATTTGCGACTGGCTTTGTCCGGCATTTTTAAATGCAGTGCTGCTCAACTGATTTATCCAAGATCTCACTCAAATTTACGGACAAAGTGCCCATTTTCATCGATGTGTCCGTAAACGGCAATGATTTTGCCAAATGCAGTGCTGCTCAATCAATTCAGCCAAGCTCTCAGTCAAATTTACCGCCAAACTATTTTGGGTTATTTCCATCACAGCAAGCGATTGTCCTGAATGCAAAAAAAACCGGATCGGATTTGCAATTGATTGCAAATCATCCGGTTTTTCAATTTGAGGCATCGTTTCTTTTCAGCCTCTGTCGTATGTTAGTTCAAATTTTTGACGTTTATCGTCAGACGGGTTTTCGTTCCGTCCAACGTATAACGGATATCTTCGTTTCCGCGAACGGTCATCCCCATGTCGGTCGAATAAACGATCAGGCCCAACTGATGTCCGGCCTTGATTCTGTGAAGCATCGGCTGCAAAACGACGTCGATTTCAACGTATTCGTCGGCCGAAAGATCGTCCGCATGCCACAGGTTCGTTCGATTTTGAAGATTCAGGTGGCCTTTCGTAATCATCTTGAACGGCGTTGCTTTTGCCAGCTTGAATTCCATCAGGTCGTCAGTGCGCCAATGGAAGCCGCAGTCGATGGCTTTGCGAGCAAGCGTGGTCGGAACTTCGCCCAAACGCTTGTCTGTGCCATAGTCGATGAGCATGAAGCTCAGCATGCCGTAGTCGCGCGAACTTTTGACCCTTAAGGAAACTTTTGGTGCTCCTTCAAGAACGATGTCTTTGTCAAATGCAGTGCTCTTCCACACGATGCGGTTGGAATCAAGCGGCGTATTTTCGGAAGCCAGATCGTGTTTCCATTTTGCAATGTCGCTGACGTATGCTTCGAAATCTTTTTGATCAAGGCTGTCCTTGAATTGCAGTTCCTTGGCATGACAATTGCCGTCGTGGCCGTCAGCACTGCATTTTTCAGCGGATAACGGTTTGAGCTTGCCACAAGGCGTTGCCTTCAAGACAACTTCGTCCGCATCCTCATCGATCCACGAATCCTTGGCATGCCAAGTGCTTTCTTTGACGTTGTCTTGGACCAAAACGTTTGGCAAAAGCTTTTCTGCACCGTTTTCCAAGCCATAGAGCTTGTGGGAAAGCCACAGGTTCATCATGTCCGTGAAATCAAGCGACTGAAAGTTGTTGACGTAGATGTGCTGCCCTTGATGCAAAACAAGTTTTGAAACGACCGGGAGCTTTTGCAATGCGTTGTAAAGATTGTAGACGTTTCTTGGTTTGACGTTCCAGTCGTTCAGACCGTGGACCATCACGACGTCGCACTTGATGTTTTGAACGTCCTTCAAGTAGTTTCTTGCATCCCAAAACGTGTTGTAGCTGCCGGTTGTCCGATCCTGACCGCGCGTGATTTTTGCGAGATGATTCTCCCAATCTTTTTTGACGTGCAGGAAATCACCGGATTGCTTGCGGCGACTGAAGCAGTCTTCTGCCAAAACGTCGGCGTCTTCACCGGGAAAACCGTCCGGAGCAACGACCAGACCACCGTCTCTGTAGTAGTCGTACCAATTTGAAATCGCAGCTTCCGAGATGATTGTCGACAGCCCTTCGACGCCGGTGGTTGCAGCAGCAGTGGCGAGCGTTCCGAGGTATGATTTGCCGGTCATTGCGACGTGCTTGTTGCACCACCATGCTTTGATTTCGATGCCGCTCGTCTTATCGATGAAAGCCTTCCTGTTGCCGGCAAGCCATTCGATGATTGCAGTCGTTGATTCGGTTTCTTCTTTGGATCCGCACGTCCTGAAGCCGTCGGAATCCATCGTGCCGATGCCGGCCGCATAGACGGCGGCAAATCCGCGTGCCAGCATGTAGTCGTTTAGCGTATATGAAAATTCGCGCGGAAAAGTCTCGTTGGCCGACTTGACGGTGCCGTTGACGGTTTGTTTTTTGATCTCTGTCTTTGGTTTTGCCGTGTATTTGATCTCGTCATAAGTCAAGGAATCGGGCGTTTTGCGCGTCAGCTTGACGTTGACGTTATGCGTCATGGCCTCGACCGTGGCATCGTTTGTTCCTTGATTGTAGGGACTGGCCGTATAAAGCGCGGGAACTTTGAGACCTTCTTCGGTATCTTTAGGGCGAATGATTTCTGCCTTGAGCAAATCGGCTTTGCCGTCATGATCCGTATCGAGATCGGATTCGACGTAGACGACTTCGAAAATCAGTTTGGTCGTGTCAAAGACGGGCTGGGCCTTACCGTTGAAGAAGACCGGCTTTTCGGAAACGGGCAGGTCATAGAAATCAAGGAAGAAGCCAAGATTTCCGAGATGATCGAGCAGCGTCTGGCCGTTTTTGCCGTGAGTTGCCAAAAGGTCGTAGAAGGCACTGATCAGGTCGGTTGAATCTTCAAGCTTGTCTGCGTGAAAAACGCCAAGCTCGTCCATTGATTTGAGCGGATTGTCGATGTCAAATTCAGTGTCGGGCTCAAATTGCAAAAGCTGCATGGCAACAGCGTAGAAGACGGTCAGATTGACAGTCTTTTTTTCGATGAATTCCGGGACGGATTCGGTCTTGGTAGCAGCCAGAGAAGCTAATTTTTCATGCTTTTGAGCCAGACATTTGGCTTGCGGAAAGCATTTCAAAAGAAGATTTTTCCAAAGCAGGTTCAGATCTTCCTGTTGTGCGTCAGCTTTGATGAAGCGCAGTTTGGACAATTCTTCAAGTTTTGTCTCAAAAGCTGCCGGAGCGTGTGCGAATTGATTGATTTTCATGATGGCCTCCAAAATTAAAATAATCTAACTTGATTATAACCCATTAGCCTGTTTTACGCTCGGCAAATTATAACTATTGTGACAAGTATAAGCACAGATTGCAGATAGAGAAATGTTTTCAAGATTTGATTGAACTGAAAAGAAAAGTGGTCTAAAATTACAGTTATATTAGCATAGCGGATAAAGAAATCGCTTTAACGACAGCAGGGGGGACGTTTTATGAAAGCACGAAAAATTTTTGTGATTACTATAAGTCTTGTCAGCAGCATCTTGTCTGTCGGATGTTCGAGCCATCAGACAAAAAAAACGCATGAAAAGCCTGTCAAAAAAGAGATCGTCATGAGAATCCGTGACAAGATCAAGACGCTTGACACTGCCATGAGTCTTGATTCCAACAGCCTTGTGATCAATCAAAACGTTTTTGAAGGATTGTATCGCTATGATAAAGAAGGTCACCTGGTCCTGGCCGGAGCAGAAAGCGAAAAAACAGAAGATGAAGGGAGGGTCCACGTCTACAGACTAAGAAAAGATTCCAAGTGGTCAAACGGTGATCCGGTGGTGGCACAAGACTATGTCTATGCCTGGAAGAAGCTGTTTTCGCCTAAAAATGACACGTCCAACTGGACGAATCTTTTGATTTTGAAAAATGCAGAGGAGATTCACGAAGGCAGGAAAGATTTGGCAAGTCTTGGTGTCCAGGCGCTTGATGATCATACTTTGAGAGTCGAACTCAGAGCAAATGCGCCTTATTATAAGGAAATTTTGGCCATTTCGGCAACGTATCCGCAAAATCATGCAATCGCGGAAAAGTACGGCGATGACTACGGAAAGACATCCGAAAGTACTGTATTTAACGGGCCGTTTACGGTCAAGGGACTGGAACGGGGCAGCCATAAATGGGAACTGATCAAGAATAAAAACTATTGGGGCAAAAAAGACGTCAAGGTCAAGAAGTTTAAATACGTCGTTGAAAAAAACAAAGAAAAGGCTCAGAAAAATTTCTTCAAGGGAAAATTCGACTATGCTCGCATTGGCTGCTTCTATGACAAAAAGCTTGCTTCAAAAAGAGGATTTCACCATCGACGGATACCGGAAATTTCGATAATCTGTTTCAATCAGAAACGACAGGTGACGGGAAACGTTCATTTCAGGCGGGCCGTGACTTACGCGATTGATCGCAGAAAAATTGCCGCAACAAAAGGATTTCATGGTCAGGCGCTTTACGGCATCGTTCCGGCCGATTATTCATACAGTCCGGAAAATGACGTGGATTATCGCAAGGAGGCCGGCAAGATTGTTGACCTGAACAAAACAAAGGCTAAAAGCGAGTGGGAACAAGCCAAAAAAGAAATCGGGAAGAATCAAGTCGAAATGACGCTGACGCTCAACGACAGTCACGATTGCTTGAAAATCGGCAAAATCATCAGGAACAATCTTGAAAAGACTCTGCCCGGATTACACATCAGACTCAAGTCGGTTGCCGTCAACGACAAATTGACGCAGGCAATCGATTATGATTACGACATGTGTTATCGAACCTGGCAGCCGAGATACGTTGATTCAATGGCTTTTGCCATTAACGGTGGAATCGAACATATCAAAGACGACTACGATAATCCGAACTACTGGAACAATCTTGAAAAGGCCCTGGTTACGAATGCGAACGAATTCAGCAAGAGAAGACAGTACTTGATCGCGGCTGAAAAAGATCTGATTGAAAAGGATGCTTTCGTAGCACCGCTTTGTCAGCAGGAAAACGGATATTTGCTTAATCCAAAGCTGCAAGACGTCGTGTTCGTCCCCTATGGTTCAGACTATATTTTAAGAGACTGCCGGTTAAAAAAATAGTCCTCTTTTTCAATTATTAGACGAGACAAGAAAATTTTTCTCATTTTTAAACGCTGATATGACAAGGAATGATGGATGTGGAAGGGCATACATTCTAAGATTTTCTAATTGACATCTAATCCTGAAATAAGTATTATTTGTAGATGAAACAATTTTTATCAGGAGGCCCTTTTATGAATTTTAAAGAGAGAGTTTTTAGAAAAGAGAGCCTGGCACGTTACCTTGACTCGGACAAAAAGTTCTCCAAGCAGCTTGGAGCTTTTGATTTGATCGCAATGGGAATCGGCATCGTAATCGGGACCGGGATTTTTATTCTTCCCGGAACGGTTGCAGCCATGCACAGCGGTCCTGCAATCATTTTATCTTTTGTCGTTGCTGCAGTGGTTTGTTCGCTTGCGGCCATGTGCTACGCTGAATTTTCTTCTGCTCTGCCGGTTGCGGGTTCCGCATATTCTTTTGGGAACGTCGTTTTCGGCGAGATTGTCGGTTGGTTTTTGGGATGGGCCTTGATCTTGGAATACATGCTCGCCGTTGCGGCAACCTCTACTGGATTTTCCGCATATATGAGATCATTGTTCGAAGGATTCGGAATCAATCTTCCAAAGGCAATCAGCGGTCCGTTTGATCCCTCAAAGGGGACCTATGTCAACTTGATTTCGATTTTGATCGTCTTGTTCATTTCTTTGATTTTGTCGCGAGGCGTCAGAACTTCAATGACGGTCAACAGCATTATGGTTTTCGTCAAAGTTACAATCATCATTGCGTTCATTGCAGTCGGATGTTTTTACGTCAAGCCGTCAAATTGGCATCCGTTCATGCCGTTTGGCTTTGGCGGCGTAATGGCCGGAGCGGCTCAAGTCTTTTTCGCCTATCTTGGTTTTGATGCTGTTGCCGCATCGGCAGCCGAAGTTAAAAATCCGTCGCGCAACATGCCGCGCGGGATTATCGGCACGCTGATGATCTGCACCGTGCTCTATATGCTCGTTTCGGTTGTTTTGACGGGGATGGTTTCTTACAAGAAACTTGACGTGGCGGATCCCGTTGCTTTTGCGCTTCATGCCGTCAATCAAAACTGGTTTGCCGGTGTTCTTTCCGTTGGTGCTTTGGCCGGGATGTTTACGATGATGGTTTCGATGATTTTCAGTTCTTCAAGGCTGATCTACTCAATCGGGCGCGATGGACTGCTGCCAAAGTTTCTCGGCAAAATCAACGAGAAGACCAAAACGCCGGAACACAGCATGGCTGCGGTAACGATCATTATTGCTTTGATGGGCGGATTCGTTTCGCTGGATCAGTTGACCAATCTGGTTAATATCGGCACGCTGTTGGCATTTACGTTCGTTTCGCTCGGCATCATCCCGCTTCGACGCCGTCAGGATTTGCAAAACGATGGTTTCAAGGTACCGTTTTATCCCGTGCTTCCGATTTTGTCCGCAGTTCTTTGCGTCGTGATGCTTCTGCAGCTTTCTGCAGAAACATGGATTGCATCCGGCATTTGGTTTGCGATCGGGATGGTAATCTACTTCGGATACGGTATCAGGCACAGCAAGCTGGCTTCATGATGATTTGGAATAAGATAAGATGTTCTGAAAAAAACTATGCCTCAAACTAAAAAACCGGATGACTTGTTGATTCAAGTCATCCGGTTTTTTGCGTATGCCCTGTTATGATGGAAACGTCAAAAGGAGTCGAGGGCCGCATTTTACGGGCAGATTTCAAAAAAAGCCATTTTGCCCGTAACCGGGGACTGCCTTTTACGGGCAAATCCCAGGAAACGGCATTTTGCCCGTAAATGCTCGCGGAATCGCCCTGTCTCATTGTGCAATCAGACAATCAAAACAAGCGCCCCGCTTCTTAATTAGCATCAGGCGCTTGTTTTGACTAAGCTTTTTTTTCTTTAAGAGCCTTCTTTTGTGCCATGACTGAATGCTTCAGCATGAACGGAGCAATCACCGTGGTCAGAATGATGACGATGATCACGCCGGAGTAGAAGTCGCTCGAAAGCAATTTTGCCTCGTATCCGACTTGGGCGATGATCAGAGCCATTTCACCGCGAGAAACCATTCCGGCACCGATGATGTCTGCGGAACGCATGCTCATGCCAAGGATTTTTGCGCCAAAGCCGCAACCGATCCACTTGGTCAGCAATGCCAAAATCGTCAGCGGGATAATGAAAATCAGATCTTTAAAGAAACCGTCAAACGTCATGTTGAGTCCGATGCTGACGAAGAACATCGGGATGAACACCGCATACCCGATCGGTTCGATGTTCGAGTCGATTTCTTTTTTGCAAGGCGTCTGTGCAACCGCAACGCCGGCAAAGAATGCGCCGACAACGTTGCTCAAGCCGACTTCTTCTGCAAGATAGGACATGCCCATGCAGATAAAGACCGACATCAGAACCACTGAAGACGGAATCGAGAGTTTTTCTGCGATGCTCATGAGGAACGGAGCAATGTATTTGAACAACAGATAGATTCCTGCAAAATACAGTGCCTGAAGCACCAACGAGAGTCCGATGTTCGACTGGACGTGCCCGCCCGATTTGGCTGCAACGTCGCTGAAGATGCTGACGAGCACGCTTAAAATCAGGACGGCCAGAATATCATCGATGACGGCCGCTCCAAGAATGGTAGTACCTTCCTTAGAGTCGAGAAAATGCAATTCTTTAAGAACCTCAACTGAAATTGAGACTGAAGTTGCAGCAAACGTCACGCCCAAAAAGATGGCCTGTTCATTTGAAAAGGAAAAGAGCTTCCCAAACAGGAAAACCAGGCCGACGGGAACGATGACGCCGCAGACCGCAACGGAAAATGCAGGCTTTAAATATTTTTTGAGCAGTTCCAAATCACTTTCAAGTCCGGCGATAAACATTAAAATGATCACGCCAATTTCAGAGAAGGTATGAACGAAAGAATTGTTGGTGACCAGACCCAGGACGGCAGGCCCCAAGACGATGCCGACGAGCAATTCGCCGATGACGGCCGGCATGCCGACCCTGCGGCTGAAGTGGCCGGCCAATGCTGTGGTGATTAAAACGAGACTGAGTGTCCCTAAATATGACATAGATTCATTCTTCCTTCCTGCCAAAATTCAAAAAAAGACCAACTATAAAAATTATATATGGCCATTATACCCAAATTGTGATCTCTTTAGCAAGATATTGCGGAAGAGAATCGGGGGATGAAAAGGTCCTTAGAATCTTGGGAGTCGCCCGATTTGATCCTGCGAGTCAGGAAAATGCAGTGCCCGGACTCAAAAATAGTTGCCGCTTGCCTTTGCATTTTTCATTTACGAACGACCTTGGAACATCGGCTTCTGCATTTGACAGCAAAAAAGAGGATGGGAAAAAAGTCTCTTTTCCCTTTGAGTTAAACGAAAAGCCGAACGAAGGAGGTCGGGTTGCGACTGACTTTGTCTGGCATTTTTAAATGCAGTGCTGCTCGACCGATCTTAGCCAAGATCTTACGCAATTTTACGGACAAACAGCCATTTTTCAGCGATTTGTCCGTAAAACCGAGTTCGAAACGGCTGAATTTTTACGGACAAACGGTTATTTTCGCCTATTTTGTCCGTAATCGTCATTTTTCGAGCAGGTCGTTTACGGACAGAAGACCCATTTTCATTGATGTGTCCGTAAACGTCAGTGATTTTGCCAAATGCAGCGCCTGATAAATCAGCGCGCCAAACTATTTTTGGTTATTTTCATCATAGCAATCAATCGTCCTTCAGTCCTGCATACGAAAAAAACGGATCATATTTGCAATTGATTGCAAATATGATCCGGCTTCTCGATTTGAGACAGAGTTTTTTTCCCAGCCTCCTGCTTCAGAAGTTGTCAGAATTTGACGTTTTTATCGATTTTAGACAGTGCAAAAAGTGCATCTTGGATCGTAATGCCGGATGCTTCAAATTTAGGGTTATCATTTGAGCGGGCAATAAAGAGTTGACTTTTCATGTCTAAAGAAATTGAATAGTTGGTTTTTGAAAATTGACCAAACTTCATAACTTTGCCCTCCATTTCATAGTAAAATTAGATTAGGAAGTGAATCAAAAAATATGAATTCGTTTACAACCTAATGAAACAAGTATACTATGTAAGCGCCTTTTATGCAAACAATATGCTTATTGACATATTTGGAGGAAAAACAATGGAGAACAAAGTAATTGTTTTATGCGGTGCTCCGGGCAGCGGCAAAACGACCGTCCGCAAATATCTGACGGAAAATTTTGCAATCGAACCGGTTTTGACGCATACGACCAGGCCAAAACGGAAGGGTGAGCACGACGGAATCGACTACTGGTTTGAAACGCGTGAAACTTTTTTTAAAAATCACTATTTGGAATATGTCGAATATGACGGCAATCTGTACGGATCGTCTTATGAAAGTTTGGAACGCGCCTGGCAAAAGGCTCCGGTTGCGACGATCGTTCTTGATACAAAGGGTGCAGAAACGTACCTGGAACGGATACCCGAAAAAACGGAGGTCGTCTATCTTTGCGTGACCGATGAAAAAGTTCAAAGAGAACGCATGGAGCAACGCGGAGACGATGCTGACAAAATACAGCGCAGGCTTGCTTCGCAGGAAGCAAAGCGCGACAAGCACTTGCCCGACAAGCTTGTTAAGCATGTGCATGTCATCGAAAACGATGACTGGGAAGAAACCAAGGTCAAAATCCAGACTCTGCTACAAATGTTGGGAATCGAAACAACTTGTTGATTTTTGCGGATTTGGACAAGATTTTGAAGTCGTCTGCTTCAATGCGGAAATTTTGAGCAAGCTGATTTACTTGTCTGGCCAGATGAATTATAATAATTAGTAATTATTACGATTTAATCAAAACGGCAAAATACGGCCGGACATTGTCAAAATGGAGGAAAAAGCATGATCGATCAAGCTCTTCAATTGCTTAAAAGCCACAATTACAAAATTACGAAGCAAAGAAGAACCATGTTGGAATATTTGAGTGGATTTCGCGAAAATTACGTCAACGTCACGAAAATCGATGAGCATATGCGCGAATTGTTTCCCGGCATCAGTCATGATACGGTCTATCGCAATATTCGCGAATTTGCCGAAATCGGCATTCTTGAAACAAAAAGCCGCCCCAACGGAACCTGTGTAAAATATCAATGCGATTTCAATCAGATGCATCATCACCACTTCGTTTGTCGCAAATGCGGACGCGTTCAGGAAATCAAGATATGTCCGCTCGATTTTCAAAAACAACTGCCGGGATGCGTGATCGAGGATCATCGTTTCGAATTGACGGGACTGTGTTCCGAGTGTGCCGGGACGGAACGCAATTTTAAATAAACTTTAAGCCTGATTAGCCAGGAATTGTAGTAGGATAGGTAAATGGAAACAAACTAGAAATGAGGGTAACAAAATGGCAAAACGAACACCGCCATTGTTGACGCCGTTTGCAATCATGTCAATCGTGCTGGCGCTCGGCGCAACAAACGTGGCAGTCAACGAGGTTACGCATACGTCAGAAGGGCGTGCGCGCGTTTCAACGGTCTCAAGTTCATCTTCCAGCGTCGAAAGCGTCTCACAATCGTCGGAAAGCAGACCTGAGCCGGATCGAAAAGATGAAAGTTCTTCTTCGTCAGAACAGCAAAGTTCTGCAGAAAGTACGACGCAGGAAAGCACGGCTTCAAACCAGGAAAGTTCAAGTTCAGAGACGAAAAAAGAAAGCTCAAGCTCCTCGTCTTCATCAAGCAGCAGCTCGAGCTCGTCTTCGTCAAGCTCGTCTGCGACAGACAACCAAGACGATGAAGGGGGTGAATAAACGATGTTCAGCATTCTTGGAATAATCAACAGCTATATCGGATATTTCAGCATGAACGCCAAGCTGAAGAGTCAAGTTTACACGGCTTTGGGAACTTTGGGCAACTTCTATCTATTATATGTTGCTTACCGTTTCTTTGTGAACGGCTTTTATCTGCGCGGCTTTCTTTATATTCTGGCCTTTTTCGTCCTGGCCTATTTCGCTTATTTGAACATTCTTTATTATTTTACGAAAGACAAGTCTTCAAAGTACGACATTACGCCAAAAATCGAGCAGCTTCTCGGAATCAAGGCAAAAGACCATCTGGCGGAATACGAAAAGCGCAAGAATCAGGCACCGGGCTATGTTCAAACGAACGGCATTTTCAAGGATGAGGAGTTTCTCCCGTCCGTTGTCACGACAAATGCCGAGCAAAAAGCAAATATTCAGGCTTTGGTCAAGGATCTGGCGAATGTCGGATACCTTGATTTGAACTATGGCGGCATGGCAGAAGATGAAATGCTGGCAATCGTCAGGGAAGGTTCTGCAACGAGTTTTCAAGCCTTGGCCGAACCGGTCGCTTTGCCGTATTTCGAGCTGGTCGAACGTGCCGGTCGCATGTTTATTTACGGTGGTACCAATCAGATGGAAGCAAAGCCGCTTGGCGAAGTCAAAACGATCGGTCTTCTGAGTGCCAGGGAAGCTGCCAAACGCTACAAGCTTTCCGTTGCAACGGCATGTTTGACCAAGGGACCTTACAAGGTTGCCGGTCGCTCCAGCATGTTGGAAAAGGATGCCGAGTTTGAGCTTGACGTTCAGATTGCCTATCGTGATCCTGAAAAAGAACTTGCGGAAAAGAAAAAAAGAGAAGAAGCGGAAAAAACTTCAGAAACTATGACCGTTTCCGACGTGCCGCATCATTTGAGCAGAAAAGACAAGTGGAATCACTAATAAATGTCCTAAGGCATGCAGGATTTTGCAAAATGCAGAGTTCCGTATGCTTTTTTGTTTTGCTGATGCGGATCAATGCGCTGCATTTGACAAAAAAGCGTGTTTCAAAACGGTTGAACCGACAATTGCTGCTGGAGTTTTCAATCTAATTATATAAGGTATAGTCTCTTAAGTTTTTTTTATAAAACTGGACGATATCTAGAAAAATGCTTGAAATATCGCAATGTATAAAATATAATGTAATTGTCTATTTTATAATCTTTTTTTAATATAAGGTAAATTTGGAGGGGAGTTGGTTTCATGGAGCTGGTGGTGAATCCAAAGATTAACAAAAACGAATTGATTGAGCTTTATAAGTCCGTTGGCTGGACTGCCGACGTGAACAACATCGACAATCTTCGCAAAGGTATGAAAAAATCTTATGTGATTGCAGCGTATGAGGACAAGAAACTGATCGGGCTTGTTCGGGCCTTAAGCGACTACGCAACGGTTGTTTATGTTCAGGATCTGCTCGTTGCATCGGATTATCAGGGCAAGCGCGTAGGGAAGAGCCTGATGCATCATTTGCTGAATTATTTCGGATCGGTCGGCCAAATTATCGTGACGGCCAAGAATGACGAGCGAATCGGCAAGTTTTTCCGCTATTTGAATTTCAAAGAAGAAAGCAAGAACACTTACGAAATTGATCGAAGAGACTAAAAAATGCAGAGCTGACATTGACGTGTCAACTCTGCATCTTTCATTTGCCGACTAGTGCATTTCAAAGCGGCTGAGTCTGCTGTGAAGTTCCGGCGAGACGTTTGCGGAAATGACGGTACCGTCTTCTTCATAAGTCGTTTCCAAAACGGTGCCGCGGACGTTCAGTTCGTCAAGATACCGTCCTTCGGAAAACGGAATTTTGAACGTAACGATGCGATCGTCTTTGAAGATGTTTTCTTTGATCAGTTCGACGATTTTTTCGATTGAGGCAGGATCTTTGGCAGAATACGTGATTTGATTTCCGAGAATTTCAGGATACGGAGCTTCGGTCAAATCTGCCTTGTTGAAGGCGTAAATCATCGGGATGTTTTCAACGCCGATTTCCTTGAGCGTCGTTTCCGTCGTTTTGATCATGTCGCAATAGTTCGGATCGGAAACGTCGATGACCTGAACGAGCAGGTCGGCTTTGGCTGCTTCGGAAAGGGTCGATTTGAACGCTTGGACTAGCTGGTGCGGCAAGTGCGAAACGAAGCCGACGGTGTCGCTGATCAAAAAATCCTTGTTGTCTTTGAAATGCAGTCTGCGAACCGAGGTGTCAAGCGTGGCAAAAAGCATATCCTTTTCAAAAACCTGTTTGTCGTCGTCCTTTCCGCAGACCCTGAGAAGACCGTTCATAGTCGTTGATTTGCCGGCATTCGTATAGCCGACGAGAGCGACCGATCTCAAACCGCTTGCGTCGCGCTGTTTGCGCGTGACGTTTTGTTTTTCTTCGATGTCCTTCAGCTCTTTTTTCAGGATGCTGATGCGTTTGCCGATGACGCGCCTGTCTTTTTCGAGCTTGGTTTCACCGCCGCCGCGACTGTTGAATGAACCGCCGCCGCCACCGGTCTGCTGATCAAGCTTGACTTTGTCGTTGTCAGTGTGAAGTCTCGGCAGGCTGATGCGCAGCTGGGCAATCTGAACCTGAAGCTTGGCTTCTTTTGAGCGTGCTCTTGATGCGAATATTTCAAGAATCAGCGCTGTTCGATCGATGATTTTCATGTCGGTCAGGTCACCGAGATTTCTGATCTGCATAGGCGTGAGTTCGTCGTTGACGATTAAAATCTTGGCATCATGAATCTTTCCCTGGGTTTTAATTTCTTCTGCTTTTCCGCGTCCGACGTATGATGCGGAAACGGGTCGCTCAAGTTTTTGAATGACCGTGTTCTTGACTTCCATGTCGCAGGCTTCGGCAAGGTTTGCAAGCTCCTGCATGGTGTAGTCAAAGTCCGGCTGATTCAAATCGGCGCCGCAGATTATTACAGGTGTCATCTAATCCCTCGCTTTCTTAGCGTAAAATTGTCTTTATTATAGCATTGCGGCATTTCATCGTTAAGAATAATGCTTTGAATTCTTAGAAAAATACAGGGTGTAAACGCTTCTTTGAGCTTTTGGAAAGATTACTCATTAAAGCAATTTTTTAAAAATTATTAGATTGATTTAAGGGGCGCAATCTTGATATGTCGGCAAAAGACGATAAAATTGTTAATTTTTTTAAAAGCCCGTCACGGCAACGATTAAGAATATTTTTGGACAGAAATATATTGGAAAATTAGATTTGGCACTTGAATTTAATACGGTTATCATATAAAATTTAATCAACTGTAAAAAGACATTTTGAAATTATCTGACATTATTAAGGAGTTGTTAAGATATGAAATTAGCAAAAGTTGCAGCTGCAGGCTCTGTTGCTGCCTTGTGTGCTTTGATGCTTGGCGCTTGCGGTTCCAAAGCAAGCGATTCAGCTTCAAAGCAGGTTTTGAATTGGAACGAATCTGCTGAATTGCCGACAATGGATCTTTCCAAGGCGACTGACGTTGTCAGTTTCGATACGTTAAACAACACGATGGAAGGTCTTTATCGTTTGGGCAAGGATTCAAAGATCGAACCAGGTATTGCTACTAAGACAAAGGTTTCTTCGGACGGCTTGACATATACGTTTACCTTGCGCAAGGATGACAAGTGGTCAAACGGTGACAAGGTTACTGCCAAGGACTTTGTCTACTCATGGCGTCGTACGCTTGATCCTAAGACAAATTCGCAATATGCATATTTGTTTGAAGGAATCAAGAACGCAACTGACGTTATGAACGGCAAGAAGTCAACCAAGGAAGTCGGCGTCAAGGCTGACGGCGACTACAAGCTGGTCGTTACGTTGGACAAGCAGATTCCATACTTTAAGCTGTTGATGGGCTTCCCAGTGTTCTTCCCGCAAAATCAAAAGACTGTTGAAAAGTACGGTTCCAAGTACGGTACTGCTTCCAAGTACATGTGCTACGACGGTCCGTTCAATTTGACGAAGTGGACGGGTACGAACCTTTCCTGGTCTTTGAAGAAAAGCGACAATTACTGGGATAAGAAGAGCGTCAAGCTTGATGCTATCAACTTCAAGGTTAACAAGAGCAACTCAACGGCTTACAACCTGTATCAATCCGGCAAGCTTGATGCAACGAGCCTGAGTGCGGAACAAGCCAAGCAGTTGAAGGGTCAATCCGGATATACGGTTCGTCAGGCCGCTTCGGCATTCTATTTCCAGTACAACCAAACAAAGCCTGAATTCCAGAACAAGAAGATTCGTCAAGCAATCTCAATGGTCATTGACCGCAAGGAATTCGTAAACAAGGTTCTTGGCAACGGTTCAATTCCTGCGAAGGGTCTGGTCTCAAGCGGTCTTGCAACGCGCAATGGCAAAGATTTTGCTGATGCTTCCTACGTCAAGGACGGCGTAACCGTAAACATTGCAAAGGCCAAGAAACTCTGGGCTGAAGGTTTGAAGGAAATCGGCAAGGACAGCTTGACGTTCGGACTTTTGAGCGATGACACCGATATTGCAAAGAAGACGACTGAATTCATCCAAAGCGCGATTGAATCAAACTTGAAGGGTGCAAAGGTCGAATGTGCTAACGTTCCGTTCAAGACACGCCTGAACCGTACGAACCAGGGTCAGTTCGGCATCGTAATCTCAGCATGGGGTGCTGACTTCGCAGATCCGATTTCATTCCTTGACATGTTCACGTCAAACAACTCCTATAACGCAGGAAAATGGAAGAATGCTCAATACGATAATCTGATTGAAGCATCCAAGTCAACCGATGCTGGCAATGCCGCCAAGCGTTGGGACGATTTGGTGAATGCTGAAAAGATCCTTATCCAAGAACAAGGGATTTCTCCTTTGTATCAACAAGCAACGGCTTGGATGGTTAAGCCAAAGGTTAAGGGTGTAATTTACAACTCTGCAGGTGCAAATTACAACTTTAAGAATACTTACGTTTCAGGCAACTAATTCGATAGATTTATCATTTAAATAACTGTTGTTGGGGAAAGAATTTCGCTTTCCCCAATTGGTTTATTTTAAAGAGAAATGCGCAGATGCCTGTAATACGGGATTTTGACGTTTCTTAAAACAAAGATTGTGAGAGGATTTGTTATGAAAAAATACCTGGCAAAAAGGGTTTTCTATATGGCACTCACATTGTTCTTGGTAGCAACCATCACGTTCTTTTTGATGAAGCTGATGCCAGGGACGCCATATTCTAACCAAGAAAAAATGACACCTGAACAGATTCAGATCATGAACCAGCAATATGGCTTGGACAAACCTGTTTGGATGCAATATTTGATGTATCTTGGCGGAATGCTCCATGGGGACATGGGTACTTCTTTCCAATTCAGCAACCAACCAGTATCATACTTGATTGCAACTCGTATCGGGGCTTCTGCACAACTTGGTATTCAAGCAATGATTTTCGGCGTATTCTTCGGAATCATCTTGGGATCCATTGCTGCCATCAATCGCAACACGTGGGTTGATACGTTGGTCACAGTTCTGTCAATTATCGGCAAGTCCGTTCCAAACTTCGTTTTGGCCGTGCTTTTGCAATATTATATTGCCTTGAAACTCGGCATCTTACCGATTGCCGATTGGGGCGGGTTCTCATACACGATTTTGCCGACGATTGCGCTTGGCGTAGGTCCGTTGGCTGAAACCGCCCGTTTTATTCGAACCGGCATGGTTGACGTTTTGAATTCTGATTATATTGAGCTTGCACGTGCCAAAGGCTTGAGCAAGTTCCAAATTGTCTATCATCATGCGCTTCGCAACAGTTTGATCCCGCTCATTACCTTGATTGGACCATATACTGTTTCGTTGATGACCGGTTCCATGGTTATCGAAAACATCTTCTCGATTCCTGGTATCGGTGAACAATTCGTCAAGTCAATCACGACAAACGACTATCCAACGATCATGGGTGTTACGATGCTCTTCTCCGCAGGCTTGGTGGCAGTTATTCTATTGACCGACATCATCTACGGAATCATCGACCCGCGCATTCGTCTTGCTGGAAATGAGGATTAAGCTATGGAAGAAAATTTGAAGTTAGATCCGGAAGCAAAAGTTTCACCGGAAGATTTTCAAGCTTTGCCAAAAGAAGAAGAGCTTGATGCTGAAAAAATCGCGGCCCCATCCTTAACTTTCACACAGGATGCATGGCGTCGTCTTAAGAAAAACAAAGGTGCCGTTATTTCGCTTTTTGTCATTATCGTAATGATTGTTGTGGCTTTTGGTTCGACACCGTTCATTAATCATGATACTTTGGTCAAATCCGCGCCTAAGTATGCCAACCTGCCTGCCAAGATTCCTGGCGTAGACATCAATGGGTTTAACGGCAAGCTCAAGCAAGGCGGAGTTTGGGTTGACCAATACAAGGCAAACAATATTCCTGAAGGAACATACTTTGTTTTGGGGACTGATTATCTTGGTCACTCGCTTGCGCAACGTATCATCTATGGTACGAAAGTTTCGTTGATCGTTGCTTTGGTCGCAACGTTCTTTGACCTTACGATAGGGGTCTCGTATGGCATTGTCTCAGGCTGGAAAGGCGGGATGGTGGATAATGTCATGCAGCGTATTATTGAAATCATCTCGTCGATTCCAAGTCTTGTCATTGTCGTTTTGATGCTGCTCGTCTTCAAACCCGGCATGACGTCAATCATCTTGGCCATTGCCATTTCAAGTTGGACGACGATGGCCCGAATGATTCGAGCGGAGACGCTCCAGCTGAAGAGTCAGGAATATGTTTTGGCCGCAAGAACATTGGGAGAATCACCGATTAAGATTGCGATGAAACATTTGGTTCCGAACCTTTCAAGCATCATCATCATTCAGACGATGTACACGATTCCGAGTGCCATCTTCTTCGAAGCGTTCCTGAGTTTCATCGGTATCGGTATTTCTGCTCCTGAAACGTCTCTTGGGGTATTGCTCAACGATGGTCAAAAGAACTTCCAATTCCTGCCATACCAGATGTGGTATCCGGCAATCGTTCTTTGTGTATTGATGATTTCCTTTAACCTTTTAGGCGACGGTCTTCGCGATGCATTTGATCCAAAGACAAGAAGGTAGGTAATTAAGATGGGCGAAAGAATTTTAGACGTAAAGAACCTTAAAATTAATTTCCACACCTATGCTGGCGATGTAAAAGCCATTCGTGATGTCAGTTTCCACCTTGATAAAGGTGAAACGCTCGCCATCGTTGGTGAATCCGGCTCAGGCAAGTCCGTTACGACGAAGAGTCTGATGGGGCTTCTTGCCAACAACGCTGAAGTTGTCGGCGGCTCGATCATGTACCGCGGTGAAGATTTGCTGAAGAAGACCGAAAAGGAAATGCAAGAAATTCGCGGCAAGGACATTGCGATGATTTTCCAGGATCCGATGACGTCATTGGATCCGACGATGAAAATCGGTCGCCAGATTGCCGAACCGCTGATGATTCACAAAAATGTCGATAAGAAGAAGGCCTGGGCACAGGCTCTTGAGATTTTGAAGCTGGTCGGGATTGCAAATGCAGAAGAACGTATCAACGATTATCCTCATCAATTCTCAGGCGGCCAGCGTCAGCGTATCGTGATTGCGATTGCGCTCGTTTGCTATCCGGAAATTCTAATTGCTGATGAACCTACAACTGCTTTGGACGTTACGATTCAGGCTCAAATTCTGAATTTGATGAAAGAGCTTCAACAAAAAATTGAAACATCCATCATCTTCATCACCCATGACTTGGGCGTTGTTGCGGGGATGGCTGATCGCGTTGCCGTTATGTACGCCGGTCAAATCATCGAATACGGAACGGTTGATGAGATCTTCTACAATCCTAAGCATCCATATACATGGGGCTTGCTGAACTCAATGCCGACGCTTTCAAGTACAAAGCTTGAAGCAATCCCGGGCACTCCTCCCGACTTGCTTGATCCGCCTAAGGGCGATCCGTTTGCAGCTCGTAATCCGTATGCCATGAAGATTGATGCTGAAAAACAGCCACCATTCTTCAAGGTTTCTGATACGCACTATGCAGCAACATGGCTCTTGCACAAGGATGCGCCAAAGATTACGCCACCTGACGAAATCCTGCGTCGCCAAAAAATTTGGCAAGAAATGCAAGCAGCTGCTAAATAGTTACAAGGAAGGAAGAAAACCGTATGCCAGAACAAAAAAAGAAACTTCTCGAAGTCAAGCATTTGAAACAATACTTCGGAGTCGGCAAGGCAGATATGGTCAAAGCTGTCGATGATGTTACGTTTGACATCTACGAAGGCGAAACTTTTGGACTTGTTGGCGAATCCGGTTCAGGTAAGACAACTACCGGCCGAAGCATCATTCATCTTTATAATCCGACTGACGGTCAGATTATCTTTGACGGAAAAGACGTAAGCAAACTTAATTCAAAAGAAGATCATCTTAAATTCTGCCGTGACATGCAGATGATTTTCCAAGATCCTTATGCTTCTCTCAACCCCCGTATGACGGTTGAAGACATTATTGCAGAAGGTCTGGATATTCACGGTTTGGTCAAGACAAAAGAAGAACGTCGTGCCAAAGTTGAAGAATTGCTGGAAACGGTCGGCTTGAACAAAGATCACGCCAGCCGTTATCCGCATGAATTCTCAGGCGGTCAGCGTCAACGTATCGGCATTGCGCGTGCTTTGGCCGTTGAACCGCGCTTCATCATTGCCGATGAACCAATTTCTGCTTTGGACGTTTCCATCCAGGCCCAAGTTGTCAACCTGCTTAAAGATTTGCAGGAACAAAAAGGCTTGACGTATCTTTTCATTGCTCACGATCTATCGATGGTCAAGTATATTTCGGATCGCATCGGCGTTATGCACTTCGGTCGTCTGCTTGAAGTAGGACCGGCCGATGACGTGTATACGAAGCCGCTTCATGATTACACGGCAAGTTTGATTTCCGCCGTTCCGGTTCCTGACCCTGAATTTGAACGCAACCGCAAGCAGATTTTGTATGATGCATCGATCGAACAAGATGTTGAAGGCAAACCGGCCAAACTGCGTGAAATCACGCCTGGCCACTTCGTTCGCTGCCGTGAAGATCAAGTTGAAATGTATAAGGAACGTGCTGCTAAGTACGAACAAAAATAAATGAGGAGAGGCTGAAAAAACTCTGCCTCAAATAAAGAAACGGATGATTTGCAATTAGTTGCGAATCATCCGTTTTTTTGCGTATGTGTGACAATCGACTTCCATGATGGAGATAAGGAAAAAATAGTTTGTTTTCGTGCATCATCAGTCTCTTTTGTGCTAATCGATAATGATTTGAAACTCGTCATTGAAAAAGCGGCGATAGGCTATATATGACGAACAAACCGATGCCAGGCTGGTTGCCGAAAGCAGCATGAAGACGACCATGATTTGGTATTTGATAGCAAATACAGGATCGACTCCTGCAAAAATCAAACCTGACATCATTCCCGGAAGACTGACGATGCCGTACGTTTTGGCAGAATCAATCGTCGGCTGCATTCCGGTTTTGACGCACGTTTGAACAATGTTTGCGCATGCTTGAAACGGTTGAGCTCCGAGCGCAAGTTTTTCTTCGATTCGTTGATGCTCATCGTGGAATTTGGTTTTCATCTGCTTGTAACAAAGACCGATTGCCACCATCGAATTGCTGGCAATCATTCCGGAGATTGGAATGATCTGCGATGGAATAAACTTGATTGCGCCGCTCAGGACCAAACCTAAAAGAGTAATCGAAGTGCTCGTCAAAATGGAAATGAACGAAGGCCAAAAAAGCTTTGGGATGCCTTTGCCTCGATTTGCCGCATTGCGGGCGGCATTGAAAATGATTATCAGAATCATTGCGGCAGTTACAAGAATGTTGTTGAGCGAAAAGATGTATTTCAAAACGTAACCGACAATCGTCAGCTGCACGATTGCCCGAATGACGCTGACAATCATGTCCGATTCAAGCTTTAGCTTCTGTCGATTTGAGATGATCAGCGCAACGATAACTAAGACGGCGGCGTATGTCAGACTGAGATTATTAACGTGAACGCTATTGTTCAATGATTCGTCCCTCCTCAATATGGATGATTTGTTCTGCCTGGCGTAATTCGTCGGTGTCGTGCGTCACGGCGATAACGGTTCCGCCAGATTTTCTGTAAGAACTTATCAACATGTGGACAATTTTTTTATTATCCGCATCAAGCCCCGCCGTAACTTCGTCAAGCAGGAGAACCTTTGGTTTAAACATCAAGTTGCGAATCAATGCCACGCGCTGTTTTTCACCGCCGGAAAGATCAGCGATGGGCTTTTCCAAGTATGATGAGCTTAAGTTTACGCGCTCCAACAGTTCGATTTCGTGTTGGCGTTTCACTGGTTCTTTTCTGATCTCGAACGGGAAGTCAAGGTTATCAGCCACTGTATCTCCAAAAAGCACCGGTTGTTGAAAACAATACGAAACTTGCATTCGATATTTATCCACAGGTATTTTGGCAGCATCTTCTCCTTCAAAAATTAATTCACCTGTGGATTGCGTCAGCATGCGCGCACAAATTTTCAAAATCGTACTTTTTCCCGATCCTGATGGACCACTGAGCGTGATGAAGCTGTTTTGCGGAACGTTCAAGCTGATATTGGCCAAGATATTTTGGAATGAAATATTTTTTAGTGATAAGATATCCATGCTGAAGCCTCCCTTATGCCTAATTATAGTACATTTAGAAAGCTCTTTTCATCAACTACCACCGATTAAAATCGGTGGCTTGTAGCTCACAAGCCTAACGGCTTAGAAGTAGTAACGCACTAACGTGCTTCTTCACGATGTGGCTACATCATCGGGTGGTTGACGACACACCCGTTTAGCCAACGAGATTTACTCAC
>NZ_FOPI01000022.1:0-5972 GCF_900113455.1 Ligilactobacillus ruminis DSM 20403 = NBRC 102161 | reverse complement strand
GAAATCGGCCCGCCCAGCCTCGAAAGTAGAACAAAATCCTCCAAAATCGGAAAAATGTTCTACTCGGTTACCTTCGCCAAAGCAGTGTGGTATCGGATTGCGGGCAAATTCCAAAAAGCACCGTTTTGCCCGTAACCGAGGTCAGGTGCAGTGATTGAGCAGGTGATGAGCGGCACTGCATTTGGCAAAATCACTGCCGTTTACGGACAAATCGATGAAAATGGGCTCTTTGTCCGTAAAATGCGGTTTGCTTACGGACAAAATGGCCAAAAATACAGCGTTGTCCGTAAATTTGAGTTAAATCTTGGCACGCTGCCCAAAAAAGAAAAAATACGTGCCATCACGACACGTATTTTCATCATTATTCAGTTGCGTACGGGGTCATAAGCGCTCGCTTCCACACCTTCATAATCAGGCTCAGACCAGCAACAAGGCTCATGATAAGTTCGTGCCGCGTCGTGACTGCGCTTGCGCTGATCACTCGCGCCCCTCCTTATCTCCCGCCTTGTTAGTCGGCTGGTCTTCGCACCTTGTTCAAAAAAGCGTATAATTAAGTTATCATTCAGTCGGAGGAAAATACTATGCAAAAACAAGTCATTTTTGAGATTGCCAAAATCAGAGAAATGAGCTTTTTTAAAACGGCACGGGCAGCGCTTCTGTCAGTTTTTCCATTCGTTTTGATCGGCAGTTTTGCAAAGGTTGCAACGGTGGCATTGCTTGCCCCGGATAGTTTTTTGAGCGGAATTTTTGGAATGGAACTGAGCCAGAGATTCAATAGTCTGTGTAACGGAATCTATGCGATGACCGGCGGGTTGAGCGGACTTTTGGCAGCTCATTATTCTGCCGGATATACGGCACAGTTTTTGCGGCAAAATTATAAAACGGCTGCGACAACCGGATTTATAGCTTATCTGGCATTGTGTTTTCAACAGGCAGGGCAGTCGCACGGGTTCGTATTTGCTTATCGGCTGCTTGGCGTGCAAGGAATCCTGGCCGGCATCATGTTCGGATACGTCGTGGGCAAGCTGTTTTTACTGAGCGGAGAATTTTGGAGCAGGGTTGAGGGAAGAGAAGGCGCCGATCAGCAGCTTCCGGGTTCGTTCCGAATGCTTTTGCCGCTGTTTTTAGCGCTTGCATTTGCGATAATTCTGAACTTTGCAGGCAGCTATTTGTTTAAAAACGGGATTTCTCAGTCTCAGGAGATGAAAGCGGCAACGAGCAGTTTTACGTCGATTCTTTGGCTCGGACTATTGACGAGCGTCGGAACCTGGTGCGGACTTTTTGGACCTTATACGAGCAGCATTTTTTTTGATGAGGCCTCGGCGACGAAGAACCTGAACTATTCTTTGGCTCATCATGGCGATTTGACCAGCGTTCCTTATAAACTGACGACTTATTCGACGTACTTTACTTATGCTCAGCTTGCCGGTCTGGGGCTGTTGCTTGCTTTGATGTTTGTTTCGAAGAGAAGAAATCGACGGCTTCTTTGTTGGTGGTGTCTGATTCCGGTCTTTTTCGGCTACGATTCGTCATTAAATATCGGGGTGCCGGTCTTGCTCAATCCGCTGTTTTTGATACCGTATGTTTTTGTTCCGCAACTGAACATGGTCGTCGTTTCTGCATTTTATAAGCTTGGAATCCTGCTTCCGTCAGTCTACCCGGTCTGGGGCGGCACGCCGCCGGTCTTGCGCGCGCTGATTGCCACGAACGGTTCGTTTGCGGCCTTTTTCGTTTCGCTTGCGTTGGTCATGATGGATGCTTTTATTTACTGCTTTTTTGTGAAAAATGCAGAGCGCGCAGGCGAATTGATGAATCGACTCAAGGGAGGACAGGTTGATGAAAAATAAGGGCGCAGTCTTTTTTTCCGGCTTGATTTTAATTTTGACGATTCTCCTGGCAATTCCGACGTATCGGTATACTAAAGAAAGTTCTGAACAAATGGCTCGGCGTTATAATTCGCAGCTGTCGCCAGTGATCATGATTCCCGGAAGTTCAGCGACGGAAAACAGATTTGACGGAATGGTCGCACAGCTTAATTCCGATCAGCCCAAAAAGCATGGACTGCTTAAGATCAAAGTCATGAGCAACGGCAGGATAAAGTTTAAAGGCAAGATTTCTGCAAGGGACACCGAACCAGTCATCGTGGTCGGATTTGAGAACAATCGTGACGGGTACTCGAACATCAAGAAGCAGGCCCGGATGTTCAATAAATGTTTTACGCAATTATATGAACGCTATGAGTTCAACAACTGCAAATGTATCGGACATTCAAACGGTGGTCTGGTCTGGACCTGTTTTCTCGAAAATTATTCAAAAAATTACGACGTCAGCTTTAAAAAACTGATGACGATCGGATCTCCCTACAATTTTTCGGAACAGTCGATGAAGAAGAAGTCGCAGATGCTGTCTGATTTTATCAAATACAGTTACCGTCTCCCCGACGATTTGATCGTATATTCGGTTGCCGGAACCGAAACCTATACTTCGGACGGCCTGGTTCCCGAAAAAAGCGTCGAGGCTGGCAAGTATATTTTTCAGGGAAAAGTCAAGTCATTCACGCAAATAACCGTGACCGGAAACGAAGCCAAACATTCGGATCTTCCGGAAAACAGACAGATTGTTGATTTGATCCAAAAATACATGCTTGATGGCCTCAAGCGCCAACCTGGTGCTAGTAGATAGAAAAGATTAATGGTATAGTTAGAACATAACAAAAAGCAAGAAGGAAGGTAGTCGTTATGAGCAGCAAGCGCCAACTTGACGGTGCAAAACGAATCGTTGTCAAGGTCGGAACCAGCACGCTGATTCATCCGAATGGCAGGATCAATCTGCAGGCAATCGATCAGCTCAGCTTTTCGTTGAGCGGTCTTGTCAACGAAGGCAAGCAGGTCGTCCTTGTTTCATCAGGGGCAATCGGCGTCGGAATGGGACAGATGGGGTTGGATGCTCGACCCGAGAAGATTCCGGAACAACAAGCCTTGGCATCAATGGGGCAGTGCGAACTGATGACGATTTACCAGCAGCGTTTTACGACGTATGGTCAAAAGATCAGCCAAGTGCTGCTGACGCATGACGTCTTGGACTATCCGGAGAGTCGCCAGAACGTTTTTAACACGCTTGATACGCTGCTTGAATGGGGCATTATTCCGATTATCAACGAAAATGACACGATTGCAGTCGACGAACTCGATCACCACACGAAGTTCGGCGACAACGATCAGCTTTCAGCTGTCGTGGCCGACATCGTCGATGCGGATCTTTTGATCATGCTGTCAGACATTGACGGATTTTTCAACAAAAATCCGCGCCATTTCAAAGACGCCAGGCTGATTGACGAAATCAACAAGATTGACTCCAAGGTTATCGAACAGGCCGGCGGCAAGGGAACTAAATTCGGAACGGGCGGAATGACGACCAAGCTCAAGGCGGCAAAACGCATTTTGAAGCATGATCGCATGATGATTCTTGCGAACGGTGAAAATCCGTCGATTATTTTCAGAATCATGAACGGTGATAAGATCGGAACTCTTTTCAGGAAAAAATGAGGTGAAATTATGGTAATTTCTTTGGAAGAGATGGGGAAAAAGGCCAGGCAGTCAGCTTTTGAGCTGGCACAGACGCCGACCTCATTGAAAAATGCAGTGTTGAACAAGATGGCTGATGCCTTGATCGAAAAAGAAGAAGAGATTTTGACACAAAACAGGCTTGATTTGGAGAAAGCATCAGAGATGCCGCAAAATTTTACGGATCGTCTGACGCTTGATCATGACCGTATTTTAGGGATGGCAGAAGGCCTGCGCCAGGTTGCATCCTTGCCTGATCCGATCGGAAACGAGGATTCTGCCTGGGTCAACCATGCCGGTTTGCAGATCGCCAAAAGGCGGATTCCTCTTGGCGTCGTCGGCATGATTTATGAAGCTCGTCCAAACGTGACGGTCGATGCGGCCGGTCTTTGTTTCAAGTCCGGAAATGCCGTGATTCTTCGCGGCGGAAAAGAAGCGTTGAGGACAAACGTCAAGCTTTGTGAAATTTTGCGGACTGTGGTCGCCTCATCAGGCCTTGACGAAAATGCCGTACAAATCATTCAGGAAACTTCGCATGAGATTGCAAATCAGTTCATGCAGCTGACGGATTATCTTGACGTTTTGATTCCGCGCGGCTCGGCTCGTCTGATCAAGGCCGTCGTCAACAATGCCAAGGTTCCGGTGATTGAAACAGGCGCCGGAAATTGTCATCTCTACGTTGATAAGGATGCTGAATTTGACATGGCGGAAAAAATCGTCGTCAATGCCAAGTGCCAACGCCCGTCAGTCTGCAATGCGGCTGAGAAACTCCTGATTCATGAAGACGTTGCAGAGAAATTTCTGCCTCGCGTAGCACAAGCCCTTGAAGAACGGCACGTCGAACTTCGCGGCGACGAACGGGCATGCGCGATTCTTGGCAGCCGTTGCAGGCCTGCAACCGTTGAAGACTGGGATACCGAATATAACGATTATATTTTGACGATCGGAATCGTTGATTCTTTGGATGAGGCAATTTTGCACATTAATCAGCACAGCACGCATCATTCCGAGTCAATCATTACTGAAAATTACCGTGCGAGTCAGCGTTTTTTGAACGAAATCGATTCCGCCTGCGTCTACGTCAATGCTTCGACCCGTTTTACCGATGGGTTCGAATTCGGATTTGGAGCAGAAATCGGCATTGCGACGCAAAAGCTTCACGCAAGAGGACCGATGGGCTTAAACGAGCTGACCACGATCAAATACGTGATTCGCGGCGACGGTCAAGTCAGAGAGTAGATTCAAGATAAAAACGTGTCTGATTTTTGGATTTAAAGGCAGTCATGCCGGAAAAGCACTGCATTTAAAATAATTAACGGAGGTATCATCATGAACGAAACGATTAAAACGCAATTGAACCATCGGACGATACGAGCTTTCAAAAACCAGGAACTCACTGATGAGCAGAAGAAGACTTTGGAAGAAGTGGCACGTCACACGTCGACAAGCATGTTCTTGCAGCAGTTCTCGATGCTGCACGTTACGGATGATGAAAAACGAGCAAAAATCCGTGAGATTACGGGGCAAAAATATGTCGGCGCAAACGGAGATCTGTTCATTTTTGTTGCCGATCTGTACCGCAACAGCGAAATTCGTCGCCAACTCGGAAAAGACGAAGGCGCGCTTCACGGGACCGATGTTTTCCTGCAGGCAGTTGAAGATACGGTTTTGGCCGTGCAAAATTTCGTCAATGCGGCTGAAAGCATGGGACTTGGCGCTGTTATTTTAGGAAGCATCAATAATGAGCCGAAGGAATTGGTCAAAATTTTGAATCTGCCGAAAATGACCTATCCCGTTTTAGGCGTTCAAGTCGGCGTTCCTGATCAGGAACCGCAACTGAAGCCGCGCCTGCCTTTGGAATTCATCTCATTTGAAAACGAATATCCTCACGATTTTTCAATCGAAAATCTCGCCTCATATGATGAAGTCGTTCAAACTTATTACGATCTTCGAGACGCCAACAAGCGCATTGATTCGTTCACCAATCAGATCGGATCTGCCAAACTTGACAACCGCAAGACGCATCGCAGCCAAATCCTTGAAGTACTGCATGAGCAGGGACTTTGCTGGAAATAGGATATTTCAATCCGTGCCGTGATTGAAGTGCCCTATAATTGTTAGACAAAGTAGTCTAATGATTGTGGGGTATTTTTTATGGCAAAGTACAGTCCGGAACTGAAAGCGGAAATTATTAGTAAATATAATCAGGGAATGGCAACGAGTATCCAATTAGCTCGAGAATACAACCTCAATTCAAGGGTTGTTCGAAGCTGGATTCAAACATATCGACTTCAAGGTAAAATTCGTCATAGTAGAAATAAGAGAATATTTGACACTGATTTTAAACTGGCTGTGATAGACTATTATCAAACACATGAGGTAACCATAGCTGAAGTTGCTGCCAGGTTT
>NZ_FOPI01000047.1 GCF_900113455.1 Ligilactobacillus ruminis DSM 20403 = NBRC 102161 | reverse complement strand
AAAATACCAGTCGTATTTGTCATGAATGCAAACAAAAAAATCACGAGTTTGACAGCCTTTCTCAGTCAGAATGGCTAGCTGCTCGTGAATGGGACTGTCCTAATTGTCATGCGCATCTTGATAGAGATGTAAACGCAGCCAAAAATATCTTAGCTAAAGGATTAGAAACTCTGGCTTAATAATAAACAGGTATGGAACGTACCTTGGTAAATAGCGATGACCTCTACCAACTTAGTGAAGAACTAGACTGGCAAGTTTGCCGTGTTCCCAGAATCCCCAACTTCAAACCGTTAAAAAACGAAGTTTCAGGTTAAGTTGGGGTAGTTCAAAACATGGCGGCTAAAATCAGCAGCAAAATCACGCATCCGCATCCGCTGCAGCAACCGCCGTCATCTTTGTTGCTTCCCTTAAAAAAGCATTGTAAACAATCAAAGCGAGCAACGTGCCAATAAACGCAGCAGTCACTAAAATTCATTCTTCCTTTCATATCATACAGAGAAACTGTCTACAATAATATTATATTACAAAACTTATGAGAGTAAAGCCTGGCACGCCCATATAAAAAAGAACGCGGAAATATCCACGCTCCGAATTAAAAATTATTGCAATTGTGCCGCAACAGTCTTGTTTTTGAGCAATGCCTGAGCAACGAGCAGCGTTGCGACCGTCTTGATCGAGTCGCCCGGAATGAACGCAAGATTTGCAATCAGGCTTTGACCAATCGTAATGTGCGTTGCAAAGGCTAGCCAAACGGCACCGACGCCGTCAATGAACAATACACCGAAAAGCCAGATAAAGGCAAATTCCAAGACAGGCTTGTGATCCGCATTAAAACGGCTTTCAGCCCAACCAATCAAAAGCGGCGTAAACAGCCATGCAATCACGTAACCCGCAGAAGGCGACATAAAGCAAGCAATTCCACCGTTTCCGCCGCTCATAAACGGCATGCCGATGGCTACCAAAATCAAAAACAGCGCAACTGAAATCGTTCCTTTTTTAGGTCCGAGCAATGCTCCCGCCAACATGACCCCCATGTTTTGCAAAACGATCGGAACCGGGATGAACCCGAGCGGAATTCCGGGAAACATCCCCAAAATAACGATGACGGCAGTCATCAGCGCAATCTGTGTAATATCCTTTGCTTTCATAAAAATCAACTCTCCCACTCTTATTTTTTGGAACAGTGTCTATTATGGACTTTGTTAACCTTTATGTCAATACTGGTTAACTAAAAACGTGCAATTTTTTAAATTCAGTGCAGACATGCTGCTATTCAAAATAAATATCATGATGAAGTCTGCATCCCGGGTTGAACCGATGCCGGCAATATGGACAAAAGCCTTGTTCGTACTGATTTCTGGTCAGCTGATTCATGCAGTTTCCGCAAAGAACCGGCACAGGATCACTTGCGTCCGCAGGCTTGAAATCGTGATTTTCCGATTCGTCGTGGCATTTGTAGCAGGCGTAATATTTGTGACATTGACGACATCTCAGCGCGACCACGTCTGCTTCTGAATGATAATGGCGGCATCTTCCTGCCTGATCAAGCTGACTTCCGTAAATTTTCATGATTTCACCCCTCACAACGTCAACCGTACCACAACAAAAAGTTAACATCAACAAGAAATCTGCCTAAAATTAAAAACCAGGATGATCTGCACCAATTGCAAAGCCGTACTTTGCGCCAAGCTTCAAATATCTTTCATCGTCTTCAAAATTACTGTGAGAGGGATAAATTTAAAGTCCAAGATTCTCATCGTCATTTTGCGTCACCTATTTTCCTGTCCTTGTAATAATATTCTTTGTCGCGTTCGCTAATTTCGCGCATCACGCGACACGGATTGCCGACTGCCACGACGTTTGCGGGAATGTCCTTCGTCACGATGCTGCCGGCACCGATAACGGTGTTGTCGCCGATCGAAACCCCGGGAACGACGACCGTTCCGGCACCGAGCCAACAATTCTTGCCGATATGGATCGGCATGTTGAACTGGTACCCTTTTTCGCGCAGCTCAGGCCAGACGGGATGTCCGGCAGATGCCAGCGTGACGTTTGGCCCGATCATCGTATGGTCGCCGACATAGATGTGCGTATCGTCAACCGCAGTCAGGTTGAAGTTGGCGTAAACGTGATTGCCAAAGTGGACGTGACGTCCGCCGAAGTTTGCATGAAACGGCGGTTCGATGTAGCACCCTTCGCCGATCTCGGCAAACATTTCCTTCAGAAGCTCCCTTCGTTTTGCCATTTCGGTCGGCCGCGTCCGGTTAAAATCATAAAGCCTGTCCAAACATTCCATTTGGAGTTTTGCCAATTCCCTGTCGTTTGGCAAATACAGTTCGCCATTGTGCATTTTTTCAAAAATTTCGTTCATTTGTTTCGCCTCATCATAAATACCGCTTACATTATAACGATTATTGGTACAAATCGGCAATTACAATCTCTGGTTTTTTCGCAAAATTCAGTGCTCAATAATCTTTTGTGCTACAATACTTTCAGACAATACGAAAGGAGCGACGGGACGCTTTTCCCGCAAACAACATTGAAACATATCGTAACCGGCATCATCGCCCCTGTCGATTCGGGCAAGACCACGCTGACGGAAGCCTTGCTCTACAAGGCAGGCGAACTCAAAAAACTCGGCAGAGTCGACAACGGAGATGCCTTTTTGGATTTTGAAGAACTTGAAAGAAAACGCGGAATCACGATCTTTTCGCACCAGGCGAATCTGACTTGGAAAAATCTGCAGCTGACTTTGCTCGACACCCCTGGTCACGTTGATTTCGTCTCGCAGACTGAACAGGTTTTGCGCGTGCTCGACTGTGCGATCATGGTCGTTTCAGCCCGCGACCTGATCACGAGTCATGCCAGGACGCTCTGGAATCTGCTTGACTTCTACCATGTTCCAACGTTCGTCTTCGTCAACAAGCTTGATTTGAGCGAGCTTTCAAAAGCAGACATCATGAAACGACTCAAACAGCTCGATCAAAGCATCGTGGCCTTCGACGGCACGGAAACAGAAGAACTTGCGGAACTTGACGACGCTCTTTTGGAAAAATACCTGGAAAACGATTCGATCGACCGAACGGACGTCTTAGCCTTGATCAAGCAGCGCAAAGCTTTCCCGTGCTTTTTCGGTTCTGCGCTCAAGCTTGAAGGAATCGATGCTTTGCTTCAAGGCCTTGCTGACTTTGCGCCGGAACTCGAATCTCGAAACGAATTCAGCGCGCGCGTCTTCAAAATTTCTCACACCGAAAAAAACGAGCGTCTGACCTGGCTGCGCGTGTTAGGCGGGAGCCTTCATCCAAAAGACATGATTTTAGATGATCAAAAGGCAAACGAGCTCAGAGTCTATGATGCAAAAAGATACGGTGCCGCAAAAGAAATTGTCGCCGGCCAGATCTGTGCCATCCCGAACCTGAATGAAACTTTTGTCGGACAAGGCTTGGGTTTTCTTGAAAACGATGCAGCATCCTGCATGACGCCGGTTCTAAGCTATGCGCTAAATCCGAACGGATGCGACCTTCATGCCTGCCTTGTGGCCTTAAAAGAACTTGAAGACGAAGACGAACATCTTCACGTCGTCTGGTCAAAACAACTGAACGAACTGCGCGTGCAGCTGATGGGTCCGATTCAGCTTGAAGTTTTGCAGCAGATTTTAAAGGACCGCTATGAACTGGACGTTTCATTTGAACAAGGCAGGACTTTGTACAAAGAAACGATCACCCAGACGATTGAGGGCGTCGGCCACTTTGAGCCGCTGCGTCACTACGCAGAAGCACATTTGATCATGGAACCCGGAAAACCGGGAAGCGGCCTGGTCTTTTCGTCAAACTGCAGCTTGGAAGAACTCGACAAAAACTGGCAAAATCAGATTCTCTCCTGTCTAAATTCAAAAGAACACCTCGGCGTTCTCATCGGAGCGCCCCTGACCGACGTCAAGATCACCCTTGCAACCGGCAGAGCAAGCATCAAACACACAGTCGGAGGCGATTTTCGCCAAGCGTCAGGCAGAGCCGTGCGCCAAGGTTTGATGATGCTAAAAAAACGCCACGGACTAAAACTGCTTGAGCCATGGTACCGCTTCGTGCTCAAAGTCCCGGAAGAAAAGCTCGGTCGCGCAATGAACGACATTCAGCAGATGAGCGGCACCTTTTCCTTGGATCAGGCTACCGGAACTCTGAGCGGCCTTGCTCCGGTCAGCGAGATGCAGTCATATGCGGAAACCGTGCGCACCTATACCCGCGGAAAAGGACTGCTTGAACTGAGCGTTGACGGCTATCGCCAATGCCATAATGAACAGGAAGTCGTTTCAAACAGCAGCTACGACCCGCTTTCAGATTTGGAAAACACGCCGCAGTCCGTCTTCTGTGCTCACGGCGCCGGATATACGGTCGACTGGAGCGACGTGCCGAAGATGGCGCACGTTCCGTACAGATTATCATGAAGATTCGGTTCCTTATTAAGACGCTAAACATGACATTGTACTCAAAATTCCCGAATACCAAAAAAACAGCGGCTGGACAGAAAAGACAATTTCTGTCCGACCGCTGTTTAACTGTAACATCGCTGTGTCACTATCGCAGGTCTCCGGCCGCCTTGACCTTGACGCGGCTTTCTGAAATACAGATCGGCGGACAACCACAGGAAGTTCATGCTGCTGAATGTCTCCGACGAGAAGACGGTCTTCCAGTCCGGACTGAACTACAAGGTCATGCAGTCCATCATTGATTCCTGGGATGACAGGAACAAGCGCCCTCTTGTCCTCAAGTCGTATGTTGAGACACGCTCGCTGAAGCAGGATTACAAGTTTCTCCTGATCAACTCCTGGGAAGACGAGCATGACTTCCTCCAGTTGCACAACTCGGAAAATAACACGCCGGCTCGGTTCGGTCATGCCAGCAACAAGTCCGCTGTTGTCAATCAGTACGTCAGCGCAGGGAAACAACATCTGAATCGGTCCGGTGCGTAACTTGCGCCGGGCCGTTTTCTTGACTTTTGCGGGCATTGGAACTACTATTGGATTAACATTAAAATTTTCTAATGAGGGGGTATAAATCTTGCTGGCAGTTAATGATCTTGCATTCAGCTACGGAGACAATCCGCTTTTTTCAAAATGCAGCTTCCGAATAGGAAACGGGAGGCACGTGGCGCTTGTCGGTGACAACGGCACGGGAAAGACCACACTGCTCAGGCTGATTACCGGAATCTTGAAACCTGATGCAGGAATGGTCAGATATGACGGACATGCCGAAATGGTCAGTCAGTTTCCGGCCGGTATGGAAGGGGTCAGTCCTGGACAAGGTCAGATGCAGCGAATCAGCCGTGCATTTGCGAAGAGACCGGACATCCTGCTGCTGGATGAACCGACGTCAAATCTTGACGCGGAAGGCATCAGGAAGCTGACCGGGATGATCGGGGGCTTTCGGGGAATTGCCGTCATCATCAGTCATGACATTGCCTTTCTTGAAAAGGCGGTTGACTGCGTGCTGATGATTGAAGACCGGCACATCGACCTTTATGACGGTAATTTTGAGGAATTCCGGCAGATGAGGGAAAGGAACCGGAACAATCAGTATCAGCTGTACGAGGTTGAGCAAAAGCAGCGAAGAAGGCAGAAACGCGTGGCTCAGAAGATGAAGGAGAAGGCCGCAAAGTCCAGGAAGGCCGGCGGTGTTTCCAACTCGGAGGCAAAGGCCAGGTCGCTTCTTGGAAATTACGACAAGGTTCAGAGAAGACTTTCGGCCAATGCCAGACGCATGCAGAAAAGTCTGGACGAAGGGCCGAAGAATGCCAAGCCCTATGAGAAGATGGGGCTCAAGCTTCTGACGACATATCAGAAACCGCAAAAAGTCAGGATAAATCTTGACTTTGACGGACTGTCAGGCCATGGCATCCGGCTGATTGACAATTCGTTCTCGTTTCGGATCAGATCAGGAGAAACGGTTGGTCTGCTAGGCAGGAACGGCAGCGGCAAGTCGACTCTGCTGGGTGAAATCGAGGGAAGACTTGAGAAAAGATCCTGCAGGGTCAGCCGCTTCAGACAGGAGATTCAAGATGTCTGGGAAGAAGGTGAAAATCTTCTGTCACAGCTCATGAAGGCTTCCGGGATGCCGGAACAGGTTGTCCTTGATGTCGCAGGAGCCATGGGACTTCATGCGGACCTTCTTTCCCACACTCCGGACGAACTGAGCGGAGGACAGCTTCTCAAGGCCCAGCTTGTACTTGAACTTGTGTCGCCGTTTGACGTCCTGCTGCTTGACGAGCCAACTAACTATCTTGACTATGACGGGGTAAGAGCCCTGACTGAATTCATCAGGAACAGCGAAGCGGCAGTCGTTGTCATTTCCCATGACGAGCGCTTCGTCGAGGGATGCGTTGACCGAACATACCTGATTTCGGACCGAAGATTCAGTGATTACTGTGATTTGGGAGATTATTTTGGCAAAGATGGGATTTAACAATTTTAAATGCAGCATGAAGGAAGTGCCTTTTATATGACTCATTTCAAACGTATTGTGATAAACGACCTGCTGAGCAATGTGGCCTTGTCTGCATTCAACATATATACAATCTGGTATCTTGCAAACGTCGTTCACAGCCAGGGTGCAGTCGCCCTGTTCGGATGCGCGGGATTTGTCGAGATAGTCCTGGCGTCGTTTGGCGGTCGGATGTCCGACCGGTTCCCGCGGATAAATCTGATAAGAATCGGCAGCGTGGCAAGGATGGTTGCCTTGCTTGTTCTTATCGTGATGCAGAAGATGTCAGTCAGTTTCACTGCCGTTTCCGTTGCGGTCGGTTGTGTGCTGAGCTTCGTCACTTCATTTTATCTGCCTGCAATCGAGACGATAGCCCCCGCTTTTTCCGAAGATGACGACGAGCTCATAAGAAACAACGCCAGTCTCAACATGGTTCAGCAGCTTGCGACGATTTTAGGTTCAGCTCTTTCCGGCGTGCTCGTCCTCCTGAAGAGCGCCCTTGTCTCATACGGCATCATCCTGGTCATCATGGTTGCGTCATGCGTCATGATGCTCAGAATACCGTCGGACCCGGTCAGTCGTGAAGAAAACGAAACTGATGAATCCATGCTCGATTCCCTGAGACAGGTCGTTCACCTGGAAGTCATCAGGGTTCTGCTGCCGTATGCGACGCTGATCAACGTCAGCTTCTGGCTGTACTGGTATCTCACGCCAATGTATCTGGCAAGGAGGCTGCCGGACTACAAGGCGGCATATTCCATTCAGGAAATGACAATCGGAATCACTGCCGGCGTGAGCGGGTTTCTGTTCAGCCATGTAGTCAGGGATGCTTCAAGGCATCTGCATGGCTATGCACAATGGCTCGTCCTGCAGGGCGTCGGCATTGCCCTCTTTCCGCTCGGCGCAGTCTTTTTGACGAATCAGAAGGTTCTGCTGGCTCTGCTTGTGGTTTCGTGGATTGTCTACGGCATTGCAAACTACATGACGGGAACGATTTTCGTGACAATCGTGCAGAAGAAGACCGCAGACAAAATGCTTGGCGTTACATACGGAGTCGTCTTTTCGCTGTTCGGGGCAATCGCACCGCTGTCGTCGGTCTTCAGCCCTGCATTTTCCAGTATCGGTCCGGTCGGGCTGCTTCTTTTGACCCTGCCCATGATTGTCCTGCCAGCGGTCATGATGGTTGACAGACGGGTCAACGGATTGATGCGCGGAGTGTAGAGAAAAGTCTGCGAGGTGTATGCCGAAGTCCCGTCCCCTGACCGATCTGGGAAGAAGCCTGAAGCCCATTCTCGATGCAATAACTGGGGCGAAAGGTACAAGAGCAGCCAGGAGTCAGATGACAATTAATCTGATGTCCTGGGATGAACCGTTCGTTCTGCCAGTCTGCCCGGATAACGAAACTTTGACTGACGCAGAAGGTCAAAGGCCGAAGCCGCACCGTACGGAATGAGGCTTTGAAAAATTCAAAAGCCGCATGATCCTTGAAATCATTATGGATCATGCGGCTTTATTTCACGTAAGTCAAACGCATTTCAGCAGCAACCGGGTTCATTCCTGCCTGATTCACAGGCATCAGCCTCCCCGATGTCCGAATCTAACTCACCGTTGCCCCGAACGGCAAAAGCGCCAGTTTGGCGATCTTGAAGAACTGCCTGCCAAATGGAATTCCGATGATTGTAATGCAGCAGACAACGCCGATTGCGGCATTGCCGACTGCCATCGGGATTCCCGACACAATCAGCCAGACGATGTTGGCAAGCAGGCTGACCGCACCGCCGCCGTACACAACTTCCTTTCCAAACGGAAAGAATGCCAGACTGGCGAACTTGAAACACTGCAGGCCAATCGGTATCCCAATGATCGTGATGCACCACAGACAGCCTGACAATACCCATGCCAGCCCGCTCAAAAGTCCGCCGCAGACAAACCAGAGTATGTTTCCCAGTATGCTCATGTAAGTGTCCTCCTTCTATTCCTATGCTGTACGAATGCTCCGAAGTCCGGCGCATCATCGCCTGATTTCAGAAGTGTTACATTCAGAATAAGGCTTGTGGTGTTGTGAGTCAAGAAGGATGCTTGTAAAATGAAGTGGAGTTTGATAAATCGTTTGCTTATAAAATATAAGTGGGCGATAACGTTACTATCTATCAACAAACAGTCGCTCTACTTGACAATTCATTGCTTTTATGTAAAAATAAAAGAAAAAAATTAAAGGGGATAGTAAAATGTTTTATTCTAATGATTCTATCGAAAAAATTTTACGTAAAATTGTTTTTGCTATTGAGAACGGTCTTGAAGACGCCGGTTGTTCATGTAATGATTACCGCAGTGCTAAAAAAATAGAAAATTCAACGCATTTCTTTTATTCAGATGCCATCAATTCAAAAATTCTTGATTTATGTGTTGATGGATTAAGTGCTGTACGTTTTAAACGCATATCATGGAATTTGCTTGTTGTAATAGATGAAATAAACAAACGTACTTATAACGTCATGACAAAGGAAACTTTTGAAAATGCAAAAAAGAAATTAGCAAGTAGAAATACACCTTACTATCTTCAATCAATATGTCATGTGGAAAATGGAAATTTCAATCCATGTTTTGAACAAATGACTTTAGAGGGTTTAGATAATGGGGAAAAATTTTTCACAAATGATAAACTAGCTAATGATTATTATAAGATTTTTGGAAATAAAATCGATTCTTCTGAGTACTCACACTACACCATAGTATACTCCCATGAAAGAGAATCAATCACTGAGCTTGAACTGCTAAAATTAGATGAAAATCTAGAAACAATTGAACATCAAGATATTTCAGAATATATCACTCCACAATTACCTCTTTATGAAGCTCCATATTCTGAAAATCAAAACAAGGCAGAAACTAAAAACAATCTTCGTTTAAAACCAGGTGTCAAGCCACAATTGAAAAATAACGATAATGAAAACAATAATGAAAAAAGACAAAGCTAATTAGGAGAATGTAGCAATGAGAAGTACGTTTAATGGTAACCGCTTAAGGAAAGCACGAATATACAGAGAGCTTACGTTAACAGAACTTGCGGAGCTTGTTAAAAAAACAACTATAACCAAACAGTCAATTTCATCATATGAGAATGGAAAAAGTATACCAGACTTCAAAAGAATAAGAGAAATTGCAAAAGTATTGGGATTTCCTAATGAGTATTTTTTTCAAGAAGATAGTGATGATGTAAAAGCTAAAACCACATATTTCCGTTCCCAATCTACGGCAACCAAGAAGAAGAAGAATTCTCAAAAAGTAAAATTGGAGTTTATTGCCGATATATATGAAGTACTACAGAAATATATTGAGTTTCCCATCTTTAATGACATGGATATTGATTTTAGAGGCGCAGACACAATTGAAGACTGTAATAGTAAAGAAACTATAAATGAAATTGAAATAATTGCACAGAAAGTTCGCAAGGCATGGAATCTCGGTAATGGTCCAATAAACAATTTACAATACATTTTAGAGCAACACGGTATATTGGTAACGTACTTGGAAACAGATGATGAAGCAATAGATGCCTTTTCACAACGCACCCAAATTGGTCACGACGTAATTTACTTCGTGGCAATCTCCAAAGGTAAGGTATATGAATGCAGAATAAGATTTGACATGGCTCATGAATTGGGGCATATTATTTTGCATCCTTGGAGCGAAGATTTGGAAGCCATTTCAAAAGATGAATTCAGAGCTAGAGAGAAGCAAGCCAATATGTTTGCGAGTTCATTTTTATTGCCGAAACATAGTTTCAGTCAAGATATATCCGCATATCCCACAAGCTTGGAATACTATGTGTCTTTAAAGAAAAAATGGGGTGTTTCCATACAAGCAATGTTGTATCGAGCACACCAACTAGGTATTATTACTGTTAATCAATATCAGTATCTTATGCGACAAGTGTCTAAGAGAGGATGGCGTAAACAAGAGCCACAAGATGTTCCATATACTATTAATGAGAGTATTTTTCAAGGAGCAATTGACTTACTATTTGAAAATAATATTTTTGATCCAGATAGTTTAATGCAAGAATTTGAATATTCTGGTATATCCTTTTATCCAGAAACAATAGAAAAGTTATTATATTTAAGAACTGGAACTCTAAAAGAAAAAAATAAAAATACAACCTTACTTAGTTTTGAAAATATCAAGAGAAATTATTTATAATCTTTTTTATTTTAAGTCATTCATCAATACTTCTCTTGTAATTTTGTAAAGGGCGGTTGTAAAATGTAGGAAATCGGCGGTTTAGAATTGTCGGTTTTCCTACATTTTTTGTATACTCACTTTATTAATCTTTTGAGGAAGTGATGAGTATGCGAAAAGACGTTTACGAAAGGATGAGATATTTTGTGTTAGAGAAGATAAAACCAAATTACTCCGCTGTTGCACGACAATATGACGTTGATCCAAGAACCGTCAAAGCGGCATATTTAAAAGCTCAGAGCGATAAAACATCAGTTGTCAGGAAGCGTCGTAGCCGTCGCAGTAAGCTGGACGGATATCAAGACATCATTGAAGACAAATACGCTGCAGGTTGTTCTGCCAGATCGATTTATGACTTTATCGTTGAAAAAGGCTT
>NZ_FOPI01000049.1 GCF_900113455.1 Ligilactobacillus ruminis DSM 20403 = NBRC 102161 | reverse complement strand
CCTGATCGTGATCCTTTGAAAGAAGTTGTAGAATTTCCTCTTGATTTAAGGTAATATTTAATTGAGCCATTGTTCATCCTCCTAGTATTTTTAGTTTTTTTGGTTAATTTAAATTATACCTGGGAGATGAGCACTTGGCTCTCTTTTTTTTATCAATTTACACCATTATACGGGCATAACCCCGAAATCGGTGCGCGCGGAGGCAAAAGTAGACAAAAATTGATTAAAATGCCTGAAATTTGTCTACCGACCAGACGAAGACAGCGCGTGCAGATCAGAAAACAGACCTGACTCAGTCTTCCGTACCAAAACCGCACTCCCAGAAATAATAAAAGCAAGCGTGCACGTTTCGATCCGTGGTACACTATACCCATGTGGAGGAACAAAGAGGAAACAATGAGAAAGATATTTATTATTGAAGATGAACAAGATATCATTCAGTCCGTTCATGATGAACTGAAAAAGTGGGGATACGACGTGACCGGCGTTTCGGACTGGGACAACATGATAGCGGAAGTCAAGGAAGCCGATCCCGTTTTGATTTTGATGGACATTACGCTTCCGATGTATGACGGTTTTTACTGGACGCAGCAGATCAGGTCCTTTTCACAGGTGCCGATTATTTTTATTTCGGCCGCCGATTTTGATCAAAATGCCGTGAGGGCGCTGATGATCGGTGCGGATGATTATCTGGTCAAGCCGTTTGCGATGGATCTTTTGACGGCGAAGGTTCAGGCCGTGCTTCGCCGTGTAAATGCAGTGCAGGAAAAGAGTCTGGAAAAATTTGGCTGCGAACTCAATTTGTTGACCAACGATCTGGATTTTCAAGGAGAAAGCGTCAGACTGACACCGACTGAGGGGCTGATCATGAAGCTGCTCATGCTGAATGCAAACCAGACGGTCAGCAAGAAGAAAATGATTTCGGCATTGTGGCAAGGAAACAACTTTATCGACGAAAATGCGCTAAACGTCAACTTGAGCAGGTTGCGCGGCAAGCTTTCGACTCTTGAAGGACCGCTCCAGATTACGACGGTCAGGGGCCAGGGCTATCGCTTGGAGGAAAAATTATGATCAAGAAATATTTGGCGGACTGCTGGTCGACATTGATCGTATATTTGTTTTGCGTGGCTGTCTTTGCGCTTTTTTGCGTGCTTTATGATTTGAAATTAAGTTTGCTCGGCGACTTCGTGCGTTTTACCTGGCTCGTAGCGGTCGGTGCTGCATTTTTTAAAACCGTGCGGACGTTTCGAATTCTCAGACGCGTTGAAAATGGCAATATTGACGAATCTTTTGGCAGGACGCTCGTTGAAAGAGAATTCTTGCGCAAGCTGAGTGAAGAAAAGGACAATCTTAATCAGCGCGCGCAAAAACTTGAGCAGGAGTTCAAAGAGCGTTACGATTATCTGATCGTCTGGAGTCATGAGATGAAGACGCCGCTGACGGCACTGAAGCTGATGGCCGATGCGGCGGATGTCGTGGACAGCGCACGCGTGCAAAAGCAGGTTGATAATGCCGAATATCAGTTGAATCTGTTGCTTAATTATGAGCGCTTGTCAGATTTTAACCATGACATCGAGTTCGTTTCGATTGATCTGCTTGAGCTCGTGCAGCAGATTTTGCGCGAAAACATGACGTTTTTCGTCGACAAAAACCTGACGCTTGACGTGGCGGTGCCGCATGAAAAGCTTTTGACCGACAAGAAGTGGATGTCATTCATCTTGGAGCAGATTTTGGTTAATGCCAGCAAATACAGTGCTCCGCATCAGCAGATCATGATTGGGTACAACGATGGCGTGCTTTTCATCCAAGATGAAGGAATCGGCATTTCGCAATCCGATCTGCCAAAAATCTTTGAAGCAGGATTCACCGGAGAAAACGGCAGAAAGCACGGTGCCGCAACTGGAATGGGGCTTTATATCGTCAAACGGGTCAGCGAATTTTTGAAGATCGACGTTGCGGTCGATTCAAAACTGGGAGCGGGGACCGTTGTCAGACTGGATTTGAATCGGATTCTGGATTTATAAAAAATAACAAACTGTAAGGTTCCTGTCGCACATGTAACTATGATTGCGTTGGGAATCTTTTTATAATAAAGGAGTAATGAAACAGGAGGGATGAAAAATGAGTATTTTAGTGTTGAACCATATCAGTAAATCATTCGGCAAAGGGGACAGTCAAGTTACCGCATTGCGCGATATCAGATTCAGCGTTGAAGAAGGGGAATATGTTGCCATCATGGGGGAATCCGGTGCCGGCAAATCGACGCTTTTGAATATCATCGCAACGCTTGAAACGGCAACGGGCGGTCAGATCACGCTCAATAATCAGGATCTGTCAAAGCTCAAGGAAAAGGAAAAAGCAGCGTTCAGACGTCAGCATTTGGGATTTGTCTTCCAAAATTTCAACTTGCTTGACACGTTCAACAATCGAGACAACATCTTTTTGCCGCTCGTTTTGAACAAAGTATCGCATAAGGAAATGGAAAAGCGCCTTGAACCTTTGGCAAAGGAGCTTGAAATTGAGCAATTGCTCGATCGTTATCCGTACGAAATTTCCGGTGGTCAAAAACAGCGCGTGGCAGCCGCCAGAGCATTGATCACGAAACCTGATCTGCTGTTGGCCGATGAACCGACCGGAGCGCTCGATTCTCAAAATACGAAGCGCCTGCTTGTGTTGTTTGACAGAGTCAATAAGCAGGGACAGACGATTCTGATGGTTACTCACAGTTCGCAGGCCGCAAGCTATGCCAACAGAACGCTGTTTATCAAGGACGGAATCATTTATCACGAGCTTTACCGCGGGGACATGTCGCAAAAAGACTATGCTAAAAAGATTTCGGACAGCATGACCGTTTTGACGGCTGAATAAGGGGGAAAAAGGGATGTTGAAACTTAAACTTGCAAGACAGACCATCAGCAAAAACTTGCAGATTTATTTGCCGTTCCTTTTGGCAAATGCAGTGCTGGTCGGAATCAACTACATTTTCTTTTCAATGACGACGAATAAAAGTCTTGAAAAGCAAAATTACGGATCCGGTCTGATTCAGCTGATGAACATCGGACTTGTCTTCACCCTGGCAATCACTTTCTTCTTCATGATCTACATCAACGGCATCGTCAGTCGCCGTCGGAATCACGAACTTGGTCTTTACAGCATTTTGGGGATGACAAGATCTGATCTTGGAAAAATGATTTTTTTCATTGATGCGATCATGTTTGCCGCAAGCTCATTTCTGGGACTTGTTTTTGGAGCAACTTTCGTCAAATTCGTCGGACTCGGGTTGAAAAAATTGCTTGAGATGGAACGCTTGAATGTGCCGGTGTTCAGCTCTGTCGCAGCTATCATCTGCATCGGATATTTTGCAGCCGTGTATTTTATATTGCTCTTGGGCGATTTGTGGCGCTTGCGCTCGGTCAACCCGCTTGACTTGTGGAAAGCAACCAATAGGCGAGAAAAAGAACCGCGCGGCTCATGGGTCTTCGGAATTGCGGGCGTTGTCGCGCTTTGCACCGGATATGCGATTGCAGTCAGAATGAAAGTTTCAATGGATGCCGTCACGAGCTTCATGTTGGCCGTTGTTCTTGTCGTAATCGGAACTTACCTGGTTTTCATCGCATTTTCGATCATTTTCTTGAAGATGCTCAGAAAAAACAAAAACTTCTATTATAGGCGCAATCACTTCATTTCCGTTTCAGGGATGATCTATCGAATGAAGCAAAACGGTGCAAGTCTTGCTTCGATCTGCCTGCTTTTGACGACGGCGCTTGTTGCAATCGTGACGACCGGAACCTTGCGCCTCTCGCAAGAAGCAACGCTCAAGCTTTACAATCCGTACGACGTGGTGATGACCAAGAAAACGCCAATCAGTCATTCCGACAAAATGATGATTCAAAGCAAGGCAAAGGACAATCATGTCATGGTCGGAAAATACGTCAACATGATGATGACAGAACCAATTTATGGCAATTTTTCAGGCAGCACTTATTCTGTCAGCAAGACAGTTGACATGAGCACCGAAAATCAGTTGTTTGCAGTGCCGGTAGCCGATTACAACCGAATTCAAAAGCAAAACGTGCATTTGGCAAAAAACGAGATTCTGATGTGCTCTTCAAAGGGCGGATATGACAAAAACCGCCTCACGATCAAGGGGAAAACTTACAAGGTACGTCATATTGACAGTTTTGACTTCTACTTCGATTATCAACGGACAATCTTTAAGCCAATCTTCGTTTTTGCAAAAGACAAGACGGTTTGCGAGCAGATTTCCGGAAAATGGCTTTATGCAATGGGGTACGATATTTCCGGAAAGAAATCTGACTTGAAAAAATATACGACGGGACTGGAAAACAAGTTCACGACGATCGTTAAAAAGAAAAACAGCCAAGGAACTTATATGGATTCTTTCGCGGATCGCCCATCGGTTTCAGAAGTGTTCAATCAGCTTTTTGGCGGATTGCTTTTTATCGGAATCTTCGTCAGCATCGTCATGCTGATCGCTACCGTCGTCGTTATGTACTACAAACAGGTTTCGGAAGGCTACGCAGATCGCGATCGCTTCAAAACGATGCAGCAGGTCGGATTAAGCAGAGAAGAAACAAAATCAGCCATCAACAGTCAGGTTTTGACCGTCTTCATGCTCCCGATCATCGGTGCGGCCGTTAACGTCGGCTTTGCGATTCCGGCCATCCAGAAGATGCTGGTCTTCTTGGCGATGTACGACAAGTTGCTGCTCACCAAGTTTGGAATTGTTTCTTTAGCAGTAACGTTCCTTGGATACGTGGCAGTCTACAAGCTGACGACAAACGTCTATGAAAACATTGTAAACAGATGATGAGCAAAAGACCGCATGGGGATGCGGCCTTTTTTGATTTTTGATGTATAAGAAGCCATTCTTTTTAAATGCAGCACACGCTCAATCAGTACGTCAAGAAGTGATTACGGACAAAGTGCTGTTTTGGAGCTGTTTGTCCGTAAAAATAAGCAGAAACTGGATGCCATTGCGCATCCCAGCGCGCGGAGGCAAAAGTAGACAAAAACCGAACAAAATGCCTTAAATTTGTCTACCGACCACTAAAAATGGTCCGCGCATCCCCGAAAGTAGGCCAAAAAATTGGAAAAATAGTCTATCAGGGCGGCCAAATTAAGTTCCCGCAACTATCCCAACAAGACTGCACCGCCCCAAATGCCTCCCCGCAGCTCCAACACTTGCCGCCCCTAACACTCTCTCCCAAAATATGCACAAAAAAGCCGCAGCTCCCACGCTGCGACTTCTCAAAATTATCTATTTTTCCACCCAGCCGCCGTCGATCGGGACGTTTGCGCCATGAATGTAGTCGGCCCGCGGGCTCGCCAAAAACAGCGTCAATTCTGCCACTTCTTCAGGTTTGGCCCAACGGCCAGCTGGCGTTTCTTCTGCAACTTGCCTGGCCATGTGAGCATCTCCTGCAAAATCGGCGGCATTCATCGGCGTGTTGATGGCGCCGGGTGCGATGCTGCAGGCACGGATGCCGCTTTTGGCATAATCGTAGTCAAGCTGTTTGGTGTAGCCGATGATGGCATGTTTGGCCGCCGTGTATGCCGCCCCGCCACCGCCGGCTACCATGCCTGCGATTGAAGCCATGTTGATGATGACACCGTGCGATTGTTTCAGCATGGACGGCAGCACTGCATTTGTCAGGCGAAAGATGCTCTTCAAGTTCGTGTTCATGATCTTGTCCCACAACTCTTCATCGGTTTCCAAGGTGGGTTTATATGCATCAAGGATTCCGGCCGTGTTCAGCAAGATTTCGCATCCCCCTAGAAAATGCAGAGCCGCATCAGCAAACTGCTTGACTTGTTCAAGTTCGGTGACGTCGCAGAGCTTGAAACGAAACGTTTGCGGAAAACGTCGTTTCAGGTTTTTGACTGCTTCGTTATCGTTGATGTCGCCTCCGAAAACAAAGGCGCCCTCGAGCAGAAATTTTTCCGCTTGAGCGCGCCCGATTCCGGAAGCAACGCCAGTGACGATGACTGAAACGTTTTTAAATTCCGGATAATTTTTCATCATTCAACGATCTCCCAGTCATCTGCCAAGACGTCGCATGAAGTCGGCATAAATTGTGAAAGCGCCGGTTTTTCCTTGGTTCTGATCATAAGATAAGGATTGATTTCTTCGCCGTTCAGCGTGTCGCCGGAAACGACGAAGACATATTCTTCACAGTCGCCCCAGCCTTTTGTGCGGACGGCTTTTTTGCCTGCTTTGAGCTGCGGTAGAATTTCTTCAAAAGTCATGTTTGTTCCTTTCTTCGGAATTATTCGGTCAAGTCAACGACTTTGCTGATTCCGTAGACGATGATGGCCCCGATTGCCATGGAAATGAGTTCGCCGATTCCGACCGTCAGATAGGTCATCCAAAACGGTGCCTTGCTTACGAAATAAAGTTCCAAAGCAACGCTCCATGACATGAGGGCACAGATGATTACGCAGATTGCAAGTTTCTTCGGAACGGATTCGACGTTTCGGGTCAAGTAGTAGCTGAGACTCGTCATCACGAGCGTTCCGAGCGAACCGAAGATGACGTCGACCACTCCGAGCGGCGAAGTCAGGTTGGCGATTGCGCATCCGAGCGTCACGGCCCAGATATAGCGCTTGTTGAACACGGACAAGTTGTTGAACAATTCCGACAGGCGCAGCTGGACGGCACCGAAACTAAACGGTGCAAGCAATAAGGTAATGGCAACATAAAGGCCTGCAACCACGCCCGCTTTGGCGAGATTTGCGACCTTGCTTTGAGTATTTGACATAACGATAACCTCGTTTCTAGTTTTTTATTACGGTGGGATGTTTGCGAACCACCGCGTGATTGCTCACGAATATATAGTATATAGAGGCAAAGGCCATTTTGCAAGTTTTGTTCAAGCACAGTTTGATGTATTTTGCAATAACTTTCAAGCAATGTTCACAACGATGTATTAAAATAAGTCATATTATAGCGTATTACAGTTGATTACAGGTTAACAAAGGCTGTCTTTGCCCCCTAAGATTGAGACAGTCTTTGAAAAGGGAGGATTTATTTATTGACGAAAAAAAGAGTACAAAGCACCAATCGGCATACGAAACTTGCTGTTAGTCTCATGACGTTTCTTTCTGCCGGATGCTTGATGACGATTCCGGCAAATGCAGAGACGGTACAGCCTAATGCGGTTCCCAGCGGCCGAGACGTCGAAATCGACAGTCAGGGGAAAGTAACGGATTTTGCAAAAGAATATACTGAAGTCAAGGCGCCATTTTTAAATCTGATGCGAAGTTCAGACACGTGCGATGTTTTCGGAATCGGCGACGGACGCTATACGCACGGGGATGCGATCGACGTTGCGTCATACCAGAGCGGCTTGACGCTTAATGACTACAAGCAGCTCAAGGCAAAGGGAATCAAGACGGTAATCGTCAAAGTTTCGCAAGGCAGGGGTTATCTTAATCCTGCTGCTTCAAACCAGATCAGAAATGCCATTCAGGCAGGGCTGAAGGTTGCGGTTTATCATTATGCGACTTTCAACAACTCCGGCAGCGGCTGGAATGAGGGCAACCACATGGCGGATTGTCTGAGAAAGCTCGGTCTTGGACCGAATACGCTGATTTTTGCGGATATGGAAGACAGAGCAACGTTGAACAATCAGGTCAAAAACGGTCTTAATTCGTTTTGGCGCACATTGAACAATGCCGGCTATCGCAATCATGCGGTTTATGTTTATGCTGGCTACAAGTATCGGGATGCTGTCGTTTCAACGGTCGGCAAGTCCAGAACGTGGCTGGCTCAATATCCGTTCACGCCTTCAAGGGGCGGCTATTATGAAAGACAATGGCGCAATCAAGGATACGGTGCATGGCAGTTTGCTTCGACCTCGCGGATGCCGTGGAAATGGTGGTTCGGGAATCTCGATCTTTCGACTGACTTCAACGGCTTGCTGACGAATGCTCCTTCAACTTCTGTTTCAAACGGTTGGTTCGGAAACAGGTATTACGTCAATGGAAATGCAGTAACCGGCCAAAGGCAGATCAACGGCAAATGGTATCTGTTCGACAAAAACACTGGCGCAATGAAGAACGGTTTGCAGTGGGTGGCAGATCAAAAGAAGACTTGCTATTACGCATCAAACGGGCAAATGCAGTACGGCCAGCAATGCATCAACGGCAAGTGGTACTTGTTTGACAAGAACACGGGCGCAATGAAGACCGGTTTGCAGTGGGTTGCAGATCAAAACAAAACCTGCTATTACGCTTCGAACGGTCAGATGCAATACGGTTCGCAAAAAATCGGCAATTATTATTGCTATTTCGATCCGTCGACCGGTTCGATGCATCATGGCTGGCTGACGCTTAACGGAAAGAAATATTATTACGACAAGAATGGTCACAAGGTTTTCGGCGAACAAACGATTGACGGTTCAAAATGTCTCTTTGACAAAAATACCGGCGAATTGAAATCGCAAAGCAAGCCAAACGTAATCGTCAAGCCGGTGGCTTCCAGCGGTTGGAAGACCGTCAACGGCAAGACGTTCTATTATTCAAAGGGCAAGGCAGTCACGGGGCAGCAGCATATAGGCGGCAAGTGGTACTTGTTCGACAAGAACACTGGCGCGATGAAGACCGGGTTCCAATGGATATCAGATCAGCGCAAGACCTGCTATTATAA
>NZ_FOPI01000051.1 GCF_900113455.1 Ligilactobacillus ruminis DSM 20403 = NBRC 102161 | reverse complement strand
CAATGGGATACTTGACCTGGAAGCAGATCAAACCTGGCAGCAACTTCAGCTATGGTTACCTCATGTGTTTGATAATAGTCTATCACAGCCAGTTTAAAATCAGTGTCAAATATTCTCTTATTTCTACTATGACGAATTTTACCTTGAAGTCGATATGTTTGAATCCAGCTTCGAACAACCCTTGAATTGAGGTTGTATTCTCGAGCTAATTGGATACTCGTTGCCATTCCCTGATTATATTTACTAATAATTTCCGCTTTCAGTTCCGGACTGTACTTTGCCATAAAAAATACCCCACAATCATTAGACTACTTTGTCTAACAATTATAGGGCACTTCAGACGACGCTGGATTTCTCATAGAAAAATGCTTTATGAAGACTTGTAGACAAAAGTCACGCTATTTTAACAATTTTTGTTTGTCGTCACGCCCGCTCTTGTCACTCGCGTTTCCAAAAGCAGAACAAAATTCCCCAAAATTGAAAAAATTTTCTACCGTCCAGCCCAAATCCGTCGTCCACGGCCCCCGGCAACCGCATAAAACAAAATCATCCCCGTTTCAGCGCAGAAGCAGAGACGAGGATGATTTGCAGAAAAAAACTCCACGATTGGGGAACCGCGGAGAAAAAGGAATATTTATCCAAGCGGCTTAGGGAGACCGCTTGAATCATCACTTACTTTTTAGGGGGGAGTAAGTGAAATATGTTTGTTGTTATTAGGTATGTTTTAAAGATAAACTAAACTTATGAATGACTTGTGAATTAAACAAGAGCTTTAAGTGAACTTTGCTAGAAGTTAGTTGCCCTTTTTTAAGTTCTTTGATAAAAAATTTAAAGCAATGGTCAAGGAATATGGCGTAAAGAACGCATCGGAACCGTGGTCGCAATTTTCAAGCGCGTAAAAATCGGCACAATGATCGGTCTGTCTGAGTTTTTCATACAGCATCACGCTTTGAGAAAACGGCACCATGCGATCCTTTTTACCGTGCATGATCAAAAACGGCGGCAGCTTTTTTGAATCGATATAGTTCAAGGCACTGGATTTTTCAAGAAGATCAGGCACCGTGCGGATATTGACGCCGCCAAACAGCAGGCCCGTCGGACTTTTTTCGCTTTCATGATCATGGTTCGTCGGAAATTCCTGCATGCGCGAGAAGTCGATTGGCCCGTAAAAATCGACGCAGGCGCGGTAGTGCAGCGGGGAAAAGCGCACGTCTTCGTCTGAAAATTCCTGCATGTTGCCGGTAACGCAAGCCATGACTGAGGCATATGCGCCGGATGAGTCGCCGAAGCATGCGTAGCGATACGGATCGACGCTGTACTCGAAAGCGTGATTCAACATATAGCGCGTGGCAGTCTTCAAATCCTTGATTTGCGCCGGAAAAATTCCCGTCGGAGTCGGACGATATTCGACGATTGCGACAACGTAGCCATGTTTTGCGACCTCAATCAGCGGAACCAGGTGTCTGGTGAGGTTTTGTCGTTTAAATGCAGAGCCCTGGGTATACATGATAAGAGGATAATGCTTCGTTTCAGTTTCTTCGTGAGCGGGTACGATGATTGTCAAATGCAGAGCCTGACCATCTTTGACGGCATAACAGACGTTTTGAATCACTTGCGGATAAAAAGGACTCATCGGTTCGTTTAGAGTTTTCATTCCTTCGGGCGCCAAAGGAGAGGACGGAAATTCGTCAAATGAGTATTGTTTCAAGGAATCACGACCTTTCAAAAATTCTTTAGTTCAATCATAGCTTTTTAAGTAATTTTTTGCCATCAAATTTATAATTAAGAGTTGCCGTAAAGGCTTGTTTTTCATTAAAAAATAACTTACTATTGTAGGTAGCGTGTGAAACAAGGCGCTTGCGTCATGTTTCACAAAATTTGAGAAAATGCAAGAGGAAAATGATGACACCAGAAGAATTTCGTCAAGCATTGGCTGCACGAGGTGTTGAACTAAGCGACCATCAGATGCAGCAATTTGCGGATTATTATGAATATCTCGTCGCCGTGAACGAGCACGTCAATCTGACGGCGATTACCCAAAAAGATGAAGTCTATCTCAAGCACTTTTACGATTCTCTGATTCCGGCATTGACCGTCAAAGATCTTCAGACAGAAGCTTTGACGCTTTGCGACGTGGGAGCCGGTGCCGGGTTTCCGTCGATTCCGATGAAAATCGCATTTCCGAATCTTAAAGTAACGATCGTTGACTCGCTTAATAAGCGAATTCGTTTTTTGAACGATCTTTCGGAACGACTGGGGTTGGAAGAAGTCGAATTTCATCACGGCAGAGCTGAAGAGTTTGCCGGCAAAAAGAGCAAGCATCGCGAAAGCTATGACGTCGTGACGGCAAGAGCCGTTGCGCGTCTGTCGGTTTTATCGGAGTATTGTCTGCCTCTTGCAAGAGTCGGGGGCCGTTTCATCGCGCTCAAGGCGCAAAAGTCGGAACAAGAACTTGAAGATGCGGAGTATGCGATTGAAAGTCTCGGAGGAAAGCTGGTTGACGATGCCGTTTTTCACCTTCCCGAAACGGATGACGTGCGTCATATCATTACAATCGAAAAAATCAGGCAGACTCCGAAAAAATATCCTAGAAAGGCCGGGACGCCAGCCAAGATGCCGCTTGAAAAGCCTAGAGCATAAGGTAAAGGAGCGATTTGTATGCCATTTTCTTTTTTTAAGGGCAATAATAAGAATCAGGAAAGCATCGAAACGCCAAAAGATAACCGGGACCGCGTTGAAGAAATCGCCGTTTCTTTGATCGTTCCCAATCGCAATCAGCCTCGCAAGATTTTTTCCAGGGAAAGCATCGGAGAACTTGCCGAAACGATTCAGAATCACGGCCTTTTGCAGCCGATTATTCTGAGAAAATGCAGTGACGGAAAGTATGAAATTATTGCCGGAGAACGCAGGTTCAGGGCCGTCTGCTCGCTTAAATGGGAAAAAGTTCCTGCTATCGTGAAGGAAATGGGCGATCGCGAATCCGCTTCATTTGCAATCATCGAAAATCTCCAAAGGGAGGGACTGACTGCAATTGAAGAAGCACAGGCATATAGTCGGCTGATGGAACTCAATCAGCTGACGCAGCAGGATCTCGCAAAGGAAATCGGCAAGAGCCAGTCATTCATAGCCAATAAGTTGCGTCTTTTGAAGCTGTGCGATAAAGTAAAAGAAGCAATTATGAACAAGTCGATCAGTGAACGACACGGCAGGGCAATGAGCGGACTTGAAAAAGGACAGCAGATTTATGTTTTGAATGAAGTCGCGGCCAATCACTTGTCCGTTAAAGAAACGGAGAAACTCGTCAAAAGCCTGCGCGAAAAAGCGGAAAGAAAACCTGAGAAAAAGCGCGTCAGAGGCGTCGTCAAGGACGTCAGAATCGCAATCAATACCGTTAAGGGCGCGGTCGACATGGTGCAGAAAAACGGCGTCGACGTTGTAATGCATGAGGAGGACAACGCTGAATTTCACAGGATAATTATTGATATTCCAAACAAAAAACAATAAGGGGGATTAAAAGTGGGTACTATCATTGCAGTTGCAAATCAAAAAGGCGGCGTCGGCAAAACGACAACCAGCGTCAATCTGGCCGCATGTTTGACAGATTTGGGGCAAAGGGTTCTTCTGATCGACATGGATGCTCAGGGAAATGCCACAAGCGGAATCGGAATCAAAAAGCCTGACATCAAGCAAGATGTATATGATGTTTTGATCAATGACGTTCCGCTTGAAGACGTTGTGATGCATACGCAACGTCAAAATCTGGACGTTGTTCCGGCAACGATTCGCTTGTCGGGTGCCGAAATTGAGCTTACTTCGCAGATGGCGCGCGAAAAACGCCTGGCCGATGCGTGCGTTTTGGCAAAAGATGCATATGACTACGTTTTGATCGACTGTCCGCCTTCGCTGGGTCTGCTGACGATCAACGCTTTTACGACCTGCGATTCGATTCTGATTCCCGTTCAAAGCGAATATTACGCTTTGGAAGGGTTAAATCAGCTGATGAATACCGTCAAGCTCGTTCAGCGTCACTTCAACCCTGATTTGAAAATTGAAGGCGTCTTGATGACGATGCTTGATTCGAGAACGAACCTCGGAAATCAAGTCGTTGAAGAAGTCAAAAAATACTTTGGAGACACCGTTTATCAGACGATCATTCCAAGAAACGTGCGTTTGTCGGAAGCTCCAAGCTACGGACTTCCAATCGTCGATTATGACGAAAAATCAAAAGGCGCAATTGAATATCAAGCTTTAGCAAAGGAGGTTTTGGCTGCTCATGCCTCAAAGGAAAAATAAAGGACTGGGTCGCGGACTTGACGCATTATTCACTGAATTTGACGAAACGGCAACGGCTGACGAAACAGTTGTCGAATTGAATCTTAGTGATATCAGATCAAATCCGTATCAGCCGCGTAAAACATTTGATGAAACAAGTTTGTCGGAACTTTCTGACTCAATCAGAAAACAAGGCGTTTTTCAACCGATCATCGTTCGTCAGTCAAAGGTTTCCGGATATGAGATCATTGCCGGCGAACGCCGCTATCGTGCTTCCAAGATGGCCAAAAGAACAACGATTCCTGCAATCGTGCGCGATCTGAACGAAGAAGAAATGATGGAAATCGCCGTGTTGGAAAACCTTCAAAGAGAAGATCTGACACCGCTTGAAGAAGCTCAGGCATACAATACGCTGATGGAAAATCTGAATCTTACGCAAGCGCAGGTTTCAGAAAAACTCGGGAAATCTCGGCCGTACATCGCCAACTATTTGCGCTTGCTGAGTTTGCCGAAAGCCGTCAAAGACTTCCTGCAAAAGGGCAGTCTCTCGATGGGACAAGCCCGGACGCTTCTTTCGGTAAAAGACAAGAAGAAATTGGTTGCTTTGGCAGAAAAAACCGTTAAGGAAGGCTTAACGGTGCGCCAATTGGAAAGCATCGTCAATGAACTGAACGGTGAAAGGGACAAGCAAAAGAAGGTCAAGAAACCGGAAAAGCTTTCGCCTTATTTGAAACATAGCGAAGAGCTTTTGCGTGAAAAATTCAGTACGAAGGTTTCAATCAAGAGCAGTCAAAAGACAGGCAAAGGCAAGATCGAAATCGATTATCTTTCAAATGATGATTTGAATCGCATTCTTGAAATCTTGGACATTACATTGGATTAGGGGTGTCTTTTATGTACGATTTGCATGATATTGTCGAGATGAAAAAGCCGCACCCGTGCGGAGAAAACCGTTGGGAAATTATCAGAATGGGAATGGACATTAAGATCCAGTGCACAAAATGCGGTCGCTTGATCATGCTGCCAAGACGCGAGTTCGACAAAAAAATGAAAAAAGTTTTGGAGAAAGCTCCAAGGGAAGATTAAATTAAGAAAGAGTGGAAAAACAAAATGGCATTAACAGCAGGTATCGTCGGATTGCCAAACGTTGGCAAGTCGACACTATTCAACGCGATTACGAAGGCTGGTGCCGAAATGGCCAACTATCCCTTCGCAACGATCGATCCTAACGTCGGAATGGTTGAAGTTCCGGATGCGCGTTTGGCTCGAATCGATGAAATCATTCCGGCAAAGAAAATCGTGCACACGACGTTTGAATTTACCGATATTGCGGGAATCGTCAAAGGCGCAAGCAAAGGCGAAGGTCTTGGCAACAAGTTCTTGGAAAACATTCGTCAGGTTGATGCAATCGTGCATGTCGTCCGTGCATTTGATGACGAAAATATCACGCACGTTTCTAATAAGGTCGATCCGTTGGACGATATCGACACGATCAACATGGAACTTGTTTTGGCCGATCTTGAATCCGTCAACAAACGTTATGTGCGCGTTGAAAAGGTTGCTCGCACTCAAAAAGACAAGGATTCGATTGCGGAATTCAACGTTTTGTCAAAAATCAAGCCTGTTTTGGAAGAAGGCAAGCCGGTTCGCAGTCTCGAATTCGACGATGATGAGCAAAAAATCGTCAAAGGATTGTTCCTGTTGACGTCAAAACCCGTGCTTTACGTTGCAAACATTGGCGAAGACGACATGGCCGATCCCGATTCTTGCGAATATTACCAACAAATCAAAAACTTTGCCGAATCAGAAGGCTCGCAAGCTTTGGCCGTTTGCGCTCGAACGGAAGAAGAAATTGCCGAACTCGATGATGACGAAAAGCAAGAGTTTTTGGAAGCCGAAGGCGTTGAAGAATCCGGCCTGGATCGTTTGATCAAAGCTTCGTACAAGTTGTTGGGCCTGGCAACGTTCTTCACTGCCGGCGGCAAGGAAACGCGCGCCTGGACTTTCAAGCAAGGCATGAAGGCGCCTCAAGTAGCCGGCGTCATCCACTCTGACTTCGAACGTGGATTTATCAGAGCCGAAACGGTTTCCTTTGAAGATCTTGACAAATACGGCAGCATGCAGGGCGTGAGAGAAGCCGGCAGATTGCGCCTCGAAGGCAAAGATTACGTCGTTCAGGACGGCGACATCATCGAATTCAGATTTAACGTCTAATGGGGAATTCGATGCTTGGACTTTGAGTCAAAGGCAGATTTGCCAATGATTGAAAGCATTGGCATTCGCCCAAAACAATGAAATTGTGATATAGTATTTCCTGTCTATATCGATGAAAGCTGGCTTACGAGCAGAAAGTGGGAGGATTTTCCATTGGCAGAAGAAAAGAAAAATGCAAAAGCAGCAGAAAAGCAGGCTGAGGTTCGTGCTGAAAAAGCTGTTGAAGAAGTCGAAGTTACGGTTCGTGACGGGCGCTATGCCGGTTTGACGAAGCGCAACGAAGATTATATGTACCATTTAGGCAAGGCCTTGGATAAGAAAAATTATGACCAAGAGAAAAAAGAAAAGGTCCTTACCGAAATGTACCTCGAACTTAAAGAAAAGCAGCGTCAAGGCATTGTCGCAACAAAACTTTATGGTACCGTGACGGAACGCTGTGAGAAAATCGTCAGCGGCGAGTCTTTGGATGATAAGAAAAAAAATGGCATGCCAAGCTACTGGGTCATGGCGCTTGACAACGGCCTGATCATGTTCATTATGTTCTGTATCCTGTATGCCGTGATGGGCTTCTTCTCCAAAAATCAGCCGGATATGAACGGCGGTTGGATCACGCTGATTGCGACATCGGCAATTGCCGGTTGCGGTCTGGCCTTCTTCTATCGAATGATGGCAGACAATTCCAAGACAAAGAGCAAAAAGAAGAAGTTGACTCGCGGGATTCTGGTAACACTGGAACTGATTGCAATTTGGATGATCGCTTTTGGAATTATCGCATTCATTCCTACAAGCATCAACCGTACGATGAGTCCGATCGTTTACGCTATTTTGGGCGTGGCAGGCTACTTTGTAAGAAGATATCTGAAGGGCAAATTGCATTTCCAAAATATGGCATTTTAGGACAAGGTGTGAAGACCAGCCGCTTAACAAGGCGGTAGATAAGGAGGGGCGCTAGCGATCAGCGAAAGCGCAGTCGCGACGCGGCACGAACTTATCATGAGCCTTGTTGCTGGTCTGAGCCTGATTATGAAGGTGTGGAAGCGAGCGGTCATGAGCCCGTACGCAACTGAATGATGATTTTAAATCCGTGCCAGTGATTGAAGTGCCCTATAATTGTTAGACAAAGTAGTCTAATGATTGTGGGGTATTTTTTATGGCAAAGTACAGTCCGGAACTGAAAGCGGAAATTATTAGTAAATATAATCAGGGAATGGCAACGAGTATCCAATTAGCTCGAGAATACAACCTCAATTCAAGGGTTGTTCGAAGCTGGATTCAAACATATCGACTTCAAGGTAAAATTCGTCATAGTAGAAATAAGAGAATATTTGACACTGATTTTAAACTGGCTGTGATA
>NZ_FOPI01000052.1 GCF_900113455.1 Ligilactobacillus ruminis DSM 20403 = NBRC 102161 | reverse complement strand
CAGTTGCCTTACTATACTCAAAGATTGGCTAACCATCACTTTGTTCAAAGTATGTCTCGTAAGGGACATTGTCTGGATAACGCACCAGTGGAAAGCTTTTTCCACATACTGAAAACTGAGTTGCTGGATGGGCTACCATTATTTGAAGACATTACTGCATTTCAAATGATGGTTCAAGACTATATCCATTTCTTTAATTACGAACGGGTTTCTTTAAAAACAAAAGGCATGACTCCGGTAGAATACCGAAATCATGCCATGACAGCTTAATTGTTTAATTTTGTCTAACTTTTTTATTGCACTTCAGTGATGGCGCGGATTTTTCATTATAGGATCTGCATTCAGCCAAGTGCAGTGTTCGTGCTCCCGAAAGTAGCCCAAAATCCTGTATTTCCCCAAAAAGACGCCAAACGATCGCAAAGAAGACGCAGATTTTTGATTTAGGAAATAATATCCGAAAAAGTTCACTTTTCACTTGACGGACATAGCATGTTTGTTAGAAAATTCAAGATGAGGAGTTCTCGTAAATTACAGAGAACTAAGAATAAAGTATAGAAGTTGGGGTAATTATGAGGAAAGTGGTTAAATTCGGCGGAAGCTCTCTTGCCGATTCAAAGCAGTTTGAAAAGGTCGGTAACATCATCAGTGCCGACGAATCAAGATTATACGTTGTTCCAAGCGCTCCTGGCAAACGTTTCTCAAAGGACACGAAAGTCACGGACATGCTGATCAAGGCTTATGAAATTACGGTTGAAGGCGGCGACTTGGGCGAACAGCTGAAGAAAATCAAAGCACGATATGATGAAATTATTGACGGACTTGGACTTGAGATGACGCTTGACGATGAATTTGCGACAATTAAGGAGAATCTTGAAAAAAATCCTTACCTTGACTATGCTTCTTCTCGCGGAGAGTATCTGAACGGAAAGGTCCTTGCAAATTATCTCGGTTTTGAGTTCATCGACCCTTATGAAACGATTTTTTTCAACGAAGAGGGGCAGCTGAATGATTACAAGACCAACAAGGTTTTGAAAAAGCGCCTTGAAGAGGTTGAACATGCGGTGATTCCCGGTTTTTACGGACAAGGAAAGGATGGACGCGTCAAGACGTTTTCGCGCGGCGGATCTGACGTGACGGGGTCAATCGTGGCTGCTGCTGCCGGGGTTGATGTTTATGAAAACTGGACCGATGTTTCAGGATTTCTTGTTGCCGATCCGCGTATCGTGGAAGATCCAGAGACAATCAGCACGATCACGTATCGTGAGCTGCGCGAGCTTTCATACATGGGAGCATCCGTTTTGCATGAAGAAGCAATTTTCCCGGTTCGCTCAAAGGGGATTCCGATCAATATCAGAAATACGAATCGTCCTCAAGATGAGGGAACATGGATCGTTGAAAGCACGGCCAAAAAACCTGCATATACGATTACCGGAGTTGCCGGCAAAAAAGGCTTTTGTTCGATTACGATTACGCAGGCCTTGATGAATTCTCAAATTGGCTTTGGACGCAGAGTGCTGCAAGCATTTGAAGAAAGCAATATTTCGTTTGAACATATGCCTTCCGGAATCGATACTCTTTCAGTCGTCGTACATGAAGACGAATTCCTGCTTAAAGAACAGGAAGTCATGGCCCGTCTTCACAGAATGACCGAACCGGATTCAATCGAAATCGAATCGGATCTGGCATTGATTGCGGTCGTTGGTCGCGGAATGAAGTCTCAAAGCGGGACTGCGGCAAGACTTTTTGCCGCACTGGCCAACGCAAACGTCAACATTCGCATGATTGACCAGGGATCTTCAGAATTGAACATTATCGTCGGCGTTGCCAATAACGATTTTGAAGCCGCAATCAGGGCAATCTACGAAAATTTTGTGGCGCGTGTGTAAAAGCTGTCAGACAATCAGAACACTGACGATATGTGAATGGTGTAAAATATGGATAATCTCATTAAACAATTAGAAGCGTTTGTTCCTTACAACGAACAGGAAGAACGCGATTTGTCCGTGATGCTTGACTTGGCCAAGAGCGGGGCGGACGTTTTGACAAGAAAGAACAAAACGGCTCATTTTTCCGCTTCGGCATGGATCGTATCACCGGATCGAAAAAGTACCTTGATGTGCTTTCACAACATTTACAACTCCTGGTCGTGGATGGGCGGACATGCTGACGGCGATGCTGATTTAAAGCACGTCGTCGTAAAGGAAATCGGCGAAGAGTGCGGCCTTTCCCCGGACAAGCTGCATTTTCTGGATGACGGCATATTCTCCGTCGAGATTTTGACGGTCAACGGGCATGAGAAACGCGGAGAATACGTGCCTTCTCATCTGCATCTGAACGTGACGTATCTTTTGGAAACGGATCCTGCATTTGACCTGCAAAGCAAACCTGATGAAAACAAGGCGGTTTCCTGGATCAGGATTGCAGATATCTCAAAGCGCGTTTCCGAACAATGGATGAATGAACGAATTTATTCAAAACTCGTTAAGAAAATTGCCGCAGCGGATTAGTTGAAAGAGGATTTGAAAAAGTCCCGTTTCTTGCTTGAATTAAATGAAAAGCCGAACGAAGGCGGTTGATTTACGACTGACTTTGTCGGCTTTTTTAAATGCAGTGCTCGCTAAATCAGCGCGCAAAATACTCATGTCCTGACGGAGCATATCTTTTGAGTGCTTTTATACATGGAAAAGAAACCGATTATTTTGGGTTATTTCCATCATAACAGGCGCTTGTCATGCATACGCAAAAAACCGGATCAGATTTGCAATCAATTGCAAATCTGATTCGTTTTTTCAATTTGAGGCAGAGTTTTCTCAAAGACCCTTTTTTAAAAAAATTTGGAGCTTCCGCATGACGAACCGCAAAGAAGAATCTCCGAATAAAAGCGCTTGCATAATTGGCTGGTTTTGCATAAAATAAAAATGATATAGCGATTGATTAGAGGGATGTTCATGGATATTGAGAAACTGCTTGCACTTTTTCCGCAAGCAAATTTGGGAGAAAAACAGGCCGGGGCGATTTCATTCAGGCAAGGGGATGCCTTTTTGAATATTCCCGCAGCTGAACTGTCAGAAAAAGAGCGAAATATTTTGGAAATTTTCTTGGGGAAAACAGCTGATTTTGAAGTCGAATGCGGAGTATGGCAGGATTATCTGACGAAAAAAAGCAATGTTAAACCAATCAAGCGCGGCAAGATCAGGTTTATCCAATATGAGATACGCTCCTTGAACCAAGCCGAGTTTGACATGGAGATGTTCAAAAAGGCTTTTTCCGCACTGTTTCCAAAAGAACCGGAAGCTGTTTTCTTTTTGTCAAAGAACAGCGGCGTGGCGGTTGAAAAAATCAATGCTGCAAGTTTTGACAAAGAGGAGTTTAAGGGAATAATTCAGGCGCTTGATGCCGATCTTGGTGCAAGCTGCCGTGTATTTGTCGGACATATCTGGAATCATAAGGATGATTTGCGCGAACTTTTTTCCTCAGAACGGCGGGTTTTTTTGACGGAAAATCCGTCTGAACAGGTTTTTGATCTGTCCGAAGTAGCGCTTCATTACTATTGTCATGAAATGACCTCAAAAAGTCCGCTTGCCCAAAAATACCATCAATTGATTTCTGAAGACCCGCAGCTGAAAAAGATCGTCGTTGCCTTGTATCATGAAAAAGGCAACGTTTCATCAGCGGCAAAAAAGTTATATCTTCACAGAAACACGCTTCAGTACAGAATAGACAGACTTCGTCAGGAGACCGGACTCAATTTGCGCCGGATGGATGACCTGGTTTTTTGCTATCTGATGCTGCAGTGACCATGGACGCTTTTGAGTGGTGCGGAAATTGAAAAGGAACGCTTTTAGCAGCTTGCGTCGTCTATGCAACCGTTTTCGTAAAAGTGCACAAAGGTTGCTGAATTTTTTGTGCAACTTGTGCTAGTCTAAAGAGAGCCTTTTCAATATAATTGTAAGCGTAAACATGATAAAAGACAGGTGAAAAAAATGGTTGAATTGAATTTAAGACATATTTACAAGCATTATGATAATGCCGAAGACGGTCAATATTCCGTAACCGACTTCAATTTGGACATCAAGGATCGGGAATTCATCGTTTTTGTCGGACCATCAGGCTGCGGCAAATCAACGACATTGCGCATGATTGCCGGCTTGGAAGACATTTCCAAGGGCGAATTTTTGATTGACGGTCGCGTTGTTAACGATGAAGCACCAAAAGATCGCGACATTGCCATGGTTTTCCAAAACTACGCCTTGTATCCTCACATGACTGTTTATGACAACATGGCATTTGGTTTGAAACTGCGCAAGTATGACAAAGGAGACATCGACAAGCGCGTTCATCATGCCGCAAAGATTTTGGGTCTGGAGGAATATCTCCAACGCAAACCGGCTGCTCTTTCTGGTGGTCAGCGTCAACGTGTTGCCTTGGGTCGCGCAATCGTGCGTGATGCACCGATTTTCTTGATGGACGAACCGCTCTCAAACCTTGATGCCAAGCTTCGCGTCTCCATGCGCGCAGAAATCGCCAAGCTGCATCAGCAACTTAAGACAACGACGATTTACGTTACGCACGATCAGACTGAAGCCATGACGATGGCAGATCGCATCGTCGTCATGCGCGACGGCAAGATTCAGCAAGTCGGAACTCCGCAAGAAGTCTACGATCATCCGGCAAACGTGTTCGTTGGTGGATTCATCGGATCACCGGCAATGAACTTCTTCAACGTGACGCTTAAGGACGGCAAAATTACCGATGATGGCAACAACTTTACGTTGTCGGTTCCAGAAGGATGCTTGAAGGTTTTGAAGGATAAGGGCTATGACGGAAAAGAAATCATCTTCGGCATTCGTCCGGAAGACATTCATTCAGAACCTGCCTTCCTCGAAACGTTCCCTGAGTCTGTCGTCAACGCTGAAGTCGTCGTTTCAGAACTTCTTGGCGCTGACTCGCAGCTTTACAGCCGCGTCGGCAATACGGAATTTGTTTCAAAAGTTGACGCGCGCGACTACCTTGCGCCAGGATCGAAGGTTCAAATGGGCTTTGACATCAACAAGGCGCACTTCTTCGACAAAGACTCGGAATTGTCCGTATATTAAAATCAGACCCCTAGTATTTCAAAGAGGCTTCGGAATGCTCCGCAGCCTCTTTTTATGTATTTTATAAAATGCAGTGCGTTCTCTCAGACGAGGATTTGTGTCACTTGAGCGCAAATAATGACCGCTTGAACCGAATTTGTTTACAGCAAATTTGAAAAATGGTTAAATTAAAAACGTAAAGAGGTGAGATGATGAGGGTTCGAGTTGAGATCGGCACTGATGTTTCGGAAAAAGAAATTGTTTTGAGAACGAACGAGTACGATGAAGAGGTTGAACGGATGCTTTCTTTGCTGCAAAAGATTCAAAAGACGCCGCAGCTGATTTTTTATAAGGACAGCACGGAATATTTCTTTTCCGCGGATAAAATTTTGTTTTTTGAAACAAGCGAAAGGCAAGTTTACGCTCATACGAAAAATGATGTTTTTGTCGTTAAGCACAGGCTTTACGAATTGGAGGGTATTTTGAGCGGAAAATTCATGCGGATTTCCAAATCGACCATCGTCAATCTCAGTCACGTATACGCTTTGACGCAGTCTATTTCAGGATGTTCGATTCAATTTGCGAATACGCACAAGCAGGTTTACGTGTCTAGAAGATATTACAAGCTGCTGCGTGAACGCATGAAGGAAGTGAGGGAAAAAATATGATGAGAAAAAAATTTTGGGGCGTGCTTTTGATTTTAGCCGCGATTGCTTTGGTTATCAGTCGCCTGGGTTTGAAATACAGCGTGCCGCTAGGTTTTTGGCAGGTTGTCGGAACGTTGTTCTTCGGTGCTGGACTGATTGAGGGGCTGAGCAAAAGGAAAATCGGAACGAGCGTTTTTTCGATTGCTTTTTTGCTGATTATTTATCAAGACCAGCTCAATCTGCGAAGCGTCGGATCCTGGACGATTCTTGGGGCAGCACTGCTGATTACGATCGGGTTGAACATGATTTTTAAGCAGCATTTTCAGTTTTGGTATGAAAATGTTTCATCAGGCAAAAATTACATTATTATTAATGGGGATAACGGAAAAGAGGAAGAAAGCAAAGAATATGAGGAATTTACCGAAAATGAGGTTGGATCGACGATCAAAGTCAATTCATTTTTGAATACGACGTCGCGATATGTTCAATCGCAAAATCTCAGACGAATCAACGTCAAGGCCAATCTTTCGGACGTCAATCTGTATTTGGACAACGCCATGCTTCAGGACGGGCATGCAACGATCAAAGTTGACGTTTCTTTAGGCGACGTCAACATTTACGTGCCGAGGTCATGGGATGTCAACAACAGCGTCGATGCTTTTTTGGCAGACGTTAAGTTTGTCGGCATGCCGTCCGGCGAAGGAACCCAAAACCTTAAAGTCGAAGGAAGCGTCCGCTTGGGCGACGTCAAGATTCACTACGTATAATTTTAAGCGGAGATGATGCCGCACTGGATTTTCTAAAAAGGTTCCTCTTGATTAAATGAAATGCCGAACGATGCGGGTCGATTTGTGACTTGTTTTGTTCGGCATTTTCTCAATTTCGATACGTGAAATCAGTTTCTTTTGCAAAATGCAGTGCTGCGAATCTGTCGTCAAGGACCGTTTACGGGCAAAATATCGATTTTTGAAATATGCCCGTAAAATGCAGCCCACGGTTACGGGCAAAACGTCGATTTTTGGGATATGCCCGTATAAGCCAGAGTCAAGTCCTAATTTGTGTGTAAAATATTTTTTCCCAGGCACCAGTTGTGCAGGGGATGCGAATGCATCCATGTCTGTCCACTATCACTCTTGAAGGAGCTGTCAAGGGTGCGCCATCTGCGCACCTCGAAGAGGTTCCCTTGACAGC
>NZ_FOPI01000053.1 GCF_900113455.1 Ligilactobacillus ruminis DSM 20403 = NBRC 102161 | reverse complement strand
CCCTTTGCGAAGATCGGTCTTACCGCAAATGAGATAGATTTTCATATTATTTATATTTGGAAACATTTTGATCACGATACCAAAGATAGTTGTTCAAATTTTTGAGAATCTCTCTCGAAGCTCCGTTGTAGATTCGGATTTCAACATCTTCCGTAATAATTTTCGCAGCCATTTCCCTGACCGGTCGATATGTTTCTTTAGGGCTTAGGTCAACAAGGTTGACTTCCACGACGTCATCCAATTTCATATTTAAACCTCCGATATACTTGATGTTTAAAGCATACCAAGACATCGGAGGTTTATGAAGAACGCTTATTTAACGACCGCTTACATTGCAGCAGGTATTTTTAGCTTTGAAATTATTTGCGAATAAAGCAAAAAACGCCAGATAAACTGACGGTCTCGGTTATTTTTTCGGATGCGGATCGACATAATGGTAGTTCGGATCGATTTCTTTATCGAGCTTATCGAATGCCTGATTCATTTTTTCAAGAATTTCAGCCTGATTTTCATCCGTCAGTTTCATTTTACGATCGACTTCAATCGGATCTCCGAAACGAACCGTTAATTTTTGGCGTTTGCATAAATCTTTAAAGGTTACGGGTCCTTGGTAGACGACGGGAACAAGCGGAACTCCGGAAAGTTTTGAAATCAAAACGGCACCGCCTTTGAGGTTTTGGCTGTGACGCGTGCCGGACGGAAAGATTATGAGCGACAAATCGGTGCTTTTTAGCAGTTTGACAGGTTTTTTGATGGCTGATGCCCCTGGATTTTCTCGATCGACCGAAAAAGCATTGGCATGAACCAAGATGAATTTCAGGATTGGATTTTTAAAAAGTTCCTTTTTGGCCATGAAACAAAATTTTTTCGGTGCCGCCGCCAAAGCGAAATAGATCATGTCAAACCAAGCACGGTGCGGCGCAACCAGGATATAGTTTCCCTTTGGAAGTTTATCTTTATTTTCATAATGAGCGTTGCCGTTTAAAACGAAGACGATGAATCGCGCAACGACTCTGATAAAAGAATAGAACAAATTTTTTCTCCCTTTCAAAATGTATTCACACCTAATATTAAAATGAAACGACATAAATTACAAGTTTTTCGAAAAGCTGACCAGGAAATGGTATAATATACAGATATCCTAAACAAGTGAACGAGGGAAAAGAAATGGATGTTGAAATTCATGCAAATGAGCGCGTCGATGCGCTTTTTTCAAACGGCATAAAGGTTATTCAAAGCAGCGAGGTATTTTCGTTTTCGTTAGATGCCGTTTTATTGGCTGATTTTGCCAACCCGGCTAAGAAAAAGGAGCAGAAAATAGTTGATTTATGTGCAGGAAACGGTGCGGTCGGTCTTTTTTTGACGCCAAAATCCAGTGCGCAAATCTACGAAGTCGAAATTCAGCCGCGTTTGGCCGACATGGCAAAAAGAAGCATTGACCTAAACGGTTTGGAAGAACGCGTAACGGTGATCAACGATGATTTGAACAATGTTTTTGAGTATTTGGCAAAGGACTCGATCGATACGGTGACCTGCAACCCGCCGTATTTTGAAGATCAGCCCGACAGCAAGAAAAATCCCAATCAGTATTTGGCATTGGCTCGGCATGAGCTTGCGGTGACGCTTGAACAGACGATTGAACAGGCCAGCGGTTTGCTCAAAATGAACGGAAGGGTTTCGTACGTTCATCGTCCGGAACGCTTGATCGAAATGATCGAATTGATGAAGAAGCATCGTTTGGAGCCGAAACGAGTGCAGTTCGTCTATCCAAAAAGGAATCGCGAAGCAAACATGGTGCTCGTTGAAGCCATAAAAGACGGCAAGCCGGGCGGACTTCGCTTTATGCCGCCGCTTTTCGTCTACGAAGAAAACGGGAAGTACACGGAAGAAGTCAGGAAGATCGTATATGGATAAAAAATATTATTTTTATGTTCTTCTTTGTTCTGACAAAACGCTTTACGGAGGGTTTACGACCGATTTGAAAGTTCGTACAGCAAAGCACAACAGCGGCAAAGGAGCCAAATATACGCGAAACAGGCGGCCCGTCAAGCTGATATATCACGAAGAATTTTCTGACAAATCCAGTGCGTTGAAAGCAGAATATGCTTTCAAGCATCAATCTCGTGCCAAGAAAGTGGCTTATCTCGTCAATCACGGCATAAAAAAAGAATTATTTAAAAGATAATGAAATTTCCTCTTGCCAATAGCAATATTAGTTGATATAATTAATGCTGTTGTGGAGAGTTGGCAGAGTGGTAATGCACCGGACTCGAAATCCGGCGAACCGGTAGTACCGGCGCGCAGGTTCAAATCCTGTACTCTCCTTTTTATAAACAATATGCTATAGTTCAATATGCTATAGTTCAAATAATTTTAAAATCGCCCATAAACGTTGATATGATAACGTTTATAGGCGATTTTTTTGTTTCTGAGTTTTCATATGTTTTAGTATGTTTTAAAAAAGTCTGCACACAGTTTGCACACATATGAATAATTTATTCTTTAATTTACTGCTTTAATTTCCGTGATAATTGACGTAATTTTTCTTATCATCAACATCGATTAAATAAGAGTATACTCTAGATAAGGAAATCATTTTGAGAAACGCAGACAATATCAAGGCCGCCATATCATTTAGGTTGAAGGATGATATAATAGCATACAGAAATGATTTCTATCCTAGAGACTTAGTCGGTGTTTCCTACAAATTTACGAGTACGTCGGTCGCACTTGGGGCAGTAATAGGAAAGGTACCCAATGTGGCAATTATTGTTCCCAGGGGAAGTAATGGCGGTTACGTTGAGTTGATAGCTGATGAAGCATATAGAAAGCAGCGAGAGTTTGTTATAAACAGTGGCGCTGATTTAGAGTTAATGAAAAAAGAGGCTGGTTTGTATATTTATAAATTGAGGTGATATTTTTATGTTGAGTAAGGAATTGGCTCGAAAATATTATCTGGAGCGAATCTATGCAGAATCACGCAAGCCGGATTATACCGAAGAAGAACTGCGTCTTCAAAAAGAAAGAGCAAAAGAATTAGAAGAGTATGGAAAGAAAAGACGCAAGGAACGTGAGATGAGAGCAGCCAGAAAAAATAGCTGACTTTCATTTGTAACGTGAGGTGCAAATATGGCTAAAGATGACTATGAGGTGGTTGTCTTTGAGCGCTTTGATGGCGGTCCAAATAAAATGACGTTAGCAGAAGCTAAAGGTTTGCCGATCAGGTGAGATGTGTCTGCTTGTTCAATAAAAACAAGCCGTAACAACGCTTGACTTAACATTTGATATTTAGTACACTGTATTTATCATAAATGAACCGGTGAAAAAGAGGAGTAGAAAAGAAGACCGCACAGAGAGTGGACGGATGCTGCAAAGTCCAACGGATCGACTTTTCGAAAGACACTTTCGAGGCGTGCTTGATGAAAGCACCGCGACATGGCGCGTTATCCCTGAGTTTATAAGCCAAGGTGGTACCGTGCTTTTGCGCCCTTGTCGATCAGAGATGATCGATAGGGGCTTTTTTGTTGCCGGAAAATCAACAGGAGGAATTAAAAATGAAGTACCAACGTCCAAAGGGCACTGCCGATATTTTGCCGGGCGATTCCGAAAAATGGCAATTTATCGAAAAAAAGGCACGTGCATTATTCAAAAAATTTCGCTATCAGGAAATGAGAACGCCGATTTTTGAAAACTTTGAGGTCTTTTCAAGAACGTCTGGCGAAACTTCAGACATCGTGACAAAGGAAATGTATGATTTTTTTGACAAAGGCGATCGTCACGTTACGCTTCGTCCTGAAGGAACTGCTGGAGTTGTTCGCAGCTATGTGGAAAACAAGCTTTACGGACCAGAAATTCAAAAGCCGTTCAAGACATATTACATCGGACCGATGTTTCGCTATGAACGCCCGCAAGCCGGACGTTTCCGCGAATTTCACCAAATCGGCGTCGAAGCATTCGGCGTCGACAATCCGACGCTTGACGTTGAAGTCATCGCAATGGCGATCGAACTTCTCAAGAGTTTTGGTTTGAACAGTCTTAAGCTTGCTTTGAACACGCTTGGCGACAATGAGTCGCGCGCGGCTTATCGACAAGCTTTGATTGATTATCTCGAACCTTTTGAAGCAGAACTTTCAGATGATTCAAAAGAACGTCTTCACAAAAATCCGTTGCGCGTATTGGATTCAAAAGATGAAGGCGATCAAAAAATCGTTGAAGGAGCACCGTCAATTCTCGATTATTTGACGGACGATGCAAAAAAGCACTTTGAAACGGTTAAATCGTTGCTTGACGACCTTGGCATCGAATACGAAATCGATTCAAACATGGTTCGCGGCCTTGATTACTACAACCATACGATTTTTGAAATCATGAGCGATTCCAAGGTCTTTTCAGGCAAGTGGACAACCGTTTGTGCCGGCGGACGCTACAACGGTCTGGTTGAACAGCTTGGCGGACCTGAAACGCCGGGCATCGGCTTTGGTCTTGGCGTTGAGCGTTTGCTGCTTATCTTGGAGGCAGAAGAGGATGCATTTGACATCGAAAACGATCTTGACGTTTATGTTGTCGGCATCGGTGAAAGCACGAATGCTGAAACGCTTAAGATTGCAATGTCATTGAGACGTCAGGGATTCAGTGCCGATCGCGATTATCTGTCGCGCAAGCCAAAGGCGCAATTCAAGACGGCAAGCAAGCTTGACGCCAAGTATACCTTGACGATCGGCGAAACGGAACTTGCCGAAGGAAAAGCTAATTTGAAGAAAATGGAAACAGGCGAAGAAATAAGCGTTTCCTTAAATGATGTTTATGAAGACTTTGCGAAACTTGCAAAGTAGGAAAGGAAGATATTACAATGAAGCGAACGACATACGCTGGATTGGTCGATGAAAAGTATCTCGGTCAAGAAGTGGTTTTGAAAGGCTGGGTACAAAAAAGCCGCAATTTGGGAAATTTGATTTTTGCAGACCTTCGCGATCGTGAAGGCTTGGTTCAGCTTGTTTTCAGTCATGAAATTTCAGAAGAAGCATTCAAAATTGCCGAAACACTTAAAAGCGAATACGTAATCGAAATCGTCGGCAAGGTCGTCGGTCGTGCTGAAAATGCCGTCAACCCGAATATGAAAACCGGCAAAATCGAAGTTGAAACAAGCAAGGTCACGATTTTAAACGAAGCAAAAACGACTCCATTCAGCATCGAAGATGATACGACGGCAACTGACGACACTCGTCTGCGTTATCGTTATCTCGATTTGCGTCGTCCTGAAATGCAGCGTTCTTTGATGATCAGAAATCGAATCACGCAAACCGTTCATCGTTATTTGGATGAAAACCATTTTCTTGACATCGAAACGCCATATTTGACGCGCTCGACTCCTGAAGGTGCCCGTGATTATCTGGTTCCGTCGCGTGTTTATCCGGGACATTTCTACGCACTTCCGCAATCACCGCAGCTCTTTAAGCAATTGCTGATGGGGGCAGGCTATGATCGCTATTATCAAATTGCGCGCTGCTTCCGTGATGAGGATCTGCGCGGTGATCGTCAGCCTGAATTTACTCAGATTGATATGGAAATGTCATTCATGACGGCTGATGAAATTCGCGAAATGACGGAAGGCTTGCTGAAAGCAGTCATGAAAGAAACTCTTGGAATCGAAATTGAAACGCCGATTAAGCAGATTACTTGGAACGAAGCGATGGATCGTTTCGGTTCAGACAAGCCGGACATTCGTTTTGGCATGGAATTGCAGGATATGGCAGAAGTCGTCAAGGGTGTCGGCTTTAAGGTCTTTGATTCGGCGCTTGAAAACGGCGGTCAGGTCAAAGCAATCGTCGTTCCTGGCGGTGCTGACAAGTATTCGCGCAAAAAGATCGAAGAAAAGCAGGAATACATCAAGCGTTTCGGCGCCAAAGGCCTGGCTTGGATGAAAGTGACGGACGAAGGCTTGGCCGGTCCCGTTTCCAAGTTCTTCAAAGAAAAGGAAGCAGAAGTCAAAGAAGCAACCGGTGCCAAAGCTGGCGACCTGTTGTTGTTCGTTGCCGACAATCGCAAGGTCGTTGCTGATTCTCTTGGATATTTGCGCGTTTCGATTGCAAAGGAACTTGATCTGATCGACAATTCCAAATTTGCGTTCATTTGGGTCGTCGACTGGCCGTTGTTTGAGTACAGCGAGGAATTTGAACGCTATATCGCAGCTCATCATCCGTTCACGATGCCAAACGAAGAAGATCTGGATCTGCTTGAAACGGATCCGCACAAATGTCATGCTCAAAGCTATGACATCGTTTTGAACGGGTATGAGCTTGGCGGTGGTTCGATTCGTATCCATCGTCGCGATATCCAGGAAAAGATGTTCAAAGCGCTTGGATTTACGAAGGAAAGCGCTGAAGCACAATTCGGCTGGTTCATGGAGGCACTTGATTACGGATTCCCTCCTCATGGCGGCCTGGCTCTTGGCCTTGACCGTTTCGCAATGCTTCTTGCCGGCAAAGACAATATTCGTGAAGTGATTGCCTTCCCTAAGAATTCCAAGGCGTCAGAACCATTGACGAATGCCCCGAGCACCGTTTCCGAAAAGCAGTTGGAAGAACTGTATCTGAGAACGGAAAACAAATAGTTGACAGCAAAAATTCCTGCTTTCTGCTTGAATTTAACGAAATGCCGAACGAAGACGGTCGATTTGCGACCGGTTATAATGCCCTTTAAGTATACAGGTAAAAAAGAAAATTTGCTGTATGCTTGGAGGGCATTTTCATATGGGAAGAAAATCGAAATATTCTGCTGATTTTAAGCTGATGATCATTCATGAAGCAGAAACATTGGGAATCACCAGAACATCAAGGCTGTATTCCATATCAGACCATACCATCAGAACCTG
>NZ_FOPI01000056.1 GCF_900113455.1 Ligilactobacillus ruminis DSM 20403 = NBRC 102161 | reverse complement strand
CACATGAACATGGTCTTTATCATGATTCCACTCTACTAATTCAACACCATAATGATGCCTATCCGTTCAAATGTAGCCCTTAAGTATTCCGATATTTCATCAGATATTACTTTTCTGCGGTACTTTATCACCATCACAAGATGATAATTAATTGAATATACCGAATGTTTATTTTTGTCCAATTCCATTGTGTTTATCACCTTTTACAATTTATGCACTAATTATAATATCCGATTTAAAATGAATCAGGAAAAAAGAAGCGCTGAGTGCTTCAAAATAGGCGATTCATCCCCCGCTTAGAGAAGTGGGGGCATTCTCGCCCCTTTAGGGTAAAATGCTATAATTGACTAAACGAAAGGAAGGCGCATCCTATGATTGGAACAATCTTCAACACTGCCATGATTTTTTGCGGGAGCCTGCTTGGAACCCTGTTTAAAAAGGGCATGGCATCAAAATATCATGACATTTTGATGCAAGGGTTAGGGCGCTTGCGGTCGTCGCTTTGGGCTTAAATACGACGATTCAGCATATGCCAGACAGCAAGTACCCCGTGCTTTTCATCTTGAGTCTGGCAATTGGCGGCGTTGTCGGGACTTTTTTGGACCTTGAAAGCAGATTCTCAAGCCTTGTTGAAAAACACTCGAACGGACAATCGGCCCAAGGAATTTCAACCGGAATTCTGCTTTTTTGCATCGGGACTTTGTCAATCCTGGGACCGGTCAATGCCGCATTGAATCATGATTATACGTATTTGTTTACGAACGGGATGCTTGACGGCATCACTTCGACCGTTCTTGCTTCAGGATACGGCATCTGCATTGCTGCTTGCGCGCCCGTGCTTTTTTGCTGGCAAGGTTCTATTTATCTTTTGGCCAAACTTTGTGCCACAGCCATCAGCACGACGCTATTGACCGAACTTTCGATCGTCGGCGGCATCTTAATCCTTGCGTCCGGCATCAATATTTTGGGACTCAAAAAAATCAGCATTATGAATCTGTTGCCTTCATTGCTGATTCCGCCGATCGGATTGATGTTCCTTTAAAATGTTTCACGTGAAACAATGAAAGCTTTTAAAAGCGAACCAAAAGAAGCTGAAAAAAGTTCCTTTTCTGGACGTTTTGATCCATGGAAGGCAATTGTCATGCATACTTAAAAAACGGATGACTTGCAGTTGATTGCAAGTCATCCGGTTTTTTAATTTGAGACATATTCTGCTGAGATCTTTCATGATTCCATCATGTTTTTTCGCTTTGCACGACTCCGCAAGGACTGAGATGCTTGTTGACTTGCCAAAATGTGTCAAAAAGCAGTTCTTCCTTTGCAGAGATAGCGCTGCTTGTACAGCTTAATTTCAAAGCGTTCCTGGTGAAGCTCCGTAAGGCGCGTGTGCAGTATCTTAGATCCGTTCCTGACGATCTTTTCAGATTCGCAGTAGGGGCCATCTGTCCACATCGTAGGTCAGACGTGCCTCGATGACGTTGCGTTTCTCACCGTTGACGGATTCTGCGCTGAATCTGGTAATCTTGATGTTGGAGTCAGTGATGCCAAGGAGTTCAAGAGTGTTGTCCATGATCATTTCAAGGCCTTCTTTCGTAAATGAGCAGGTTGATTATTGGGAGTCAGCCTCTCTGAATCCACACCCTCCAGCCGTAGTTTCCGGCGGGTAAGCATTGTGATGTCAACCGCAACCAGGCAAAGTCGTGGAGCGCGCGACAGAGACAAGGTGTGGAACCGAGCGCTTAGCCCGCGAGCACCAGGCCTGCTCGAACGCCAGCAGGCAATCCTGCCAAGTGAGAGTACCTGGGCGGAACGGGCTGCGAGGTGAAACCCAGTTAGGTCGCAGCGCGTTCGAGCTTTGCGAATAAACGGTGGATGTCACGCAACGTTAGACGGAAACGAAGGTGGGAATGATAGATTCAGCTGCATTGGTATAGTTTCATTTTATAGCATTGCGAAGATATTTTGTGAATACAAAAAATGGTGTTGAAAAATCATCATCAACACCATTTAGTATAGACCCGGAAAAA
>NZ_FOPI01000054.1 GCF_900113455.1 Ligilactobacillus ruminis DSM 20403 = NBRC 102161 | reverse complement strand
CAATGGGATACTTGACCTGGAAGCAGATCAAACCTGGCAGCAACTTCAGCTATGGTTACCTCATGTGTTTGATAATAGTCTATCACAGCCAGTTTAAAATCAGTGTCAAATATTCTCTTATTTCTACTATGACGAATTTTACCTTGAAGTCGATATGTTTGAATCCAGCTTCGAACAACCCTTGAATTGAGGTTGTATTCTCGAGCTAATTGGATACTCGTTGCCATTCCCTGATTATATTTACTAATAATTTCCGCTTTCAGTTCCGGACTGTACTTTGCCATAAAAAATACCCCACAATCATTAGACTACTTTGTCTAACAATTATAGGGCACTTCAGTTTTGGCAAGGACTTTTTTGCATCTCAGACGTTTGTTGTTTGACCGCACTCGGAATTTTTTTGATTGAGTCTGACTGCTTTTCTGAACAGAAATAAGCCGATTAAAAACAGGCTCGAAAGGGCGCTGACGCTTAGGTTGAGATTTCCGGTCAACTGGCTGACGAGCGAAACGATAATCGTGCCGAGAATTGAGGCGCCTTTGCCAAAAATATCGTAAAGGCCGAAATACTCGCCTGATTTTTCAGCCGGGATGATTTTGCCAAAGTAAGAACGCGAAAGGGCCTGGATGGTACCCTGAAACATTCCGACGGCGATTGCCAAAATCCAAAAATCAAGCTGCGTTTTCATTATATAGGCGTAAAAAGAAATTCCAAGATAAGCGATGATACAAATCGTAATGATCGTCGTCGAAGAAATTTTTTTAGCCAATTCATTTAAAAGCAGCACTGATGGGAATGCAACAATCTGGGTGACGAGCAGCGCAAGCAAAAGACTGCTGCTGTCAAGACCAATCGCCTGGCCATATGCGGTTGCCATATCGATAACCGTAAAGACTCCGTCGATGTAGAAAAAATATGCCAAAAGGAACGTAAAAACTTTTTTATTGCTACAAACGTTCTTAATCGTTGTTGTCAAGCGCCTCAGGCTGCTGGAAACCATTTTTTCCGTTTTTTCGACATAATAGCGCTGCTGATATGCTTTTAATAACGGAAGCGTCGTTAAAAGCCACCAAAAAGCAGTGATGACAAATGCAATCGTCATGGCTTTCTGAAGCGAAATGCCTAATTTTGAAGAAAATAAAACGAATGCGAGCCCAATCGTAAAAGGGACGCAGCTTCCGATGTATCCCCAGGCAAATCCTTGAGAAGAAACGGTATCCATACGTTTGGGCTCAGTCACGTCGGTCAGCATGGCATCATAAAAAATCAGACTGGCTGAATACCCTGTATTTGTCAAAATAAAGACAATCAAAAAGAAAAACCATGACGGAACGAAACCGAGCATCGCACAACCGAATACTCCGAGCAAAAGAAAAAGTTCAAAAAGTTTTTTCTTCAGATCCTTGACATCTGCAATGGCCCCCAAAATCGGTCCCATAATTGCAACGAGCAGCGTGCAGATTGAAACGGCATATCCCCAGTACGCCAAGTAGTCGACTGAAGAAAGTCCCGCTTTTTTGGCAAGATAATTGAAGTAGATCGGCAGAATCGTTGCGGTCAGCATGGCAAATGCAGAGTTTCCGACATCATATAAAATCCACTTTTTTTCGAGCGGCGTCAACTTAAATTTCATGTTCATAACCTCGTATGTTTGATTAGGAGATTATGCAGTCATTTAAAGATTAGTTTTCAGCATCATCATGTTTGCCAAATTTTGTCTTCAATGCGCCAATCAAGGCAGGAATCAAGGAAACAACGATAATTCCGATGATAATCAGCGAGAAGTGTTGTTTGACGACAGGAAAATTCCCGAAGAAGTATCCCGACCCGCAGCAAAGCGTAACCCAAGCAGCTACGCCGGCAAGGCAGTACGGCAGAAAAGTCTTGTACTTTCCACCGGAACCACCGAAAACAAACGGTGACATCGTGCGAATGATTGGCATGAAGCGTGCCATCGAGATGGCCATTCCGCCGTGCTTTTCAAAGAATGCTTCCGTTTTTTTCAAATGATCCTCTTTAATGAAACGACCGAAAAACGAGTTCTTTGTCAATGATTTGCCGACCTTGTGTCCGATGAAGAAATTGAGCGAATCACCGAGAAACGGTGCAAGCAAAAACAAAATTACAAAAAACCAGATATTAAGGTTGTAATTGGGGTTTGCTGCCATTGCGCATGCGGCGAAAAGCAATGAGTCGCCAGGAAGAAAAGGCATGATCACGGCTCCAGTTTCAATGAAGATGATGGCAAACAAAATCAAGTACGTCCAATTGCCAAACGTGTTGACGATGGTTACAAGATGCGAATCGATATGCAAAACAAAATCTATTAAATAAGCCACTTTTTTCTCCTTTGTGCTATATACGAATTATATACGCTGATAAATGCAGAGTATACCGCATTTACCGAACGCTTACATTAGTTTACAAACAATTTGGCGTTAAAGCAAGCAATATCGGGAATATTGGTGAAAAGTTTACGATAAATTTACTTTAATTATTAAGGGATTCAAAGTTCTTAATCAGTTGAGTGCTGTGCGTCGGCTGCTTTTTTTCCGGATAAATCTGAACCAAAGCGTTGTTGACGGCGTTTGGAGCTTCGCCAAAGCCGGTAGCAATCAGGTTGATTTTTCCGGGACGAGACGCGATGTCACCGATGGCATACACCCCAGGAATCGAAGTCTGCTGATTTTGATCGACAACGAGAGTTTTTCGATTCATTTCAAGTCCCCAGGACGCCAGAATTTTTGTATCCGAAACAAAACCATAGTTAACGATCAGATCATCGACTGCCAATTGTTCTTCTTCGTCTGATTTGGCTTTCTTGAGCGTCAGACCAAGCTTGCCGTCTTCAAGTTCGTCAAGAGAGTCAACCGTGTACGGAGTATGAATTGAAACCGAGCTTTGGCGAAGCTTCTCGACGTTTCCTTCCATTGCGCGGAACTGATCGCGGCGGTGAATGATATGCACGCTCTTTGCAATGTGTTCGAGTTCCAAGGCCCAGTCAACGGCAGAGTCGCCGCCGCCTGCGATGGCAACGTCTTTTTTTACAAAATTCTGCGGATCTTTAACGAAATAATGAACGTTTTTGTTTTCAAAATCAGAAGAATTCTTGGCTGCAAGTCGGCGCGGTTCGAAAGCACCGACTCCGGCCGCAATGATAATAGCCTTTGAGTAAGTGATGCGTTTCGTTGTTTCGATTTTGAAGCCGAGCTCGTTTTTTTCAAAATTTTTGACAGTTTCGCCCAAGAAAACGTCAGGAGAAAAAGCCATCGTTTGCTTTTCCAAGCGCGCAATCAGTTCTGCCCCGGTGATTCCTTCGAATCCAGGGATGTCATAGATTTTTTTTGATGGGAAAAGCGCGCTGACCTGTCCTCCGAGTGAGTCCAAACTTTCGATAATCTGCGTTTTGGCAAGGCGCATGCGTGCGTAGGTTGCCGCAAACATTCCGACGGGACCGCCCCCGATAATCGTTAAATCATAATACTCTTGTTCAGTCATTTGTATTTCCTTTCATTAATTGAGTCTTAGCTTTAGGGTAGCATAATTTAACGCGAAAATAAATTGATTATCAATTAAAGTTTTTTTTAAACACTGCTTTAATCGGTGCGAAAGTTCACCACGTCTATTGATAATAATTACAGCAGACATTATACTTAATAATGAGTATATATTATAAAGTAGAAACAGGAGGTTCAAGATGAGTTCATTTCCGCAATTAGATGCAGAAAACGCCACAATCAAGGCAACGATCAAGACCAATATGGGCGATATCAAGCTGGCCTTGTTCAAGGAACAAGCTCCGAAGACGGTCGATAATTTCATCGGTTTGTCAAAGGAAGGAAAGTATGACAACGTAATATTTCACCGTGTTATCAACGGATTCATGATTCAAGGCGGAGATCCGACCGGTACGGGCATGGGCGGCGAAAGCATTTATGGCAAGAGTTTTGAAGACGAGTTTTCAAATGAATTATTCAATATTCGCGGTGCCCTTTCAATGGCAAATGCCGGTCCGAATACTAACGGAAGTCAATTCTTTATCGTCCAGGCTAAAAACATTCCGGACGAAATGTTCGATCAAATGAAAGAAGCCGGCTACCCCGAAGAAATCATCGAAGCTTACAAAGAAGGTGGTACTCCTTGGCTTGATCATCGACACACTGTTTTTGGACAGGTTATTTCAGGGATGGATGTCGTTGACAAGATCGCAGCAGTTGAAACGACGTTTGGAGACAAGCCGAAAGATGATGTCGTAATTGTCAGCGTCGAGAGTGAAGAATAGAGGAAATGCGTGTGAATTATCGTATTGGGATGGTCCTTGATGGCAAAGTCACGGGCATTCAGCCATACGGTGCATTCGTCGCATTGGATGATAAGACGCAAGGCCTGATTCACATTTCAGAGTGCAGGCATGGCTTTATCGATGATATCCGTAGCTATCTCAAGGTCGGTCAGCGTGTTAAAGTCATGATCATTGATATTGACGAGTACACCCAGAAGATTTCGCTGTCAATGCGATGCTTAGAGAAGCCTTTTGATTTTGAAGTCCCGACAACACATTCGTCGCATAAAAAATATTGGACGAATCGTCACGTTCATGAAGGTTTTGCGCCGATTGCAAGCAGAATTGACGGATGGGTCAAAAGTGCCTTAGAGGATATCGCTGAGGGAAAATAACTTGGAAGGAAGCTAAAGAATGATATTCTTGGCTTCTTTTTTTGTAATGCAGTGCTAAAAATGCGAACTATTTTAGGAATTAGGGAGAATTCCAAATAAATATTCAAGTAGATAAATTATTTTGAAGAAATGCCTTGTTATTTTTTCTTAACGTGGTATACTAAAAAGGTCGCCGATTGAGCAATCAACTTTTAAAATATTTGGTTCAAAAAGATGTTGACGCATATGTTTGAACGTGGTAAGATGTCAAAGTTGTTGTAATTGAGCAACGCAAAATTAAGTAAAATTATTATTGACATTTCTTTTGAAAGGTGCGATAATAATTTGGTCGGCAAATTGATTTTGTTAAATCGAATCGAAAATAACTTCTAAAAAGTTATTGACAAGATAATTTGTTGATGATATACTTAAGAAGTCGCAACGAGCGACATGTGAAACAGATCTTTGAAAACTGAACAAAGTTTCGATAAGCAAATGTGCAGGGCTTCTTGTTTCAAACAAGAGCGACAATATTTGCGAAGTCAATTCGCTAGTAAATTTTGAGTCACAAACTATAAATTGAGAGTTTGATCCTGGCTCAGGACGAACGCTGGCGGCGTGCCTAATACATGCAAGTCGAACGAAGCTTTCTTTCACCGAATGCTTGCATTCACCGAAAGAAGCTTAGTGGCGAACGGGTGAGTAACACGTAGGCAACCTGCCCAAAAGAGGGGGATAACACTTGGAAACAGGTGCTAATACCGC
>NZ_FOPI01000055.1:410-5096 GCF_900113455.1 Ligilactobacillus ruminis DSM 20403 = NBRC 102161 | reverse complement strand
AGGAATCTTCCTGATCATGCCTGTCCCTTGATTCATTCGGATCAGGGATGGCAGTATCAGTTGCCTTACTATACTCAAAGATTGGCTAACCATCACTTTGTTCAAAGTATGTCTCGTAAGGGACATTGTCTGGATAACGCACCAGTGGAAAGCTTTTTCCACATACTGAAAACTGAGTTGCTGGATGGGCTACCATTATTTGAAGACATTACTGCATTTCAAATGATGGTTCAAGACTATATCCATTTCTTTAATTACGAACGGGTTTCTTTAAAAACAAAAGGCATGACTCCGGTAGAATACCAAAATCATGCCATGACAGCTTAATTGTTTAATTTTGTCTAACTTTTTTATTGCACTTCAATCACTGGCACGGATTTAAAATCATCATTCAGTTGTGGCCTTCGGTCGTCCAAATCTTGCGTACGGGGTCATGAGCGCCCCTCCTTATCTACCGCCTTGTTAGGCGGCTGGTCTTCACACCTTTACTTTATCTTGTCATACGCATACTGAATCCGATAAGTGCGCTTTCCTTGACGCGGCAAGATGATGTCTCCAAAGTTTTCCTGATTGATTGCATCCGGAAGCGTCTGGGCTTCAAGCGCAACGCCTTCCCCAGGCTTGGCAAGCGCACCCTTATCGCGGGTAAAGCGCATTTCGGCATCAAGTTCTGGCATCGTATACATTACAAGACCGTTTCTTTCCGAATTGATCGTAATCTGACGGCCGCTTTCCTCATCGCGCAAGACGGCAATCGGCAAAGCTGCGTGTCCCGGTTCGTTTACAACGAAAACATCGTCAAACCCGCCTTTTTCTTCATCAGCATCCTTAAGATTTCTGAAGTCTCTGAAATCACATGGCGTTCCTTCCACTTCGCGAATGCGTCCCGTCGGAATGTTGTTCTCGCCAAGATCAAGAAATTCGTGGCTGTTGATTTTTAGAGAAAGCGTGCTCAAATCGGGTCGATCGCTCGGATTGAAGTAAACGTGCATCGTTGGGTTAAAGAGCGTGTCGACTTCCCCGCCCAAAGCACTGTATGCAATCGTTACTTTGTTATTATTGTTCAACGTGTAAATAATAGTTGCCAAAATATCACCTGGGAAACCATCCATTTCTTCCGTGATTTTCTTTTGGAAAATGACGCTCACGCTGTTTTTATTCTGTGAAGTCGTGTAGTTCCAATTCCATTCAGTAAATCCATGGAAGCCGCCGTGAAGCGTATTTCCGTGATCATTTGCAGGAAGAGAAACCTGCTTGCCGTTGATGACGCACTTAGCATTGGCAATTCGACCGCCGACGCGTCCGATCGATTTGCAGACGCATTGCTCATTCTTATAATACTCTTCAGTATGTTCAAACCCCAAGAGCATGTTCTTTTTGGAATTTCCAGCCGGAACAAGAAATTCTTGCCAGATTGCGCCCATCGTCAGGCACGAAATTTCAACGCCGTTATCGTTGATAAGCGTAATTTTCGTTACCTTATGACCATCGTAGCTATCGAGTTCTTTTTTTATGATATCCATTCTTTTTCCCTCCAGATGCTTTTTCCTACCTTTTTATTTTATCTCATCAAGTCCGAAAATAAAAGCGCTTGCAATCAAATAAATTAATATTTTTTTATCATAGCAAATTGGTATATTCCGGTTTCAATCCTTATTTTTGCATATCCTTACGAGTTTTATGCTTATATAAGCATTATAAACACCTATTTTTAATTATTTGCTTATTTTCTGCAACTGAATGCTTGAAATTTCTTTTTTCCAAGAGTATGGTATACCCATAGGCAAATCAAGGAGGACAATTTATTATGAATGATACGGTTATTCAAAAACGCGAATCGCGTTCAAGCAAAAGCAAAGAGTGGAGAATGTCAAACGGAAACGGTCATTTTCTCGACGTAATCTTCAGCATCGATCTCGAAAACAGATTACGCTCGCACAGAAACTTCTCATTTGCGCGTTTTGAATCAGAACAGCTTAACAAACTCAGCAGCATCATCCCTTCATTGCAAGACGACTACCGTCTGACGATTGACGAGGAAGCCGTCGGATTGGCCTTCCTGCCGATCAGTTCAGAAGAGGCGCAGCCATTGATGAAATTGGTCTGATTATGTTTCTTTCCATGCACGGTTGCAGATCAAGATTCAGAAGTTTTTGCATGCTGAAAAATGCAGAGCTTCGTTTCACAGCATCTGAAACAAAGCAGATTTTTCCCTGCGTTGCAGGGCAAAGTTCAAAAACAAAGCGACATTAAAAAATGCAGGGCTTCGTTCCGCCACGTGACGGTTCAAAGCACTGCATTTTTAATTATTATTTGTCATCGTAGCCGTTCGGATGCGTGGAATGCCATGCCCAGGCCGTTTCGATGATCTTGTGAATATCGTCAAATTGCGGTTTCCATCCCAAAACTTCGCGAGCCTTGTCGGAGCATGCGATCAACGAGTCCGGATCACCGCCGCGACGAGGTGCCATTTCGGCCGGGATCGGTTTGCCCGTGACGTCTCGTGCAGCTTCAACGATTTCAAGGTTGGAAAATCCAGTCGAAGAACCAAGGTTGAAGGCATTTGATTCATTGCCCTTGCGCAAATAGTCGACGGCCAAAATATGCGCATCCGCCAAATCGAACGGATGAACGTAATCGCGAACGTTCGTGCCATCAGGCGTGTTATAGTCGTTGCCGAAAATTTGAAGCTTTTCGCGCTTTCCTTGAGCAACTTGCAAAACAATCGGAAGCAAGTGCGTTTCAGGATGGTGATCTTCGCCGATCGAGCCGTCCGGCTTGGCACCGGCAACGTTGAAGTAGCGCAAAGCAACGAATTTGACGCCGTATGCCTGATCCGCCCAACGCATGATTTTTTCCATCATCAGCTTGCTTTCGCCGTATGGATTGATCGGATTTTGCGGATCGTCTTCTTTGATCGGCATCTTTTCGGGAATTCCGTACGTTGCAGCCGTTGATGAAAAGACAATGTAGTTGACGTTGAATTCATGCATGACTTCAAGCAGCTTGACCATTCCGGCAGTGTTGTTGTCGAAATATTTCAACGGATCCTTCATTGATTCTGCAACCAATGAAAATGCAGCAAAATGAATCACCGCATCAATCTCCGGATTTTCAGAAAAGACTTTGCGCATGAACGGCTTGTCAGCCAAATCCCCCTGATAAAACTTTGCCTCCGGTCTAACGGCTGCCTTGTGCCCCGTTACCAGGCTGTCAACAACGACGACGTCTTGGCCTTGTTCGACCAGACGATCAACTGTGTGGGAACCGATGTAGCCGGCACCGCCTAATACTAAAACTGCCATATTTTTTCCTCCTGTTCAGGAATTAAAATTTATCCTCTTATATTTTACTATAGATTGGCGGAAATGTAACTAAAATTTACTAAAAAATAATAATATTTCCTAAACGCTTTTTCCCGTCCTTTTCATTTTAACCTTTTCTTGCTTGAAACGCTACAGTATGCTTAAATTGAGTAAGTATGATTCAAGCGAAAAGAGGTGTTCACATGGCAGAACTCATCTATAAACAAATCATCGCCGATCTCAAGAAACGAATCTTCTCCGGCGAATTCAAGGAAATGCGTCTCCCTGACGAACGCACGCTGGCACTTGAATACGAAGTCAGCCGCAGTTCGATCAAACGCGCCTTGACACGCATGGCAAGCGACGGCATCATCTTCAAGAAGCGCGGGTCCGGCACCTTCATCAATCCTCTGTATTTGAAAAACGAATCAGTTTTTAACTATGAAGAAGGAAAGAATCTCGGAGTCACCGACAACTTCAAAATGAACGGTCAAAAGCCTCAAATCAAAGTCCTCGAATTCGAAGTTGAAAAGCCGACTGAAGAACTTCAGCGCGACCTCTTCTTGAAACCCACAGATTTCGTTTACAAAATCGTCCGGTTGCGACTCTTCGAAAACGAGCCTTTCATGATCGAAACGGGATACATACCCATCAAACTCGTGCCGGATCTCACGCCCAAGATTATTTCCGGCTCAATCTTCAACTATATGCAAAACGAACAAAACCTTTCCGTAACCAAATCATTTCTCTCCGTTTTTGCCGAGCCGTCCACAACCCGTGACCAGGAACTTCTTGGTCTGAAAGATACGGAGCCGGCCGGCATCATGGAAGGCATTTTCTTTCTTGACAACGGTACTCCGTTCGAATTCTCCAACATGAGGTTCCACTACCGCTACTTGAAATTCAACACGTTCGTCAGCGTGGAAAATTAGATATTGTTTTAGCGACGCGTCCAAGTCCGAAACGGCAAGTGGCGGGTCGCTTTTCTATCGTTGATAATGCAATGCTTTGGATAAAGCGCGGACAGCTTTTGATGCGCGGACGGCAACGAAACGAGAAAGCTTCCGTGATAAGGATTCAAAAATTTTCAAAACGCATTAAAATGCAGAGACACCGGCATCAAACATCGTCTCAAAGTCTCTTGCTTTGGCGTAATCTCTGCCGTACGTCTGAATCGGGGTGCGCGGTACCAAAAGTAGACAAAAAACGTAGTGAATGTGTGATTTTTGTCTACTGGCTGGTCCAAATTCAGGGCGTGCGGGCTCGAAAGTAGAACAAAATTCACCAAAATTGAAAAAATGCTCTACCTCTGACTCCAAATTCGGTCCTCGCGGCTCAGAAAGTAGAACAAAATCTCCAAAATTTTGAAAAATGTTCTACC
>NZ_FOPI01000055.1:0-395 GCF_900113455.1 Ligilactobacillus ruminis DSM 20403 = NBRC 102161 | reverse complement strand
CTGACTCCAAATTCGGCCCGCGCGGCTCAGAAAGTAGAACAAAATCTCCAAAATTTTGAAAAATGTTACTAAAATGTGGTTATGCCCGTATAATGGTGTAAATTGATAAAAAAAAGAGAGCCAAGTGCTCGTCTCCCAGGTATAATTAAATCACCTAACAAAATAATACTAGGAGGACAAACAAATGGCTCAATTAAATATTACCTTAAATCAAGAGGAAATTCTACAACTTCTTTCAAAGGATCACGATCAGGCATTTCGCGAACTGCTGCGTAAAAGTCTCAATAGTATTCTGATGGCGGAATCCACTGCTCAACTCAAGGCTGAGCCTTACGAACGGTCAGAAGAACGCACGGACAGCCGCAACGGCACTCGAGAACGCGAGCTCAAGACAC